>CAWEUU010000010.1:0-70646 GCA_963812335.1 uncultured Solirubrobacterales bacterium | reverse complement strand
TAGGGCAGCTCGCCCGTGTCGTGCAGCTCGTGGCGCAGCGAGTTGATCACCGCGCCGGCCAGCAGCGCCAGGCCCAGCAGGTAGAACCAGAGCAGGGCGATCAGGACGAAGCCGAGGGTCGAGCCGAAGCGCGAGAGGCTGGAGACGTTGGCGAGGTAGAAGGGGAAGGCCCAGTTGGCGACGCTGACGGCGACGGTGACGAAGGCCGCGCCGGGCCAGACGTCGCGCCAGGGCATGTGGCCCTTTCGGCACCGCCCAGTAGATGACGCAGCAGATCGCGAAGACGATCGCCACGGCGAGCGCCAGCAGCAGCGCCGTGTCGATCGCCTTGATGTCGGAGAGGCCGAACGGCAGCCGGTCGGTGCTGGAGGCCAGCGTCGCCTCGATCGTCGGCAGGACGATGCTGGCGGCGATGAACAGCAGGACGACGGCGAGCATCGTGAAGGAGAAGCGCTTCTGCTCCAGCCAGCCGCGGGTCGGCACGTGGTAGATGCGGCCGAAGGCGGTGTCCATCGCCCCCCAGAAGGAGGCGCCGATCCACAGCGAGCCGACGAAGGCGGCGATCCCGATCGTCGTCGAGTTGTCCTCGATCCGCGCCAGCACGTCGGTCAGCGTCTGCTGCTCGGTGTTGGGGAAGAGCCGCTGCAGGTCGTCGAGCACGCCGGCTTCCACCCCGCCGACCTTCAGCACCTGGCCGAAGACGAAGAGCACGAGCAGGGCGAAGGGGAAGACGGCGAGCATCAGGTTGTAGGCGACCATCGCCGAGAGCCCGGTGACGTTCTCGCGGTAGGCGCGCTGCCAGAAGGCGCGCAGCCAGGGGCGGAATTTGGGCGTCGCGAATCGACACTAGAACGGGTAGTGACGGCCTTGACTTCAAAAACTGAAGCGCCTATCATGCGAACAGACGTTTGAGGCCTTATGCGGACGCGCTGGGCCACCATCTCTTACTTCGCGGGCCACCTCTCCGGTCCGCTTTTTTGACGCAGAAAGACGGGTGCAGAATAGATGCTGGTTGCAGAGCTACAGGAGCTCGAGGAGGTCAAAGGGCTGATCCACAGGGGTCAGCAGCTGGGCGTGCTCACCTTCGGTGACATCGCCTCGGCGGTGTCGGAGGTCGATCTCGACGAGTCCGACGTCGAGGACCTCTACGGCCATATCGAGAAGCAGGGGATCGAGCTCGTCGAGGACATGGACCCGGCCCAGAAAGCGGCCGCCGACGCGCTCCCCCCCGACACGAGCCGCAAAGGCCGGCGCCGCACAACAGGCGATCGACCTGAAACCGGACATGACGACGGACAGCCTGCAGCTGTTCCTCAAGGACATCGGCAAGGTCCGCCTGCTGACCGCCCAGGAGGAGGTCGAACTCGCCAAACGGATCGAGCGCGGCGACCTCGACGCGAAGCAGAAAATGGTCGAGTCCAACCTGCGCCTGGTCGTCTCGATCGCCAAGAACTACCGCAACCAGGGCCTCCCCTTCCTCGACCTGATCCAGGAGGGCACGCTGGGCCTGGTCCGCGCGGCGGAGAAGTTCGACTACCGCAAGGGCTTCAAGTTCTCGACCTACGCGACCTGGTGGATCCGCCAGGCGATCGCCCGCGCCCTGGCCGACAAGGCGCGCACGATCCGCATCCCGGTCCACGTGGTCGAGAAGCTGAACAAGATCGGCCGCGCCGAGCGCAAGCTGGTCACCGAGCTGGGCCGCGAGCCGACGCCGGAGGAGATCGCCGACGTGACCGGGATCGACCCCGAGGAGGTCGACTCGATCAAGCGCTCCGCGCAGGCCCCGGTCAGCCTCGAGAAGCCGGTCGGCGACGAGGAGGAGTCGGAGTTCGGCCAGTTCATCGCCGACGAGAAGGCCGAGTCCCCCTTCGACCGCGCGGCGGACCTGCTGACCAAAGAGGCGCTGAAGGAAGCGCTGGAGAACCTCTCCTACCGCGAGCGGCGCGTGCTCGAACTGCGCTACGGCCTCGGCGGCGAGCACCCGCGCACGCTCGACGAGGTCGGCCGCACCTTCAACGTCACCCGCGAGCGGATCCGCCAGATCGAGAACCAGAGCCTGAAAAAGCTCCAGCAGCTGGGCGAAGCGCAGAAACTGCGCGAAGTCACCTGAGGCAGGCCGCCGGTCGCCGGGCGGCGGCGCCGCAGCCCTACCTGCGGAATTTGAACTTCTGCGCCTTCTCGTCCCAGCGCACGCCGGTGGCGAGGCTTTCGACGCTGACGCCGAGAGACCCGGCGAGCTTGACCAGCGTGCCGAGACGCGGCTCGCGGCCGGCGCGCTCGAGCAGCGAGATCTCGGTCCTGTGCAGGTCGCAGCGGTTCGCCAGCTCTTCCTGGGTGAGGCCGCTTGCGCGGCGGGCCTCGACCAGGTTCTGGGCGAACCGCTCGCGCGGCGTCATTGCCATTTCGATCCTTCCGGTTGGTTCTGCAGCATGATTGCCAGCAAGCTACGCCACTTCGGCCCGATAGACAAGGAATTCCTCCGTTTATGAGCGGCCTGCGCCCGTCCCGCTAATGAACCGCGGCGTCGCGGCCGATAGAGACCGCGATGTTCGAGATCGACTCAGCGCTGCGCACACTGGTCGAGCGAGGCGGCTCCGACCTGCACGTGAAGGTGGCCGCGCCGCCGACGATCCGCCTGCACGGCGAGCTGGCGCCGCTTGAGGGTTCGAGCCGCTGACGGGCGAGGAAACCGAAAAGGCCTTCCACGACATCGCCGAGGTCCGCTCGCTGACCGAATTCGAGCAGGAGGGCGAGGCCGACTTCTCCTACGCGCTGCCCGGCGTCTCGCGCTACCGCGTCAACGTCTTCAAACAGCGCGGCTCGACCTCGATCGTCTGCCGCGCGATCCCCTTCGAGATCCGCTCGGTCGAGGACCTCGGACTGCCGCAGGTGGTCACCAACCTGGCCGAGGAGCAGCGCGGGATCATCCTCGTCACCGGCACGACCGGCTCGGGCAAGAGCACGACGCTGGCGGCGATGATCGACCACATCAACCGCACCCGCAGCCACCACATCGTCACGCTCGAGGACCCGATCGAGTACCTGCACGAAGACAAAGGCTCGATCGTCAACCAGCGCGAGGTCGGCTCGGACACCCAGAGCTTCGCCCGCGCGATGCGGCGCGTCCTGCGCCAGGACCCCGACGTGATCCTGATCGGCGAGATGCGCGACGAGGAGACCGTGCGCACGGCGCTCTCGGCCGCCGAGACCGGCCACCTCGTGCTCTCGACGGTGCACACGCTCGACGCGACCGAGACGATCAACCGGATCATCGACTTCTTCCCGCCCCACCTGCAGCACCAGGCGCGGGTGATGCTCGCCTCGACGCTGCGGGGCGCGATCGCCCAGCGGCTCGTCCCCGACGTCAGCGGCGCCGGCCGCGTCCCCGCCTCCGAGGTGCTCGTCGTCACCGGCCGCGTCCAGGACCTGATCCTCAACCCCGACGAAACCGGCAAGATCACCGAGGTGATCGGCGAGGGCGAGTACTACGGCATGCGCACCTTCGACCAGTCGCTGCTCGGCTACGTGATGGAAGGCAAGGTGGCAGAGCAGGTCGCCCTCGACTACGCCTCCAGCCCGCACGACTTCAAGCTGATGCTGGCCGCCGGCGGCCAGCGCGCCAGCGGCATCGAGCAGCTCGAGAAGGCCTAGAGGCTGCGCTCAGTCCTCGCGGCCGGGGTCCTGGCCGTCCTCGTCCTCGTCGAGCTCCTCGTCGCCCTGTTCGAGCGCGGTCGCGGAGACCGAGCCGGTCGAGCCGGGGTGGTAGTGGGTCTGGAAGCTCTCCAGCGCGCGGTCGCGGCGGTCCTCGTCGACCGGTACGTCGTCGGAGATCCGCACCCATTCGGAGCCCTCGTAGTCCTCGAGGTTGAAGACCTCCTGGTCGAGCGAGGTCGAGTCGTCGACGACGACGAGCACCTCGGTCTGCGGGTTGAAGTAGGTCCCGGGCTGGTTGAGCAGCTCCTCGACCTCGTACAGGTTCTCCGGCTTGGCGGCCATCGACCCCCGATCCTACAAATCCGCGAGCTGCCGGTCGATCTCGGCCTCGACGTCGAGCGGCGCCTCGCCGCGGCGCATGCGCCGTTCGTTGCGCGCGACGACCAGCTGGCGCACCTCGACTCGCAGCTTCTCGTCGATCCGCGGGGCCGGCGGCGCCGGGCGAGGCGAGCAGCGCCGCGAGCTCGGCCTCGACGTCGAGCGGCGCCTCGCCGCGCTGCCGGCGGCGGTAGGACTTCGCCTCGATCATCTGCCGCGCCTCGGTCTCCTGCAGGCGGCGGTCGACCGGCGGGTCGGGCCGCGAGACGGCGCTCGGCGGCGGGATCTCCTGCTCGATCGCAAACGGCCCCTTGCCGACGCTCTGCCAGAGCGGCCCGGTGCGGGCGAAGGCGACGAGCGCGATCGGCAGCGCGATCAGGGTGATCAGCGTCAGCACGAAGCCCGCCTGGATGTCGAGCAGCGCCACATCCCCAGCATGCTACCACCTTAGCCGTCTGATCGCTACCCTCTTAGCTGGTTGACTGACCAGTCAATCGGCCCACTCCCACCGAGATAAAGGAGCACGCAGCAGTGGTTGACTTCACCCTGACCGACGAGCAGAAAGACCTGCGCGAGCTGGCACACAACTTCGCGGAGAAAGAGATCCGCAAGGTCGCCTGGGAGTACGACAAGGACGGCACCTGGCCGCAGGACATCATCGACAAGGCCTGGGAGGTCGGGTTGATGAACACCCACATCCCCGAGGCCTACGGCGGACCCGGCCTCGACTACCTCTCCGGCTGCCTGATCGAGGAGGAGATGGGCTGGGGCTGCTCGGGCATCGGCACCTCGCTGATGGCCAACGGCCTCGCCTCGGCGCCGATCGCGCTCGGCGGCTCCGAGGAGACGAAGAAGAAGTACCTCGGCATGCTGACCGAAGACAAGAAGCTCGCCTCCTTCTGCCTGACCGAGCCCGACGCCGGCTCCGACGTCTCCGGGATGAAGACCCGCGCGGTGAAGAAGGGCGACAAGTACGTCATCAGCGGCTCCAAGTGCTTCATCACCAACGGCTCCTACGCCGACTACTTCACGGTCTACGCGAAGACCGACCCCGACGCCGGCCACCGCGGGATCAGCGCCTTCGTCGTCGACGCCGACCTGCCCGGGGTCACCGTCGACAAGAAGGAGGACAAGATGGGCCAGCGGGCGTCCAACACCGCGACCATCTCCTTCGACGAAGTCGAGATCCCGGCCGGGAACCTGATCGGCGAGGAAAACCACGGCTTCAAGCTGGCGATGATGACGCTCGACCGCACCCGTCCCGGCGTCTCGGCGATGGCCGTCGGCATCGGCCGCGCGGCGTTCGAGTACGCGGCCGAGTACTCGAAGGAAAGGGTTCAGTTCGGCGTGCCGATCGCGATGCACCAGGCGATCCAGTTCATGATCGCCGACATGGCGACCAAGGTCGACGCGGGCCGGCTGCTGGTCTGGAACTCGGCCGTGCTGCTCGACCAGGGCAAACGCAACACGCTCGTCTCCTCGGAGGCCAAGCGCTTCGCCGCCGACTCGGCGATGGAGATCACCGTCGACGCGGTCCAGGTCTACGGCGGCTACGGCTTCATCAAGGAGTACCCGGTGGAGAAACTGATGCGCGACGCGAAGATCATGCAGCTGTACGAGGGCACGAGCCAGATCCAGCGCCTGGTGATCGCCAAAGAGGTGCTGCTGCCGCGCAACATCGACGAGACCACGCCGGAGGCCGAACAGAAGGCGAAGGAAGCAAAGCGGCCGAAGACAGCCAGTCCGAGCAGGCCGCGGCGACTGTCTAGTACGCACTTGACTCACGCTCCATCGCGGCATTATAGGCGTCCAGGCGGCGATGGAGGCGCACAGCCCCGCCCCGACGCCGAAGCGCATCGCCGTCGGCGACGTGATCAGCGAGACCTTCTCGGTCTACGGGCAGAACTTCGGTGCCCTGATCGGCAGCGCGCTCGCCGTCTTCGTCATCGTCGGGCTGATCGCCGGCCTGCTGCAGAGCGGCGGCGTGATCCTGATCCTGCTCGGCGCGATCGTCCAGCTGGTCGGTTACGCGCTCTACACCGGCTTTGTGGTCGAGCTTGTCAGCGACGTGCGCGACGGTCGCCGCGACAGCACCGTCGGCGACCTCTTCTCCGCCGCCTCGCCTTACATCATGCCGCTGATCGGCTTCGGCATCCTCTTCGGCATCGCCGCCGGGATCGGCTTCTTCCTCTTCATCATTCCCGGCCTCTTCCTGGTCACGATCTGGGCGGTCGGCGCGCCCTCGATCGTGGTCGAGGACACCGGCGCGATCGGCGCCTTCGGGCGCAGCCGCGAGCTGGTCAAGGGCAACGGCTGGCAGGTGCTCGGCGTCATCGTGGTCGTCTTCCTGATCCTGGTCGGCGTCAGCATCGTGCTCGGCATCATCGCCACGCCGATCGGCGACGGCGCCTCGATCGTCGCCTCGATCATCTCCAACGTGCTGACCGCGCCGGTCTACGCGATCACCGCCAGCCGTCCTCTTCTTCAACCTCGGCGGCGGCGCCTCCCACTCCGGCCACTCCGACGACGCCGCCACCCTGCGGCGAGCGCACCGCCGCCTCCTCCTCCGCCCCCGGCGGGCTAGGCGCGGCGAGTCTATGCGCGGGCGGCCTGCCGGGCCGCCTTCTGGCGCCTGTTCTTGTCGAGCTCGACCTTGCGCAGGCGGACCGACTCGGGCGTCACTTCGACGCACTCGTCGTCGCGCAGGAACTCCAGCGCCGCTTCCAGCGAGAGCCGTTTCGGCGGCTCCAGCCGGACGAGCACGTCGGCGCTGGCGGCCCGCACGTTGGTCTGGTGCTTCTCCTTGATCGCGTTGACGTCGAGGTCGTCGGAGCGGGCGTTCTCGCCGACGATCATCCCTTCGTAGACCTCCTCGCCGGGACCGATGAAAAGCGTGCCGCGGTCCTGCAGGTTCATCAGCGCGTAGCTGGCGCTGGCGCCGCGCCGGTCGGCGACCAGCGAGCCGGTCGGGCGGGTGCGCAGCTCGCCCGCCCAGGGCTCCCAGCGGTCGAAGACATGGTGCATAAGCCCCGCGCCGCGGGTCTCGGTGAGGAACTCGGTGCGCAGGCCGATCAGGCCGCGGGCGGGGACGAGGTAGTCCATCCGCACCCAACCGGTCGAGTGATTGACCATGTGGTCGAGCCGGCCCTTGCGGCCGGCGAGCAGCTGCGTGATCGCCCCAACGTGCCCCTCGGGCGCGTCGATCGCCAGCCGTTCGACCGGCTCGTGCGTCTTGCCGTCGATCTCGCGGGTGATCACCCGCGGCTGTCCGGCGGTCAGCTCGAAGCCCTCGCGCCGCATCATCTCGAGCAGGACGACGAGCTGCAGCTCGCCGCGTCCCTGCACCTCCCAGGCGTCGGGTCGCTCGGTGTCGCTGACGCGGATCGAGACGTTGCCGACCAGCTCGGCGTCGAGACGGTCGCGAACCTGGCGCGCGGTCAGCCTGCTGCCCTCGGTGCCGGCCAGCGGCGAGGTGTTGATCCCGAACACGATCGAGAGCGAGGGCTCGTCGACGGCGATCACCGGCAGCGGCTGCGGGTCGGCCGGGTCGGCCAGAGTCTCGCCGATCGTCACCTCGGGCAGGCCGGCGACAGCGATGATCTCACCCGGCCCCGCCTCGGCGGCGGCGACCCGCTCCAGTCCCTCGGTCACGTAGAGCTCGGAGAGTGTCGCTGCCTCGATACTGCCGTCGGCGCGACACCAGGCGATCCGCTGCCCGTTGCGGACGGTGCCGTGACGCACCCGGCAGAGCGCCAGGCGGCCGACGTAGGGGTCGGCGTCGAGGTTGGTGACCAGCGCCTGGAACGGGTGCTCGGGGTCGTGCTCGGGGGCCGGGATGCGCTCTAGCATCAGCTCCATCAGCGGCTTCAGATCGGCGCCCTCCGCCCCTTCCTCCAGGGCCGCCCAGCCGGCTTTGGCGTTGGTGTAGACGATCGGGAAGTCGACCTGCTCGTCGTCGGCGTCGAGCTCGAGGAAGAGCTCGTAGACCTCGTCGACGACCTCGGCGATGCGAGCGTCCGGGCGGTCGACCTTGTTGACGACGAGGATCACCGGCAGCTTCGCCTCCAGCGCCTTGCGCAGGACGAAGCGGGTCTGCGGCAGCGGGCCCTCGGAGGCGTCGACCAGCAGCAGCACGCCGTCGACCATCGTCAGCCCGCGCTCGACCTCACCGCCGAAGTCGGCGTGGCCGGGGGTGTCGATGATGTTGAGCTTGACCCCCTCGTAGGCGACGGTCGTGTTCTTGGCGAGGATCGTGATCCCCTTCTCGCGCTCGAGGTCCATCGAGTCCATCACCCGGTCGGCGACGTCCTGGCCCTTGCGGAAGGTGCCGCTCTGCCACAGCATCGCGTCGACCAGGGTCGTCTTGCCGTGGTCGACGTGGGCGATGATCGCGATGTTCCTGAGGTCTGTTCGGAGAGTCATGTCCTTCGCATTCCTGCGTCCTCGTCGCTCATGTGCTGAAGCACAATCGCTCCTGCGTCCTTGGCCTGCTCGGCCCTGAATCTCCGAACAGCCCCCAGGTAGAGAAGAGGCCCGCAAACGTTGCGGGCCTCATTACAGCGTGAAATCCGGTTCGGTGCTAGGCGGTCTGCTGCACCTGCGCGGCGGCCGGGCCCTTGGGACCTTCTTCGGACTCGTAGCTCACCTTGGATCCCTCGGTCAGGGACTTGAAGCCCTCACCCAGGATCGCGCTGTGATGCACGAAGACGTCCTTCGAGCCGTCGTCGGGCGTGATGAACCCGTAGCCCTTGTCGTCGCTGAACCACTTGACAGTTCCAGTTGGCATTAAATTGCCTCCACTTCATGTGCTGCGAACGCGGCACATGCGGTGAAGCAACGACGCGAGCGCTAGACACGACTTTTGCCGGATCTTCCGGCCTATCGCGGGGGACCGTAGCAGGGTCGACGGCCCCTTCGCGTTTTACGCAGCCCTTACATTGCGGTGACCCTGCGCTGACGCCCGCGCCCGATGCTGCGGCTGTAAGCAACGAGGAGAGACCGATGTCACGACTGCGCCGCACGCATATCTTCATTCCGCTGGCGATCTGCCTGATCGTCCCCGCAGTCACCGCGCTCGGCATGGGCGGGGCGACGCTCGGAGCGACTTCGAGCGCGACGACCGACCCCACGGCCCTGCCGATCGGCGACGGCAGGGTGACGACCTCCGGCCCGCGGCGCGGCTACGTGTACTCCTGCGGCAGTGGCTTCGCGCCGGCAGGCGGGCCGCCCGGTGGCGGCGGCGCCCAGGTCGAAGGCCCGTGGATCAAGAGCGACGGCACCTACGACCTGACCGCGAAGGCGACCGTCGACGGCAGCGTGCGCTGGCGCAACGCCAAGCTGCGCAGGTCGAAGACGAAGCGGCGCCGCACCTACAGCGGCAACGGCCTGCCCAAGAGGGTTACGACCGGGGAGTTCCCGATCAAGGCGAGCGACGACGCCTACAGCTACGACCGTAACCCCAACTCGATCCGCTCGCAGAGCGTGCGCTACTCGCTGCCCCGGAGCCCGAAGCGCGCCTCGCGGCCGAGCTGCCTGCCGATGGGGGCGATCGGGGTGGCGGAGAACGGCGTTGCGATCTTCAACGCCCTCGACGCGCTCGATCGCGACGCGGTCGCCCACGAGGTCCAGGACAACTGCGGCGGCCACCCGCAGATGAGCGGCCTGTACCACTACCACGCGATCCCCGCCTGCCTGACCAAGGGCGAATCGAAGCGCCGCGCCTCCGGCCTGGTCGGCTACGCGCTCGACGGCTACCCGATCTTCGGCCCGCGCGGCCACGGCGGCAAGCTGCTCAGTAACGACGAACTCGACGCCTGCCACGGCAAGACCAGCAAGGTCTTCTACGAAGGCCGCTGGCGACGGATCTACCACTACAACGCGACCCTCGAGTACCCCTACACGCTCGGCTGCTTCCGCGGCACCCCGAAGCGCCTGAACCACCCAGCCGCCCCGTTCCGGTGTGCCTTTTGTGCCCTATAGACACAAAAGGCACACCGGAACAACCGGGCGGGGGTTGAAAAGCCGAGCAGGCATGCCGATACCTTGGTAGTGATGCAGCCAGGGAAATCGCCTCGCCGTACGGCGGGCATACTGCCGTTCGTCGCCTTGCTGCTGGCCCTCGCGTCGGTACCGGCCCCGGTCTCGGCGGCACCCGCTCAACCGGGCGACGGCGACCTTTCGCCGCGGCTGGCGGAGCTGGCCAAACCCGCCGTGCGCTCTTCCTCGCAGGCGAAGCAGGCTGAAGAGCTGGGCCTCGCCGCAACTGGTCCGGGCAGCTTGCTCCGCGACGGCAATCGCGTGCTCGTCGAAGTCCGCTTCGACCATGGCGCGGCTGCAGGAGTTGACGATCTGCGCGCCACCGCAGCCCAGGTCGTCGACGTCAGCCCCCGCTACCAGACGGTTACCGTTGCGGCGAAGCCCGGCGAGCTGCCGCGCCTCTCCGCAGTTTCGCGCGTCAAGAGCGCCTCCGAGGTACTCACGCCACTCGCCGCTAGCTTGGGTGATCCCAGCCCGGGTACAGCAGCGGCAGCGCCCGCTTGCGGCGCCGCTACCTCGGAGGGCGACGAACAGCTGCGCGCCTCCCTAGCCCGCGAAGAGTTTGAAGTCGACGGCACTGGCATCAAAGTCGGAGTCCTCTCCGACTCCTTCAATCGAGACGGCGAAGCCGCTACCGATGCCTCCGCAGACGTCGCAAGCGGCGACTTACCAGGCCCCGGCAATCCATGTGGTCACGAAGCTGCAGTGGACATTCTCGATGACTCCGAAGCCGAAGGCGCCGATGAGGGACGTGGGATGGCCCAGATCATCCATGACCTCGCCCCGGGGGCAGAACTCTCTTTTGCAACCGCCTTCAGCGGACTCACGTCGTTCGCTGACAACATCGAAGCCTTGGCGGCCGCGGGTGCCGACGCGGTCGTCGACGATGTCGCCTACTTCGAAGAGCCCTTCTTCCAGGAAGGGCCCGTGGGGGTCGCCATCAGCAATGTGGTGGCCGGCGGCTCCAACTACTTCTCGTCCGCAGGCAACAACAACCTCCGGCCCGGCGGCCACGACATCGCTTCATGGGAAGCGGAGCAGTTCCGCGACTCGTCGGGCTGCCCGAGCAGCCTGATAGCGATCTCGGACTCGTTCGGGGGCCTAAACGCGGATCACTGCATGGACTTCGACCCAAGCTCCGGAGTCGATCGCTCGTTCCGGATCAGGGTCTCGCCAGACGCAACCCTGCTCGTGGACCTGCAGTGGGCCGAAGCCTGGGACGGAGTGGGTACCGACATCGATGCCTTTCTCTTCGACAGCGAAGGAGCGCCGCTGAGCGTCAGCATCGCGGACAACGTGTTCGACAAACGGCCCTTCGAGTTCCTCGCCTGGGAAAACCCGAGCGAAAGCAGCGCAGCAGACGTGCAGTTGGTGATCAACCGCTACAGCGGCAGCGATCCGCGCCTCAAGTTCGCGCTCATGCAGAACGGCGGCGGCGTCACCTCGACCGAGTACGAGTCCTCGCTTGGCGGCGATGTCGTCGGCCCGACGATCTTCGGCCACAACGGCGCCGAGGACGCAATTAGCACGGCGGCGATTCGCTACAACGCGTCTACGACACCCGAGTTCTTCTCTTCGCGCGGTCCGGTCACGCATTACTTTGGCTCGGTTGGATCCGGTGCAGCCGAACCACTTGGAACACCGCAGGTGCTTTCCAAACCGGACATAACGGCAACTGACTGCGGCAGGACCAGCTTCTTTGTGCCCACGGGCGTACCCAAACTCTTCCGCTTCTGCGGGACGTCTGCCGCGGCTCCGCACGCGGCCGCGGTAGCCGCACTGATGCTCGACGACGAAGAATCCGCCAGCCCCGAAGAAATCCGAGACGCCTTGCGCCAGAGCGCAACGCCCATCGGCAGCTCGAACCCCTGCGCAGTCGGCGCGGGGCTGGTCGACGCCGTAGCTGCGATCGCCCTGCTGCGCTCGGGTGAATCCGGCGCCCCGCCATCGCCCTGCGGGCCGCCGGTACCGCAGCCAATGGTGAAAATTGGCGGAGGGGAAATCACCACGGACGAACTCGAGGGGACGCCTCCTGCGAGTGGGGAGCCCGCCGCGACGACGGAGGAGATCGAACCCCGCGGGTCCACCGACAGCTCGGCCCCCTCCACCTTCTTCCGGCGCAAGCCGCCCAGGCTCGTGCGCACTGTGCGCCGGCGGGCGCGGGCTGTGTTCCTCTTCCGCTCCAACGAGCCGGGCGTGGAATTCCTCTGCCAGTTCGACCGCAAGCGCTACCGCAAGTGCGGGGCGCGGTTCGTGCGGTTCTTCCTGCGCGGGCCGCACGTGCTGCGGGTCAGGGCGCGCGACGCGGCCGGCAACGTCGACCCGACGCCTGCGGTCTACCGCTTCCGGGCCAAGCGCGGCAAGCCCATCCGCGGCGCCCGCGGATCCGGCTAGCGACGTATCTCACGCTGGAAGACGTCCTCCTCGATCGCCAGGCGCCACGGGCCGGAGGCCGACTCGGTGGCGCGGAAATCTGTGAAGTCGAAGGTGAAGATCGGCATGTCGTGGCGCTCGGCGATCGCCATCACGCAACCGTCGACGATGCCGAGGTTGAGGTCGGCATAGGCGCCGTCAAGCTCCACCGCGCGCCGCATCAGGCCCGCCGTCATGTATTCCACCCGGTGGCTGCCACCCGCGATATTGCTCAAGAACCTGCGGGCGGCCTGGGCGCCGACCCGCTTGCGGGCCAGATGATCGACCTCGACGACCACCGGCGACGGCACGACGGCTTCGCGCCCCAACCGACCCAGCACCGTGACAGCCATCTCGTAGGCCGGATCTCTCCTGTCGATCGCCGAGACCAACGGCCCAGTGTCAATCAGGGTCGCCATCGGCCGGCCCCTCGCCCGGGCCCCACGGCTTGAGGCCGAGATATTTCTCATTGTTGATTCCCAGGTCGCCCGGGCCTTCCCCTGCCCCGAAGTAGTCGAGCGGCACGTAGCGCTCGTCCTCACGCGCCCCGAGTTCGACCAGGCGCACGATCGTCGCCGAGAACGACTCGCCCTCGCGGGCGTGCTCGCGCACGAGCTTCTCGGCATCGCCGGACAGGTGAATGGTTTTTCGCGGCACGGTTTGGGCTTGAGACATACTCGAAGTATGAACGCTCCGATCATACCAATGGCGCGCGGTTTCTAAATCTTCTGCAACATCAATCGCCCGTTTCTGCGACATCGCGCTTTTCGCCGCCACCGCGGCGCATGATCCGGTGGCCGACGAGGAGCAGGGCGAGCAGGCCGGCGGCGGCGCCGAGGACGATCGGGTCGGTGAGGCCGAGGCCCTCCAGGCGGGTGCCGAAGTAGACGAAGAGCGCGGTCAGGGGCAGGTAGCCCAGTGTCGTCGTCCAGACGAAGCGCCAGAGCGGCACCCGGGCGGCGCCGGCGGCGTAGGAGACGAGGCTGAAGGGGACGACCGGCAGGAGGCGCACCGCTAGCAGCAGGGTGACGCCACCGCGCTCGATCGCCGCCTCGGTGCGCTCGAAGCGCTCGCTGCCGAACCAGCGGTCGAGCAGCGGACGGGCGACCGAGCGGCCGACGGCGAAGCAGAGCAGGCCCGAGAGCAGCCAGCCGGTCATCATCAGCGCCAGCGCCGCCCAGAAGCCATAGGCGAAGCCGGCCGCGGCGTTGACGATCTCCGCCGGATAGAAAACGACCGCGTGGATCAGCGCAAGGGCGAGGATCAGCAGTGGGCCGGCGACGCCGAGGTCCTCGATCCTGCTGCGCACCTCATCGGTGTCGCCCCGCACCGCCGCCTCGAAGGCGTCGCGCAGCTCCGGGATCGCCAGCACCATCGCGGCGAGCAGCGCGATCCCTCCGAGAGTGATCGCAACCGCCGCGAGCGACGGCCGGGGTGACTCGACGTTCATCGCAGCATTGTGGTGCCAGGGGACCGAAAATGCTGCGATCAGGGTTCGGCGCCGCGCAGGCGCTCGGCGAGGGCCGAGTGGCGGGCGCCGCTGTCGTCGCGGCGGATCGCCATCTCCAGCGCGGCCGGGTCGCCGATCAGCACGCAGTTGGCGCGGGCGCGGGTGATAGCCGTGTAGAGCAGGGGGCGGGTCAGCATGCGGGCGTGCGAGCGATGGCAGACGCCGACTACGACCGGGACCTCACATCCCTGGGCCTTGTGCACCGAGATCGCGTAGGCGAGCCGCAGCGTCGCGGTCTCACCGTAGGGGATCGTCAGCGAGCCGCCGTCGTCGGTGTCGACGACGATCTCCTCGGCCGCGGGGTCGTCCTCGCGCAGGAAGACGATCGAGCCGTTCATCAGGCCCAGCTCGTGTGAGTTGCGGGTCTGGATCAGGCGATCGCCGAGGCGGAACCGCTCGCTCACCGCCGGCGGGCCGTCGGGATTGAGCTGCGCCTGTAGGCGCTCGTTGAGCGCGTCGATCCCGACCGCCCCCTTGTACATCGGCGCCAGCACCTGCACCTCGCGGACCGGGTCGACCCCGAAGCTCGATGGGGCGCGCTCGGCGACCACCTCGACCACGGTCTCCAGCGCTCGCTCGGGGCTCGCCCGGTCGATGAAGAAGAAGTCATGGTCCTGGTCGCCGGCCGGCTGCAGGTGCGGCGCACGGCCCTGGTTGATCTCGTGAGCGGCGGTGGTGATCATCGATCGCGCCGCCTGGCGGAAGATCTGGGTCAGGCGCACGACGGGCGCGACCTCGGAGGCGATCAGGTCCTCGAACGGCTTACCGGCGCCGATCGGCGGCAACTGGTCGGCGTCGCCGACGAAGACGACGTGGGTCGTCTCGGCGAGACCCCCCAGCAGCACCTCGATCAGGCGCAGGTTCAGCATCGAGGCCTCGTCGACGACCGCCAGCTCGGCCGGCAGCGGATGGCCGGGCCGGTGAACCGGCTCGCGCCCGGGCATCCACTCGAGCAGCCGGTGGATCGTCATCGCCTCGTGCCCGGTCGCCTCCTCCAGCCGGCGCGCGGCCCGCCCGGTCGGCGCGCAGAGCGCGATCCGCACTCCGGCGCGCTGCGCCTCGGCGACGATTGCCTGCGTGCAGGCGGTCTTGCCGACGCCGGGGCCACCGGTCAGCACCGAGATCCGCGCCGCGAACGCGCCCCGCACGGCGGCCCACTGCTCCTCGGTGAGGCGGCGGGTCTCGTCGGCCCCGCCGTCGTCGGGCGGCGCCTCCCCCGGGTCGTGGTCGAGATGCGGCGCGGCGGCCGCCCGGGCGGCGAGCGTCTTCGCAACCGCGACCTCGCTCACCAGCGTCGGCTCGCGGTAGGCGCGCCCCTCGTCCACGGCCAGCCCACGCGCCCGCGCCGGCACCTCGGGGTCCGGGCGCAGGCCGATCAGCTTCGCCGTGCGCCCGTTCAGCTCCTCGACAGGCAGGTAGGTGTTGCCCTGCTGCTCGGCCTCGATCAGGGCAAAGAGCGCCGCCGCCTGGGCACGGCGGTCGGACTCCGGCGGAACGTCGGCCGCGAGGGCGATCTTGTCGGCGCGGGCAAAGCCGACGCCGGCGACCTCGGTCAGCCGGTAGGGGTCCTCGTGCAGGACGGTCAGTGCCTTCTCTCCGAAGCGGGCGTGGATCGGCGCCGCGAGGTGGGCGAGGCCGTGCGGGGCAAGCTGCACGTGCAGGTCGCGGATCGCGCGCGAGGCGTGCCAGGACTCGGCCGCCGCCGCGGCCTGGTCGGCGCTGACACCTCGCAGGCCGGCGAAGACCCCGGCCGGGTCGGCCGCGATCGCACCCAGCACCGTCTCGCCGTGCTCGTCGACGAGGCGCTCGGCGCGGGCCGGGCCGATGTGGCGGAGCGTGGTCAGGTAGGCGATCTGCCCGGCCCGATCGGCGGGGTCGAGCGGCAGCGCCCCGCGCGCCTTGAGCTGGCGGCCGTAGCGCGCGTGCTCCTGCCAGTCGCCGCTGACTTCGGCCCGGTCGCCGGCGCTCAGATGGGCGACGGGGCCGACCAGCGCGAACTCCTCGCCCGACTCGGCCTCCTGCACCTCGAGCACCGCGTAGCCGTCGTCCTCGGCGCTGAAGATGACCCCGAGCACCTCAACCGTGCCGGTGAATGCGGCCGCGTCAGCATCGAAGAGGGTCGCGGCGGCATCCATGAGTTGAGGCTAGCGGCCGCGCGGGCGGAGCAGGGCCGGCTCAGGCGCCGACGGCGACGACGACGATGAAGGCGCTGTAGAGGGCGAACCAGGCGAGCACCGCGGGGAGGGCGAAGCGGTCGCGGCGGTGCAGCATCTCGTAGGCGAGGAAGCCGCCGGCGAGCCCGAGAACGATCGAGAGCGCCGCGTTGCCGCTCAGCTCCCAGTCGGTGAAGAGCAGGCCGATGCCGAAGGGGATGGTCGACTGAAAGACCATCGCACCGGTGATGTTGCCGAGCGCGAGCGCGTCCTTGCCCTCGCGCACCCAGAAGAAGCTGTTGACCTTCTCCGGCAGCTCGGTCGCCAGCGGCGCGAGGATCAGCGCCAGCACGACAGCCTCGATACCGAGGCTCTCGGCGATGTGCAGCAGCTCCTCGACGAAGAGGTGGGCGCCGCCGATCATCGCGCCGAGGCCGACGAGCAGCTGGATCACGCAGAAGACCAGCGCCGGATTGCCGCGGTTTTCGGGTCGCCGCTCGAAGACCAGCGGGTCGAGGCTGCCGTGCGCCTGCACCTCGCCACCGTGGAGCAGAGTGCGCCAGATGTAGACCGGGTAGGCGAGCAGGGCGAGCACGCCGACCGGATAGCGGATCGACTCCGGCGCCCCCCATGCCAGCGCCAGCGAGAGAGCGAAGAAGCAGAGGAAGGCGAGCAGGTCGCGCTCCAGCGTGGGCCCGTGCGCGTTGAGCCTCAATCCCTGCGCCCGGCGGTCGCGGTAGAGATAGGCGAAGAGCCCGACCAGGCCCATCGCCAGGGTGCCGAGCAGGAAGGGGGCGCCGACGATCGCCCCGATCGCCACCTGGTCGGAGCCCTTCTTGGCCCCGATCAGGGCAACGATCGCGATCAGCGTCTCCGGCATCGCCGTTCCGACCGCGGCGAGGATGCTGCCGACCGCGCCTTCGCCCAGCTCCAGCTTGTGGCCGATCCACTCGACCGCGTTGGTGAAGAGCAGCGCCCCGGCGAGGATGACGGCGAAGCTGACGAACAGCAGCAGGAAGCTCACGCGGCGGCGCTCCCCGCTCTCAGCCCTTGCTGCCGGGCACGCCCGGTACGCCGAGCCCTTCGAACAGTTCGCCCAGCCCTTCGTCGCCGCCTTCGCCCTGCAGCAGGCCGAGCAGTTCGATCGGGTTGACGCCGAGCTTGACGAAGAGCTCGCTCAGCGGCTTGGCCTCTCCGGGTGCGGAAATCGTCTGCTCCTCGTTGACCCCGCTCAGCTTCAGGTCGATTTCGGCGTCGATCCTCTTCGGGCCGCTGCCGCCCTGCTGCGGTTCGACCGTCAGCCGCAGCGAGAGCCGGCGGACGATGTTGTCGTCGCCGACGTAGACGTCGGCGCTCGCGCTCTTGATCGAGCTGTCGACTTCCTCCTTGGCGCTTTCGATTTCGCCTTCGGTGGGGAGCGGGCCGGCGGCCGCGAGCTGAGCGCGGCAGGCCTGGCTTTCGACCACTTCGAGCACGGAGTCGATCGCGCCCGAGACATCGAGGTCGCCGCTGACCTTGGTCGTGCTCGTGCCGTCGACGTCGGCGCTGCCTTCGTTGGCGCCGTCCACGAAGAACCCGGCGATGTCGAGCTTGCCGAATTCTTCCTGGCAGGCCGCCGCACCGGACGCGCCGGTTTCGGCCCCGCCTTCGCGCTGCGCCTGTTTCAGCGTCTGTTCGACGAAGCTGAAGGTGGTCGGGTCGACTTCGTACTCGACCCCTTGGTAGTTGACGTAGGCGCTGTTGGGAAGCAGCACGATCCCGCCGTCGAAGTCGACGTTCTCGCCGTTGTAATCGCCCTTTGCCGTCGCCTCCATTTCGAGCTGCGGCAGGCTGCCCTGGCCTTCGGCCTGGAAGGGGCCGGAGAGGCTGATGTCGATCTTGCCGCCTTCGGAGCCGGACGCCTTGAGGCCGAGGCTGAGGTCGATGTTGCCGCTCTCGATCCCCTGGAGTGTCGCTTCGTCGAGCACGGCCTGCGGGCTCTCGCCGCCCTTGTCGTCGCCACCGCCGCAGGCGGCCAGGGCCAGGCTCGTCGCAAACAGGGCGGCGAGTGCTGCGAGGGCGGGAAGAAAGCGGTGACGGCTCAAGGCGGCGAGTCTCCTTTGTGTGGGGACGTGGCGCCTTTTTGCCGCTATCCGGGAAAAGGGCGCCACCGGGCTGTGAATCGTAAGGCTAGCGACGGTCCTCAGCGGTTTTTCAGCTGCGGGGGGGTCGACTCGGTCAGGTTGAGCGCGAGCGGAAAGAGGAAGGCGCCGAGGAAGATCAGGACGATGCCCGAGGCAACCAGCCAGCGCAGGCCGCTGAGGTGGCCGAGGATGCCGACCGCAAAGCCGATCAGCACCAGGGCGATATAGGGGCCGGCGCTGTGCGGGAGCAGCGCGGCGAGGGAGAGGGCGAGGTCGGGCACTGCGGCGGATTATCATCGCCGGGATGCCCGACGCGCAGACTCCCTCCTCGGTGGCCGAGACCAAGCAGGCGCTCGCCGACGCAAGCTACCTCGCCGACGAGTCGGCGGCGCTGGTCTCCTTCCTCGCCCAGCGGCTGGGCAAGCCGATCCTGGTCGAGGGCCCGGCAGGGGTCGGCAAGACCGAGCTGGCCAAGGCGCTCTCGCGCGCCAGCGGCCGCGAGCTGATCCGCCTGCAGTGCTACGAGGGCCTCGACGAGGCCAAGGCGCTGTACGAGTGGAACTACCGCAAGCAGCTGCTGCGGATCCAGGCCGGCGGCGAGGACGGCTGGGAGGACGTGCATGGAGACATCTTCAGCGAGGAGTTCCTGCTCGAGCGCCCGCTGATGCAGGCGATCGCCAGCGCCGAGCCGGTCGTCCTGCTGATCGACGAGATCGACAAGACCGACCAGGAGTTCGAGGCGATGCTGCTCGAGCTGCTCTCCGACTTCCAGATCACGATCCCCGAGCTGGGTCAGGTCTCGGCCAGCTCGATGCCGATCGTGGTACTCACCTCGAACAACTCGCGCGAGCTGACCGAGGCGCTGAAGCGGCGCTGCCTCTACCTCTGGCTCGACTACCCGGAGCTGGAGCGCGAGATGGAGATCGTCCACCTGCACGCGCCCGACCTGCCGGAGACTCTGACCCGGCGCCTGGTCGAGGTGGTGCGGATGGTGCGCGCCCTGGACCTGAAGAAGCCACCCTCGATCGCGGAGACGATCGACTGGGCGCGGACGCTGCTGCTGATGGGCGCCGAGGACATCGACCGCGGCACCTTCGAACAGTCGATGTCGATCATCGTCAAGCACCGCACCGACATCGACCTCGTCGCCGAACGGGTGGGGATGAAGCTTGCCGAGTCCGTACGGCCTCAGGGCTGAGACCGGCCCGCCCGGGCTTGCGGCGAAGCTACTCGGCTTCTGCGAGGAGCTGCGCGGCGAGGGCGTCGCGGTCGGCACCTCGGAGATCCTCGACGCCTTCGCGGCGCTCGAGCAGGTCCCCTGGGAGTCGCGCGATGACTTCCGCGAGGCGCTGGCGGCGACGATCGCCAAGTCCCAGGAGGATCGCCGCCTGTTCGAGCTGCTCTTCGAGCGCTGGTTCTTCCGCGCCGCCGAGGCGGAGGCGATCGAGCGCGAGGTCTCCGAGCAGGGCGAGCGCCAGGAGGGGGCCGACCGGCTTGACATCGACGAGCTGCGCGAGCAGATCCGGGAGGCGATCGTCGCCGGTGACGACGGCGCGATGCGCGACCTGGCGCGGCTGGCGATCGCCGCCTTCGGCCGCGAGGGCGAGGGCTCGGGTGTGGTCGGCGTCGACGTGCAGCGGATCCGCCGCACGCTCGAGCTCTCCGCCGGGACGCAGCCGCAGGGAGCGGCGACCGACGGCGCCGCCGAGCGGCCACCGATCGAGCGCGAGCAGCTCAACCGCTTCGAGCGCCACCTGCGGCGTGAGCTCGAACGCGACCTGATCGAGCGCACCGAAACGCTTCCCCCCTCGCGGCCGCTGGCCGAGCTCGACCGGGCGCTGCCGACCAGCCCCACCCAGGATCTGGCGGCCGTCCACAGGGCCGTCTCGCAGATGAAGCGGCGGCTGGCGACGCTCGGCCACGAGCAGCGCGGCCGCAAGCAGGCGCAGGCGGTCGACGTGCGCCGCACGATGCGTGCCTCGCTGGAGACCGGAGGCGTGCCGATGCATCTGCGCTACCGGCCGAAGCGGCCGCGGCGGCCGGAGATTTACGTGCTCTGCGACGTCTCGACCAGCGTCACCTCGGCCAGCGTCTTCTTCCTCTCCGTCCTGCACGCCCTGCACGACTCGTTCCGCAAACTGCGCAGCTTCGTCTTCATCGAGCGGATCAGCGAGGTGACCGAGGTCTTCGAGCACGAGCGCGACTTCCGCGAGATCGCCCGCCGCATCTCCAGCGAGGGCGGCGTCGCCGACGTCTCCGGCTACACCGACTACGGCCGCGTCTGGCTCGAGTTCCTCGGCGAGATCTCCGACGAGCTCGACCCGCGCTCGACCGTGATCGTGCTCGGCGACGCCCGCACCAACGGCCGCGAGCCCCACGCCGAGGTCTTCGCCCAGGTCGCCGAACGCGCCGGCCGCCTCTTCTGGCTCAACCCCGAGCCGCGCCTCTACTGGAACTACGGCGACTCGGTGATGGCCGCCTACGAGCGCCACTGCGACGGCGCCTTCGAGTGCTGGACCACCCGCCACCTGGAGAACTTCGTCAACGTCGTCGCCGGCGGCGTCCCGGCGGCGGAGTGAGGGCAGCTGGAACGAGGACGAGAAGGCGTCCCATGCAGCGCTTAGCCTGACCGGGTCATCGTCACAATTCGCGCGAAAGGGGAGTCAGCATGGAGATGAGCAGCACGCCACCACCGTCGCCGCCGCCACCGTCGGCGACCACGCCGCCGCCGAGCGGCTACCCGGTCACCTTCTCGGTCGAGTACCCGGAGCGAGAGCTCAACCGGCTCACCACGTTCTTCCGCATCTTCACGGTGATCCCGATCCTGATCATCGCCGGCCTGCTGCCGGGCTCGGAGCTGGCCAGCAACGGCTACGAAGCCGGGATCTCGATGGGCAGCCTCGTCTTCGTGCCGCTGGTTCTGATGCTGCTCTTCCGCAAGAAATACCCGGGCTGGTGGCTGGACTGGAACCTGGAGCTGATGCGCTTCCTCAACCGGATCGGGATCTACTTCGCGCTGATGGACGACAGCTACCCCTCGACCGACGAGCAGCAGGCGGTCAGGCTCGAGTACCCGCAGCCGTCGACCCAGGGCCTGCAGCGTGGGATGCCGCTGGTCAAGTGGTTCCTGGCAATCCCCCACTACGTCGTGCTCTTCTTCCTCGGCATCGGCGTCTTCTTCGCCGTGATCGGGGCCTGGTTCGCGATCCTCTTCACCGGCCGTTACCCGCGTGGCATCTTCACCTACGTCGAAGGCGTGACCCGCTGGCACAACCGCGTCGCCGGCTACGCCTTCACCCTGGTCACCGACCAGTACCCGCCGTTCCGACTAAAGCCCTGACGCGCCGGCTTCCGTGTGCCTTTCCCGGTCCCGATGCGGGAAAGGCACACCGGAGCGGTTGGGACGCCCTCAGCGCGGAGCCCAGGCGTCGGCGGAGCCGGACAGCTCGGCGACCACCGGCGGCAGGTCGCCGCTGACGAGTTCGGCCAGGGTGACGTGCTCGAGCACCGCGCGGAGGTTGGCGCGGACGGCAATCCAGACCTCCTGCAGGTGCTCGGCGTGGCCGCGGTACTCGATCGACTCCGGCGGCGCCGACTGGACGTGCGCGATCGGGCCCTCGACCGCGCGGACGACGTCGGCGATCGTCACCGCGTCGGCGGGCTTGGCGAGCCAGTAGCCGCCCTTGGCCCCGCGCCGCGCCCGCACGATCCCGTGATGCTTCAACTCCAAGAGAATGTGCTCGAGAAACTGGAGGGGAATGTCCTGCAGCTCCGCCAGCCGCTCCCCCTTGATCGGCCCGTCTTTCTCGGCCGCCAACTCCGCGGCGGCCCGAACAGCGTAGTCAGCCTTGGCGGAGACCCTCATGAGAGGAGCGTACCCCCCACCCTCATCCGATCTCCTCCAGTGCCAGCTCGTCAGAGCGGTCGTGCGGCGGGCCCTCGCCTTCCGTCGCTTCGCGTTCGGCCCGACGCCTGCCCCACCAGCGCGGGAACCAGATCAGCAGGCCGAGGCCGACACCGGCGACCGCGGCGGCGATCGGCCAGACGAGGGGATCGCCCTTCTGCACGGTGATGATCCCCGAGGCAATGAGGACGACGCCGAGCGCGGTGCGCAGGAAGCCGACCGGTGCCCGCGCGGCGAAGTGCGAGCCGACGATCACGCCCGGAATCGAGCCGAGCAGGATATTGCCGGCGAGGACGAAGTCGACGTTGCCGCCGACCCAGTGGGCTATTCCGGCGGCCCAGAGCAGGATCGCGGCGTGGAATACGTCGGTGCCGACGACCTTGCGCGGCGCCAGGCGGAAGACCGAGATCAGCAGAATCGCGATAACGGTGCCCGAGCCTGCCGAGGTGATGCCGATGACGAAGCCGGTGGTGGCCCCGATCGCCACCGCGGCGATCTTGTGGCGGCGCTTGATCTCGAAATCCTCGCGCTCCTCGACCAGGTTGCTGAGGATCAGCGCCCGCGCCAGGGTGATGAAGCCGACCATCAGCAGGGTGCCGCCGAGCAGCGCGTAGACGACTGAATCGAGCTTCTCTTCGCCGATCCTGCTCTGCAGGATCGAGATCGCCCAGACGCCGGCCACCGAGGCCGGCACGCTGCCCGCGGCCAGCCACAGCGCCAGGCTCATGTTGACGGTGCCCATCTTCAGGTGACGCCAGCCGCCGACGGTCTTGGTCACCGCGGCGTAGAAGATGTCGGTGCCGATCGCGGTCACCGGCTTGACCCCGAAGAGCAGGATCAGCAGCGGCGTCATCAGGGTGCCGCCGCCCATGCCGGTCATGCCGACCATTGCGCCGATGCCGAAGCCGAAAAGGATGATCGCTGGGTCCATTGGGGAATTCGCCCGGGTGGTTTACGACTTTCTTGACCTTCTAAGTCAGAAGGAACGAGTGCGGCAGGATACCAGCGGTGGTCTCCGTCCGCGCCATCTCTCATTCCTACGGCGAGCTGGAGGCGATCGCCCGCCTCGACCTCGACCTGCCGGCACACGGTGTGCTCGGCCTGGTCGGTCCTTCGGGGTGCGGCAAGTCGACCCTGCTCGAGCTGATCGCCGGGCTGCAGCAGCCGGGCGCCGGCGAGATTGAGGTCGACGGCGCCCGGGCGCCCGCCGAGCGCCTCGCCCGCTGCGCCTTCATGCCACAGCGCGACATGCTGCTGCCCTGGCTGGCGGCGATTGACAACGCGGCGTTGGCGCTGCGCAACCGCGGCGTTGGCCGCGGCGCCGCCCGGGCCGAGGCTGGGCGGCTGTTCGAGCAGTTCGGCCTGGCCGGCTTCGAGCGCGCCCGCCCGGCGGAGCTCTCCGGCGGCATGCGCCAGCGGGTCGCCTTCCTGCGCACACTCGTCGCCGGCAAGCCGCTGCTGGCACTGGACGAGCCCTTCGCCTCGCTGGACGCGATCACCCGCGCGGAGATGCAGGGCTGGCTCGCCCGTGCGCTGGCCGCCGACCCGCGCACGGTCGTGCTTGTCAGCCACGACGTCGAGGAGGCGCTCTACCTCGCCGACCGCGTCGTAGTCCTCTCCGCCCGCCCGGCGCGGGTGGTCGAGCAGCTGGGCGCGCCGGCGCCGCGCGCCGCCGATCGCGACGCCGCCGTCACCGACCCGGCCTTCGTCGCCGTCCGCGAGCGTGCGATGGCCGCCCTGCACAGGGGGTCGCAGTGAGGCTGCGTGGCGAGTTGGCCGCACATATTGCGACTAACTCGCCAGGGGGGTCAGGCGCATGAGTCGCTGGCTGCTTCCCATGCTCGCATTGGCGGCGCTGATCGGGATCTGGCAGCTCGCCGCCTCGAGCGGGGCGCTCGCCGACCTGCTCGGGCTCGAACCGTTCCTCGTACCCTCCCCTGCCGAAATCGCCAAGGCGCTGTGGGAGAGCCGGTCGCTGCTCGCCGAAAACGCCTGGGTGACGCTGCGCGAGATCGTGCTCGGCTTCCTGATCGGCCTCGCGGCCGGGCTGGCTTTTGCCGTGATCCTGCGCCTCTCCGAAACGCTGCGGCGCATCTTCTACCCGCTGATGGTCGGCTCGCAGGCCGTGCCGATCCTCGTCCTCGCGCCGGTCCTGATCGTCTGGTTCGGCTTCGGCATCGGCCCCAAGCTGGTGATCGTGGCCCTGATCTGCTTCTTCCCGATCGCCGTCAACGCGGCCGACGGCCTGCGCTCGGTCGACCCCGAGGCGGGCAAGATGATGCGCAGCCTCGACGCCTCGCGCCGGCAGATCCTCTGGCGGGTCGAAGCGCCGACCTCGCTCCCTTTCGTCTTCAGCGGCGCCAGGATCGCCGCGACCTACGCCCCGATCGCGGCGATCTTCGGCGAGTGGGTCGGCGCCGACTCGGGGCTCGGAGTGCTGATCCGCGAAGACAGCGCCCGCCTGGAAACGGCGCGGCTGTTCGCCGCGGCCGCAGTCCTCGCCGCGATCGCCCTGACGATGTTCGCGCTGCTGGCCCTCGCAGAGCGCCGCATCGTCACTTGGCGATAGAAAGCAGGGATGAAGTCCATCCGTCTGCCGGCGATCGTCGCCGCACTGCTCATCCTCGCCGTGTTCCTCACCGCCTGCGGCGAGAAGAGTGAGGACGAAACCGACGCCGCGCTGCAACCCTTCAGCCTGACGCTCGACTTCTACCCCAACCCCGATCACGCCGGGATATACATGGCGCAGAAGCTCGGCTACTTCGAGGACGCCGGGCTCGACGTCTCGATCCAGACGCCGGCGGACCCCGCGGCGCCGACAAAGCAGGTCGCCGCCGGCCGAACCGACCTGGCGATCTCCTACGAGCCCGAGGTGTTGCTCGCGCACGAGCAGGGGCTCGAGGTGCTCGCGGTCGGGGCGATCGTCGACTCGCCGCTGACCTCGATGATCTGGCTGAAGAAGTCAGGGATCGGCGGCGTGGCCGGGCTCAAGGGCAAGACGATCGCCACCGCGGGAATCCCCTACCAGGACGCCTACCTGGAGACGATCCTCTCCCGCGCCGACCTCGAGCCGAGCGACGTGAAGACCGTCAACGTCGGCTACGGGCTGCTGCCGGCGCTGGTCGGCGGGCGGGCGCAGGCGATGCTGGGCGGCTTCCGCAACGTCGAGGGCGTCGACCTGCGCCTGCGCGGCAAAAAGCCGGTCGTCACCCCGGTCGACCAGCTCGGTGTGCCGACCTACGACGAGCTCGTTCTGGTCGCCAACCGCAGGCAACTGGAAGCCGACCCGGAGCCGACGCGCCTCTTCCTCGGGGCACTGGCGCGGGGCACCGCTGCCGCGATCGAGAGCCCGGACGCAACCACCAAAGCGCTGCTCGCCGCCAACAAGGACCTCAACCCGGAGTTGACCCGAGCCGAGGTCGACGCGACCCTGCCGCTGCTCTCCAGGAGCGGCCGCATGGACCCGGCAAAATGGTCGGCGTTCATCACCTGGATGAACGAGAACGGGCAGCTCGACGGCCGCCCGGCGCCCGCCGAAGTGCTCAGCAACGAGTACCTAGCGGGCGAGATCCCCGAGTAGGTCGAAGGCGCCCTCGCGCAGCAGGTCCGTCACCTTCTTCGGCGCCAGCGGGCGCGAGAAGAGGTGGCCCTGGGCGAAGTCACAGCCGAGCCGGCGCAGCTCGGACAGCTGCACCTCGCTCTCCACTCCCTCGGCGATCGCCTCGAGCGATAGCGCCCGGGCCATGCCGACCACGGCCTCGACGATCGCCGTGCGCTCCTGTTCGATGCCGAGCCCCTCGACAAAGGAGCGATCGATCTTGAGCGCGTCGAAGGGGAAGCGGTTGAGGTAGGCGAGCGAGGAGTAGCCGGTGCCGAAGTCGTCAAGGACCAGGCGCACGCCGATCTCGCTCAACTCCTGCAGCGTCGAGATGACGCCCGCCGACTCGTCGACGAGCGCGCTCTCGGTCACCTCCAGCCGCAGGTTGACCGGATCGAGCCCGGTGCGGGCGAGGATCTCGCGCACCGAGGTGGCGAGGTCGCGATGCGCGACCTGGCGCGCGGAGAGGTTGACGGCTACGTCGAGCGGCCGGTGGTCGGGGCGCAGCTCATGCCAGCCGAGCGCCTGGCGGCAGGCGGTCTCCTGCACCCAGCGCCCGATCGACTCGATCAGGCCGCTGTCCTCGGCAACCGAGACGAACTCGCCGGGGTCGAGCAGGCCGCGCTGGGGGTGGTTCCAACGGACCAGCGCCTCGAGCCCGACGATCTCGCCGCTGCCGAGCCCGACGATCGGCTGGTAGTGCAGCTCGAGCTCGTCGCGGTCGAGCGCGTGGCGCAGCTCGCGCTCGGTCTCGAGGCGGCGTAGCGCGTGCGCGCGCATCTCCGCGTCAAACAGCTCGCAGCGGCCGCGGCCGCGCTCCTTCGCTCTGTACATGGCGGCGTCGGCGTCGCGGATCAGCAGCTCGGGGTCGGCCGGCTCGCTGCCGTTCGGCCGCGCGATCGCGATGCCGACGCTGGCAGTTACGAAATGTTCGGCGCCGTCGATCGAGTACGGCTCCGAGAAGGCGCCCGCAACGCGGTCGGCGATCGCCATCGCCTCGTCCTCGTCGGTGAGGCGGTCGACGAGGATGCCGAACTCGTCGCCGCCGAAGCGGGCGACGAGATCGCCCGGCCGCAGGTGGGTGCGCAGCCGCGGCGCGACCGCCCGCAGCAGATCGTCGCCGGCATGGTGGCCGATGCTGTCGTTGATCAGCTTGAAGTGGTCGAGGTCGAGGAAGAGCATTCCGACCGGCGAGCCGGAGGCGACGCCGCGGCGCAGCGCGTCGCGCAGCGAGTCGACGAAGCTGAGCCGGTTGGGCAGGCCGGTGAGGGCGTCATGCAGAACGCGATGGCGCAGCGCCTCGTCGGCGCTGTGGCGCTCCAGCGCATCGGCCAGCACGTTGGCCGATGCCTGCGCGAAGTGGACGTCCTGGGGCGTGAAGCGGCTCGGCTCGGTGGAGTGGATGTCGAGCACGCCGTAAGGGCGCTCCTTGCCGGCGATCGGCACCGCGAGGCTGCTGCGCACGCCGAGCACACGCAGCGCCGGCGGCATCGAGAAGCGGCGCTCACTGGACCAGTCGTCGACGATGACGTGCAGGCCCGACTCCAGCGCAGCGCCGGCATGGGAGTCGCGCGCCGCCGAGGCGCGCCGCTCCAAGCCGCCGCCGCCGCATTCCTCGAGCCCGGCGCGCAGGTGCAGCCGCCGCCCCTCGCGGGCGGCCTCCCAGACACAGGCTGCCTCGACGCCGTCGATCTCCGTCATCAGCGGCACCGTCTGCTTGGCCAGCTGCGACGGGTCGCCGTCCTGTAGGGCGTGGCGGCCGAGGCGCGCGACCGCGGCCTGCTGGGCCGCCGCCCGCTCCAGCTCCTGCTCGGCGAGCTTGCGTTCGGTGATGTCGTAGAGGACGCCGTGCCATACCTGGATGCCCTCGCGGTCGGGCTCGAGCACTGCCTCGTCGAGGATCCAGACCACGCTGCCGTCGCGGGTGAGCATCCTGTAGTCGATCGGGGTCACATTGCCGGGCTCGCCGGCGACCTTGCGCGTCTCCTGCTCGATCGCGTGCTCGCGGTCATCGGGGTGCAGCCGTTCGACCCAAAGGCCCGGATCGGCCATCCACTCGTCGGGGCTGTAGCCGAGGATCTTCTCGATCTGGGGGCTGACGTAGCGCCAGCGGCCGCGCTCGCCGATCTCGCACGAGTAGACGATCGCCGGCAAGCGCTCGACCAGGCGGCGGTAGTCGTCGCCCGCCGAGGAGATCTCGTCGAAGAACTCGCTTACGCGCTCCTCGGGCCAGCCATCGCCGCGCCTCGCGTCGTCCATGCAGGCGTATCGGCAACCGCAACGCTTCCTTGAAGCATGCCGCTATCTGTACAGCCCGATGGACCAGAGGCCGGCGAGACCGCGAAAGGGCTCATACGGCGCGTAGAAATCCTCGACCTCCTCGACCGTGGCGCGACGGCCGAGCCCGGCGAGGCGCCCGACCAGCTTCAGGTAGATCAGGTCGCCGGCCGGCAGCGAATCGGGGTCGCCGCGCCCGAGCAGGCCGAGGCACTGCACGGTCCAGGGCCCGATCTCGGGGATCGCCAGCAGGCGGCGGTCGGCGGCGGGCTCGGCGGGGGCGACCCGGCCGGCGGCGATCTCGCGGGCAACGGCGCGCAGGGCGATCGAGCGCGCCGGTGAGAGGTCCATCGCAGTCAGTTCGGCCGGCGCCCGACCGGCGATCGTCGCCGCCTCCGGCACGTCGCGCAGCGTTCCCCGCTCGCGTCCCAGGCGGGCGCCCCAGCGACCGACGATGCGGCGCTGGATCCGCGCCGCCCGCTCGCTCTCGATCAGCTGCTTGACCACCGCCCAGGCAAGCGCCTCCCAGGCCCAGGGCCGGCGCGCGGGCCGCAGCCAGGGCCGGCGGCGCAGCTGCGGCCCGAGCAGCGGGTCGCCGCGGAAGCGGCGGTAGAACGGCGTCAGGTCGTCGTCGACCCCGAGCGCGAAGCGCATCCGCACGATCGCCAGCTCAAGCTCCTCGCCCCGGGCGGGGCGACTGTCCGCGGGAGGCAGCGAGCGCGGCGAGGCGAGGTCGTCCCCGGCAACCGGCTCGGCACGCAGGGCGACGCGCCCCCGGCCCGGCTCCCAGGCACGCACCAGCACCGGGCTCTCCCCCACTCGCAACAGCCGCGAGAGGACGCCGTCGCGGACCGACATCGTGCGGTCCTCGCTGCTGTAGGTGGGCAGACGGAAGGGCGAGGGAGGGGCGACCTCGACCTCGCGCGCGCTCACTTGCCGAGCAGGTGCACGTCCACAAGGAAGGAGCGGCTGGCGACGACCTTCGGCTGGCGCCTGCGGCGCGGCAGCAGCCCGCCCTGCGAGCTTTTCGCTGCGGCGCTCACGGCGCGGACCGCGGCGACGGTCGCGGCCCCGAGCACGACGCCGCCGACGGCGGCGACCGCGGCGGTGCGCGCCTCGCTGCGCAGAGCCGGCAGCTGGGCGGGCTCGCGCTCCAGCACGCGAACCCTGACCGGCTCCAGCTCGAACTCGCTCACCCGCTCGACCTTAGCGCCTTCTCGTAGATGCGGTACTTCTTGACCACCTCGCCGCCCATCCCCTCCATCGCCCGGTTCATCGGCTCGTTGGTCTCGAGGATCCAGCCGGTCTCTCCGCCGGGCACCCCGTCGGGGCTGGCCGCCTCGAGGTGCTTGAGGTAGAGGCCGGCGGCGACGCCGCTGTGGCGGAACTCGTCCTTGACTCCGAGGGCGAAGACACGCACGCGGTCGATCTTCGGCTTGCCGCGCAGGAAGCGCAGCCAGCCCAGCGGCAGCAGCCTGCCGCCCATCTGCGCGAGGACCTGGTTGATGTCGGGCAGGGTGAGGGCGACGCCGACCGTCTCCCCGTCCCGCTCGGCGACGAAGGCCCAGCGCTCGTCGATCACCTGCTTGAGGATCTTGGCGTGGAACTCGACCTCGGCGTCGGTAGGCGGGACGAAGCCCCAGTTATCGGCCCAGGCCTCGTTGTAGACCTCGCTGAAGCGGCGCATCTCGGCGGGCAGGTCGCCCTTGTCGATGCTGCGGATCTCGACCCCTTCGTCTCGCAGCGCCTTGGTCGCAGCGGCATGGATCTCGGGGGCGAACTGGTCGCCTTGCTTGAGCTCGCCGAGCTCGAGGTACCACATCAGCAGGTCCATCGCCTTGCCGTAGCCGAGCTCCTCAAGCAGCTCCTTGTAGAAGGGCGGGTGCCAGTTCTGCAGGATCATCGGCCGGCGCTCGTAGCCCTCGATCAGGATGCCGACCTCGTCGTTGGTGGTGAAGTCCATCGGCCCCAGCAGGCGCTTGCGGCCGCGCTCGGCAAGCCAGTCCTCGGCGGCGCCGAGCAGCGCCGCCGCAACCTCGCGGTCGTCGATCGTCTCGAAGAAGCCGAACATGCCGTCCTCGCCCCCCTGAGCGGCATCCCACTCGCGGTCGAACTGGGCGCTGATCCGGCCGACCGGCTCGCCATCGCGTTCGGCGACGAACAGCTCCGCCTCGGCGTGCTGGAAGTAGGGATTCTTGCGCCGGTTGAGGAACTGCATGCGATCGAGGATCAGCGGTGGCACCCACTGCGGATGGTCGCGGTGCAGCGCGAAGGGGACCTTGACGAAGCGCTTCAGCTCACGGCGGGTGCGCACGGGGCGGATCGAGAGATTCGACATGGGGGCCGCAACCTACACTCCGGCCATGAGCGAAACCGCCAGGACCCCCGTTGACGTATTCGAGAAGGCGCGCAGCCACGAGCGGCTCGAGCAACTCGAAGCGGCCAAGCAGCACGACCTGCTCCCCTATTTCCGCCTGCTCACCTCCGAGGCCGGCCCGGTGGTCGAGATGGAGGGCCGCGAGACGATCATGCTCGGCTCCAACAACTACCTCGGCCTGACCGGTGACGGCCGGGTCAAGGCTGCGGCGCGCGAGGCGCTGGAGGCCTACGGCACGGGTGTCACCGGCTCGCGCCTGCTCAACGGCACGACGCCGTTGCATGTCGAGCTCGAGCGCGAGCTGGCGGAATGGATGGGGACCGAGGAGGCGATCGTCTTCACCACCGGCTACCAGGCGAACGTCGGCTGCATCGGCACGATCCTGGCGCCGGGCGACACGGTGATCTGCGATTCCGGCGATCACGCCTCAATACTCGACGGCTGCAAACTCTCGGGGGCAAAGCTGCGCCCCTTCCGCCACAACCGCATGGACAAGCTGGAGAAGATGCTGCAGCGCGCGAGCGAGGACGGCGGCGGCGTCCTCGTCGTCGTCGACGGGGTGTTCTCGATGGAGGGCGACGTCTGCGACCTGCCGCGGATAGTTGAGCTCTGCCGCTCCCACGGCGCCCGGCTGATGGTCGACGAGGCGCACGGGGCCGGCGTGCTCGGGGCCCGCGGCGCCGGAGCCGCCGAGCTGTTCGGGCTCGAGGACGAGGTCGACCTGCGGATGGGCACCTTCTCCAAGAGCCTCGCCTCCTGCGGCGGCTTCATCGCCGGGCCCGCCGACGTAATCGAGTATCTGCGGATCTCCTCGCGCTCGTTCGTCTTCAGCGCCTCGGCGGTACCGGCCGCGGTCGGAGCGGCGCTGGCGGCGCTGCGCGTGATCCGCGCGGAGGGCTCGCGGCTCTTCGAGGCCCTGCTCGGCAACGCCGAATACCTGCGCGAGGGCCTGCGCGGCCTGGGGCTGAAGGTGATCGAGCCGGGCACGCTCCCCGACGGAAGCGTGGCGACGACGCCGGTGGTACCGGTGATCGTCGGTGACGACTGGCAGGCGGTGCTGCTCTGGAAGGCGCTCTTCGACGCCGGCGTCTACACCAACGTCGCGATCCACCCGGCGGTGCCGCCGGGCGGGGCGCTGCTGCGAACCAGCCTGATGGCGACGCATGAGCGCGCGCACCTCGACCGCGCGCTCGAGACGATCTCCCGCACCATTGAAGACTTCCCTGAACTCCCGCGTATCTGAGCGGCTATGCATACCCCGGTGGGGGTAGTTTCCTCCTTGTCCGATTCTGGACGAGCCCGGCCGAGCACGAAAAAGGTGCTCTTAGCGAACGGCTCGCGGGCTCTTGGTCGAGCGTGGGTTGACGCTCGCCTCCCCCAGCGCGTAGCTTGCCCACCTCGCCGCGCATCGGGTCAGGAGGACGCGGCGGTGGCATTTCAACTCAACCGAGCCCGGGCAGACCGGCCGGCGTATGAGACCAGTCAACAACCCCTATAGGGAGGAGTCCTAGTGGACGCTGTAGCAACGATCGCCCCTGCTTCGACAACCGTCGACGCGACCCAGGCGCCGCAGCACATGCAGGCCCTGGCTCGGGCCAACCGCGTGCGGCTTGCCAGAGCGGAGTTGAAGCGATCGGTCGGGCGCGGCGACGCCGATGTCGCCGCCGTGATCGAGCACTGCCCCTGGGAGGCCGACAGCATGACCCTGGCCGAGCTGCTGACCAGCCAGCGCCGCTGGGGCCGCACCCGCGCCCGCAAGCTGCTGCAGACACTGGCGCTGAGCGAGAACAAGCGGATCGGCTCGCTGACGCCGCGCCAGCGGGCGCTGCTGACCAGCGCCCTGAGCGGGTCCCGGTCGCGCGACACGGTGCTCGCCTGAGGCTTTGTGGTTGGAGACCATCCGTGGGTGGTTGGAGCCGATTCCAGTAGGCCTCCACTTAACTTTTTTTGAAGACAGTCGCCGGCCGTCCGAGATTGTCGCCGCAAAAAAAGTACAAGACGTTCCGACCTACTGGAATCGGCTCTTAACGTAAGGCCTGCGATCGCCGCGCGAACGGTGATCTAAACTGGTCATCGGGTTCATGCCGGATCTGATCGAGCGAGAAATCCCCACTGCGCTTCGCGTCGGAGGCGACGAGAAGCTTGCGCGGCGTGAGCTGCGGCGTCAGATCGGAAGGCTGGAAGCTCAGCTTGCCTCGCTCCTCGGAGACGCCTTTCGGCGCGTGCAGATCGACGCGGCAATTCCGTCGATGTCGAGCGCGCCGCGGGCCCTCGATCTCGGTGAGTTGGAGGCGATCCGCGACTCGTTGGCGGGCCGGATAGCCGAAGCGCGGCTACAGCTGCGAACGCAGGATGAGCTCGAGACCCGCAACCGCGAGCTGCTCGAGCGCATGCTCGCCTCGCCCGCCGATTTCAAGTGGGTGCAGATTTCACGCGACGACATCGGCGCGCCCGGCTGCGGCCACTGGCACTCCCGCCCCCGCTTCGGCCTGCTCGGCATGCTGATGGGCTGGTGGCGGGTCCGAGTCTCCTCCGGATGCCCGTTACCCGGGCGGCTTGCGGCCGTTGAGCGATAGAGGCGCCAAGACTCGCGGTAGCGACGAACGACCACCCGCCCCGTGGGGGTCGTTCCCGCTTGCCGAGCTGACCGTGCTCGGCGGCATCGTCATGCTGGCGATCGGGGTGATCGGCAAGAGCCCGACCGCGATCGGCGTCGGTGTTGTCCTCGCCGCGCTCGGCGGGCTCGAGGTCTCGGCACGCGAGCACTTCGCCGGCTACCGCTCGCACACCACCCTGCTCGCCGGCGTCGTCTTCGTCCTAGTCACCGGCAGCCTCTTCTACCTCGCCAGCCTGATCCTCGCGATCTGCCTGGCGGTAGGAGCCGCAGCCTTTGTCGCGTCCTTCTACTTCCTCCGCCGCGCCTTCCAGCGCGCCTCCGGGGGCCTCTCCTTCAAGACCGGCGGCCTGCGGGGCGGCTAGGCAGCCTCGAGGGTTCCCGCGACCATCCACAACGCCTCGTCCACGGCGATCTGGGGGACGCCCTCAACCTGGACCGCGGCGATCGCGATGCGGCGGGTGCCTCGTTCGACCTCGCGGCCCTCGCCGGTGGCGCCGAAGAGCAACCCGACCGGCCCGCGCTCGTCGGCGATGATCAGCGTGCCGTGGGCGAGCCCGCCCGGCCTGCCGGGCAGCGACTCGCCAGGGGCCGAGTCGCGGATGCAGAGCGCGCCTTCAATCCGCGCGGCGTCGAACGCGCGCAGGGCGATCCCGGTCTCGACCGTGGCGATCGTCAGCGCGTCGCCGGGCAGGCCATGGGTCTTGAAGGCACCGTCCTGGAGACGGTCGAGGGCGAGCTGCTCGACCGGCGTCCGGGTGCGGTCGGGGTCGAGGCCGATCTGGCGGAAGAAGACACGGTAGGCCCAGGGGATCGGCCGTTCGCGCATGTGGACCGCGTGCGCGCCGTAGAAGCGGTTGGAGGTCTCGGCGAGTCGGTGGACGACAGGCCGCGGGCTGCGGCCAGGGTGACCGTCGACCTCGATCCAGGAGATGCCGAGGCCGGGGAACTCCTCGGCGATGTGCGGAGCCACCCAGCCGAACGTCGAGGACGGCTCCGCGCCGGTCCGGCGGCCCGCCGCGGCCATCAGCTCGCCTCCGCGCCGGCGGTGGCGCGCAGCAGACGTCTGACCCGTGCGGCGAGCCCGTCCTCGTCGAGGTTGCCGATCGAGGCGCTCTCCAGCGTCCCGCCCGGGAATACGTAGGCGAAGGTCGGACAGCCGCCGACACGATAGAGCGCCGCCACGGCACCGTCGCGGTCATAGCCGACCGGCATCCTCCAGCCACGGCTCCGAATCAGCTCCCGGACCTTGCCACGATCATCGTGGATGTCGAGCGAGAGGAAGTTCACGCGTCCACGGTAACGCGCGTAGACGCGGTTGACGACGTCCTGCTGGCGCACGCAGTCGCCGTCACCGCCGCTGAACCAGAACGAGATCAGGGCGGGTCGGTCGAAGAGGTCGCAGACGCGGAACGCGCCGGGCGTCACGACCCGGCATGCGGGGGCGCGGCGCGAGCCGGCCGGACACGGCAGCGCCGCCGCCGAGCAGTCGTCCTGGGCGACATTGGCATCACCTTCGAGCTCTCCGGCGGCGTCCGGAACCGCGAACTCCGGCAGCGCCCAGCGCGCCGGCTGCTCGTCGAGCCCGAGCGTCCCCTGGTCCCCTCCCGGCACCCCGTTGACCAGCGCAATCACCACGACGGCGACAAAGAACACCCCGACCAGGATCGAGTACCTATCTCTCACCCCGCCCCCTCCCCATCGGCCATAGGCGCTCGGCAAAGACAAGGGTCGCGGGGAGAGCGATGAGGACGCCGAGGAGGGCTACGGCCAGGTCAATGACGGTGACGAAGCCAAAGTCGCGCAACATCCGCACGTCGCTGGCGATCAGCACGGCGAAGCCGGCGATCGCGGTGGCGCCGGAGGCGAGCACGGCGGCGCCGGTGCGCGTGTAGGCCTGCCGTAGCGCCGCCCCCAGGTCCCTTCCCGCGCCGCGCTCCTGGCGGAAGCGCGCCGAGAGGATCACGCTGAACTCGGTCGCGATCGCGATCGTCAGCGCCCCCAGCGCCGCCGACATCGGATTCAGCGGCACCCGGGTCGCAAACAACACCAGCGCCGACCAGCCGGTGGCCATCACGATCGGCACCAGCGGCACCAGCGCCCGCGACCAGGACCGGTAGACCACCAACAGCACCAGCGCCACAGCCAGCAGCCCCGCGAGCGTCAGCAGATACCGGCTGTCGGACAGATCGGAGGCCGCGGCCGCCGCAATCACCGGCAGCCCAGCCAGCTCGACCTCCACCCCGAGCGGCGGCCCACCCCTCGCTCCGGGCTCCCCCACCGCCCCTCGGATCCGCTCGATCAGCTTCTGCTGAGACTCGAGCGACTGCGCCCGGATCCCGAACCCGATCAGCGCCGTCCCGCTCGGCAATCCGGTCTCGGGATCGACAGTCGCCACCTGCCGCAGGTCATAGCCGGGCAACTGCCCCAACGTCTGCCGAATGCTCTTCCGCGTCAGCGTCCCACTGACCGGCCCGGTAAGCGCACCCCCCGTAACGAAGTCCGACAACGCCGGCCCCGGGCAGACTTCCGCCTCCTGACAGCTCGCGTTTTCTCCTGAGAACCCACCTGCCTCGAGCGCCCGCCGCTTGAACCCGGCCATCCACCGAATAGTCGCCGGGTCCGTGAGATCGGGAGCCGTGATCCTCGCGTCAAGCTCCCCGGACACCCCGGTCACGTCCTGCAGCTCATTCAGTTCCTGCACAGCCTCGACGCCTTGCGGCGCCAGCTTCCGAATATCGGTCTGCGTCTGGATCTGGGTCCCAACCCCCCAACCGATCACCGCCAGCGCCAGTCCAATCGCCAGAACACGCTCCGGGTACCGCTCCCCCAAGCGCCAGAACCGTTGCCCAGCCGGGCCGCGATCATGGGGTTCCCCTCCGGGTGCTGGGTTTTTCGCCTTGCGGCGGTCTTCTCTCGCCGAGCCATCCGTGCGAAAAACAGGACGCCGCACCGCTCCGGGGAACCCCATGCTCCCGGCCCTTTGCGCAGCGAGACCGCAGCGAATCCAACGAGAAAGCCGAGCACGAATGCAATTGCGACGCCGACGACGAGCAGCAAGCCGAAGCTGCGGACCATCGGGGTCGGCGAGAGCTGGAGAGCGAGGAAGCCGACGGCGGTGGCCAAGCACGCCGTTGCTATGGCTGGGGCACCGCCCGAAGCTGCAAAGCGGGCAGCGTCTACGCCGGGGGTAGCGCCAAGCGAGACCGCCTCGTCGTAGCGAGCCTGGAGCTGAATCGCGTAGTCGACGGCGAGCCCGATCAGGATCGGCAGCACAGCGATCGAGGCCATCGTCAGCGAGCCGCCGACGAGGCCGAACAGGCCGAAGGTCAGAGCTGCGGCACCGAGCGCCAGGGCCAGCGGGAGCAGTCGCCAGCGCGAGCGGAAGACGAGCATCAGGACCACGGCCATGACGACGAGCGCAACCCCTAGCAACACGAGCAGCGCGTCCTTGAGGGCGCGGGTGACGGCGTCGACGACGACCGGCACGCCGGAGATCACGTAGGTGCCACCGTTGAGCTGAAAGCAGCGCTCCGGTTCGCCCTTGAACTTGCAGGCCTTGCGCTCCACCGGGTCGCGGACCACAGCCCTGATCGCCTCGATCGCCTGGTGGCGCTCGGCTTCGCTCAGCCCCGGCTTGAGCCGCAGGATGATCTGCGCCGATTCGCCGTTTGGGAAGAGGTAGGCAAGCCGTGGCTTGGGCGTCCCCCGCGGGCCTTCGAGGTCGAAGACGACCGAGGCGAGGAAGTCCGGGTTTCCGATACTGGGAACGCTTGTGATGCCGTACTGGGCCGCAAGCTGGACGAGCAGTTCGCGCAGTTCGTCGGGCGAGACCGACTTGGCCAGGCGTTGAAGCTGGCGGTCGATCTGGATCACGACCTCGTTGAGGAAGGTCGCCGGGCCGATCGCCGAGCGCACCGGTTCCAGCTCGGCCAGCTCGGTGCACGGTCCCGGGAGCGCCTTCGCCCCCTTCGGGACCTTGGCCGAGAGGCAGCCCTCGAGGCGCAGCAGCCGCCCCAGGTTCGGGGTCAGGACCAGCTGCTGCAGGTCCCCGCGGGCGAGGACGACAATCGGTTCTTCGCCGAACTCGCGCTTGACCTCTTCGGTCGCCCGGTAGCCGGGCGCATCGGAGTCGACCAGCGTGTCGGTGGCGGCGTCGGTTGGCAGCCGCGTCGCCACCACCGCGGCGCCGAGGGCGAGGAGCAGCGCAAGGGCCAGCACCGTCCGCGCGTGGCGGACCGCCCAGGCCGCCAGTGAGCTCAATCCATCGACAGCGGACCGGTGACGTCCGCGTTCAGGAACTGGTGAACGAACTGGTTTTCGGAGTCGAACAGTTCCTCTTTCGGCCCGGACTCGACGATCTGGCCGTTCCAGAGGACCGCGATGAAGTCTGCGATGCGGCGCGCGGTGTTGAGATCGTGGCTGATCACCAGATAGCAGCCGCCGTTCTCGGCGTGGACCTCACGGATCAGCTCGCAGAGCAGCGCCGTGCGCACCGGGTCGAGGCCGGAGTCGGGCTCGTCGAACATCACGATCGCCGGTTCGAGCACCAGCGCCCGGGCGAAGCCGGCGCGCTTGCGCATCCCGCCCGAGAGCTCGTTCGGCATCTTGTAGATCGCCTCGGTTAGGCCGACCTCGCGCAGGCGACGGCTGACGATCTCGCCGATCTCATCCTCGCCTTTGTCGGTGTGCTGGCGCAGCGGGAAGGCCGTGTTGTCGTAGATGTTCATCGAGCCGAAGAGCGCCCCGTCCTGGAACAGCAGGCCGAACTTTTTGCGCACGTCGAAGAGTTCGTCGTCCGTCATCGCCGGGATCGATTCGCCGTGCACGAGGACATCGCCGTGGTCGGGGTAGAGCAGGCCGACGATGTGCTTGATCAGCACGCTCTTGCCGGTGCCCGACGGGCCCAGGACCATCGAGACCTGGTCTTCTGGCAGGCCGAGGTTGAGCCCGTTGAGGATCCGCGCCCGGCCGAACTGCTTGACCAGGTTGATGATCTCGATCGCGTCGGTGCTGCCGTGGTCGCGCTTGCGACCTGTGTGGTAGCGGTAGGGATCGGGCTCGGCCGGGTCGACGCCGGGGATGACGAAGTCGCGGCCCATCGTGGCACCGTCCTCGCTGATGTAGGGGCCACTGGGAGCCGGCTCGGCTGCAGCCTCCTCGGCGAGCTCCTGCTCCTGCTCGGTGTCGCGGATCTGGCCCGGCTCGTCCATTGACATATGCGTACTCAGCCTCCTATCGGCGCTCTCGGGTTGGCACCCCAGAAGACCAGTGTGCCGAGCATCCCGATGATGTGGACTAGAACGATGTTGAGAACCATCGACTTGGCAGTCGCGGTGCCGACCCCGACCGGCCCGCCAGAGGCGGTATAGCCGTAGTAGCAGCCGACCATCACGATCGCCGTCGCCATGAACATGCCCTTGGTCAGGCTGAAGATCAGGTCGGGCGGGTTCTGGAACAACCAGAAGATCAACAGGTAGCCGCCGGAGGAGACGTCGCCGATCTGTTCGACCACGGCGATGTAGCTGGCGAAGTACATGATCCCGATCCCGACCAGGTACATGAACGGGAAGGCGATCCAGGCGGCGAGCAGGCGGGTCGCGCAGAGGAAGGTGACCGGGGGCACGCCCATCACCTCGAGCGCGTCGATCTCGTCGGAGATCCGCATCGCGCCCAGCTCGGCGACGATTCCGGTCCCGACCTTGGCCGAGAGCATGTAGCCGAAGGCGTAGGGCATGATCTCGCGCAGGTCGCACCAGGCGGAAAAGACCCCGGCGTAGGCGGGGGCGCCGTTGGCGCGCAGCAGGTAGGCGCCCTCGATCCCGCATTGCAGGCCGAGGATGAAGACGAGGCCCCAGATGATCACGGCGGAGCCGAGGATCAGGATGCCGGCCTGGCGCAGGCTCTCGCCGAAGAAGCGCAGCACGCGGCCGCTGTAGACGAGGCCGGCGACGCGCGAGCCGAAACGGGCGATCTCGCCGAAGGAGTCGAGCCAGCCCCGCGGGACTTCGAGCCAGGCGTTCATCGGATCGTCTGCAGGTCGGGGTTGGTCGCCAGCAGGGTCTGGGTGAAGGCGTAGTTGAAGGCGAAGACGCCCATGAAGGAGATCACGACCGCCTGGTTGACGGCGCGGCCGACCCCGGCGGCGCCACCGGACGCAGTCATCCCCTTGTAGCAGCAGACGACCGAGATGATCGCGCCGAACAGGGTGCACTTGATCACCGAGCCCCAGAGGTCGGTGATCGAGGCGTTGGTGAAGAGCGTCGCGAAGAAGCCGCCGAGCGGCTGGTTGTAGAGCGTCTCGGTGAGGATGCCGCCGCTGATGCCGAAGATCAGCGCGTAGATGTCGAGCAGGCCGGTGATCACCATCAGCGCCAGGAAGCGCGGCACGACCAGGTTCTTGATCGGGTCGACGCCGAGCACCTGCAGGGCGTCGAGCTCCTCGCGGATCTTGCGGGCGCCGAGGTCGGCGGTGATCGCCGTGCCGGCGACGCCGGCAACGACGACGGCGGTGACGAAGGGGGCGAACTCGCGGATCGAGGCGAGCACGAAGAAGCCGCCGAGCCGGTCCAGCGAGCCGAATAGGGTGAGGAAGTTGGCCGCCTGCAGGCCCGGCGCGCCGAAGCCGAAGGCGACGGTCGAGACCAGCAGCGGGAACCAGCAGAGCTGTAGAGCAAAGAGGAACTGGCCGATGAACTCCTCGCCGTAGGGGTACGGGGGCCTGATCGCGGAGGCGATCGTGCGCGCGGTGAGGATCATCATGTCCCCGACCTGTTCGAAGAACGACTTGGCGGGAGCGAACCTCCTGCCTATCGATGCGGCTGCTTCCATCTCCTCCTCCGGCACGGCGGGAACGCATCGGGCGGTCCCTGCTCCGTCGCTTGAGTCTATGGGATGCGCCAGCGGCCTCCGTTAGCCCAGTGTTGAGATCCGACTAACCCCCGACGGCAGCGTTCAGGCGCGCCGGAAGCACCATATCCCCGTGGTATGTTCAGCCCGCTTTGGGGGGGACTCGCAGACACGGTGGGCGTTCCCACATCGCCGCGCTCTCCGCGGCGATCGTCGCCGTGGCGCTGACCGTCTTCCTGGCGGCCTGCGGTGGCGGCGGGGAATCCTCGGCGACCGAGGAAGCCGGCGGCGCCTACCCGGTCGAAATCGTCACCGCCGAGTTCCCGAGGAAGCAGCGCCTGGGCGAAACGACGCTGCTGCGCCTCGGCGTGCGCAACAGCGGCGAGGAGACCCTGCCGGGGCTGACCGTGACCTTCACGACCGGAGGCAGGCAGGGCGCCGACTCAACGCTTCCGTTCGGCTACCGCAGCCCCGAACCTGGCCTCGCCCAGCCCGATCGGCCGATCTGGGTGCTCGCCGCCGAGTACCCGAAAGCGAACGGGTCCGAAGGGCGCGCCGGCGCCGAAACCTCGAGCGCCAAGACCTTCAACTTCGGCCCGCTGAAGCCGGGCGCGACCACGGAGGCGGTCTGGAAGCTGATCGCGGTGCGCACCGGCAACCACAGGGTGCGCTACACGATCGCCGGCGGGCTCGGCGGCGAAGCGAAGGCGGAGACCGCGCCGGGGACGCGGGCCGCCGGATCGTTCTCCGCTCGAGTCACCGAAGTGCCGCCCGACACCGTGGTCAAGGACAACGGCGAAGTGGTGCCGGCGCCGCGGGACGCGACGGAGGCGAACCGTTGAGGGTATCCAGGTAGGGCCTCCACTTAACTTTTTGCGAAGACAGGGCGCTGGGTCAGAGGGTATCCAGGTAGGCCCTCCACTTAACTTTTTGCGAAGACACTCGGCTGCGGTCCCAGATCGCCGCTGCGCAAAAAGTACAAGACGTTGCGGGCCTACCTGGATACCCTCTATCGGGATGCTTTCGAGGGTTCTGCCGAGCTTCGTCGCGCTGGTTGCGCTCTTTGCCATGCCGTCGTGCGGGGACGCGAGCTCGCCTGAGACGGCGCCGAAGGTGAGCTCGTCCGGAACCGCGACGACGGCAGAGCGGTCGTCGCGGTCTGGGGTTGGGCTGAAGCGGGTGGGGAGGTTCGAGCAGCCTGTTTATGTGGCTGGGGCGCCTGGGTTTCCTCGGCTGCTGTTCGTGGTCGAGCAGGAAGGGCGGGTGCGGGTGCTGCGTGGCGGACGGCGGGTGGGTGGGTCGTTTCTTGACATCCGTGGGCTGGTCTCGACCGGTGGGGAGCGGGGGCTGCTCTCGATCGCCTTCCCGCCCGACTACCGGCGCAGCCGGCGCTTCTACGTCTATTACACCGACCGCCAGGGGGACATCAGGGTCGACGAGTTCAAACGCCGGAGCGCGATCAGAGCTGCGCGAGGATCGCGCCGCGCCCTGGTCGATATTCCCCACAGGACGAACTCGAATCACAACGGCGGCCAGCTGCAGTTCCTCGGCAACCTGCTCTATTTCGGCAGCGGTGACGGTGGCGGCGGCGGCGACCCGCCGAACAACGCCCAGAACCGCGGCAGCCGGCTGGGCAAGCTGCTGCGGATCGACCCGCGCCGGCCCAATGCGCGGCCGCAGATTTACAGCTACGGCCTGCGCAACCCCTACCGCTTCTCCTTCGACACCGTGACCCGGCCCGAGCAGCCGCGGATCGCAATCGGGGACGTCGGCCAGGACGAGTTCGAGGAGCTCGACTACACGACCGTCGCCGACGCGCAGGGGGCCAACTTCGGCTGGGACGCATTCGAGGGCTTCGCGCCCTACGACGGCGCCAACAGCGGCACGCCGGACCCCGGCGGAACGGTCAAGCCGACCTTCGCCTACCCGCACAGCCGTGGCGGCAGCTGCTCGATCATCGGCGGCTACGTCGTCGGTGACAGGCGCCTGCGCTCGCTCTACCGGCGCTACGTCTACGCCGACCTCTGTGAGGGCGAGCTGCGCAGCCTCGTACCCCGCCTGCGACGGCGCGCGCGAGGGGACCGCAAGCTCGGGCTCAGCGTCCCCACCCCGACCTCGTTCGGCGAGGACGCCCGCGGCCGCGTCTACGTCGCCTCGCTCGAAGGCCCGGTGTATCGACTGGTCCCGCGTTAGGGGCTACCCTTGGCTGACCAGCCAATTTTCGAAGGGAGCGGTCAGGTGGAGAGTGGAACGGCACCGAAAGCCAGCGAGGCAGTGAACGGCGCATCCGCCAACGGCAGCGGCGCCGAGCGAATCGAGGTTCTCAACCCGGCGAACGGGACGATGGCCGGCAGTGTCGAGGTCGCCTCGCCCGAGCGCGTTGCCGAGGTCGTGGCGCGGGTGCGCGCCAACCAGGCCGAGTGGGAGGCCCTGGGGATTGAGGGTCGCTACCGCTGGCTGGGCAGGCTGCGCGACTGGCTGCTCGACAACCACGAGCGCGTACTCGACACGATGCAGGCGGAGACCGGCAAGGTCCGTGGCGACACCAGCGCCGAGACGGTCTACCTGACCGACCTGATCAATTTCTACGGGACCAAGGCGGAGAAGTTCATCGGTGACGAAACGGTCCGCCCGCACTCGCCGCTGGCGGCCTCGAAAAAGCTGATGGTCCACTATCGGCCCTACCCCGTGGTCGGCGTGATCAGCCCCTGGAACTTCCCCCTGGCGCTGGCGCTCGGCGACGCGATCCCCGCCCTTCAGGCCGGCGCCGCGGTCGTCGTCAAGCCCTCGGAGTTCACGCCGCTGGGGCTGGCGGAGATCGTCGAGGCCTGGAAGACCGAGATCGGCGCCCCCGACGTGTTCGATTGCGTGCACGGCACCGGCGAGACCGGCGGCGCCCTGGTCGACGAGGTCGACTTCGTCCAGTTCACCGGCTCCGACCGCACCGGCCGCAAGGTGATGGCGCGCGCCGCCGAGACGCTGACCCCGGTCAGCCTCGAGCTCGGCGGCAAGGACCCGATGATCGTGCTCGACGACGCCGACATCGACCGCGCTGCCAACGCCGCCACCTGGGGCGGGATGTTCAACTCGGGCCAGGTCTGTCTCTCGGTCGAGCGGATCTACGTTGAGGAGCCCGCCTACGACGAGTTCGTCGCCAAGCTGACCAAGGAGGTCGGGGCGCTGCGCCAGGGCGCCGACGGCCGCAAGCCGGAGAAGGACGTCGGCGCGATGACCTCGCCCAACCAGACCGCCGTGGTCAAGGCGCAGGTCGAGGACGCGCTGGCAAAAGGCGCGCGGGCGGCGACTGGCGGCAAGGCGGTGGAGGGGCCCGGCGACTACTTCGAGCCGACCGTGCTGGTCGATGTCGACCACTCGATGGACGTAATGCGAGACGAGACCTTCGGCCCGGTCGTCTGCGTGATGAAGGTGCGCGATGCAGAGGAGGCGCTCAGCCACGCCAACAACACCCGTTACGGGCTCGCCGCCTCGGTCTTCGGGGAGAAGGCGCGGGCGGAGGCGCTGGGACGGCGGATCGAGGCCGGCGCGGTCAACGTCAACGACGTGATCGTCAACTACGTGTTGATGGACGTGCCGATGGGCGGCTGGAAGGAGTCCGGGGTCGGCTTCCGCCACGGCGAGTACGGGATCAAGAAGTACTGCCAACCGAGCTCGGTGATCGTCAGCCGCTTCGGCGGCAAGCGCGAGCCGACCTGGTACCCCTACACGAAGGCCCGCCACGGCCTGATCGGCCGCATCGCGAGGGCCTTCAACGCCCGCGACTGGCGCCGCAGACTGGGTCTGCGCCCCTGAGGCCACGTGGGCACGTGCACGTGGCCTCAGGCCGGCGTCTCGATCTTCGGGAAGAGCGGTGGGACGCGCTCGGCCCTCTGGCCGCCGGGGCGGGCACCGAAGTCGCTGAGCTCGCGGGAGTCCTCACCCAGAGCGGCGAGTAGCTGCTCGCTCGACTGCGGCAGGTAGGGGACGAGCAACAGGGTGATGACGCGCAGGCCCTCGGCGAGGTTGTAGAGGACTTCGTCGAGCCGGGCGGGGTCGGCCTCGTCCTTGGCCAGCTCCCAGGGGCGGGTCTCCTCGACGTAGCGGTTGAGGCGGCGGACCAGGGCCCAGGCGAGCTCGAGCGCCTGGGTCAGCTCGGCCCGGTCGAGCAGCCCGCAGAAGCGCTCGACCGCTCCTTCGAAGTCCTCCTCGAGCACCGCGTCGACCTGGCCCTCGGGGACGACGCCGTCGCGGTAGCGGTCGACCATCGCCAGCACGCGGCTGGCGAGGTTGCCGAAGTCGTTGGCGAGCTCGGCCTCGTAGCGAGCCTCGAAGCCGGCGGTCGAGATCGAGCCGTCCTGGCCGAAGCTGACCTCGCGGAAGCAGTAGAAGCGCAGCGCGTCGGCGCCGAAGCGCTCGATCGACCTCAAACGGGTCGAGCACGTTGCCGAGCGACTTCGACATCTTCTTCTCGCCCATCAGCAGGAAGCCGTGGATCGCCATCCGCTTCGGCGGCTCGAGGTCCGCCGCCCAGAGCAGCGCCGGCCAGATCACCGCGTGGAACTTGAGGATGTCCTTGGCCATCACGTGCAGGTCGGCGGGCCAGTAGCGCTCGGTCAGGTCCTCGCCCTCGCGGGCGAAGCCGAGCGCGGTGACGTAGTTGAGCAGCGCGTCGAACCACACGTACATGCGCTGCTCGGGGTCCCAGGGCAGCCGCATCCCCCACTTCAGCTTCGGCCGCGAGAGCGAGACGTCCTCGAGCCCGCCCTGGATGAAGGAGACCGCCTCGTTGCGGCGGAACTCGGGCACGACGAAGTCGGGCCGCTCCGCGTAGAGCGCTTCGAGCCGCTCCTGGAAGGCGGAGAGGCGGAAGAACCAGTTCTCCTCGCGCACCTCCTCCAGCGGGATCTCGTGAATCGGGCAGGTCCGGTCGGGCCCCTGCTCGCGCTCGCTCTTGAAGTCGGCGCAGCGCGGGCAGTACCAGCCCTCGTAGGCGCCCTTGTCGACCCAGCCGTTGTCGTAGACGCGCTGCATGATCTCGGCGACGCGCTCCGCGTGGCGGGGATCGGAGGTGCGGATGAAGAAGTCGTTGCTGGCGTCGATGATCGGCATCAGCGCTTCGAACTTGGCGGCGTTGCGGTCGGCCAGCTCCTGCGGGGTGACGCCCTCGCGCTCGGCCGCGTTCTCGATCGGCTCGCCGTGCTCGTCGGTGCCGGTGAGGAAGAAGACGTCCTCGCCGCGCTGGCGCATGTGGCGGGCGAGCACGTCAGCCGCCATCGTCGAGTAGGCGTGACCGAGATGCGGCTCCGCGTTGACGTAGTAGATCGGCGTGGTGACGTAGTAGGTCATTTCCTTGGCTCCCTTCCGGTTAGTGCCCGGTAGAGGTCGTTGGCGCGGGTGCCGGTAAGCGCGGCGACGACGCTGGCGGCGGCGCGGGGGCGAGCGCCGGACTGGACCAGGTGGCGCAGCGCATCGACGGCGAAGCCGACGTCCTTGTCGTGGTCGTCGGCTGAGGCGGGCGCGATGACGAGCACGATCTCCCCCTTGACGTCGCCGCGGAAGCGGCGGGCGAGCTCGCCGAGGGTCCCCCGCGAAACCTCCTCGTGGACCTTGGTCAGCTCGCGGCAGACCGCGGCCGGGCGGTCGGCGGCGATCGCCGCGAGGGCGGCGAGCGAGTCGCCGATGCGCCGCGGCGACTCGAAGGCCACCACGGTCTCGCTCGAACGCAGCACGCGCTCCATCTCGCCCGAGCGCTTCGGCAGGAAGCCCTCGAAGCGCCAGCGGTCGGTCGGCATCCCGGAGGCGACCAGCGCCACCGGCACCACCGAGGGCCCCGGCAGGACGGTGACGTCGAGGTTGCGCTCAATGCAGCGGCGGATCAGGCGGAAGCCGGGGTCGGAGATCGCCGGCATGCCGGCGTCAGAGACGAGGGCGACGGTCTCGCCGCGTTCGACCCGCTGCGCCAGCTCGACCGCCCGCGGCGCTTCGTTGCCCTCGTGGATCGAGATCAGCTGCGGCGCCGGGCGGATGCCGAGCTTGTCGAGCAGGCCGCCCGTGCGGCGGGTGTCCTCGCAGGCGATGTAGTCGGCGGCGACGAGCGCATCGCGGACACGGATCGTGATGTCGTCGAGGTTGCCGATCGGGGTCGGGCAGACGAGCAGCGACCCCGGCATCAGCCCCCCGCCTTCTCGAGCTCAGACCGCGCCATTGCGGCGGCGCCGATCATGCCGGCGTCCTCGCCCAGCTCGGCCTCGACCACCGGCGTGCGGTTCATCGGCCGCAACGCTCGCGCTTCGAGCTCGCGCCGGGCCGGGCCGAGCAGCAGGTCGCCGGCCGCGATCACGCCGCCGCCGATCACGATCACTTCCGGCTCGAAGATGTTGGCGTAGCTGGCGAGGGCGACGCCGAGGCGGCCACCGACCAGCTCGAAGACCTCGATCGCGGTCTCGTCGCCCTGCTGCGCGGCGACCGTGACTGCCTTGCCGTCAACCTCCTCGCCTGCGGCGAGCAACTTGCCGAGCGCCGACTCGGGCTTGCTTTCGGCTGCCGCCAGGCCTTCGCGGCCGAGCGCGGTGCCGGAGGCGAGGGCCTCGACGCAGCCGCGGTTCGGGCAGTTGCCCTGGCAGCCCGGGCCATCCATCTGGATCGCCATGTGGCCGAGCTCGGCGCCGGCGCCGGTCGAGCCGCGGTATATCTCGCCGCCGAGGATCAGGCCGCCACCGATCCCGGTGCCGATCGTCAGCATCACCGCGTTTTCGGCGCCGCGCGCGGCGCCGAAACGGTGCTCGGCCAGCGCCGCAACGTTGGCGTCGTTGTCGAGGAAGGACGGCAGGCCGGTGCGCTCGGCGACCAGGTCGCGCAGCGGCAGCTCCTCGATCGGCAGGTTGACCGCGGCCAGCGCCAGCCCCTTCTCGTGGTCGATCGTCGCCGGAACGCCCATCCCGATCGCCTCCACCCCGGGCCGCTCCGCGCGCGCCTCGCCGACCTCGCGCACGAGCATCTCGACCAGCTCGTCCTGGCTCTCGCCAGCCGAGCGCTCACGGCTCTCCCAGGCGGTCTTCGAGTCGCGGTCGAGCACACCGAGCAGCATCTTCGTGCCGCCCAGATCGACGCCTATCGCTTCGGCCTGGCTCATCGTCCGGCGCTGCTGGTTTCGCGGGCGACCGCGGACATCGGCATGATTCCGGAGTCTTTCATGGGCAACGACGACGAGCAGCGGCCGAAGGGTCCGCCCGAGTACAAGGTCTACCGCGCCCGCCGCGGGCTCTTCTCGCGTTTCCGCAAGCCCGACCTCTCCGGCCTGCGCGAACGCGACTGGCACGCGCCGAAGCTGCCGCAGCGCCCCGGCCGCCCCGGCCGTGAGCGCGGCCCGCGGCCGCCGCGGCCGGGCCTGCGCCGGGCGCTGAAATGGCTCGGCATCGCCGCCGGCGCCTGGATCCTGCTCAGCTTCCTCGCCTTCGCCGTCTCCGCCCAGTTGCAGTCGTTCAAGCTCTCCAGCGAGGCGAAGTCGACCCTGCACGGCAACCCGCTGCTGCTCTTCGACCCCCAGACGATCCTGGTGATGGGCACCGACGCGCGCCCGCCCGACAGCAAGGAGCCAGTCGGCGTGCCCTCCGAGAAGTGCTTCGAACAGCAGGCCCACGGCGACGCCCCGCACGGCGAATGCACGCCCGGCCAGTTCCGCGCCGACACGCTGATGCTGATCCGCGCCGGCGGCGGCGCCTTCCGCAAACTCTCGGTCCCGCGCGACTCCTATGCCGAAATCCCCGGCCAGAGCCCACAGAAGATCAACGGCGCCTTCGCCTTCGGCGGGGCCGGCGCGCAGATCGAAGCAGTCGAGGACTTCCTCGACGTCGAAGTCGACCACGTCGCGATCGTCGACTTCACCGGCTTCGAAGACCTGATCGACGCGGTCGGCGGTGTCGTCGTCGACGTGCCACAGAAGCTCTGCGCCAACATCTCCGGCGGCGCCGGCGGTGGCCAGGGCGGCGGCACGCTGCGGCTGGGCAAGGGCGAGAACACGCTCGACGGCGAAAAGGCGCTGATCTATTCACGCATCCGCAAGCCGAGCGAATGCCCCGGCCCCGGCAGGAGCGCCTACACGCTCGGCTACGACGACTTCGACCGTGCCGCCGCCCAGCAGGCCGTGATCGCCGGCATCAAGGGCCGCCTCACCGATCCGCTGCGCCTCCCCTACAACTTCGTCAAGGGCCCGATCATCGGCTGGGACGCCCCCAAGGCCTTCGTCAGCGACATGGGCTTCCTGACGATGCCGCAGCTGATCCTCGCCGCCGGCATCGGCGGCGACAGCAAGGCCGACGTGCTCTGCCGGGGGGCGAACTCGGGCTGCGCGCCCGGCCCCGGAGGTTCGATCGAAGTGCCCGACAGCGAGCGTAGGCGAGCGGTCAAGAAGCTGCTCGGCGAATAGCCGCAGGTGTGGGGGGTCGGGCAGCTACTCCGTTTTGGCGGGAGTCTTCGAGTCGCTTGACTTCGCGTCGGACGACTTGCTCCCGGAGGACGAGGAGCTGGAGCTGTCCGAGGAGCTGCTGTCGCCTGAGCTTCCTTCGGACGAGCTGCCGTCGGCACCGGTCTTCTTCTTGGCGTAGTCGGTGTTGTGGAAGCCCGAGCCCTTGAAGTGGATCGCTACGGGGTGCAGGACGCGCTCGGCGGGGGCGCCGCACTCCTGGCACGCGGTGAGCGGATCGTCGGCCATCCGTTGCAGCACGTCGAAAACGTGGCCGTTGGCGCACTTGTACTCGTAGATGGGCATGGGGGTGGGCAATTATCGCAGCCGATACGGTTCCGCCATGGCAACGGCCGGGGAGAGCGCCCGCAACGAGGAGACGACGATGGAGGAGATCGTCGCGCTCTGCAAGCGGCGCGGCTTCGTCTTCCCCTCCTCGGAGATATACGGCGGGCTCGGCTCGACCTACGACTACGGCCACTACGGGGTGCTGCTGAAGAACAACGTCAAGGCCGAGTGGTGGCGGGCGATGCTGCAGGAGCGCGACGACATCGTCGCGCTTGACTCGGCGATCCTCCAGCACCCGCGGGTCTGGGAGGCCTCGGGCCACCTCGAAGGCTTCACCGACCCGCTCGTGCAGTGCCTCGGCAAGTGCAAGAAGCGCTGGCGCGAGGATCATCTGCGCGAGGCGGTTGAAGAGGAAGGCGGCGACCCGGAGGCCGAGCTGCGCTGCCCGGAGTGCGGCGGCGAGCTCTCGGAGCCACGGCAGTTCAACCTGATGTTCGAGACCCACATCGGCCCGGTCGCCGGCGAGGGCTCGGAGGTCTACCTGCGGCCGGAGACCGCGCAGGGCATCTTCATCAACTTCAAGAACGTGCTCGGCTTCGCCCGCAAGAAGCCGCCCTTCGGCATCGCCCAGATCGGCAAGTCCTTCCGCAACGAGATCACCCCCGGCAACTTCATCTTCCGCACCCGCGAGTTCGAGCAGATGGAGATGGAGTTCTTCGTGCCGCCGGCCGAAGCGGAGAAGTGGCACAAGACCTGGATGGAGGAGCGCGAGCGCTGGTACACCGGGCTCGGCCTGCGGCCGCAGATGCTGCGCGTGCGCGCGCACGGCGCCGACGAGCTCTCGCACTACTCCGCGGCGACGAGCGACATCGAGTACCTCTTCCCGATCGGCTGGTCGGAGCTGGAGGGGATCGCCAACCGCGGCGCTTTCGACCTTACCCAGCACGCGAAGTTCAGCGGCGAGAAGCTCGAATACTTCGACCAGCAGACCAAGGAGCGCTACGTCCCGCACGTGATCGAGCCGGCGGCCGGCGCCGACCGGGCGACGCTCGCCTTCCTCGTCGACGCCTACGAGGTCGAGGAGGTCGAGGGGCGCGAGCGCACGGTGCTGCGCCTCCACCCCCGCCTCGCCCCGGTCAAGGTCGCCGTGCTGCCGCTGGTCTCCAAGCAGGGCATGCCCGAGAAGGCGCGCGAGATCTTCGAGCAGGTGCGTCGCCGCGTCCCGGCCGAGTTCGACGAGGGCGGCTCGATCGGCAAGCGCTACCGCCGACAGGACGAGATCGGCACCCCCTGGGGCATCACCGTCGACCACCAGACGATGGAAGACGACACCGTCACCCTCCGCGACCGCGACTCCTTGGAGCAGGCCAGAGTCCCGATCGAGGGCCTCGCCGACGACCTGGCCACCCGCCTGGCCCAGCCCTGGCAGAGCCCGAAGCTCGGCTAGCGGCTTCACTGGCGGGGTTCCCGCGCCTATGCTGCCCCGCATGAAGGCGAGTCTCTTTCGGGATCGGGACTTTCGGCTGGTTGCCGGGTCGGTGGGGCTTTCGGCGCTCGGCGACTGGGTGGCGATCGTAGCGCTGGGGCTTTACGTCAAGGACCTGACCGATTCGGGGTTCGCCGTGGCGGCGCTGTGGGTCTGCCTGTTCGGGCCCTCGGTGCTGGTCGCGGGCTGGGTCGGGGTGCTGGTAGACCGGATCGAGGCGACGCGGCTGCTCGCCGCGGTCTCGGCCATCGGCGCGGCTGCCGCGGTCGCGGTCGCCTTCAGCGGCTCGCTCGCGCCGGTGCTGATCCTCACCGTGGCGCTCGGCGTCGTCTTCGCCACCTCCTCCCCGGCCGAGTTCTCGCTGGTGCCGCCGCTTGCCGGCGAGGACCGGATCCAGGAGGCCAACGGCCACATCGAGACCGCCCGCTACGTCGGCTTCGGCATCGGCCCGCTGCTCGGCGGCCTGCTCTTCGCCGCCGGCGGGCTGGAGCTGGCGATGCTGGTCGACGCGGCGACGTTCGCCGCGGTGGCGGTGGCGGCCCTCGCCCTGCGCGTGCGCCGCAAGCCGGCCGAGCTGGAGGAATCCGAGCAGGCGCCGCGCGCCCGCGACGGCATCGCCTTCCTCTTCGGCGACCGGCTGCTCGCGCTGGCGATGACCGTCGCCTTCGTCTCGCTGCTGTTCATGTCGGCGGTCTGGGTCGGCGAGCTCTTCTTCGTCGAGGACGTGCTCGGTCGCGGCGAAATCTCCTACGGCGCCTGGCTCTCGATCTGGACCCTGGGGATGGCGGTCGGCGCGATGCTGCTCTCGCGCCGCGTCGCCGCCGCCGCTGTCGCCGCGGTCGGTCTGGTCGCGGCGACGATCCAGGGCGCCGCCCTCGCCCTGCCGGCGATCTGGCTCAGCTTCGCCTTCATGCTCATCTGCGGCCTGATCGGCGGCCTCGGCCACGGCGTCAAGAACGTGATGTTCCGCAGCCTGATCCACGTGCGCGTGCCCGACCACCTGCACGGCCGCGCCTTCGCCGCCTACAACGGCATCCGCAACACCGCCGAGCTCGGCGCCTTCGCCGCCGGCGGCCTGCTGGTGGCGACGATCGGCGCCCGCGGCACGCTCGCCTATGCCGGCGGCCTCTCCGCGCTCGCCGGCATCGCCGGAGTGGTCGCGCTGCTGCGGATGTACGGCGGCTGGGTCCCGACCGGGCCGGTCGGACCGCCGGTCGATACGGCCGCCGGCAGCGACGAGCCGCCGGGCACTTCCGACGCGGAGGAGATCAGCGCTTCGGGCTAGCCGACTTCAACCAGGTCGACGACGAAGATCAGCGTTTCGTTCGGGCCGATAGCCGGCGGTGCGCCGGCTTCGCCGTAGGCGAGTTCGGGCGGGATGACCAGCTCGCGCCGGCCGCCGACCTTCATCCCGGCGACGCCCTGGTCCCAGCCGGGAATCACTTCGCCGGCGCCGAGCGTGAAGCTGAAGGGTTCGTTGCGGCTCCAGGAGGAGTCGAATTCTTCGCCCGTTTCATAGCCGACGCCGACGTACTGGACGGTGACTTTGTCGCCGGATTTGGCTTCCTTGCCGGTGCCTTCGATCAGTTCGGTCTCTTCGAGCTGCGCGGGCGCTTCGCCGTCGGGCACGGTCACTTCCGGTTTCGTCCGCCCGGACGTGTCGCCGGCTTTTTCGACCGGGGCAGCGCCGCCCTCAGCCTGGGTCGAGTCCGACGACGACGAGTCGCTGTCGCCGCCGCAGCCGCCGAGCGCGAGCACGGCACAGAGAATGATTGCGATCAGGCCCCTCCGCATGGCCGGCAATGCTAGAGGAGTTATGCTCGCGGCGGGTCTATGGGGATGAACCTCGCATCGATCGTCACCGCGGGCGCCGAGCAGTGGCCCGACGCGCCGGCGATCCGCCTGGGGGGGCACGAGTTGACCTATGCGGCGCTCGACGATCGCAGCGCCCAGCTCGCCACTCTGCTCGGCGAAAAGGGCGTCGAGCCCGGCGACAGGGTCGGCGTGATGCTGCCCAACGTGCCCGACTTCCCCGTCGCCTACTACGGCGTGCTGCGCGCCGGCGCGGTGGTCGTGCCGATGAACGTGCTGCTGAAGCGGCGCGAGATCGCCTTCTACCTCGAGGACTCCGGCGCCGGGCTGCTGCTGGCCTGGCACGGCTTCGCCGAGGAGGCGAGGGCGGGCGCGGCCGATGCGGGCGCCGAGCCGATCGAGGTCGAGCCGGCAGCCTTCAGCGCGACGCTGGCCGGGCACGAGCCGGCCCCGGGCATCGCCGAGACCGCGGACGACGACACCGCGGTGATCCTCTACACCTCGGGCACGACCGGCAAGCCGAAGGGCGCCGAGCTGACCCACGCGAACCTCTGGCGCAACGCCGACGTGACCCGCCGCACGACCTGCGAGATCGGGGCCGGCGACGTCGTGCTCGGCTCGCTGCCGCTGTTTCACTCCTTCGGCCAGACGGTGGCGATGAACGCCTCACTCGCGGCCGGCGCCTGCCTCACGCTGGTGCCGAAATTCGAGCCCGGCGAGGCGCTGGCGACGATGCAGCGCGACGGCGTCACCCACTTCTACGGCGTGCCGACGATGTTCGGCGCCCTGCTCCACCACCCCGAGCGCGAGAGCTTCGAAACCGGCGCCCTGCGCACCTGCATCACCGGCGGCGCCTCGATGCCGGTCGAAGTGCTGCGCGGCTTCGAAGACGCCTTCGGCGCGGTCGTGCTCGAGGGCTACGGGCTCTCGGAGACCTCGCCCGTCGCCTGCTCCAACCATCCCGAGAACGGCGCCAAGCCGGGCTCGATCGGCGCCCCGATCGAAGGCGTCGAGATGAAGGTCGTCGACGAGAACGACGCGGAGGTGGCCCGTGGCGAGGTCGGCGAGATCGTGATCCGCGGCCACAACATCATGAAGGGCTACTGGCGGTGTCCCGACGCCACCGCGGAGGCGATGCGCGGCGGCTGGTTCCACAGCGGCGACATGGCGCGCGTCGACGAGGACGGCGACTTCTTCATCGTCGACCGCAAGAAGGACCTGATCATCCGCGGCGGCTACAACGTCTACCCGCGCGAGGTCGAGGAGGTCCTCTACGAGCATCCGAAGATCCGCGAAGCAGCCGTCGTCGGCGTCCCTCACGACGAGTGGGGCGAGGAGATCGGCGCCGCCGTCGTCCTCATCGACGGCGAGCAGCTGAGCCCGGAGGAGGTCAGCGCCTACGTCAAGGACCGCATCGCCGCCTACAAGTACCCGCGCCTCGTCTGGTTCCTCGACGACCTCCCCAAGGGCCCGACCGGCAAGATCCTCAAGCGCGAGATCGAGATCCCGGCCGGACTGGCTGACCAGCCAGTTTCCCGCTAGTCTCCCTGGCAATCACCCCGGCCGAAGGAGAGAGATGAGCGTCGCATCGCAGAGCCTGATGGACAACGTCACCTATGTCGACCTCTACCAGCGCTGGGAGCAGGGCAACTGGAGCGCCTACGACATCGACTTCTCCGAGGACCGCAAGGGCTGGGAGGCGCTGAGCGACCTGCAGCAGCGTTCGGCGATGTGGATCTACTCGATGTTCTATTACGGCGAGGATCGGGTCGCCGACACGCTCGCCCCCTATATCACCGCCGCCCCGACCGAGGAGCAGTCCTACTTCCTCGCCACCCAGCAGGTCGACGAGGTCCGCCACTCGATCTTCTTCCACCGCTTCTTCAAGGAGGTGATCGGGGTCGGCGGCGACTCGATCGAGCAGACCCTCTCCTCGACGATGCCACAGCTCAACTGGGGCTACCGCGGGATCTTCGACCGCCTCGACGTGATGGCCGAGGAACTGCGCAAGGACCGCTCGCTGCCCAAGTACGCACAGGCGATCACGCTCTACCACCTGATCGTCGAGGGCAGCCTCGCCCAGCCCGGCCAGCACTTCATCGAGGACTTCTTCGCCTCGAAAGAAACGATGCCCGGCTTCAGCGACGGGATGGGCAACGTCTCCAAGGACGAGCAGCGCCACATCGGCTTCGGTGTCAAGGTGCTCTCCGAGTTGCTCGGAGAAGGCAACCCCGGCTGGGAGGAGAACCGCGCCGCGGTGACCGACCTGCTGCGCGAAGTGCTGCCCTACGGGCCGGCCGTCTTCTACCCGCCCAACTTCGATCGCTCCTACACCGAGTGCTACGGCTTCACCCTTGAGGACATCTTCGCCTTCGGGTTGAAACTGATTCGCCAGCGCTGGCGCACGATCGGCTACCCGACCGAGGAGATGCCCCCCGGCGTCTTCCCCTTCGACCCCGAGGCCTCGGTCGACGATGTGGCCGCTCGCCAGGTGAAGCTGATGGAGGCCGGCGTGCTCGGCCCGCCCGACGGGCCCACCCCGGACGCCTCGCCGGAGACCCAGCGGCTCTACTTCGACGTGGTCAAGCGCGCGGCCAACCCGGCCGCCGCCAACGGCTCGCCGCTCGTCTACCAGTACCGCTTCGACGACGCCGACCCCTGGCACCTGGTGATCGACAACGGCTCGACCAGGGCCGAGCCGGGCGAGGCGCCGAGCCCGACGCTGGTGCTTGAGGCGAGCTGGGCCGACTTCATCGCCACCTCGAAGCCGGACGCCAACCCGCTGAAGATGGTCCTGCAGCGGCGGATACGGCCGCGGGGCAAGCTGCGTGAGATTGCGCGGATGCGAAAGGTCTTCGGCTAGGAGATCGGCGGGCGCTTGTCCGCCCAGGGGCGCTCTGCCTCTAGCTGGGCAGCCAGAGAGAGCAGCGTCGCCTCGTCTCCGGGGCGGCCGATGAGCTGGACCGAGAGGGGCATGCCGTCGGGGGCGAAGCCGGCCGGAACGGCCATCGCCGGGTTGCCGAGGTGGTTCCAGGGGACGCAGAAGGGATAAAAGCGGCTCATCTCGAGCACGGTGCGCAACGCGCCCCGGCCCTCCCAGCGACGCACCGGCAGCGCCGTGCCGCCCATCACCGGCGTCATCACGACGTCGTGGGAGTCGAAGATCGCGCTGACGCGGGCGCTGTCGGCGTCACGGCCGCTGGTGCGGGCGCGCTCGTAGAGCGACGCGGGCAGGATGCTGCCCAACCGGCCGAAGCCACGCGTGCGGCGTTCGAGCCGCTCGGGATGAGGCACTTCCCTGACCGTCTCGGCGACTCCGCCGAGGAAGCGGGCGGTGATGTTGTTGCCGATCGCGCCCCAGTCCGGGTCACGCTGCACGACCTCGTGGCCGAGCGAGCCGAGCAGCTCCGCGGTCGCAGCGACCGCGCCCTTCGCAACCTCGTCCACGGACGGCGGCAGCGCCGCCCGCGGCGCCAGGGTCGAGTGGGCGATCCGCAGCCTTCCCGGCGGCGTCCGCGCCGACTCGACGAAGGGGCGGTCGGGGGGCGGCGGGGCCTCGGACTCACGTGAGCCGCCGGCGATGACGTCGAGCCAGAGCGCCGTGTCGAGCACGCTGCGGCTGAGGCAGTTGTTGACGGCAAGGCCACGCCAACCTTCGGACTCGGGCGCCAGCGAGACGCGTCCGCGCGAGGGCTTCAGCCCGAAGAGCCCACAGCTGGAAGCGGGGATGCGAATCGAGCCCGCCCCGTCGCCCGCCGAGGCGATCGGCACCAGGCCGGCGGCGACCGCGGCCCCGGAGCCGCCGCTCGAGCCGCCGGGGGTGCGCTGCGGGTCCCAGGGATTGCGGGTGACGCCGTAGGTGGCCGACTCTGTGAAGCCGCAGATCGCCATCTCCGGCAGCAGGGTCAGGCCGACGACGATCGCGCCCGCCTCGCGCAGCCGGCGCACCATCTCGCAATCGGCGGTGGCCGGCTCGGTGAAGGCGTCGGTGCCGTGCGTGTTGACCTCGCCGACGACGTCGACTTCGTCCTTGATCGCGATCGGCACGCCGAGCAGCGGCCGTTCCTCCCCCGCCCGCAGCCGCGCCTCGGCCTGCTCGGCTTCGAGCAGCGCCTTCTCGGCGAAGACCTTCCTGAACGAGTTGAGCTGCGGGTCGAGGCGGGCGATCCGATTGAGGCTGAGCTGAACCAGCTCGCGCGGCGAGGCCTCCCCCGCCCGCACCATCTCGGCCTGCCTCGCCGCTCCGGCGAAGGCGATCTCCTCACTCATGCGGCGAAGCTTATGCGACGGCCCTATGCCTCAGCCGGATCGGGCACCGGCTCGGCGCCGCCCTCGAAGCTGAGCCGCGGCAGCAGGCGGTCGAGCCAGGAGGGCATCCACCAGTTCCACTCGCCCATCAGCTTCATCGCCGCGGGGACGAGGATCAGCCGCACGAGGGTCGCGTCGAGGGCGATTGCGATCGCGGCGCCGAGGCCGAGCTCCTTGACCGAGGGCACACCGGTGAGCACGAAGACGGCGAATACGCAGCTCATGATCAGCGCCGCCGAGGAGATCGTGCGAGCGCTGGAGGCGAGACCCTCAGCGACGGCGCGCTCGTTGTCGCCGTGCTCGAGGTAGCGCTCGCGGATCCGCGACATCAGGAAGACCTCGTAGTCCATCGAGAGGCCGAAGACGATCGCGAAGATCAGCGGCACGTTGATCGTGTCGAGCGCGCCGAGGCTTTCGAAGCCGAGCAGGCTGTCGAGCCAGCCCCACTGGAAGATCGCGACCAGCACGCCGAAGGCGGCGCCGATCGAGAGCAGGTTCATCAGCACTGCCTTGAGCGGCAGCAGCAGCGAGCGCAGCATCACCATCAGGACGAGGAAGCTGAGCGCGAGGACGAATCCGATGATCTTCCACAGCGAGCCGTAGATCTGCCCGCGGGCGTCCTCGGTGCGGGCTGTTTCGCCGCCGACGTCCACGGTCGCAACGGCGGCGAGCGAGCTGGCCGGAACGAAGCCATCGCGCAGGCGCTCGACCAGCGCCCGGGCGGGCGCGGAATCGCTGGCGGCGTGCGTCGTCGCCTGGATCAGGGCGCTGTCGCCGGCATAAACCGGGGCGGCGACGCCGCTGACGCCCTGCTGGCCGCGCAGCTCGGTGGCAAACTCGGCCACGGCAGGCCGGTCGGCTGCGCCGCGGAAGGAGGCGACGATCTGCACCGGGTCAGCGCCGCCGCCGCTCTGCGCCGCTGCGAGCTCGTTGCCGACCCGCACGTCGCTGTCCCTGGGGAACTGCTCGATCGCGTTGGTCCCGGTCTCCAGCGAGAGCAGCGGCGTTGCGAGGACGAGCAGGATGCCCGCGGCGCCGACCACGGCGAGCCAGGGACGAGCCATCACGCGGCGAGCCCAATTGTCCCAGAAGCCACCGCCGCCTCCTCTGCTCCCGCGTCCGGGGGCGGCGGGCGCACCTCGAAACGGTCGGCGAGCCCAGCCAAGCACCTTGGAGACCAGCCCGCCGGGCAGCACGCGGTCGCCGAGCATCGCGATCAGCGCCGGCAGCAGCGTCGTCGCGGTCAGAATCGAGATCGCGACCACAGTCATCGCGCCGAGCGCCATCGAGCGCAGCGCCTGGTTGTCGACCATCCAGAGGCCGGCCAGCGAGACGATGACGGCGATCCCCGAGAACGCAACGGCAAGGCCTGAGGTCGCCAACGCCTCCGAGCGGGCCTCCTCGCAGCCGCGGCCGTCGCGGCGCTCCTCGCGGTAGCGGGCGAGGATGAAGAGCGAGTAGTCGACGGCGACGCCGATGCCGATCATCGAGGCCATGTTGGTGACGAAGACCGAGGTCGACATCTGCAGCGAGATGAAGTAGATCAGCGCCCCGGTGACGATCACGCTGACGAAACCGAGCGTCAGCGGCAGCGCCGCGGCGGCGAGCGAGCCGAAAACGACGAGCAGGATCAGGGCGACGATCGGGAAGCCGCCCGCCTCGGCCTTGGCGAGATCTTCCTTGGAGAGCTCCTGCATCCCCGCCCAGACGGTGGACTGGCCGGCGAGGTAGGGGGTGACGCCGGCGTCGACGGCGCCCGGATCGAGCGCTTCGCGCAGGTCGACGGCCGGGTTGACCAGCTCGTCCGGCGAGACGCGACTGCTCAGCGGCAGCAGCGCCCTGTCTCCGGCGCGGAGCTGCGCTTCGCCGCGGCGGGCAACGGCCGGCGAGATCGCCACGCCGTCGGTTGCCGCGACCTCGTCGCGCACGCGGCGGACGGCGGCAGCGCGCTCGCCGGCGGTGGCGCCGGGCTGTGCCCGCAGCAACACCGCAATCCCGTTGGCCTCGCGTGCGAAGACGCCCTGCATCGCCTCGCCGACTGCCTTGGACTGGCTGCCCGGGACGTCGAAGCCGCCGCCGGTCAGGTGTTCGGTCTGACGCGCGGCGAGCGGCAACGCGGCGAGCACGATCAGTGCCCAGACAGCCACGACGAGGCGGCGCCTACGCGCCAGGAACCCGGCAAGCTTGAGCATTGCGTCGTGCATTGGCTGGTTAGCCAGCCTTTCGCAGCCGCGACTTCCCGTCTGTGAGCAGGGTCACTCGCGGGGCGCGTTAACGACCCATACGGTCACCAATGCGCCCCGGGGGGCGCTACTCGCCGGCGAGCAGGAACCGGGCTGAGGCGGCGCCGGCGGCGAGCGCCGCGCTGATGTCGCGGCCCGGCTCGGAGAGCGCCTGCAGGGCGAAGCCGTCGGCGGCGGCGAAGAGGTAGGCGACGGTCGCCTCGGCGTCGAAGCGGAGCTTGAGCACGCCCTCGCTCTGCTTCTGCTCGAGAACCTGCGCGACGTGGCTGCGGGTGCGATCGAAGAGCTGGCCGACCTCGTGCTGGATCTCGGGGTTGCGGCGACCGGCGCTGAAGAGCTCATAGAGGAGCAGGAAGAAGGCCGGTTCGTTGTCGATCAGGTCGGTGAGGCTGGCGACGAGGACATCGAGCACGTCATCGACGCTCTCGGCCTCGGCCAAGGGCTTGTCCAACCTGGCGACGCGGATCTCGGAGTCGCGGCGGACGACCTCGACCAGCAGCCGCTCCTTGGTGCCGAAGTAGTAGTGCAGCAGCCCCCGACTGACTCCGGCCTCACGAGCGACGTGCTCGAAGGTCGACCCGGCGGCGCCGCGCTTGGCGACACTCTCGCGCATCGCGTCGACGATGCGCTGCGCCTTTTCACCGCTCAGCTCGCGCTCTTTGGTCGCTGCCTCCAACTAGCTGCCGTTGATGCTGGTCGTGGAGGTGTACTCGAACTCCTCCTCGGCGCCGAAGAGAGCATCGAGCACGGTCTTGCGGGCGTCCTCGGAGAGGATCAGAGCGAGGCCGGCGGCGATCAGCCCGAGTAGGAGGATCCGCCCCAGGCGGCTCTTCTTGCGCTTGCGCTTCTTGCCCTGAAGCTGCTCGGAGGCATCGCGCAGGCTTTCGGCCGCGGAACGCAGGTCCTTCTGCACCTTCTTATCGCTGGTTACGGCCTTGACCGTGCCCTTGCCGTTGCCGGTCGCCCGTCCGTAGGCGCCACGCGCGGCTTCAAAGGCTTCGCGCAGGTTGTCGCGCAGCTCTTCGTCCTCAACCAACCGCTGCACGTAGGGGTTTTCGCGGGCGGTCGAATAGAGGTCCGCAGCCTGGTTCGCCTTCGTCTTGCTCATACCATCTCCTCGCTGGTGAAATCCGGGTCGACTGAGGATACCGCGGCGCGTGTGGCCAAGCAGATCGCGCGTCACGGGGGCCCGATCCCGTCCAGGAGGACGCTGTTGGAGCCGAAGCCGAGCTCCGCTTTTCGCACATGCCGCAGGCGCAGGTGCGCCAGGTCCGGGCCCGGCAGCACGTAACGCATCACGTGCAGGCGACCGACCGGGGAGCGCTCGACCAGGCGAAAGCGCGGCCCGAGCAACTCCTGCGGAACGGGCGGCGCCGGGCCGTCGGAGACGAAGACGACCTCGTGCACGCTCCAGGAAAAGCCTTCCGAGGGCTGGGCCTGAAAAGAGCCGGTCGAGAGGTACCAACGCAAGGAGGCGGCGCCCAGCGTCCAGAGCACCGTCGCGCGCGGCCGTTCCGGCTCGCCGAGGCGCGCCGCGACCGTCTCCCAGTCGGGCCGGTGCAGGCTCGGCGAGAGACTCGCCCAGAGGCTGAGGCCGAGCGAGTAGGCGACGAGCGCGATGGAGAGGGCGCCGCCCACGCGCCGGGCGCGGAATAGCGTCAGGCCGATCGCCACGGCGACCAGCAGCGGGACCAGGGCCGGGATCAGATTGCGGGCGATGACGTAGTCCTTGCCGGGAGCGAGAACGGCGAGCGCCAGCGGCACCGAGATCGTCGCCGCCGCCAAGGCCAGCACCAGCCCGCCGGCCCGCCGCTCTTCGCGATTGCCGCGTAGCCCGAGCAGGGCGAGCCCCACGAGGGCGGCGAGCAGGGGAACGATCGCCGGCAGCACGGCCTCGGGCCGGGAGAGGATGTCGCCGGTCTCGCCGGCGACGAAGGTGACGCCGACCTCCCAGAGGCGATGACCGAGGCTGCGGTCGCCGATCCACTCGGCGTGGCCGAGCGACATCTGGTGGATCGCCAGCGGCGCAAGCGCCAACCCGGCGAGAGCGACAATCGAGACCCCGGAGAGCGCGGCGCGCCCGCGCCGCCGCAGCAACCAGGCCGCCTCGAGCGCGACCGGGAAGACCGCGAAGTAGTGCGTCGCCAGCGCCAGCGCCGAGAACACCCCCCACAGCGTCACGTCCCGCCGCCCCGACGTGCCGGCTCCTAGGGCACGGACGAAGAAGAGGGCGGCGAGCCCGGTGAGGAGGACGAGCAGGGCGTAGCCGCGGGCCTCCTGCGAGTACCAGAGCAGCATCGGGTTGACGGCGATGAGCGCCGCGGCGAGCAGTCCGGTGCGGCGGCCGCGCAGCTCAGCGCCGATCAGGTAAGCGACGGGAACGGTCGCAACCCCGGCCAGAGCGGAGAGCGAGCGCAGGCCGGCCTCGCCCGTCCCGGTCAGCTGGGTCCAGGCCCAGGCCAGGGCGTAGTAGAGCGGCGGCGCCGACTCGCTGAAGCCGACAGCTTCCATTGCGTGGAAGAAGTCGCCGCGCAGAACGCGGCTGGCGGTGACGATCTCGTCATGGTGGTAGGCCTGCGTGCCGAGCGTGGCGAAGCGCAGCGCAGCGGCCGCCGCGGTCAGCCCGGCGACGATCCAGAAGGTGCGGGATCTATGCAAGCGCGGCGTCGAGCGCGCTCGAGATCTCGTCCACATAGACGAACTCGAGCTCGCTGCGCTCGTGCTCGGGGATCTCGGCGATGTCGCCCTCGTTGCGCTCGGGCACGATCACCCGCTTGATTCCGGCCCGCTGTGCGGCCAGCGACTTCTCCTTGAGGCCGCCGACCGGCAGCACCTGACCCGTCAGCGTCACCTCGCCGGTCATCGCGACGTCGTTGCGCACGTGTCGACCGGAGGCCAGCGAGGCCAGGGCGACCGTCATCGCCACCCCCGCCGAGGGCCCGTCCTTGGGCACGGCGCCGGCCGGCACGTGGATGTGGATCTCGCGCTCGGCGAACCAGTCCTCGCCCAGGTCGGGGTCGATCTCACGCCAGTGACCGCGCACGTAGGAGAGCGCCGCCTGCGCCGACTCCTTCATCACGTCGCCGAGCTGGCCGGTGATCGTCAGCTTGCCCTGGCCCGGCATCGCCGTCGCCTCGATGAAGAGCACGTCGCCGCCGGTCGGCGTCCAGGCGAGCCCGGTGGCGACCCCCGGGTCCTTGGTGCGACGACGCTGCTCGGCGAAGACGCGGCGGCGGCCGAGCAGCTCCCGCGCCCGCTTGGCCGAGACCTTGACCTTGCCGCCGGCATTGCCCTCGGCGACGTCGCGGGCGACCTTGCGGCAGACGGCGCCGATCTGGCGCTCGAGGTTGCGCACGCCGGCCTCGCGCGTGTACTCCTCGACGATCGCGGTCAGCGCCGGCTCGGCGAACTCGATCTGCGAGGGCTTCAACCCGTTGGCCTCGATCTGGCGCGGGACCAGGTAGCGGCGCGCAATGTGGCGCTTCTCCTCAAGCGTGTAGCCGGCCAGCTCGATCGTTTCCATGCGGTCCTGCAGTGGCCCGGGGACGGTGTCGAGCACGTTCGCCGTGGCGATGAAGAGGACCTCGGAGAGGTCGAACTCGAGGTCGAGGTAGTGGTCGCGGAAGCTGTCGTTCTGGGCGGGATCGAGCACCTCGAGCATCGCCGAGGAGGGGTCGCCGCGGAAGTCGGCGCCCATCTTGTCGATCTCGTCGATCATGAAGACGGGGTTGCGCGAGCCGGCGTCGCGCAGGGCACGGACGATCGTCCCCGGCAGCGCGCCGATGTAGGTGCGGCGGTGGCCGCGGATCTCGGCCTCATCGCGGACGCCGCCGACAGAGATGCGCTCGAACTCGCGTCCGAGCGCGCGAGCGATCGAACGACCGAGGCTGGTCTTGCCGACGCCGGGCGGGCCGACGAAGCAGAGGATCGGGCCGGGCGAGTCCGGCTTCAACTTGCGCACCGCCAGGTACTCGAGGATCCGGTCCTTGACCTTTTCCAGGTCGTAGTGGTCGGCGTCGAGCACCTCGCGGGCGTGCGGGATGTCGAGGTTGTCCTCGGTCCCCTTCGACCAGGGCAGCTCGACCAACCACTCCAGGTAGGTGCGGATCACGCCGTGCTCCGCCGCCGCCGGAGGCAGTTTCTCCAGCCGCGAGAGCTCGCGCTCCGCGGCTTTCTGCGCCTGCTCCGGCAGCTCCGCCTCCTCGATCCGCCGGCGCAGCTCGTTGACCTCGGCTTGCTGCTCGTCCTCCTCCCCCAGCTCTTCCTGGATCGCTTTCAGCTGCTGGCGCAGGAAGAACTCGCGCTGGCCCTTGTCGATCTCCGACTCGACCTGCGACTGGATCTGAGTGCCGAGCTGGACCACCTCGAGCTCGCGGGCGAGGATCTCCGAGAGCCTGCGCAGGCGCGCGGCGACGTCGACCTGCTCGAGCAGCGCCTGCTTCTCCTCGGTCGGGATGCGCAGCGCGCCCGCGATCAGGTGGCCGAGCGCGGCCGGGTCCTCGATGTTGGCGACCGCCATCTGCAGCTCCTCCGGCAGGTACGGGATGTGTTCGACGATCTCCGAGAAGGTGCGCTGGACATTGCGGGTCAGCGCCTCCAGCTCGGGGCCCTCGTCCACCGTGTCGGGTAGCTCGGCGATGCGCGCCACCATGTATGGCTCCTCGGCGACGTAGGGGCCGACCCGTACCCGCTGGGTCCCCTGGACGAGGATGCGCAACGTCCCGTCGGGCACTTTCAGCATGCGGGCGACGACGCCGACGACACCGACGTCGTAGAGAGCCTCAGGCCCCGGCTCCTCGTCCTCGGGGTCGCGCGCGGCAACCATCACCAGCAACCGGTTGGCGCCGAGCACGTCGTCGACGAGCTTGATCGAGCGCTCCTGGCCGACGGCGAGCGGGGTCAGGGTCTCCGGGAAGGTGACGGTCTCGCGCAGCGGCAGCACCGGCAGCGCGTCGGGCAGCGGCTGATCGGCGCGGATCGCGTCCTCGGCGTCGAGCTCGGACTCGACCACCTCGAGCACCGGCGAGCCCTCCATCACTCTCTCCCAATCGGCACGCGGCGGCTCTGCTCGGGGTCGCGCAGCGGCAGGTCGATCCGCAGCACGCCGTCCTCGTAGGTCGCCCTGGCCTTGTCGGGATCGACATCCACCTGCAACTCGACGACCCGCCGAAACGGCCCCGAGGGGATCTCGACCTGCTGGTAGACCCGCCCCTCGGTCTCCTGCACCGGCCGTTCCCCGACGATCGCGAGCTGCCGCCCACTGACCTCGATCCCGACCTGATCCAAGTCGACACCAGCCAGATCCACCTTGACCACAGCCCGCTGCGGATCGCCGCAGTAGTAGACGTCCACGTTGGGGGAAAAGCCGGTACTCCGGCGGCTCACATAGGTGGTCCGCCCCCAGCCACCACCCAGCATCTGATCCATCTCCCGCCGCATCCGGGCAAAGTTCGCAAACACGTCTCGCTCAGGCATAAGCGCAAAACATAGCCGCCCACAGGGCCGGGCGGGGTCGCCTCGGCAGTGCCTCGCGAAGCGGCCCTGGCGGGAGACCCTCAGCCGCGAAGCGGCAGCATGCTCCACCGCCCGCAGGGCGGTGGTAGGCATCTGACGAGACGACCCCGCCCGGCCCTACGCCGGCTCTACGCCGGCTGCGTCCGATCAGCCCACCGAGGCGGGCGCATCAGCAGCACCGGCTGCCGCGGCGGCACAAGGCCCTCGGGCCGATTGGGGCGGAAGGTCGCGCAGGGCTCCTCGAGCTCGAGCGCGCAGAGCATGTTCTTGCGGAAGTAGCAGTCGTCGCAGCTCGGTTTCTTCTTGCGCGGCACGGCGGGCATCTTGGCAATCCAGTGACGCTTCCGTGAGGCTCGATTCCGCAAAGCGCAATATTCTTGACACAGATTCGTTACATCTTCCCCGCGTCTTGCGAGAGTCGGCGCCGGGCGTCGCTACCATTGGCGCGGATGGAGGCACACAAGGCTCGCACCGACAAGCTCGCGGCTTCGCCGCAGCTCTTCGAGAGCGACTTCCTCAACTTCTTCTCGCGGGTCCACCCGGCGATCCCGGCGCTCGTCTTCGTGCCCGTGATCGTGGCGATGGAGTGGCTCGCGGCCGACCAGGGCAAGGCCGCCTGGCAGTTGCTCCTGCTCAGCCTCGGCGGGATCGGCATCTGGACCCTGACCGAGTACTGGCTGCACCGGCTGATCTTCCACTGGGAGCCCGACAACGCCTTCGGCCGGCGCATGCACTTCGTCATCCACGGCATCCATCACGACCACCCCAACGACAAGATGCGGCTGGTCATGCCGCCGGCGGTATCGATCCCGCTGGCCGCGCTCTTCTTCTTCGCCTTCACGCTGATCTTCGGCACGCCGGTCGCCTATCCGCTCTTTGGCGGCTTCATCGCCGGCTACCTCTTCTACGACTACACGCACTACTACGTGCACCACTTCGTACCGAAGTCGGATTTCGGGCAAGCGCCTGCGCGAGCAGCACATGCGCCACCACTTCCAGGACCACAGCTTCGGCTATGGCGTCTCCTCGCCGCTCTGGGACGTCGTGTTCCGGACGCTGCCCAGGCAGCGCCGGCGCTAATCACTCCTCCACAATTCTTCATCTATCCGTGTAACCGATGCACTTCCGCTGCCTAGAGCCGGTCGATGGCCAGAACGGAGAAGGGCGCCAACCTGGGTGCCGTCGTACTTCCCTTTGCCGTCGACGCTCGCCGCCATCGTTCTCTCTTCTGGAACAGGCTGGTCAGCCCGGTCGATCTCGCGATCGCCGGCGGCATGTACCTGCTGACGGCCATCGGCATCACTGTCGGCTTCCACCGCCTGCTCACCCACCGTTCCTTTCAGACGCCGAAACCCATCGAGTACCTGTTTGCGGTGCTGGGGTCGATGGCGGTGCAGGGTCCCGTGATCTCCTGGGTTGCAGATCACCGCAAGCATCACGCACACACCGACGAAGACGGCGATCCACACAGTCCGCATGTCGGCCACGGCGACGGGGTTCGAGGGGTCCTGGCCGGCCTCTGGCATGCTCATACCGGATGGTTGATGTCCACCCAGGGACGAGCCGACTGGAAGCGCTACGCGGCCGACCTGTACGAGGACCGCGGGATGAGGGCGATCGGCCGGCAGTTCGTTCCCATCCTCGCCCTCGGCCTGGCGCTACCCGCACTTGCCGGCTACCTGGTCGGTGGCACCCTGGCCGGCGCCGCGACCGGCCTGCTGTGGGGCGGGCTGGTGAGGATCTTCTTCGTCCATCACATCACCTGGAGCGTCAACTCAGTGTGCCACTTCGTCGGCAGCAGGCGCTTCGACACCGATGATCGTTCGACCAACGTCTTCTGGTTGGCCCTTCCCTCGCTGGGAGAGTCCTGGCACCACAACCACCACGCCTTCCCGCGCTCGGCCACCCATGGGCTGAGACGCTGGGAGATGGATCCTTCAGGACTGATCATCGCCGCAATGGAGAAGGTGGGCCTAGCCCGCAACGTCGTGCGCATCTCACCCGAGCGACAGGCCGAACGTGCCGCCTGACAGTTAGCCGGTGCCGCCCGGCCTAACGTTCGATCTAGTCACTGGTGAGCTTGCCACACCGCCAATGTGTCTAACACGTTTCTGTGCGCCACTGTGACTGTGCAACACTGCGGTGCGCTAACTCCCCTCCAGTGACCCGGCCGGCACAACGCGGACCGGACGAAAGGAACGAGATGCCAAGCACCACTCACGTACTCGACGAGGCTCGCGACCTGGTGAAGAAGCGCCTTGCCGAGCTGGACGAGGAGCGCAAGCGTCTCGAGCGCGCTCTCGCCGAGCTGGGCGGGAAAGTCACCGGCCGCACCGGTCGTCGTCCCGGCCGCCCTCCGGGCTCGGGTAAAAAGGCTGGCGGACGACCGAAAAAACGGCGGCGTCGCAGCGGCACCCGCGCCGACCAGGCGGTTGCGTTGGTTCAGGGCAACCCCGGAATCAGCGCGTCGGACATCGCCAAACAGATGAAAATCAAGCCCAACTACCTCTACCGGGTTCTCGGTGACCTGGAGAAGGAGGGTCGGGTTTCGAAGAAAGGGCGCCAGTACTACCCCGGTAAATAGGCTTGCTTCAGCGGGGTTCCGGTAGGGCCTTCACTTAACTTTTTCTGAAGACACCCTGGGGCAGTCCTAGGTTGCTTGGTTCAGAAAAAGTACAAGACGTTTCGGCCCTACCGGAACCCCGCTAGACGAGGCCCAGTTCGGCTACGGACTGGCGCTCTTCCTTTAGCTCGTTGATGCTGGCTTCGATGCGGGGCTTGGAGAACTCGGGGACGTCTAGGTTCTCGGCGATGGTCCACTCGCCGTTGGTGCAGCTGCACGGGTGGCCGGCTACCACTCCCTCCTCTATTCCGTAGGAGCCGTTGGAGGGGACGCCCATCGAGACCCAGTCGCCCTCTGGAGTGCCCAGCACCCAGTCGTGCACGTGGTCGATCGCCGCGTTGGCGGCGGAGGCGGCGCTGGAGGCGCCGCGGGCGTCGATGATCTCGGCGCCGCGCTTGGCGACGCGGGGGATGAACTCCTCGCCGATCCAGGCCTCATCGTCAACCGCCCCCCAGGCGCTCGCGCCATCGATCCTGGCGTTGACCAGGTCGGGGTACTGGGTGGTCGAGTGATTGCCCCAGACGGTCATGTTGCTGACGCTGGATACCGGCTTGCCGAGCTTGTTGGCGAGCTGGGCGATAGCTCGGTTGTGATCGAGCCGCATCATCGCCGTGAAGCGCTCGCGCGGCACACCGTCGGCGTTGGAGAGCGCGATCAGGCAGTTCGTGTTGGCCGGGTTGCCGACCACCAGCACGCGCACGTCGTCGGCGGCGCCGGCTGCGATCGCTTCACCCTGCGGCTTGAAGATCCCACCGTTGGCCTCGAGCAGGTCGGCGCGCTCCATCCCCGGACCGCGTGGCCTGGCGCCGACCAGAAGGCCGACGTTGCATCCCTCGAAGGCCGGCTTGGCGTCGTCGAAGATGTCGATCTTGCTCAACAGCGGAAAGGCACAGTCGTCGAGCTCCATCGCCGTGCCCTCGGCGGCCTTGACGGCGTCGGGGATCTCCAGCAGGCTGAGCTCGACCGGCGTGTCCGGGCCGAGCATCTGGCCGCTGGCGATGCGGAAGAGCAGCGCGTAGCCGATCTGGCCTGCGGCGCCGGTGACGGTGACTTTGACGGGGGTGCTCAAGTGGTTGCCTCCTGCAGTCGGGATTTGATCGCGGCGAGGAACTCCTGCGTGGTCAGGTACTCCTGCTCGGGGCCGATCAGGAGCGCGAGGTCTTTGGTCATCTTGCCGCTTTCCACAGTCTCGATGCAGACCCGCTCCAGCGTCGCGGCGAACCGTGACACCTCGGGCGTGTCGTCGATGCGGCCGCGGGCGGCGAGACCGCGGGTCCAGGCGAAGATCGAGGCGATCGGGTTGGTCGACGTCGGCTTCCCCTGCTGGTGCTGGCGGAAGTGCCGGGTGACCGTTCCGTGTGCGGCCTCGGCCTCGACCGTCTTGCCATCGGGGCTCATCAGCACGCTCGTCATCAGTCCCAGCGAACCGAACCCCTGGGCGACCGTGTCGGACTGCACGTCGCCGTCGTAGTTCTTGCAGGCCCAGACGTAGCCACCCTCCCACTTCAGCGCGGCGGCGACCATATCGTCGATCAACCGGTGTTCGTAGGCGATCCCCTTGGCCTCGAAGTCTGCCTTGAACTCGCTTTCGTACACCTCGGCGAAGAGGTCCTTGAAGCGCCCGTCGTACTTCTTCAGGATCGTGTTCTTGGTCGAGAGGTAGACGGGGTAGCCGCGATCCAACCCATAGCGCATCGAGGCGCGGGCGAAATCGCGGATCGAGTCGTCGAGGTTGTACATCGCCATCGCGATGCCGCCCGAGGGGAAGTCGTAGACGTCGAGCTCGACCGGCTCGGAGCCGTCCTTGGGGGTGTAGGTCAGCGTCAGCGTCCCCTCGCCGGGGACGACCATGTCGGTGGCGCGGTACTGGTCGCCGAAGGCGTGGCGGCCGATCACGATCGGCTTGGTCCAGCCCGGCACCAGGCGCGGGATGTTGGCGATCACGATCGGCTCGCGGAAGATCACCCCGCCGAGGATGTTGCGGATCGTCCCGTTGGGCGAGCGGTACATCTGCTTGAGGCCGAACTCGTCGACCCGCCCCTCATCCGGGGTGATCGTCGCGCACTTGACCCCGACCCCGTGGCGTCTGATCGCTTCCGCGGCTTCGACCGTGATCCGGTCTTCGCTGGCGTCGCGGCTCTCGATCGCCAGGTCGAAGTAGTCGAGCTCCAAATCGAGGTAGGGCAGGATCAGCTGCTCCTTGATGAACGACCAGATGATCCGGGTCATCTCGTCGCCGTCGAGCTCGACCACAGGGTTCTTGACTTGGATCTTCTGCGGCATTGGCGCGGCGATGCTATCGATGCGACAATCGTGGGGATGGCGACCGTCGAGCGCAGGGCCAACCAGACGCACGAGGTCTTCAACCAGGCGACGCCGCTGGAGGACTACAACTCCTTCGACGCCGACCGCGTGCTCGGCGAGGCGCTGCGTCGCGAGGGCGCCGGCTGGGCGGAGGAGAGAGCACGTGAGCTGGGCGCGATCGCCGGCTCCGCGCAGACGATCCGCTGGGGCTTCGAGGCGAACGAGAAGAAGCCCGTTCTACGCACCCACGACCGATACGGCCACCGCATCGACGAGGTCGAGTTCGATAGCTCCTGGCACGAACTGATGCGGATCGGCATCGACCAGGGGCTGCACGCCGCCCCCTGGCGCGAGCCCGGTCCCGGCGCCCACGTCGCTCGCGCGGCGATGTTCGACCTGCTGATGCAGGCCGAGAGCGGCGTCGGCTGCCCGATCTCGATGACCTACTCCTCGATTCCGGCGCTGCGCGCCCAGCCCGAGCTGGCCGAGCAGTGGGAGCAGCGCTTCCTCTCGCTCGACTACGACGAGCGCTCGCTGCCGGCCGATCACAAGCGCGGCGCGCTCTGCGGGATGGCGATGACCGAGAAGCAGGGCGGCTCCGACGTGCGCGCGAACACGACGACGGCGACGCCGCTGAACGGCGGCGGCCCCGGGGCCGAGTACGAGCTCGTCGGCCACAAGTGGTTCTGCTCGGCGCCGATGTGCGACGCCTTCCTCGTCCTCGCCCAGACCGACTCCGGCATCTCCTGCTTCCTGATGCCGCGCTGGACGCCCGACGGCGAGCGCAACGGCTTCCAGATCCAGCGGCTCAAGGACAAGCTCGGCAACCGCTCCAACGCCTCCAGCGAGCTCGAGTTCCGCGGCGCCTGGGCACGGATGATCGGCGAGGAGGGCCGCGGCGTGCCGACGATCATCGAGATGGTCAACCACACCCGGCTCGACTGCGCGATCGGCGCCGCGACCGGGATGCGGGCCGGCGTCGCGCAGGCGCTCAACCACGTCGGGCAGCGCTCCGCCTTCGGCAAGGAGCTGATCGAGCAGCCGCTGATGCGCAACGTGCTCGCCGACCTCTGCGTGGAGTCGGAGGCGGCGACGATCGCGATGATGCGGCTCGCCCGCTCCTACGACGAGGTCGCGGCCGGTGACGAGGGCGCCGCTGAGTTCCGCCGCCTCGCCAACCCCGTGCTCAAGTACTGGATGTGCAAGCGAGCCCCCTGGCACGCGGTCGAGTGCCTCGAGTGCCTCGGCGGCAATGGCTACGTCGAGGAGTCCGGCCTGCCGCGCCTGTACCGCGAGGCGCCGCTGGCCTCGATCTGGGAGGGCTCGGGCAACGTGCAGTGCCTCGACGTGCTGAGGGCGATGGTCAAGAGCCCGGCTGCGGTCGATGCCTTCTTCGCCGAGGTGCTCGAGGGCGCCGGCGCCGAACCGAGGCTGGACGCCTACGTCGCCGAGCTGCGCACCGAGATCCCCGGCGACATCGAGACGATCGAGGCGCGCGCCCGCCGCGTGGTCGAGCGCATGGCGCTGGCCCTACAGGCTTCGCTGCTGGTCCGCTACGGCGACCCCGCCAGCGCCGACGCCTTCTGCGCCTCGCGCCTGGCGGCGACTGGGGCAACGCCTTCGGCACGCTGCCGGCCGGGGCCGACTTCGGGCGGATCATCGAGCGGCACATGCCTGTGGGTTAGAGCGACCGCGCTAGGTCGTGGCGTCCCTTAGGGCTCGGCC
>CAWEUU010000009.1:0-47404 GCA_963812335.1 uncultured Solirubrobacterales bacterium | reverse complement strand
CGCAAGCGATCGGCTGACGCCCGGCGAACTGGCTGCCGTCGATGCGGTGGCCCGCGCGATGGCCCTCGCCAACCTTTCCTCGAACACCTTCGAGGGGCTGCTGGGTCGTCTGGGCCTCTCGCGGCCCGCCGAGCCCCGATCGTCGGTGCCATGAGCCGCCGCATCGTCGTGATCGGCGCCGGGACTGGCGGAACGCTCGTCGCCAACCGCCTGCGCAGGCTCTACGGCGATGCCGCCCAGATCACCGTCGTCGACCGCGACGACCGGCACGTCTACCAGCCCGGGCTGCTCTTCGTGCCCTTCGGCCTCGAGGAGCCGGAGGCGATCGTCCGCTCGCGCCGCGAGCAGCTGCGCGACGGGATCGAGTTCCGCCTGGCGGAGGTCGATCGGGTGGAGACCGCCGCCGACACCGTGCACCTGGGCGACGGCTCGACGCTCTCCTACGACGTGCTGGTCGTCGCCAGCGGAGCGTCGCTCCTCTACGAGGAGACCGAGGGGCTGACCGGTCCCGGCTGGGGCGAGAGGACCTTCTCCTTCTACTCGGTCGAGGCGGCGACGGCGCTGCGGGACGCATTGCGCTCCTTCGACGGGGGCCGGCTGGTGGTGAACATGATCGACCTGCCGATCAAGTGCCCCGTCGCGCCGCTCGAGTTCTGCTTCCTGGCGGACTGGTACCTGCGCAAGCGCGGGGTTCGCGAGAAGGTGGAGATCACCTACGCGACGCCGCTCGATGCGGCTTTCACCAAGCCTGTGGCGGCCGAGCACCTCGCCGGGATGCTGGCGGAGAAGGACATCTGCCTGGAGGCGGAGTTCGCGACCGGCCAGGTCGACGGCGAGGGGGGCCGGCTGGTCAGCTGGGACGAGCGCGAGGTCCCCTTCGACCTGCTGGTCGCGATCCCGCTGCACGGCGGCGCCGGGTTCGTCTCGCGCTCGCCGGAGCTCGGTGACGAGCTGGGGTTCGTGCGGACCGACCACAACACGCTGCAGAGCAAGGCCGCCCCCAACGTGTTCGCGACCGGCGACGCCGCCAACCTGCCGACCTCCAAGGCGGGCTCGGCGGCGCATTTCGAGGGCGAGACCCTGACCGAGAACGTCCGGCGCTTCCTCGCCGGCGAAGAGGTCGAGGGCAGCTACGACGGGCACGTCAACTGCTTCATCGAGAGCGGCTTCCACAAGGCGCTGCTGATCGACTTCAACTACGAGGTGGAGCCGCTACCCGGCCGCTACCCGCGGCCTCGCCTGGGGCCGCTGCCCCTGCTGCGCGAGTCGCGCCTCAACCACCTCGGCAAGCTCGCCTTTCAGTCGTTCTACTGGCATGTGATCCTGCCCGGCCGCGACGTGCCCGGCATCAGCGCCCGCATGTCGACGGCCGGCGGGCAATCGACCGCAAGCGCAGAAGGAGGCAGACGATGAGCACCGTCACTTACGCCGGCACGCCGGTGGAGGTCGACTCCGAGGGCTTCCTAGAGCAGCCCGAGGACTGGAACGAGCAGATCGCGGAGCAGATAGCCGCGGAGAACGGGATCGAGCAGCTCACGGATCGGCACTGGCTGGTGATCAACTTCATGCGCCAGGCCTACCTGGAGGACGGCTCGGCACCCTCGATCCGGACCCTTGGGAAGGCGTCGGGCGTGCCGATCAAGGAGCTCTACCAGCTGTTCCCGAAAGGCCCGGCGAAACTCGCGGCTAAGATCGCCGGGATCCCGAAGCCGCGCGGCTGCATCTAAGAGAGGGGCGAGAGCAAGATGACCGATTCGCAGGAGCGGCCCGAGCCGATCGAGAAGGTCTCGATAATCATCTCCAAGGGCTCCCTGGAGGGCGTCTATCCGGGCCTGATCATGGCCAACGGAGCCCGCATGGAGGGGATCGAGGCGAACGTCTTCTTCACCTTCTTCGGGCTGGACGCGATCAACAAGGCCAAGCACGACCACGTCAAGGTGGCGACGGTCGGCAACCCGGGGCTGCACCTCGCGACCTGGGCGGGCGGCATGCCAGGGATGTCGGCGCTCGTCACCCACAAGCTCGCCCAGGAAATGGAGAAGCTCGACATCCCGCCGATCCCCGAGTTCGTCGAGATGATCGCCGACTCCGGCGTGCCGCTGTACGTGTGCAAGGCCCTGGTTGACCTCTTCGGCCTGAGCAAGGAGGACTTCATCCCCCAGGTCGAGGACGTGATCACCGTCGGCGAGTTCTACGGGCTCGCCGGGGCCGGGCAGATCATCTTCACCTAACCACCGCGCGCCAGCTCGGCCCGTGGCCCGCTGGGCGTCGGGGAGGTCGGCGCTCGGCCCCCTGCCGAGGATGCGCCGCCAGAGCGGCGCCAGCGCACCGCTCTAGAATCGAAAAGCCGACGCCCGGATTTGAACCGGGGACCCCTTCATTACGAGTGAAGTGCTCTACCAACTGAGCTACGTCGGCGCCCGGTCCCATTCTAGGTGTCGTGGTTCCGTCGCGCCCTTCCTCTGGCCGGATTCTTCTTCAGCGCTTTGCAAGAAAGGCGATCGAGCCGCCGGGGCGAGAGCAGCTGACGGAAACGCCGGCCTTGACCACGGCCGCCAGGCAGCGGTATTCGTCGTAGATCTCGCAGGAGCCTCGCGAGGCCTCGTTGCGCGGTGCGCAGGATGCCGGCGGTGACCATGCCGCGACCACGCCACGCCCGACGTCGCAGCCGATGCCGGTGACCCGCAGCCCTTCGGTGGGCGACGGTCGTGCGCCCGCAGCCGCGCGCCGCGGCGCCGGGCCCCGCGGCGGGTGTCGTCGCGGTCGCCCTCTGCTCTTCCCGGGCGGATCCCTGGGGGCCATAGCCGGACCCCGAGCCGTCGGAGCCGCAGCCGGTCGCCACGAGCGTGGCCAGCGCGGCAAGGGTCGCAAGCGGGGCCAACGAACGAAACGGCGGATGCGGTGCATCACCCGCCGAAACTTAAGCCGGCTTGCACCCGTGCCCCGCCTTGGTCTGCCCGCCGCGCCCCCGACAATGCGGCTGCGGCCGACCCCAGCCCCCTCTGGCCGCGGGTCAGACACCCAGCTCGCGGGCGCGAGCGAAGATCCGGTCGAGCATCGGTTCGGTGAGACGGCCTGTGAAGGCGTTCTGCTGACTCGGGTGGTAACAGCCGAGCAGCGTCCATTCCTCGATCCCAACTTCGGCTCCGTGGCCGAACTTGGGCCGTGGTCGCGGCGCCGCGGTCCCCAGTCCGCGCAGCGCACGTAGCGCACCGTCCCAGCCGAACGCACCCAAGGCGACGATCGTTCGACACCGCGTGAGCAGCGCCAGCTCGCGCCCGAGGTAGGGGAGGCACTCGTTGCGCTCGGCCGGAGTCGGCTTGTTGGCGGGCGGCGCGCAGCGCACGACGGCGGTGACGTAGGCGCCGTGCAGGCGCAGGCCGTCGCCGCTCTGACGCGAGTCGGGCCGGCTCGCGTAGCCGGCACGGTGCAGCGCGGCGTAGAGCCAGTCGCCCGAGCGGTCGCCGGTGAACATGCGACCGGTGCGGTTGGCGCCGTGCGCCGCCGGAACCAGGCCGACGATCGCAAGCTGCGCTTCGGGGTCGCCGAACCCGGAGACCGGTCGGGCCCAGAAACCCGCGCCCCGAAAGCGCCGTGGTGGCGCTGCGCCGCGCCTCCCGCCACTCGACCAGGCGCGGGCAGCGCCGGCAGGCGTGGACCTCGGCGGCGAGCCGCGCCAGTGGGTCGTCGGCTTGTGGCCGTGTGGCCCGGTGCGTTGTGGCCATGCCGGAACTGAATCACGTTTCACCTGCTCCATCTCGCCCTCCAGCCCCATTTCCCCGGTTCTCCCATGGCCCCTCAGGACGCACTCCGAGCAACCATTCGGCGAATTGCTGGAAAAAGTGCCACTATTTTGCTAGGACGAAGCAAAGGTCCGAGTTCGGGCTGGAGAGCCACCTTTGCGACCAATATAATGGAGTGGTTAGGCCACCCAGCAACGATCGGAGGAGTCACTATGCCCGCAAAGAGCAAGACCGCCAAAGGTAGAAAAAAGGAAAATCGCGCCCGAAGAGCAAACGAGGCGGCAACGAGGATCTGGTCAAATCGCTGGCCCACGAGCTTCGCGCCGAGATCCTGGCGATCCTCAATGAACGGATGGCCAGCCCCAATGAACTTGCGAAGGAGCTCGACGAAGGGCTGAGCCAGGTCAGCTACCACGTCAAAGTCCTCAAGGACTACAACGTCATCACCCTCGTCAAGACCGAGCCGCGACGCGGAGCTGTGGAGCACTACTACCGCGCCACCTCGCGCGCCTACCTGACCGATCGCGACTGGCGCGAACTGCCGGAGTCGGCCCGGGTCGCGATGAGCGCCCACCTGTTCCAGACGATCCTCGACGACGTCGTCGCCTCGCTCGAGGGTGAAGTCTTCGACCAGCGTGAGGACCGGCACATGAGCTGGACCCCGATGATGGTCGACCAGCAGGGGTGGGAGGAGATCAGCGGCATCCTCGATGGCGCGCTGAAGCAAGTGCTCAAAGCCCAGGCGGCAGCGGTCAAGCGGCTGGCCAAATCGAAAGAGGACGGCATCAACATGTCAGTCTCGATGATCGGCTACGAGGTTCCGGAGAAGGCGGCCAAGAAAGTTCCGAAGCGCAAATCGAAAGGCTCGGCCAAGAAGGCGAAAGGCAAAGCGAAAGCGAAGCGCAAGTAGCACGGGCTCGGCCGGCGCAATTCCCGGTGAGTCCAAGCCCATAGGCTCCCCGGCCTGTGGGCGCCGATCCTTCAGCAGGTGGCTATGGCGGACGGCGCGGCTTCGGCCGCGCCGTCGTCGTCTCGGCCCTGATCCTCGTCGCGACCGTCGTCGCGGGGGGCGGATGCGGTCCCAGCGGCCACGGCGCCGAGACCGACCCCGAGAAGGGGGCCGATGCGGCGATCCTCAACCAGGCGCTCGCTCGCGAGCTCACGCTGCTCGGCGCCTACACGCGCCTGCAGCCGCTGTCGGGCGGCTCGCGCCGCACCGTCGTGCGACGCCTGCGCGCCGAGCAGCAGGAATACGTCGACGACATAACCAAGGCGATTCGGGGTCTCGGCGGCGATACCGAAGCCGAATCGGAAGCACTCGACCTCCCCGTGGACGCCGGCCGGGCGACCCTGCTCGAATCGATCGGCGAGCTGGAGGAAGCCGCGCTCGACTTCTACGTCGGCCAGGCAGCGCAGCTCAACACGCCGGCGCCGCGCACTCTCGATGCCTGGCTTGCCGCCGGTCACGCCCAGCACGTGGTCGAGCTGTCGAATGGTGGGGGATGATTCCCGCGTGACATGTTCCCGCTGACGCTGGCTAACACGCTGACCCTGCTGCGCATCCTCGCCGTGCCGGTCGTAGTCGTCGCCCTGCTCGGAGAGACCCCCAACGGTGATGCGCTGGCCGCGGGCGTCTTCGCCCTGGCGGCGCTGACCGACGGCCTCGACGGCTACTTCGCGCGCTCGCGCGACGCCGTCACCACCTTCGGCAAGCTGATGGACCCGTTTGCCGACAAGCTGCTGATCACCGCGGCGCTGGTCTCTCTGGTCTCGCTCGACCGCCTCCAAGCCTGGGTCGCGATGGTGATCATTGCCCGCGAGATCGCGGTCACCGGGTTGCGCGCGATCGCCGCTGAGCGCGGAGTCGTGATCGCCGCCAGTTGGATGGGCAAGGTGAAGACTGTGCTGCAGATCGCTGCCGTGATCGCGCTGATCGCCGCCAATCCGGCGCCGCCGTGGGTCGACGTTCTCGTCTACCTCGCGGTGGCGGCGACGGTGATCAGCGGCGCCGACTACTTCCTCGGCCTGCGCCGCCGGCTCAACTCGCAGGAGCCTCCAGCCACTCGCGCATAGTGATGTGGCGCCGCTCGTGCCCGCCGCTCTCGAGCTCGGCGCGCAGGTCTTCGAGCTTGCCGTAGCGCTCGGCGACGACGTTGTGGCGGTGGATCGTCTCGAGATTCTCCTGGCGCGCCATCACGAAGGCGTCGCCGGGCAGGTTGGGGTAGTCGGCGGTGACGCGGCGCACCATCTCGCGCACGCAGTCCTCGACGAAGCGCGGCTGCGCGTGCGCCTTGGCCACCACCGCTAGCTCGTCGGGCCGCTTCATCAGCTCGTATATCTCCGAGCTCATCGACTGCTCAACGATGCGCAGTAGCTCGGGCGCGTCGATCCAGGCAGGGCCGCCCTCGGGGCAGCCGATGTGCAGCGTGCCGATCCCGCGCTGATTGTGGGTGGCGACAGGGACGGCCTCGATCGCCGCCTCGATCTGCTCGGCGTCGAAGCCGCGCTCGGCCAGGCGCTCGCGGGCGAGGCCGCCGACCATCTCCTGCGCGCAGGGGCAGGCGGTCATGCCCTGGGCCTGTACGCCGGTCAGCGTCCGCGTCCCCCGTAGCGAGTCGACCGCGGTGCCGAAGAGGCCGTAGATCTCCTGCGTCGAGATGCCGCTCACCGGCGTCGTCACGGTCTCGGGATAGCGCGCTGCGACGGTGACCTCGGCGCGCAGACCGCCCTGGCGCTCGCGCACGCGCTCGGCGATATGGGCGGCCAGCACCTCGGCGCGGAACGCCTCGCCGAGCACGACCTCGTCGATCGCCTCGCCGACGATTTCCTCGAAGCGCGACATGTGCACGCCGGCCTGGCGCGGGTTGAGGTCGACGAAGCATTCGAACTCGGCGTGGAAGAGGTTCTCGGCCCCGTCGGCCTTGACCCGGATCACCTTCTCGACCCCGGTGACTCCGACGCGCGAGAGGCTCACGCGGGTGGCCGGTGCGCCCGACTGGACGTCGGGCGTCGCGGGCGAGAGCGGGGTGGGAGGGCGGGTCGCCATCGGCGCATGAAGCGTAGGCGATCGTCCCTATACTTCCCCAGGCCGAAGCGTTGGGGTCGGCCCCCGGGGAGGGGAACAGGGTTGCAGTGGAGGCATTGAGATCGAGCCTTTGGAGACGGTCCCGCAGGGACTGAGTCAGGATTCGGACGCGCAGCCGGAGGGGCCGCAGGAGCTCCAGGCGCTGTTCGCCCTCGGCCGCGAGCGCGGCTACCTCACCTTCGAGCAGATCGCCGCCACGCTCGAGGAGGTCGAGGTGACCAAGGAGCAGGTCACCGGCCTGCACTCGCACCTGGTCGAGCACGGCGTCGAAGTGATCGCCGAGGACGGCGTCAGCGCTTACAAGGAGCAGCGCGCGAGCGCGACCAACGGCAGCGGCCCGAAGAAGCAGGAGCTCGACCTCACGGTCGAACCGAGCCTCGACTCGCTGCGCCTCTACCTGCGCTCGATCGGCCAGGTCGACCTGCTCACCGCGAGCCAGGAGGTTGAGCTGGCGAAGCGGATCGAGCGCGGCGACATGATCGCCAAGCGGCAGATGGTCGAGGCCAACCTGCGGCTCGTCGTCTCGATCGCGAAAGGCTATCTGGGCCGCGGGCTCAGCTTCCTCGACCTGATCCAGGAGGGCTCGCTGGGCTTGATCCGGGCGGTCGAGAAGTTCGATTACCGCCGCGGCTACAAGTTCTCCACCTACGCGACCTGGTGGATCCGCCAGGCGGTGACGCGGGCGATCGCCGACAAGGCGCGCACGATCCGCATTCCGGTGCACATGGTCGAGAAGCTCAATCGCGTCGCCCACGTCGAGCGCCAACTCGTCCAGCGCCTCGGCCGCGAGCCGGAGCCGGCCGAGATCGCCGAGGAGCTGCGCTGGCCGCTCGGCGAAGTCCGCGAGATCCTCCGCGTCGCCCAACTGCCGGTCTCGCTGGAGAAACCGGTCGGCGACGAGGACGATTCGGAGCTGGGCGACTTCGTCGCCGACGACACCGTCGCCGAGCCCTTCGAAGAAGCGAGCGACCACCTGCAGAAGGAGGGCGTGCGCAGGGCGCTGACAGCGCTGCCCGAGCGCGAGCGCAACGTGATCGAGCTGCGCTACGGCCTCACCGGCCTGGAGCCGATGACCCTGGAGGAGGTCGGCAATACCTTCGGCGTCACCCGCGAGCGGATCCGCCAGATCGAGAACAACACCCTGAAAAAACTCCAGCACCTGCCTGAGGCTCAAATGCTCAGGGACGCGAGCTAAACCTGGTATCCGGTGGGATACTGAGCCCGATGCCCTCCGGCGACAAGTTCTATTCGCGCCTTTCTCAGCGGATCGGGCGACCGGGTTGCGCTGGGCCGGCAAGCTCAATGTCCCGATCTACCGCCTCTCGGGTGGGCGAATCTGGGGCAAGGTGAACGAGGCCCCTGTCCTGTTGCTGACCACCACGGGACGTAAATCGGGCCAGCGGCGGACCGCCCCGGTGGTCTACCTGGCCGATGGCGAGAACGTGGTGGTGATCGGCTCCAACGCCGGCCACAGCCGCACGCCCGCCTGGTCGCTGAACCTGAAGGCGAACCCCGAGGCCGAGGTCGAGCTCGGGCGGGTGCGGCGGCAGGTGCGTGCCCGCGTCGCCGAGGGAGACGAGCGCGCAGACCTCTGGCGCAAGCACAACGAGCAGTACTCCGGCTTCGACGAATACGAGGCCCGCACCGATCGCGAGATCGCCCTCTTCGTGCTGGAGCCCCACTGAGCATGGCCGCCGCACCGCACCCGTTCCGGCTCGCCGCCGAGCGCAAGGACCTGGACGCGGCGAAGGCGGCGCTGCGCGAGGACGTCGTCCTGCACAGTCCGATTCTCTTCCGGGGCTTCGAGGGACGCGAGATAGTCCTGCAGGTGCTGACCCACGTCATCGCCACGCTCGAAGACTTCCGCTACACCGATGAGCTCAGCGACGAGCAGACCGTCGTCCTGCGCTTCAAAGCCCGGGTCGGCGACCGCGAGTTGGAGGGAATCGACTTCCTCGAGCTCGACGAGGACGGCCTCGTACGGGAGCTGACGGTGTTCATGCGCCCGATGTCGGCGCTGACCGCGTTCAACGAGCAGATGGCCGCCCGTCTCGGCGTCGAGGCGGGATAAACTCGGCACTTCTCCTGGGGGAGTGTCCGAGTGGTTAAAGGAGACTGGCTGTAAACCAGTTGGCTATGCCTACGCAGGTTCGAATCCTGCCTCCCCCATATGAGCAAGCCCGCCGAGGGCGAGATGACTATCCGCGAGCTGGCGGAGCGGACCGGGATGACCGTCCGCAACATCCGCGCCCACCAGACGCGTGGATTGCTGCCGCCGCCAACCGTCCGTGGCCGCACCGGCTACTTCGGCGAGGAGCACGTCGCGCGGATCGAGCTGACCCGCGAGATGCAGGCCGACGGGCTCAACCTGGAGGCGATCCGGCGCGTGCTCGACAGCGGCGAAGGCTCCGCCTCGGCGATCTTCGACTTCACCCGCGCCCTCCGCACCCCCTTCGAAGACGAGGCTCCGGAAATCGTCGACGCCGACGAGCTGACCGCGGTCTGGGGCGACGCCGCGGACGCGAAGCTGCGGGAACGGGCGGAAAAGCTCGGCCTCTTTCGCTCCCTGCCCGACGGGCGGATCGAGGTGATCAGCCCGCAGCTGCTGCGCGCAGCCGCTGAGTTGGCCGCGCTCGGGATCGGGCCGGAGGGCGCCCTCGTCACTGCCGAGAAATTGCGTCGCCATGCCGACGGCGTCGCCCGTGCCTTTGTCGAGCTGTTCGTCAAGGAGGTCTGGCAACCGTTCGACCGCGCCGGCCGGCCCGAGCGCGACTGGCCGAAGATGAGCGAGGCGCTCGAACGGATGCGCCCGCTCGCGGCCGGCGCCCTCCTCGCGACCTTCCAGATCGCGATGGGGGAGGCGGTGGAGAAGGAGAGCGAGCGAACCCTGCGGCTCGCCGCCCGGCCCGCCAAGCGGTCTGGGAAGCGGCGCAAACGCTCCGACTAGGCGAGCCCTGCGCTTGTGCGGCGATCGCTGACGGGCTGACGCGGCGAGTGTTGCCCGGCGCCGAGCGCCTGCCCGACACGCTCGCCCAGCGCGGCGCCGAAGCGCGCCGCATAATCTCCAGCAGATGACGGGCGACCCGAGCAAAGCTGCGGGGGGGGCGGCAACCGAACCGCGCGACCGGACGGCGGCGGGCGTCATGCCCTCGCAGGCCCTGAGCGAGGCGATCGAGGCCGAGTGGATCAGCTCGGGCCAGTACCGCATCCTGCCCGAGGCGATCCAGCCGGCCAGCATCGACCTACGGCTCGGCGACTTCGCCTGGGCGCTGCGCTGCAGCTTCCTCCCCGACGTCGACTCGACGGTCGAGGAGAAGATCGACGGCCTCGCCTTCCAGAAAGTCGACCTGCGCGACGGCGCCGTCCTGGAGCGCGACCGGCCTTACCTGGTGCCGCTGATCGAGGAGCTGGCGCTGCCCGACGACGTGCGCGCCAAGGCGAACCCGAAGAGTTCGACCGGGCGCCTCGACGTCTTCACCCGGGTGCTCACCGATCGCCACCACCGCTTCGACGAGATCCGCGCCGGCTACAACGGCCGGCTCTACCTCGAGGTCGTGCCGCGCTCCTTCGCGATTCAGGTGCAGAGTGGCCTCTCACTCAACCAGCTGCGGCTTGTCCGTGGCGACGCACGCCTCGGCGACGAGCAGATCCGCGCGCTGCAGGCGGAGTTCCCGCTGCTCTACCTCGACTCGCACGCGCTGCGCGAGTCCGAGCTGGCCCTGGCCGACGGGCTCTTCCTCAGCGTCGACCTCTCCGGGCCGAGCGACCGCATCGTCGGCTACCGGGCGAAGAAGAACAGCCTGCCGATCGACCTCTCGCGGATCCGCGCCTACCGCTGGACCGACTACTGGGACCCGGTCTACCCCGAGCCGGGCGGGCGGGTCGTGCTCGAGCCGGAGATCTTCTATCTGCTGCTCTCGGCGGAGGGCGTCTGCATCCCGCCGCAGATCGCCGCCGAGATGATGGCCTACGACCCGACCGCGGGCGAGCTGCGGACTCACTACGCCGGCTTCTTCGACCCGGGCTTCGGCTACGACCCAGCGGGAGGCCGTCACGGCAGCCGCGCCGCGCTTGAGGTGCGGGCACGCGACGTCTCGTTCATGGTCGAGCACCGCCAGCCTGTCTGCAAGCTCGCGCTGGAGCGCACCGGCGCTCCGGCCGAGCGCCTCTACGGGAAGCAGCTCGGCTCCAACTACCAGGGGCAGGTGACGATGTTGAGCAAGCACTTCGAGGAGCAGGCGAGGGGAGGGGCGGACACGCCTCCCGAAACGCTCGGCGGGAGCCTCGCTTGAGTGTTTCGGGAGACGTGTCCGCCCCTCCGGGCCGCCTTTGGCAGGTGTATCTGGCTGGGGAGATTCATTCGGACTGGCGGGAGCGGATCGAAGCGGGTGTGGGTGAGGCGGGGTTGCCGATTTCGTTTTCAGCGCCGGTCACCGACCACGCCGCCTCCGACGACGCCGGCGTCGGCACCCTCGGCGACGAGGGCGAGCCGTTCTGGCGCGACCACATGGGGGCGGGGGTCAACGCTATCCGCACCCAGACGCTGGTCCGCGCCGCCGACGTGGTCGTGGTCCGCTTCGGCGACAGGTACCGGCAGTGGAACGCTGCCTTCGACGCCGGCTACGCCGCTGCCCTGGGCACACCGTACGTCACGTTGCACGAAGCCGAGCTCGACCACGCGCTGAAGGAGGTCGACCGCGCCGCCCAGGGCACGGCGCGCAGCCCCGAGCAGGTGGTCGACGTGCTTCGCTACGTGATCACCGGTAAGTTGCCCTAATGGGAGCGGAGACGAACCGGGCGACGATTGAGCGCCTCTACGCGGCCTTCGGCGAGCGCAACGGCGCCGCGATGACCGCCTGCTACGCGTCCGACCCGCACTTCCGCGACCCGGCCTTCGGCGACCTGCAGGGTGGCGATGTCGGCGCAATGTGGCGAATGTTGACCAGCCGCGCCACCGACCTCAGGATCGAGCTGCATGAGCATGACGCCGACGATGTCTCGGGCTCGGCCCACTGGATCGCCCGCTACACCTTCTCCACCGGCCGCCCGGTGGTCAACGACATCCGCGCGAGCTTCCGTTTCGCCGACGACGGCCTGATCGCCGACCATGTCGACGAGTTCGACTTCCGCAACTGGGCGAAGCAGGCGCTGGGCCCGAAAGGCACGCTGGTCGCCCTGCTGCCGCCGCTGCGCAGGAAGGCCCGTGAGCAGGCGCTAGCCCAGCTCGACGCCTACAAGCGCGACGAGACCGGCTCCAGCATCTGACGCGGCTCCGTCACCCTTCGTCCAGCCGGTCGAATGTGCACTGGCGGGGGTCTTTGTCGGTGCGGAAGCGTCGGAAGCGGGCGCCGTGGCGGATGCGGCCGGCGCTGGCGTGGTCATAGCCGACTTCGATGACGAGCTCCGGGCGTAATGCGACCCACTCGAGCTCGCGCCCCCCGGTCCAGCGGCTGGGCTCGGCGGCGCCCTGCTCGCCGGTCTCCAAGGGGGCCAGCAGCTCGCGCATGCTGCGTTTGGCGTCCATGCTGAAGCCCGAGATGTGGCCGACCGGGCGCAGGTCGTCGCCGTCGTAGAGGCCGAGGATCAGCGAGCCCACCGTGCCCTCCTCTTTACCCGGGCGCCAGCCGAGCACTACGCAGTCGATCTCGCGCTCGCGCTTGATCTTGGCCATGCCCTTGCGCTTGCCCGGGTGGTAGGGGGCCTCGAGCTGCTTGGCCATCGTGCCCTCGGTGCGCCGCAGCCACTCCTCGGCCTGCGAGCGGTCGGGGCTGAGCTGGCTCAGCTCGACCTCGGTCTGCCTGGCCAGCGTCTCCAGCCGCCGCCGTCGCTCGCCGAACGGCGTCTCGAGCAGCGCCTCGTCGCCCTCGGCAAGCAGGTCGAAGGCGACGTACTCGGCCGGGATCTCCTTCGAGAGCAGGGTTATCCGCGACTCGGCCGGGTGGATGCGCTGCTGCAGCGCGTCGAATTCGAGCTTGCCCTCGGCGTCGCGAATGACCAGCTCGCCGTCGAGCACGTAGCGCCCTGGGGCGAATCTCAGCTCGGGAAAGTAGCGCGCCAGGGCTTTGCCGCCGCGCGACTGGACGTAGGTCTCGTCGCCGTCGGCGAAGACGATCGCGCGGAAGCCGTCCAGCTTCTGCTCGTAGGCCCACTCGTTCCCTTCGGGCAGCGCCTTGCGGGTCAGCGCCAGCTGCGGCTTCAGCGGCGGCGAGAGCGGCAGGTTCACGTCGCCGATGATGCCCGACGGGCGCGGGTCTCGCGCGGGTCGGGCACCGGCACCGCCGCGAGCAGGGACTGCGTGTACGGGTCGGCGGGCCGCTCGCAGACCCGGTCGGCCGGTCCCTGCTCGACGATCTTGCCGTCGTGCATGACTGCGATCCGGTCGGAGACGTGGCGGACGACGCCGATGTCGTGGGCGACGAAGACGTAGGTCAGGCCGAGCTCGCCCTGCAGCTCGGAGAGCAGCTCGAGAATCTGGGCGCGGATCGAGACGTCGAGCGCGGAGACCGGCTCGTCGGCGACGATCAGCTTCGGTCGCAGCGAGAGGGCCCGGGCGATGCCGATCCGCTGTCGCTGCCCGCCGGAGAACTCGTGCGGGAAGCGGTTGTAGTGCTCGGGCGCAAGCCCTACCCGCTCGAGCAGCTCGCCGACCTGGCTGCGCAGCTCCGCACCCGAGGCGCGGCCGTGCAGGCGCAGCGGCTCGCCGACGATCTGACCGACGCGCTTGCGCGGGTTGAGCGAGGCGTAGGGATCCTGAAAGATCAGCTGCATGTCGGCGCGCAGCGGCTGCATCTGGCGGCGCGAGAGGCCGGCGATCTCCTCGCCCTCGAAGCGGACCGAGCCCGAGGTCGGCTTCAGCAGTTGCAGCACCGCCCGTGAGAGGGTCGACTTGCCACTGCCGGACTCGCCGACCAGGCCGAGCGTCTCACCCTGCGCGACGCTGAAGCTGACCCCGTCGACGGCGCGCACGCGGTCGACCTCGCGGTCGAACAGCAGCCCCCGCTTGACCGGGAAGTGCTTGACCAGATCGGTGACCTCGAGCAGCGGCGTCCCGCCGCGGGCCGCGCGCAGGGGGGGCGCCCGGTCGAGGCGCACGACCGAGCCGAGCAGCTTGCGCGTGTAGGCGTCGTTGGTCGCGTAGAAGACGTCGTCGAGGCCGCCGCGCTCGACGATCTTGCCGTCGTGCATGACCAGCACCCGGTCGGCGAGCTCGGCGACGACGCCGAAGTCGTGGGTGATCAGGATCGTCGCCAGCCCGCGTTCGCGGTTGAGCCGCCGCAGCAGCTCGAGGATCTGCGCCTGGATCGTCACGTCGAGGGCGGTCGTCGGCTCGTCGGCGATCAGGATGTCGGGGGCCAGCGCCAGCGCCATCCCGATCATCGCCCGCTGCCGCATCCCGCCGGAGAACTCGTGTGGGTAGCGGTCGACGCGGCGCTCGGGATCGGGGATGCCGACCGCGGCGAGCAGCTCGACCGCGCGTTCGCGGGCCTCCGCTTTGCCCATCTGCGGCCGGTGCGCCCGGATCGCCTCGACCAGCTGGGCGCCGATTCGGTAGACCGGGTTGAACGACGTCATCGGGTCCTGGAAGATCATCGCGATGCGCTCCCCGCGCACCCGGCGCAGCTCCGCATCGCCGGCGTCGAGCAGCTCGCTGTCGCCGAGTTGGACCGAGCCCTCGATCCGCGTGTTGGGCGAGCGGGTCAGGCCCATGATCGTCGCCGCGGTGACGCTCTTGCCCGAGCCCGACTCGCCGACGATCGCCAGCACCTCGTTCGGCGCCAGGTCGAAGGAGACCCCATCGACCGCCTGCACGACGCCGCCCTCGGTGGCGAAGCCGACGCGCAGGTCGCGCACGCTGAGCAACGTCCCGGCGCTCACTGTGCCGAAGCCCCCAGCTTCACCCGCGGATCGAGGAAGGCGTAGGCGACATCGACCAGGGCGTTGAAGAGGACGATGAAGAAGGCGCCGAAGATGACCACGGCCATCACCGGCGGCAGGTCCTGGTTGACCAGCGATTCGAAGGTGTAGAGGCCGATCCCGTCGAGGTTGAAGACACCTTCGACGACGATCGCACCGCCGAGCAGGGCACCGAAGTCGAGCCCGAACAGGGTGACGATCGGAACCAGCGAGTTGCGCAGCACGTGGCGGGTCATCACCCGCCGCTCGCTCAGGCCCTTGGCCCGCGCCGTGCGCACGTAATCCTCGTTCATCGCGTCGAGCATGTTCGAGCGCAGCACCCGGCTGTAGAGGCCGATGTAGCCGATCGCCAGAGTCACCCAGGGCAGGAAGAGGTGGTTTGCCCACTCGAACGGGCTCTCGGTGAAGGGGACGTAGGTGCCCGACGGGAAGAGCCCGAGGTTGTAGGTGAGGTAGTTGAGGAAGATCGCCGCCAGCCAGAAGACCGGGATCGAGATGCCGGCGACGGCGACGACCGTCAGCCCCCGGTCGAGCAGGCCGCCGGAACGCACCGCCGAGATGTAGCCGAAGAGGATGCCGAAGAACATCCAGATCACGGCGGCCCCGATGCAGAGCGAGAAGGTCGCCGGAACCCCTTCGAGGATCCGTTCGTCGACGCTTTCCCGCCCTTCGTAGGAGATCAGGTCGCCGCTGAAGATCTTCCGCATCATCGTCAGGTACTGCTGCGGAAGCGACTCGTCGAACCCCCATTCCTCGGTGATGTTCGCGACCAGCGTGGGGTTCGCATTTTTCCCTGCCAGGCTCACCGCCGGGTCGGAGCTGGGAATCAGATTGAAGATCGCGAAGACGATCAGCGAGATCGCGAACAGCACCGCCACCGTGCTGACCGCCCGCCTGGCGATGAAGCGACCCATCAGACCGCGGTGCCCTCCGGCTCGGCAACCCCGGCGTGGGCCTCGAGGCGCACCTTCGATTTGGGGTCGAGCGCGTCGCGCAGGCCGTCGCCGAAGACGTTGATCGCCAGCACGGTGAGCAGGATCATCGTGCCGGGGATCACGGTCAGCAGCGGCGCCGTGCTGATCAGCTCGAAGCCGTCACCGATCATCGTTCCCCAGGAGGTGTTGGGCGCCTGCACGCCGACGCCGAGGAATGAGAGCATCGACTCGAGCAGCATGTTCTGCGCTACGCCGAGCGTGAAGAAGACGATCAGGGTTGAGAGCAGGTTCGGCAGCAGCTCACCGAACATCACCCGCGCCGGGCCGGCCCCCTGCGAGACGGCGGCCTCGACGAACTCCTTCTCACGCAGGGCGAGCACCTCGCCGCGGATCGGCCGCGCCATGTACGGGGTGTAGACGAAGGCGATGATCAGGATCGGGATCCAGATCGAGCTGCCCGAGAGGTCCAGCGGACCGATCTGCAGGCCGCCGGTCGCCAGCGCGAGGCCGAGCGCGATCGCCAGCAACGTCACCGGGAAGGCCCAGATCACATCCAGGCTGCGCGAGATCAGCGTGTCGGTCCAGCCGCGGTAGTAGCCGGCAAGCAGGCCGAGCGTCGTCGCGATCAGGGTCGCGATCAGGGTCGAGAGGAAGCCGACGAAGAGCGAGATGCGCCCGCCGTACATCAGCCGCACCATCTCGTCGCGGCCAAGCCGTCCGTCGGCGCCGAGGAAGAACTTGCCGCCGGCACCGAGCCAGAGCGGCCCGATCGGCCTGCCCTCGCGGTCGACGACTTCACGCCGCTCGCCGTCGATCGTCACCCTCTCGGTCGTGTGGGTCGCGTTCGGCCCGGTGCCGGCGACCCGATCGGCCCACAGCGGTGCCGCCAGCACGAAGACGACGATCGCGATAAAGAGGCCGCCGAAGCCCAGCGCGACCCGGTTGCGCCGCAGCCGCCGGTACGCCAGATACCAGTGGCTGCGGCCCTCCACTTACTTGAGCTGGAAGCTCGTCAGGTCCTGGCCCATGGTCGGGTTGAAGACCACCGTGTCGAGGTCGATCGCACCGGAGACGAAGGTGGAGACGGTGTTGGCGCCGTAGGGGACCCAGGGCGCCAGTTCCATGTATTCGCGGTCGAGCGCGGCGTATTCTTCTTCCTGCTCGGGCCCGAGCTGCTCTTCGCGCAGCCGGTCGATCTTCTTGTTCAGCTTCGGCACGTCGATCTCGGCGACGTTGGTGTTGAAGCTCGGGGCGATGCTTTCCCCAGCCAGCAACGGCTGGAAGAAGTTGTTCGGGTGCGGATAGTCCTGGAACCAGTTCGTCCAACCGGCGTCGACGTCGGGCGTGCTCGCATTGCCGATCGTCTGGAAGTAGTTGTCGGCGCCGAGCGTCTTCAGCTTTGCGTTGAAGCCCATTTTGTTGAGCACGTCGTTGAAGTAGGCGCCCGCTTCGTCGTTGGGGCTTTCGTCGTCGGTCCAGACGGTGATGTCGCGGTCCGAGGGGTTCGCTTGCTCGAGCATCGCCTTGGCTTTCGCCATGTCGTGCGGGTAGAGGTCGAAGGGCTCGTGCCCGGGCATGCCCTCGGGCAGGATCTGGTGGGAGGCCGTGAGCGAGCCCGCGTAGATCCGTTCCAGCGCCGCCGTGTCGACCGCGTAGTTGACCGCCTGGCGGACCTTGACGTCGTCGAAGGGCGGCTGCGTCGTGTTCATGAAGAAGTAGTAGAGGTTGATCGGCTTCTCGACCCGGAACTGGGTCCCCTCGTACTTGTCCTTGACTTTGTTGTAGAGGTCGGCGGGGACGGGCGTCTGCATCCAGTCGGTCTTGTCGCGTTCGATCTCATTGACCTGGGTCGCGCCGTTGCGCACGATCGAGATCTCGATCTTGTCGACGTGCCCCGCGGGCACCTCCGGGATCAGGTCGCCGTTGGCTTTCGCCCACTGCGGGTTGCGGGCGTAGGACCAGCCCTGCCCCGGTTCGGAGCCGACGATCTCGTAGGGACCAGTCGCCGGCGGCGGGTCGTTCGTCAGGCTCTTGGCCGGCGTGTCGGCCGGCACGAGGGCGACGAAGAGCATCGCCAGCTCGTTGGTGAAGGTGCCGCTCGGCGCGGTCAGTTCGATCGCGATCTCCCCGCTCTGGTCGTCGGTCGTGATCCCGGAGATGCCGCCCTTCTTGGATTCGGCGAACTCTTCGGCGCCGACGATGCCCGCGTAGAAGGGCGAGCCGGGCGAGTTGAGCTTGAACAGGCGTTCGACCGTGCTGGTGAAATCCGATGCCTTGACCGGGGTGCCGTCGGAGTATTTGAGGCCCTGGCGCAGGGTCAGCGTGTAGGTCTTGCCGTCCGGGCTGACATCGGGCAGGCTCTCGGCCAGGGCGGGCACCACCTCGCTGCCTTCCTCACCGTCGGCGTGCTTGTAGGTCAGCAGCGGCAGGTAGGTGTTGTACATCGCCGTCCAGCCTTCGGCCGTGTAGGAGAGCGCCGGGTCGAGGTAGTCCGGAAACGAGGCGTAGCTGCCGGTCAGGGTGCCACCTTCCTTGTCCGAGCTCCCGCCGCACGAGGAGAGAGCCGCAGCGACCACCACCAATGCGACGACCACCAGCACTGCCTGCAGCTTCCTCACGTCACGACCTCCCTTTTGGACTGGACAGGGCTTCTGCGGGAATTAACTCCACCATAATTTCCTCGGCGGCGTCAACGGTCCCTGGACGTTCTTTTGCGCCGTCGCCGCTCCAGTTCCTGCCTAGGGTCGGGGCGGAGACCGCGACGATCGCGGCGACGCCGCCTGCGGCGACGAAGAAGGCCCCCCGCGGGCTCCACTGGGTGGCGATCAGGCCGCCCAGCACGTAGCCGAGCCCCGGCGCCGCCGAGGCGATCGATTCGAGCGTGCCGATCACCCGCGCCTGCATCCGCTGCGCGGTCAGCTCCTGCACGGCGCTGACCATCGCCACCCACTGCACGCCGTTGCCGATGCCGCCGAGGACCGAGGCCGCACAGGCGACGGGGAGCGTCTGCGCGACGGCCATGCCGAGGTAGCCGCCGCCGATCGCCACCGTGCTGAAGAAGAGCAGAACCGGCAGCGAGGCCCGCCGCAGCGTCGCGAACACGGCGCTGCCGATCACCATCCCGGTTCCCCAGCTGGCGAGCAGCAGACCGTAGCCGGCGTCGCCGGCGCCGAGCGTCTCCTTGGCGTAGATCACCTCGATCGGCACGACCAGCGAGAAGAAGACGAGCGCCCCGGCCTGCGCGGTCAGCAGGCGGCGCAGCGTCCCGTGTCCGCGGATGTAGCCGAGCCCGGCGCGGACCTGCTCGCGCAGTCTGCCGGGCTCCGGTTCGGCATGCGGCAGCGGCCGTGCCGTGAGCAGAATGCAGGCGATCGCGTAGAAGGAGATCGCGTCGAGCAGCAGCGCCGACTGGACGCCGAGGCCGGCGACAGCGCCGCCGGCCAGGGCCGGGCCGACCGCCGCGCCGCCGGTGAAGGCGATGTTGAGCACGGCGTTGCCGGCGCGCAGCTCACCCTTCGGCTCGAGCATCGCGGCGGTCACTGCACGGGTCAACGTTTTCGCAGTCAGCGCCAAAGCGCCGTCGAGCGCTGCCACGACGACGATCAGGCCGAGCGAGAAATGCTCGGCCAGCAGGGCCAGGCCACCGAAGGCCAGAGCCTCGGCCGCGTAGACCGCCGGCAGCACGAAGCGGGGCGGTGGCCGCTCGAAGCGGGCGACGAAGAAGGGCGTCAGCAGGGCGGGCAGGAAGCCGGTCCCGATGAAGAGCAGCGCCGTCGCCAGCGCGCTGTCGGTGCGGTCGAAGACAAGCACCGAGAGGGCAATGATGCCGAGCCAGTCGCCCATCTCGTTGACCGCGTAGGAGAGCGCCAGGCGACGGAACGCCGGGCGTCGCAGGGGGTCTCGCAGGCGTGGGCTACCCATTATTCGCCCCGATGCCCCACGCGTTTATTGCACAAGTTTCGTTGCAGATGCACAGGTTTTCGACAAGTTGTGCTACAAACTTGCCATCAGAATGGTTCGTCTCGCCGGGACTTGCGCGAGATATCCGCACAGGGCTTCGACGAAAGGAATTCTCATGGGCTGGCGCCGCTAAGACTTTCAAACTACGAAACGCAATAGCGATTCGTCTTTAACGCTCGAGGGCGCCCGGTGGGCGCCTTCTGCGTTTTTGGGGGCGTGGCGGACATCGCGCCGCCCTGCAAGCTCGTGGTCAATCGATCCGTCCGTCTTGTGACGCCTGGTGCAACCGTCTACGGTATTCCTGGCAAGAACGCATGAGCGCACTCGCAGGCCGTCGAGCGCAGGGAACCGCCATCCCACGCGGAAGTCCCTCTGGGCCCGCCCGGAGCGGCGCGTGCGCGGCGCTGAAAACGATGCCAGTCGAGCGACCCACAACCAGGATAATCGGCCTCGAGCTGGCGCTGCTCGCCGGGGTCGTCGCCGTTTGCGCGCTGCGCGCGCCGGTGGCGAACTGGGATTTGCCCCTGTTCGGCATCCTGCTCGGCTTCTCGGTCTTCAGCGACCTGACGGCGATTGAAACCGCCTCGCGCCTGAAGACCTCGGGCAGCTTCCTGGCGCTCGTCCTCGCGATGGTCTTCCTCGGCGGCCTGCCCGCCGCCGTGATCGGCATTCTCACGATCCTGGCCGGCTGGGCACGCTGGCGGGACGCGCCGCACGACCTGCTCAACAACCTCCTCACCTACGCGACCTTCCCGCTGATCGGCGGGCTCGCGTTCAACGAGACGATCGACGCGCTCGGCATCACTGCTGCCGACCCCTCCTACTACCCGCTCGTCTTCGGCGTCTTCCTGCTCGCCCTGGCGATCAACTTCACGATGATCGGGCATCTACACGTGCTACCTGGAGGGCAGCTCCTTCGTCGAGAAGGTCCGCACCGTCCTCTTCCCGGTGCTGCCCTCCGAGCTCGCGGCCGCGCTGATGGCGGTCGGGGTCGCCTTCGTCTACCACGCGATCGGGATCGCGGGCGTCGCCCTGTTCGGCATCGTCCTGATCACCTTCCAGTACCTGCTCGGCGCGCTCTTGCTCTCCCAGGAGCGGGCCCGCGAGCTCGAGGTGCGGACGAATCAGTTGGCCAGCTTCCAGGTGGGCATGTTGAGCGCGCTGCTGCGCACGCTCGACCTGCGGGACCAGATGACCGCCCGGCACAGCGCCGCCGTCGCCCGCTACTCGCGCGCGATCGCCCAGCGTGCCGGCCTCTCCAAGCGCGAAGAGGAGTTGGTCCACATCGCTGCGCTGCTGCACGACGTCGGCAAGTTCATCCTGCCCGACCGCATCCTAAAGGCCAACGTCCCGCTCACGGACGAAGACTGGATGCTGATCCGCCGCCACCCGCAGCAGGGCGCCCGAGTCGTCTCCTCGCTCGACGGCTACGGCCCGGTGGCGGAGATCATCCTCGCCCACCACGAGCGGATCGACGGCAAGGGCTACCCGCGTGGCCTCGAAGGCGATGACATTCCGGAGTTGGCGCGGATCATCTCCGTCGCCGACACCTATGACGTGATGACGGCGCGCGACTCCTACCGCACGCCGACCTCGAGCTACGAGGCGATCCAGGAGCTGCGCCGGGTCGCCGGCAAGCAGCTCGACGCGCGCTTCGTCGAGGTCTTCATCGAGCTGCTCGAGGGCAAGGACGTCTCCTTCCGCCACGGCGAGGAGGCCGACTTCGAGCGCGAGCTGGCGCTGGAAGCGCGGATCGCAGAGACCGCGAGCCCCGGCGCCGACGCCGGTCGCTTCCAGGTCGCCGGCGTCAGCGTCGGCTAGGCGACCGCCCAACCGACGAGCGGATAGGTTCTATGGGTGCGTGCGGTGACCTTCCAGGCCCCAGGCGAGGTGCGGATCGAGGAGAAGCCCGAGCCCGAGATCGTCGCCGCCGATGACGCCCTCGTCGAGGTCGAGGCGAGCGGGGTCTGCGGCTCCGACCTGCACATCTACCACGGCCGTGTGCCGGTCGAGCCCGGCTTCACGATCGGTCACGAGTTCGTCGGCACCGTGCTGGCCGCCGGCGCCGACGTCGAGCGGGTCGCCGTCGGCGACCGCGTCCTCGGCTGCTTCCACACCGCCTGCGCGACCTGCCCGGCCTGCCTGCGCTGTGACTACCACCGCTGCGAGAACGGCCGGACCTTCGGCCACGGCTCCCACCTCGGCAACCTGCAGGGCGCGCAGGCCGAGCGGCTGCTCGTGCCGCGCGCCAACCTGACCCTGCGCCGGGTGCCGGAGGGGATGTCCGACGAGGTGGCGCTGTTCGCCGGCGACGTGATGGGCACCGGCTACCACGCGATCGCCCACGCGGGGATGCGGGCCGGCGACACCGTCGCCGTGCTCGGCCTCGGCCCGGTCGGCCTCTGCGCCGTGCAGGCGGCGCTCGCCGCCGGCGCGGCCAGGGTCTTCGCGGTCGACAGCGTCGCCGAGCGGCTGGCGATGGCGGAGCGCTTTGGCGCGACCCCTCTGCACCTCACCGAGGAGGAGCCGAAGCGCGCTGTACGCGGTGAGACCGAGGGCCGCGGCGTCGACGTCGTCGTCGACGCGGTCGGCGACCCCGGCCCGCTGGCGATGGCCGTCAGCCTCGTCCGCGACGCGGGTGTCGTCTCCGGCATCGGCGCCTACGCCGGCAAGGGCGAGGTGCCGCTCGGCCTCGCCTGGCTCAAGGGCGTGACCCTGCGGCTCGGGCTCGCCAACGTGATCGCCCACGTCGACCGCGTGCTCGGCCTGCTCGAAGCGGGCAAGCTCGACCCGGCGCCGCTGGTCACCCACCGGATGAAGCTCGACCAGGCAGCCGAGGCCTATGAGCTCTACGACCAGCGGGAGGCGCTGAAGATCGTCCTGACGCCCTAGCCCCAGGGCGCTCTGGTTTCGCAAAGCGTCACTTTCGCGCCCCCGATTTGTGAAATTCGGCGTTTCTCTCTACAGTGGAGGAGTGGGTTCGAGGCGCCCCCGGTATGTGGCGGTAATCGTCGGTCTGGGCGCCCTGGTTTTCGCCGGGAGCGCCCAGGCATGCTCCTGCGCGCCGCTCTCTCGCGGCGACGCGATGCAGCGGGCCGATGCGGCGATCGCCGGTCGCCTGGTCAAGGTGGTCCCGCAGAGTCGCCTGCGCGCGGTGTATCGCTACCGGGTCCGCCGTGTCTACAAGGGCGGCATCGGCCTGCGCCGCGGCCGGATCGTCTCCGTTCGCAGCGCCCGTTCCTCCACCGCCTGCGGTCTGCCGACGCGGACCGGCCGGCGCTATGGCCTGTTGCTCTCGCGAAAGCGGGGAGGCTGGAGCAGTGGCCTCTGTGGGCTTCTGCGCAGGCACAAGTGCGCTAGTTGACTGATACACCCGGGTCGTCTACTGTGCCTGCGCAATGGCACAGCAAGCTGCCGAGCCGAATCCCTTTACGACCGACCCCGGCGACGAGATTCCCGTCGGCCTGCAGCTGACCTGGCGCCTGCGGGCGCTGATCGCCACCGGACGTCTCGCTGCGGGCGAGCGGCTGCCGAGCTTCCGCCGCCTCTCCGGGTGGGCGGGGGTCAACGTCAACACCGTGCGCGCGGTCTACGCCGGCCTCGAGCGGGAGGGGCTGGTCGTCAGCCGCCAGGGGCAGGGCACCTTCGTCGCCGAGGGGATCGAGGCCGCCGAGCAACTGGAGGAGATCGCGACTGACGCCCTGCGGCGCGCCCATGAGGCCGGGCTCAGCCCGCGCGAGCTGGCGGTCGTCGCCTCGGCCTGCGCCAGCATGCCCGGCTCGCTCGACGAGGTGGCGGCCGGGTCCTCGCCGCTGCCCGATCCGACCGTCGAGGGCGAGGCGATCGAGGTGCGCCGCGAGCTGCGCCGCCAGATCGCCCGGCTCGAGGCCGAGCTCGGCACCTACCCCCGCGACCTGCCGCGAGACCTGCCTACCGCGCCGCGCCGCGCCAGCGCCCACATCGCGGGTGTGGAGGAGCTGGAGCAGACGCGCGACACGCTGATCGCCCAGCTCTCCGCCGCGCAGCGGGCGGCGGAGCAGCGGGCGCGGCGGGCCGGGCGCGAACGGGTGCAGGAGGCCAGTCCCCTCGAGCGGGCGATGAGCTGGTGGCGGCACAAGCTCTAGTGCGGGCGCTGCTGCCCGCGAAGTCGTTCTTCGAGCAGGTCGGGGAGATGATGATCCTGACCGCGAAGACGCTGATCTCGATCGTCAGGCCGCCCTACCCCTACGGCGAGGAGCTGGTCGGCCAATTCCTCTTCGTGCTCAAGCTCTCCTGGTTTCCGATGACGATCTCGACCTTTGCCCTCTGCTTCGGGGCGCCGGGCCTGCAGGCCGCCGGGATCCTCGACCTGTTCGGCACGCTCGACCGGCTCGGCGGTTTCTTCGTCGTCACCGCGGTCCGCTTCATCGGCCCGATCGTCACCGCCGCGGTCGTTGCCGGCGTCGCCGGCACGGCGATCACCGCCGACCTCGGCGCCCGCAAGATCCGCGAGGAGCTCGACGCCCTGCAGGTGCTCGGGGTCGACCCGATCAAGAACCTGGTCGTGCCCCGCTTCCTGGCCCTGATGGTGATCACCGGCCTGCTCGACATCTTCGCGATCGTCTTCGGCCTTACCGCCGGTATCGCCGCTTCGCTGCTCTATGGCGCCCCGCTCGGCGGCTTCTTCTCGACCCTGTTCTCCAACGCCCTGATCACCGATATCTGGGGCTCGGTGCTGATGTGCATCCTGTTCGGCGGCATCATCGCCGTCGTCTGCTGCTACAAGGGAATGACTGCCTCCGGCGGGCCGGCGGGAGTCGGTCGCGCGGTCAATCAGGCGGTCGTGATCGCCTTCATGGGCGTCTTCTTCTTCCTCTACGTCTTCACCGCCGTCCTGCTCGCCTCCAACCCCGAACTGCAGTCGATCCGGTGAGCGCGGCGACCCCGTGATCGGCTGGCTTGACGTCCCGCGCAACTGGATCGACTCCTTCGGCGAGGTCGCGCGCTTCGGCGCCCGCGTCGCCGGGCTCGTCTACTCCGGCCGCGTCTTCCGCTTCTTCGGCGAGAGCCTGCGCCAGGCGGGGATCCTGATCCTCGGCTCGGCGCTGATCGTCTGGGCATTCGTCTTCATCCTCGGCCTCAACTGCGGCGTGATCGGCGCCTACTTCAGCCGCTCGATCGGCGCTCCGTCGAACGCGGGCATCTTCTCCGCCTACTGCGACCTGCGCGAGGGCCTGCCCTACGCCTTCGGCTACATCCTCTCGGCCAAGGTCGGCACCGGGATCGTCGCCGAGCTGGGGGCGATGCGGATCTCCGACGAGATCGACGCGCTCGAGGTGATGGGCATCGAGCCGGTGACCTTCCTGGCCGCGACCCGTCTGCTCGGCGCCTGGATCGCGCTGCCCTTCCTCTTCCTCGTCGGCGTCGGCGTCGTCTACTTCTCCAGCTACATCGCCGTGGTCGAGCAGGTCGGTGACGTCTCCTCGGGCGGCTACCTGTTGATCTTCTGGACCTTCCAGGACTACGTCGACGTCCTATTCAGCCTCGCCAAGGGGATGGTGATGGCGACGATCATCGTGCTGGTCGGCTGCTACTACGGCTACACCGCGTCCGGTGGGCCGGTCGGGGTCGGCACGGCGACGGCCAAATCGATGGTCGTCAACATCATCCTGGTCCACATCGTCGGCATGCTCGGCACGCTGGTCTTCTACGGCTCCAACCCGCGGGCGCCGATCGGCGGCTGATCGTCACTCAATATGGGCATCTCGTCACTTATAGTTTGAGCAGTCCGATTTGTGGCAGCATTAGGGCATGGCCCCAATGGCGGACCCCGAGATCGAGGCGAGGCTGGCCGAGCACCCCGGCTGGGAGCGGCAGGGGTCGGCGATCAGCAAGAGCTTCAGGCGCGGCGACTTCGTCGGCTCGGTCAACTTCATCCAGAGCCTGGTCGGACCGGCCGAGGAGATGAGCCACCACCCGGACCTCGAGGTCTCCTGGGACACGGTCACGGTCTCGCTCTGCACCCACTCAGACGGCGGCGTCACCGCGGCCGACTTCGAGCTGGCGAGCAAGATCGACGCGCTGGCCTGAACACACTCCGCGCAGCTACGGTGGGGCGATGGCCGACGAGCTGAGAATCGACGAGCGGCTTGCGATCCCCCTGGCGGAGATCGAGCTGCGCACGAGCCGCTCCTCCGGGCCGGGCGGGCAGCATGCGAACGTGACCGCCTCGCGGGTGGAAGCGGTCTTCGACGTGGGCGCTTCCGTGGCGCTGGACGACGCGCAGCGGGCGCGGCTGCTCAAGCGGGTAGGGCCGACCGTCGTCGCGGTGGCGCAGGACGCTCGCGGCCAGGCGCGTAATCGCGAGCTGGCGCTGGCGCGCCTGGCGGCGAAGATCTCCGCGGCGCTGGTCGTGCCGCGGAGCCGCCGGCCGACGCGGCCGACGCGCGCCGCTCGCAAGCGGCGCATCGAGCAGAAGCGCCGCCAGGGCGAGCGCAAGCGGGCGCGCCGGCGGCCCGCCGGCGACGACTACTGAGTGGCAGACTCGGGCCGATGGCCAAGCGCAAGAAGCGGCGACCGCGCGAGAAGCCGGCGACGGTCGACTACACCGACGCCGAGGGCAACGTGCTCACCCTGCGCGAGTCGCTCAGCGCGGGCACGATCGCGAAGCTGCAGGAGGGGCCGGCGACCGCGGCGACCAGCCAGGACGACGCCTGGCGCCGCCGCACCGAGATGCTCTTCGAGCGCCTCGCGGTGGGTTGGGAGATCGCCGGGCTGCCACTCGAGGATCAGAAGATGCTGCTCGGCCGCTACCGCATGGCCGACGCCGAGACCCAGGAGTGGGTGCGCCGCACGATCGACGCGCACCTGGAACGCTTCATCCCCGAGCTCGCCGGGTAGAGGGGCGGACCATGGTCTCCGGCGAGATCTTCGTCAAGGCAAGATCCGGCCACATACTCTCGGTCCTGCAGCCGCCGGGGTAGGGCAGTATCCGATGGGCGCGGCTGGGTTCGAACCAGCGACCTCTCGCGTGTGAGGCGAGCGCTCTCCCGCTGAGCTACGCGCCCGGGAGGGGGCTGATCATACGGCTCCGGTGGGGGAGGTTTGGCCGGGCGGGCCGGTCTCGTCCTCGGCGATCGCGCGGTGCTGGAGGGCGAGGCCGACGAAGGGGTAGATCAGGGTCGAGAGCATTGCGGCGCCGACCAGGCCGGCGGCGGTCGAGGTCTCCATGCGGCCGGCGTCGATCGCCAGGGTGGTGATCGCGACGACCAGGGGCAGCGCCGTGGCCGAGTAGAAGCCCAGCGCGCCACGTTGGGGGAGGCGGAGCGTGCCGCGGTAGAGCAGCAGCGCCGGGGCTCCGCGGATCACCAGGAAGAGGGCGAGGAACATGAACAGCTTCGCCAGCGCGCCGAGCGAGCCGAGGGCGAGGATGTCGAACTCCATGCCGCTGGTGACGAAGAAGAAGGGGACGAAGAACCCGAACCCGACCGCGGTCAGCTTCGACTCGAACACGGTTCGCTCGCGTCCCTTCAGCGCCAGGCGCACGATCATCCCGGCGACGAAGCCGCCGAGCAGCACGTCGAGGCCGAGGTCGCCTGCGAGGAAGACGAGGCCGAAGATCAGCACCACCGTGACCCGCACGGCGAGCTGGCTGCTCGCCTCGAAGGTGCGCTCGAGTGCCGCCCAGCCCTGGCCCGTCAGCCGCACCGAGGCCAGGGCCAGCAGCAGGGCCACGAGGATGAAGGCGATCAGGATCGAGGCCTCATGGATCGGTTTCTCGGTTGAGAGGAAGAGCGTGATCATCATGATCGGGCCGAACTCGCCGATCCCGCCCGCGGCAAGTAGATAGGTGCCGAAGCGGGTGCGCAGCTCGCCGCTGTCGCGGAGGATCGGGATCAGCGTGCCGATCGCGGTCGTCGTCAGTGCCGCTCCGGTGTAGAGGAAGGAGAGGACGATCCCGGCCAGCGCCAGCAGGCCGCCGGCGGTGAAGGCGAGCAGGATCGAGATCCCCCAGCCGATCGCTCCGAGGACCAGCGGCCGGCCCTTGATCCGCTCGAAGTCGATCTCGTAGCCGGCGAAGAAGAAGAGCATGCCGAGGCCGAGGTTGGAGAAGAATTTGGTGAACTCGTCGGTATGGGCAAGGTGCAGCACGTCGGGCCCGACAAGGATCCCCAGCGCCAGCTCGAGCACGACCACGGGCGGCGCGATGCGGCGCGGCAGCAGGCTCGAGGTGATCGCCGCCAGGGCGGCGACGAAGACGATTACAAAGAACGACTCTGCGTCAACGTGGATCAAGGCGGCACGATCCTATGGGCGGGACCGGGTAGGATCGCGGACGGACCGTGCTAGGCGGGGAATCAGCGGTGCCTTGTAACCCGCAATCCGCTCTAGCGGGGCCGAAAACCGCTCTAAGGGGCTGGCCTTCGGGACCGGTCCGCCGGGGGCGGCGTTGACGGCCGGGTCCTGCGCGACGTAGGCACGTGAATCAGGTCAGGTCCGGAAGGAAGCAGCCTTAAGCGGAAGCCGCGGGTGCCGCAGGCGAGCCCGACTCGAGCCAACACCGACGGACATGCCTGGGGACCTCGCTTCGAAGACGGGTGCACGGTCCATACATAGCCGCGCAGCGCTACCACCCATGCCGCCGTCGAGGCGGTCGAGCGCGCACGTTGAAGGATTGTGTCCCCTGCAGGGGAGTCAGTCGTTCAATCGCGGCTAGCAGCGGCGGTAGAGGACCCAGGACTCGTTGCGGACAACGGGGCGGAAGCCGTCGGGGACGGGGGTGTCGAGGCGGGCTGGGTCGTTGGGGTCGAGGATGAAGTTATGGACGACGAAGGGAGTCGCCGGGTCGAGGAAGTAGCCGCGGCGGGGCTGGCGCTGCTCGGAGGAGCTGACGATGCGGCTCGGCCGGATGTCGAGGTCGAAGGCGAGGCGGGGCACGGCGCGGTGGTTGGGCACCGAGACCGGCAGGCAGAGCGGCTCGAAGGCGCCCGAGTCGGTGAGGTCGCCGAGGTCGGACTCGATCTCCCCCTGGTTGGTCAGGTCGACGTCGACCCGGTGCAGCAGGTCGTACTGGTTCGGCGCCCAGGCGACGAACATCAATGCGACGACGGCGGCGAAGGCCTGCCAGGGGCGGCGCCAGCGGTGTCCGGGCTCAAGCAGGCGCCAGCCGAGCAGGCCGAGCGCGGCGAAGACGGCGAGGATCGCCGCGGCGAGCATCGTGTAGCGGGGGATGATCGCCAGACCGGCGCAGGCGAGGATCGCGAAGGCGCCGAGGGCCAGCGCGGCGGCGGCCAGGCCGATCGCAGCCTTTTCCGGGTCATAGCGGGGAAAAAGCCGCGATCGGTGGCGCGAGAGGACGATGCCCGCGGCGGCGAGGACCCCGCCTGCGGCGGCGACCATGCCGGGCCACTGCAGCACCTCGCCGAGCCGGCGCGGGCCGTAGAGCACGAGGTCGACCGGGCCGGTCTCTCGGGCCAGCGTGTCGACGGTCTCTCTGGTGCCGGCGAACGAGTAGGTGGGGGAGCCGGACGTGAGCCAGTCGAACAGCGCCCACAAGATCGGGGCGGCCACAGCCAGGACGATTGGGACGGCCAGTGAGGCGGGGGAGCCGGGGGTGTCCCCCGCTCCGACAAAACGCGGCCTAATTGGGCCGCGTTTTTGAGTATCCGCCGGTTCGGGGGACACCCCCGGCTCCCCCTTGCGCTTGTGACTCTCATTGCCCTGGCCGCGGCTGAGCAGTGGATAGGCGAGATAAGCCAGGTAGGCGAAGCTGAAGAGCCAGGCCTCCGGTCGGAGCAGTCCGGCTGCAGCGAGGAGAGCTAAGACGGGCCAACCGGCGCGTGGGCGCTTGGTCTCTACAAGGAGAGCTGCAAGGACGAGGGCTATGTAGGGGACATCGATGTAGGCGCGGAGGCCGTTGGAGAGAAAGGGGGCGCGGGTTAGGACGATCGCGGCGGCTGCGGCGCCGATCGGGCGGTCGAACCAGAGCGAGCCGAGGCGATAGACGAGGTAGCCGACGAGGCCGAGCGAGATGTAGGCGACGATCATCGTCAGGTCGATCGCGCCCTCCCCCAGGGGTGAGGCGACGAGGCCGAACAGTTCGGCCAGGGGGTGTGGAGTGGGGGGCAGCGCGGCGCCTCGGTCGGGGCTGAGGCCATCAGCGAGTTCCCGTCCCCATAGCAGCGAGTAGATCGTGTCGTAGTTGGGGAAGCCGAGCGGGAAGAGCGCCATCAGCAGCGCCGCGACGGCGGCGACCCAGGCGGCGGGCGTGAGCCGGCTGCGGAGCATCGGCGCAACCTATCTGGCGCGGGGCGCGTAAATGCACCATAGGGTCAGAAAGGCGCCCCGCGGCCGTGGATACACTGGCCGCAGTGCCCTCCGCGAGCGACTCGACCTCTCTCTACCGCCGTCACCGCCCCGGTTCCTTCGACCAGGTGGTCGGTCAGCAGCACGTCGTCCGCACCCTGCGCAACGCGGTCGAGCAGGGCAAGGTCCACCACGCCTACCTCTTCGTCGGTTCGCGCGGCACCGGTAAGACCTCGATGGCGAAGATCCTCGCCCGCTCGCTCAACTGCGAGCGCGGCGGTCCTACCGTCACCCCTTGCGGCGAATGCGAGTCCTGCGTGACGATTGCCGCCGGCAGCTCGGTCGACGTGATCGAGATGGACGCGGCCTCGAACCGCTCGGTCGACGACGTCCGCGACCTGCGCGAGCGGGTCGCCTACGCTCCGGCCGGCGGGCGCTGGAAGGTCTACATCCTCGACGAGGCGCACATGCTGACGAAGGAGGCCTGGAACGCCTTCCTCAAGACGCTCGAGGAGCCGCCGCCGAACACCGTCTTCGTGCTCGCGACGACCGAGTCACACAAGGTGATGGCGACGATCGCCGACCGCTGCCAGCGCTTCGACTTCCAGCGCCCCTCGCTGGAGCAGATCTCCGAGGTGGTGCAGCGGGTCGCCGTCGCCGAGGCGATCGAGGTCGACGAGGGGGCGGTGGCGACGATTGCCCGCTCCGCCTCGGGCAGCTTCCGCGACGCGCTCGGCACGCTCGACCAGCTCGTCGCCTACGGCGGCAGCAGCGTCGGCCTCGACGACGTGCTGCAACTGCTCGGAGCCGCCGACGCCGAGCTGCTCTTCGGCGCCGTCGACGCGGTGACCGCCGAAGACCCCAGGGCGGTGCTGTTCGGGGTCGAGGAAATGGCCCGCTCCGGCCGCGACCCGACCCAGTTCGCCCGCGACCTGCTCGCCCACCTGCGCCACCTGCTCGTCACCCAGACCATCGGTGAGGTCCCCAACACCTTCGTCGTCACCGCCACCGACCAGGAACGCCTACAAGCTCAGGCCCAGGCGATCGGCGCCGCCACCCTCGTCCGCACGATCGACGAACTCTCACAGGCTCTGACCGCCGTCCGCGAGGGCGACGACGCCCGCATGGCCGTCGAGATCGCCCTGCTCAAGGCAGCCCGCCCGGATCTGGACCCATCCACCGAGGGGCTGCTGCGACGCATCGAGCGACTGGAGCAAAGCGGCTCCGCGCAAGCTGCGCCGCCCTCCCCTGAGCCCTCGTCGTCCGATGCTGACGACCCTCCCGCGGACACCCCCGGACCGGCGACGGGCCCCGCGGGCCAGCTCGACCTCGATCAGCTCGTGAAGGTCTGGCCCGCCGTCCTCGACCAGCTGTTGCAGACGGCTCCGGCCCTGGCGGCGACCTTCGAGGGCGCGAGGCCGGTCGCGTTCGAGGATCGGACGCTGACGATCGGGTTCCCGGGCAATCACACCTTCAACAAGCGCAAGGCCGAGGCCCCCGACAAGCGGGAGCAGATGGCGGCGGCGCTGGAGACGGTGCTGGGCGAGAAGATCCTGCCCGCCTACACCGTGCTTGACGGCGAGGACTTCACCTCGGACACGGAAACGGCGGACGACGGCGTCGACCACGAGGCGCTGGTGGAGAAGATCAAGAGCGAATTCGATGCTGAGGAGGTCGGTTGATGGCACGCGGCGGTCCGGGAGGCTTCGACGTGAACGCGCTGATGAAACAGGCGCAGCAGATGCAGCAGCAGATGGAGCAGGCACAGGAGCAGCTCAAGGATGAGACGGTCGAGGCCAGCGCCGGCGGCGGCATGGTCAAGGTGACGATGGGGGGCGACATGTCCCTGCGCGAGATCTCGATCGACCCCGAGGCGATCGACCCCGAGGAGGCCGAGATCCTCGCTGACATGGTTCAGGCGGCCGTCAACGAGGCGCTGCGCGCCGCGCAGGACCTGGCCGGCTCGAAAATGGGCGGGATCACCGGCGGCATGGGCGGCATGGGCCTGCCGGGAATGTGAGCGGCGAGGGACCGGCGCCGCTTTCCCGCCTCGTCGCCGAGCTCTCTCGGCTGCCGGGGATCGGCCAGCGCACGGCGCAGCGACTCGCCTTCCACATCCTCCGTGCCCCGGATGAGGAGGCGGCGGCGCTCGCCACGGCGATCCGCGAGGTCAAGGAGAAGGTCGGCCTCTGCGAGCGCTGCTTCAACCTCTCCGAGGGGCCGCTCTGCCGCATCTGCGAGGACTCCAGCCGCGACCAGGTGACGATCTGTGTGGTCGAGGAACCCGCCGACGTGATCCCGATCGAGCGCACCCACGAGTACCGCGGCCTCTACCACGTGCTTGGTGGCGCGCTTTCGCCGATCGACGGGGTCGACGCCGGCGACCTGAAGATCGCCGAGCTGCTGCGGCGGGTCGCGGATGGAGACGTGAGCGAGGTCGTCCTCGCCACCAACCCGACGACGACCGGCGAGGCCACCGCGCTGCATATCGCCGAGCAGCTGCGCGGCCAGGCCAAGGTCAGCCGCCTCGCCAGCGGCCTGCCGATCGGCGCCGACCTCGAGCACGCCGACGAGGTCACCCTCGGCAACGCCTTCGCCGGCCGCCGCACGCTGGATTAGGGCGCAGATTCGAGGCTTCTCCTAGAGGGGTGTCAGACCGCAAATAGCGGGGATCTGCGGTTCTGGCGTCCGCCCGCTTCGCCAAGGTCTCGGCGTGGCGACGGAATCCCCGACCAGAGAAGGCACGGAGGCGGGGGCCGGCAGGCTTGCCCGTGAGCTCTTCGCCGATGCGGCCCAGCGCCTGGCGGACGAATTCGGCTCGGTCGCCGCCGCCGCGATCGGCACGCTCTCGGAAGGGGCTGGCGCCAGCGCTCCCCCGGTCGCGCAGGAGGGGGAGCACCCGAGCCTTTACCGGCCCGGGCAGCTGCGCCGCCGCCTCGACCAGCTGCTCGAGTGCCAGCGGCGCTACCAGCAACGCTTCGCGCTTGTCGTCTTCGATGTCGAGGGCCCGGGGGCGCGGGCTGGCGAGGCCGGCGACCGCCAGACGGCGCTGGCCGTGGTCGGCGCCGCGCTGGGGGAGAGCATCCGGCTCGTCGACGAGACCTTCCGCCTCGAGGAGGACGCGCTCTGCGTGCTCGCCCCGGGCCAGGACACGATCGGTGGCGTGCAGATGGCCGAGCGCCTGCTCGATCAGCTCGACGACCTCGAGCGAGCGGGTGGGTTGCGGATCGGGATCTCGGCCGGCGTGGTCGCCTGTCCGGACCACGGCAACGACGCCGACGGCCTCCTGCACAAGGCCGACGAGGCGATGTGGCGCGCCCGCTCGGTCGGCCAGCCGGTCGGCGTCGGCGTTCTCGAGTCTTTGCAAGATCGCTGACAGATTCCTGAAATCTGTCCATAACCGCTGTAAACCTGGCACTTCGGTGGCAGAATGCTGCGCATGCCGGGGATCCGAACCAACGCCGCCGCCGAAGTTCTGGGCGTCAGCCCAAACACTTTGCGCAGCTGGGAGCGCCGCTACGGCTACCCGGTGCCGAGGCGCACCCCGGGCAACCATCGCAACTACGAGCTGATCGAGCTGCAGACCCTGCGCGACGCGCTCGGTGAGACCGGCAACATCAGCTCGGCGATCGAGCTGGCGCGCCAGCGCCAGGAAGCGCCGGCCAGCGGCGGCGGCCTGCTCACCGCCTTCGAAGGCTTCGATGAGGACGCCGCCGATCGCGCGATCGAGGGCAGCCTCGCGATCCGGCCGCTGGAACGCACCGTGGAGGAGTTGCTGCTGCCGGCGATCGACGAGCTCGCCGCGGACGCAGAGCGCCAAGCGGAGCTCGAATTCGCCGCCCGCTGGGCGAGCGGCTGGCTGCACGGCGCCCGCCGCCTCGCCTCGACCGCCTCGCGTCCGGCCGGAATCCTGCTGCTCGACTCCAGCCGCGGCTCCGAAGCCGAGTCGGTCCACGCCCAGGCTCTGGACCTGGCACTGCGCCGCGCCGGCTTCCGAGTGCTGATGCTCTCCGACGAGCTCGGCGAGGAGCGTATGGAGCGTGCCCTCGGCGCGCTCGACCCGACCGCGATCGTGCTCTGCGGCCCTGGCGCCGACACCCCTTCCGCCGTGCAGCTCGTGCGCAAGATCCGCGAGGCCGGCTTCGACGCTCCGCTCTACGGCTTCCGTGCCAGCGGTCTGATCGGCGATGCGATCCCGCCCGCCGGCGACCATCCCAGCGAGGTAACCGGCATGCTCAACGCCGACCTCCGCCGCCGCGCCAGCCACGCGTTCGCCTAGACGGTCTGACCGGCGCATATCTGCGTCCTCGGTCGCTCGCGTGCAGAGTACGCTTCGCTCCCTGCGTCTTTGACCTGCTTGGTCAGACCATCTAGGACGGCTCTGGCGTACCCGTCTCGCTGATCCCGAACCGGTCGTGCAGCCGCCGCAGCGGCGCCGGCGCCCACCAGTTCCACTTGCCGAGCAGCTCCATCAGCGAGGGCACGAGCAGGGCGCGGATGATGCTGGCGTCGATCAGCACCGCCAATGCCGTGCCGACGCCGTTCTGCTTGATGAAGAGGATCTGCGAGGTGGCGAAGGCGCCGAGCGCGACGGCGAACAGCAGCGCCGCGGCGGTGACGATCCGGCCGGTGCGCTCGAGACCGATCGCGACGCACTCCGATTCCGAAGCGCCGTCGTCGCGCGCCTCCTTGATCCGCGAGAGCAGGAAGACCGCGTAATCGGTGGAGAGGCCGAAGGCGACGGCGAACAGCAGGATCGGCATCGTCTGCTCAATCGCGCCGGTGCTGGTGTAGGCCAGCAGCCCTTCCAGGCGGCCGTCCTGAAAGATGAAGACGAGGATGCCGAATACGGCGCTGAGATTGAGGAAGCTCATGATCAGCGACTTGACCGGCAGCACCACCGAGCCGGTCATCAGGAAGAGGATGATCAGGGTGGAGACGATCACGATCGCGAGCGCGATCGGCATGTGGCGGGCCAGGCTGCCCTGGAAGTCGACGAATTCTGCGGTGGCGCCGCTGACCTCGACCTTGGCACCACGCAGCTCGAGCTCGCGCAGCCGTTCCACCGCCGCCCGGCTCTCGCGCGAGGGGAACGGGTTCTCCGAGATCGCCTGCAACAGCGTCAGCCTGCGGTCGAGACGCTGGGGCGGGCGCACGACGTCGATCCCCTCGGTCGTGGCCACCTTCCGGCGCAGGGCCGCCACGCCCCGCTGGCCGCCACCGCGTACCGTGATCAGGATCGGCACCTCGCGGTTGGGCGGGAACTGCTCGCTGGCGATGTCGTAGGCCTTGCGAGCGCTCGCCCCCTCGGGCAGGATTTTCGCGTCGGGGGTGTCGAACTGGATCCCGAAGAAGGGGATCCCCAGCACGATCAGCAGGGTGGCGCTGGCGGTGGCGACGCCGACCGGGCGGCGCATCACAAAGCGCGAGAGCCTGTACCAGAACCCCTGCTCTTCGGGCCGCGTCTCGGCCTCGGCGCGGCGGCGCAGGAAGCGGGGCGAGAGCGAGTTGACGCGGGCGCCCAGCAGGGTGAGGACGGCGGGCAACAGGGTTAGCGAGATCAGGGCCGCGAACAGGGCGACCAGGGAGCCGCCGAGGCCCATCGAGTAGAGGAAGCGCTGCGGGAAGACGAGCAGCGAGGCGAGGGCGGCGGATACCGTCAGCGAGGAGAAGAAGACGGTGCGCCCCGCCGTCGCCAGCACACGGCGCATCGCCGCCAGGCCGGGGCCGTCCTTGGCGATCTCCTCGCGGTAGCGGGAGACGATGAAGAGCGAGTAGTCGATCGAGAGGCCGAGGCCGAGCGCCGTGGTCAGGTTGAGCGCGAAGATCGAGATCGAGCCGAATTCGCTCGCCAGGCGCAGGATGAGGAAGGTGCCGACGATCGCCAGTGCGCCGATCATCAGCGGCAGCAGCGCGGCGACGAGGCTGCGGAAGAAGAGCAGTGAGAGCAGGAAGAGCAGCGGGAAGGCGAGCATCTCGGCCTTTTGCAGGTCGCTCTCGACCTGCTTGTTGACCTGCTCCTGGGCGACCGCTGCGCCGCCGACGATGACGTCGGGGTCGGCCTCGAAGCGATCGACGATATCGGCGCTCGCCTCCTGCCATTGCTTGTCGTCGGTCGGGGCAAGGGTCACCGTGAGGTAGGTGGAGCGACCGTCTGCGGAGACGAAGTCCGGCGAGCGCGTGTCGAGGTAGCCGGCGACGGACTCGACCCGCGGCATCGCGCGCAGCTCGCGCGCCACGGCAGCCATCTTCCGCCGCCCGGCGGCGGTGGCCACCGGGGCGTTGCGGATCACCACAAGCGCGCCGGGAGGCTTGAAGCCGGCGTCCTTCAGCGTTTCCCGCGCTTCGATCGCCTCGGTCGCAGGGTCCTCGGCGCCGTAGGGGTCGAGGCGGTCGGCGACCGAGCCGCCAAGTGCCCCGGCGAGCAGGAAGAAGGCGATCGCAAAGAGGCCGACCCTGCGGGCACGGCGGTCGGCGAAACGGGCGAGTGCGTCGAACATCAGCTGCTCCTCTTCCAGCTGCATCGGGTCGATACAGCGATCTGCGCGATCTACCTTACGTTCCGCCCCCCGGTCGGGGTTTATCCGCATAGCGGCACAAACCTCGACCGCGAGGCTATCCTCGGGCCTTCGATGGCGGCGGCGAGCTCCGACATAGTCGTGATGAAGTTCGGCGGCACCTCCGTTGCCGGCGCCGAGGAGATCAAGCGCGCCGCGGGGCGGATCGTCGCCGCGCGCGAGCGTGGCTGCCGGGTCGTCGCCGTGCTCTCGGCGCGCGGCAAGACGACCGACGAGTTGGTCGCGCAGGCGTTCGAGATCTCCGATCGGCCGGTGGCGCGGGAGATGGACATGCTGCTCTCGACCGGCGAGCGGATCTCCTGTGCGCTCTGCGCGATGGCGATCCACGACATGGGCCACGAGGCGATCTCGCTGACGGGATCCCAGGCGGGCATCGTCACCGACTCCTCGCACACCCGGGCGAAGATCATCGACGTCCGCGCCGACCGCATCCGCGAGACCCTGGAGCAGGACCGGATCGTGCTCGTCGCCGGCTTCCAGGGCGTCTCGACCGAGAGCAAAGACGTGACCACGCTCGGCCGCGGCGGCTCCGACACCACCGCGGTCGCGCTCGCCGCGGCGCTCGAGGCGAGCGTCTGTGAGATCTACACCGACGTCGCCGGGATCTTCAGCGCCGACCCGCGGATCGTCCCCGAGGCGCGCAAGCTGCCCTTCGCCTCCTACGAGGAGATGCTCGAGATGTCGGCCTCCGGCGCCAAGGTCCTGCAGCTGCGCTCGGTCGAGTACGCGCGCAACAACGGCGTGCGCATCCACTGCCGCAGCAGCTTCGAGGAAGGTCCCGGTACCCTCGTCGTCAGCGAAGAGGAGAGCGAGCAGCAGACCATGGAGCAGCCTTTCGTAACCGCAGTGACCCACTCCGACGGCGAGGCGCGGGTGACCCTGACCGGTGTGGGCGACGAGCCCGGCGTCGCCGGGCGGATCTTCACCGCGCTGGCCGACGCGGGGATCAACGTCGACGTGATCATCCAGAACGAGCCGGTCGGCGACGACGCGCTGGCCGACCTCTCCTTCACCGTCGATCGCTCCGACCTGACCGCGGCCGTCGACACCGTCGGCGGGCTCAAGGTCAGCCAGGGCGTGCGCAGCGACGAGCGGATCGGCAAGGTTTCGATCGTCGGCGCCGGCATGCGCTCGCACCCAGGCGTCGCCGCCAGGGTCTTCGAGGTGCTCGGCGCGGAGGGGATCAACATCGAGATGATCTCCACCTCGCCGATCAAGATCTCCTGCGTCATCTCCGCCGACCGCGTCGCCGATGCGGTCAAAGCCCTCCACCAGGCGTTCGAGCTCGGCGCCGACGCGGTCGCGGCCGAGGACCCGATGGGCGACGCCCATCGCCCCACGGTCGGCGGTTGAGCCGCGTCATACTCGGACGAGATGGCGGGCGACGGATACAGAGTCGGTGTGCTGGGTGCGACCGGGCTGGTCGGGACGACGATCCTCGGCCTGCTCGCCGACCGCGCCTTCCCCGTCGCCGAGGTCGTCCCCTTTGCCTCCGCGCGCTCGGTCGGCAAGGCGATCGAGTGGGGCGATGACGAGCTCGAGGTCCGCGCGCTGAGCGAGGAGACGATCCAGGGCCTCGATCTGGTCCTCTCCTCGGCCGGTGGCGCGGTCAGCGCCGAGTGGACGCCGAAGCTGGTCGAGGCCGGCGCCGTCGTCGTCGACAACACCAGCCACTACCGCATGCACGACGACGTGCCGTTGGTCGTCGCCGAGGTCAACCCGGACGCCCTGGACGGCCACAGGGGGATCGTCGCCAACCCGAACTGCTCGACCATGCAGATGGTCCTCGCGCTGAAGCCGCTGTACGACGCGGCCGGGATCGAGCGCCTGGTGGTCTCCACCTACCAGGCGGTATCCGGCACCGGCAAGGCGGCGATCGACGAGCTGCTCGCCCAGTCGCGCGCCGCGCTCGACGACCACGACCCGCATGCCGCCGTCTACCCACACCAGATCGCCTTCAACGCCCTGCCGCAGGCGGGTAGCTTCCCGCCTGGAGACGACCACAGCGACGAGGAGCGCAAGCTGATCAACGAGACCCGCAAGATCCTCGGCGACGAGGCGATCAGGGTCAGCGCGACCTGCGTCCGCGTACCGGTCGTCACCGGCCACTCGGAGGCGGTCAACGTCGAGACGCGTGAGCCGCTCGAGCCCGAGCGCGCCCGCCAGCTGCTCGCCGCCTTCCCCGGCGTGACCGTGCGCGACGATCCCGAGGCGGGCCGCTACCCGATGCCGATCGAGGCCGCCGGCCGCGACGACGTCTTCGTCGGCCGAATCCGCCGCGACCCCGGCAACGAGCGCGCCCTCGACCTCTGGGTCGTCTCCGACAACCTGCGCAAGGGCGCCGCCACCAACACTGTCCAGATCGCCGAGCTGCTGATCGAACGCGACCTGCTGACGGCCCCAGACGCCGCCATGCGGCGTCCTCGGTCGGCCAAATAGCGCTGCTATTTGGCCTTCCTGCGTCCTTGCCTGACGACGTCTGGGACTCGTCAGTCGCCGAGATCCTCGGCCAGCACGCCGAAGCGCTCGACCAGCTCGCAGAAGAAGTCGTGACGGGTGACGACCCCATGCACCTTGTCGGCGGTGGCGATCGGGACGATCAGCACGCGGTGGTGGAGGAAGAGCTCGGCGAGCTGGGTGTCGGAGTAGTCGTCCTCGACCAGGACGTGGTCGGTGGTCAGCCAGCGGCGGATCGGCTGCTCGGCGCAGTTGGCGCGGCGCTCGATCGTCTCGTCGACCGAGCGCGAGACCATCGCCGCCGAGGCGAGCTCGCCGACGTAGCCGGGGAAGAGCGCCGCCATGAACTCGCGCTCGCCGAAGATGCCGACGAAGCTGCCGTTCTTTTCGACCGCGGGCAGCGCCGGCAGCCCTTCGTCGATCACCCGCCGCGCTGCCGGGCCGATCAGCTCGTCGGCGTCGAGCGGCTCTATCTCGCGCAGGGCCTTCTTGACGATCGAGTCGGACATGGCGTCTCTCCTTACTCCGTCATAGGGCGATGTAGCGGATTGCGATGTAGGCGGTGGCGATGGCGATTGAGAGGATCGTCGCAGGCAGGCCGACCTTGATGAAGGCGAGGAAGCCGATCGGCGTGCCGGCCCGTTCGGCCATTCCGGCGGCGGCGACGTTGGCGGCGGCGGCGATCATCGTCGCGTTGCCGCCGAAGCAGGCGCCGAGGGCGAGCGCCCACCAGTAGGCGTCGTCGCCCTGCGTCCCGGCGGAAGCCTGCAGCTCCTTGACCACGGGGATCATCGCCGTCGTGAAGGGGATGTTGTCGACCACGCCCGAGCCCAGCGCCGCGACCCAGGTGATCCCGATCAGCTCCGCCGTGCGCTCGCCCCCGGTGACGCTCTTGACCGCGTCGGCGACATGGCCGATCGCGCCCGTCGCCTCCAGCGCGCCGACCATCACGAAGAGGGCTACGAAGAAGAAGAGCGTCGTCCACTCGATGCTCGAGAGCGCCTCCTCGAGGTCGATCCTGGTCACCAGCAGCCCGACTGCGGCGCCGGTCAGCGCCACCGTCGCCGGCTCGATGTGGAGGGCCTGGTGGGCGAAGAACGCGAGCACGGTCGCCAGCAGGACCGGGCCGGTGCGTCGCAGCTCGGCCGAGTCGCGGATCGAGGCCAGCGCGTTCAGCTCCATGATCGCCCGCCGGTTTCGCTCCGCCACCTGCAGCCGCTTGCGGAAGAAGAGGTAGAGCAGCGGGATCACGGCGGCAAAGGTGACGATCACCACCGGCGCCAGGTTGGCGATGAAGGCGTTGAAGCTGAGCCCGGTGGCGCCGGCGATGATGATGTTCGGCGGGTCGCCGATCAGGGTCGCGGTACCGCCGATGTTGGAGGCGATCACCTCGATGATCAAGAGCGGCACAGCCTCGATGTCGAGCGCGTCGGCCAGCAGGAAGGTGATCGGCGCGATCAAGAGGATCGTCGTCAGGTTGTCGAGGAAGGCCGAGAGCAGCGCCGTCGTCCCGGCAAGGCTCATCGTCACCGCGAACGATTTCCCGCCGGATAGCTGGCCGGCGCGGATCGCGACGAAGTCGTAGACGCCGGTCTGCTGGGTCAGGTAGACGAGGATCATCATCCCGGTCAGCAGCCCGATCGTGTTGAAGTCGATCGACTCGATCGCCTGCTCCTGGGAGAAGTCGCCGACGAAGAGCACGACGATCGCCGCCCCGAGCAGGGCGATGTTGGTGCGGTGCATCTTCTCGCTGGCGATGATCGCCAGCACGATCAGGAAGGTGGCGACGGCGATGGCCATGCGCGCCGCAGGGTATGCGACCAGCCTAGGGCGAGGCTTCGGGCGCCTCAGCGCCGACCTGCATCCGGCGCAGCAGCGGCGGCACGACGAGCGTCGTCAGGATCGACATCGCGACGACGACGGCGAAGAGCTGCTCGTCGACGACGCCCGCGGCGGCGCCGATGCCGGCGACGATGATCCCGACCTCGCCGCGCGGGATCATCCCGATCGCGACCAGGCGCTTCTCGCGCGGCTCCATCCGGCGCGCCCCGATCCAGGCCCCGGCGAGCTTGGTCGCGGCGGCGACCGCGGTGACCGCGCCGAGCAGGGCCAGAGTGCCCCAGTCGAGCAGCGCGCCGAGGTCGAGCTGGATCCCGATCGCGGCGAAGAAGAAGGGTGGGAAGAAGGCGTACAGGGGCGCCACCTCATCCTCGATCGGGTGCTGCTCCTTGGTCTCGGCGACCATCAGCCCGGCGAGGAAGGCGCCGATGATCGCGGCGAGCCCGATCTGGGCCGCCAGCACGGCGACGCCGAGGCAGAGGATCACCGCCGGAAGCAGCGGCGACTCGGAGAAGCGCGGCTCCTTCAGGACCTGCGGCCGGCTCGCGATCGCCCGCGTGCCGCCGAAGGCGAAGAAGGCGACGAAGGCGAGGGCGAGCCCGATCACGACGAGCAGTTCGGCCGGGTCGAGGCCGCCCTCGGCGGCGACGCCGGTCGCGACGGCGACGAGGATCAGGGCGAGGATGTCGTCGACGATCGCAGCTCCGAGCAGGGTGCGGGCGGCGCGCGTGCGGATCAGCCCCAGCTCGATCAGCACGGCCGAGGTGATGCCGACGCTGGTCGCCGCCAGGGCGGCGCCGAGGAAGACCGCGGTGCCGGTCTCTTCGCCCAGCCCGAGCGCCAGCGCAAGGCCGCCGGCGAAGGGCAGGATCACGCCGATCACTCCGACCGAGATCGCGTCGCCGCCGACCGCGCGCATCTCCGAGACCCGGGTCTCCAGCCCGACCCAGAAGAGCAGGAAGATCACGCCCAGCTCGGCGAAGACTTCGAGCACCTCGCCGAGCTCGACCAGGCCGAGCAGCGAGGGGCCGATCAGGACACCGGCGAGGATCTCGCCGACGATCGCGGGCTGGCCGATCCGCTTGAAGACCTCGTCGCCGACCTTCGCCGCGAGCAGGACCAGGAAGAGGTCGAGGATGACGTCCGACGTGCTGGTCGCCGCCGCCAGCGGGAGCAGGTCGGCTCCCAAGGGCTCGGGCTAGGCCGCCGCGGTCGCGCCGGCGAGGCGCTCCTCGACCCAGCCGGTCGAGGCGATGTGCCGGCTCATCCCGAGCTGCTTCGGCTCGGCGCCGAGGGCGAGGCCGACCAGCTGCGGGAGGTGCAGGACGGCTAGGCCGAGGTCGCGGTTGACGACCTTGGCCGCCTCGGGCTGCTGCATGTCGAGATTGAGGTGGCAGAGCGGGCAGGGCGTGACCAGGCAGTCGGCGCCGGCGTCGAGCGCGTCGCCGACGTGGGTGCCGGCCTGGCGCAGCGAGGTCTCGCGGTTCATCGTGATCACCGGGAAGCCGCAGCATTTGCGGGCGCCGTCGTACTCGACCACCTCGCCGCCCAGCGCCTCGATCACCTGCTCCAGGTAGATGTCGCGGTCGGGGAACTCGTCGTAGCCGAGCCGCTCCTTGGGGCGGACGACGTAGCAGCCGTAGAAGGGGCCGACGCGCAGGCCGGAGAGCGGCCGGACGACCTTCTCCGCCAGCTTCTCCAGCCCGTAGTCCTCGACCAGCAGCCAGAGGAAGTTTTTGTTGGTGAAGCCGTCCTTGCCCTTCTCGTAGGCGAGGCCCTGGCCGCTCAGCACCTCGTTGATGTGGGCGCGGTAGGCGGAGTCGGCGTCGAGCCGCTGCTGGCACTCCGACTGCGCTCCCTGGCAGGTCGAGCAGATGTTCATCATCGCCAGCCCGGTCTGCTGGGCGAGCGCGAAGGTGCGCGCGTTGAGCGTGTCGGCGAGCTCCTGGTTGTGCTCGGCGATCACGCCGGCGCCGCAGCAGTTGGCGCGGTCGAGTTCGACCAGCTCGATGCCGAGCTTCTCGGCGCTGAACGCCATCGAGCCGTGCAGCTCGGTGGTGAAGCCGCGCGAGACGCAGCCGGGCCAGTAGGCGAGCTTCATACCTTCTCCTCCGTCTCGGTCTCGTCGGGCTCGGGCTCGACGTCCTCCTCGCCCTGGATGTAGATGTTGAATTCCTCGCGGTGCTCCTCGGCGTGCTTGTAGATCGCCTTGACGTCGTCCTGGGCGCCGTCGGGAAGCTTCGGGTGGATGCCGGGGATCAGCTTCGGCAGCGAGCGCATCTTGCCGCTGCGCATGGCGCGGATCGCCGTCGGCAGCGAGCCGAGCATTTCCTTGATCGCCCGTTTGCTCGGTTTCAGCTTGCCCTTCATGCCCGGCGCGAAGGACTCCTGCAGCAGCAGCGACCTCGTCGAGCGTGCCCTTCTTCTCGATGATCTTGACGAAGGCGAGCTCGTGGTCGTGGCCGCTGTTGGGGTCTTCGATCCCCTCCTCGCCGGCCTTGCGGCGCAGGCGCATGATCTGGTCCATCGGCGCGACCCCCTTGGGGCAGGCGTCGATGCAGCTGAAGCAGTGGGTGCAGTCGTAGATCCCGTGCGGGTCCTCGGCGAGGTCGTGCAGCCGCTCCTTGGACTCGGCGTCGCGCGGGTCGCCGACGAATCGGTAGGCCTTGGCCAGCGCCGCCGGGCCGATGAAGTCGGGGTCGGCTTCCATCGAGAGGCAGGAGGAGACGCAGGCGCCGCACTGGATGCAGGCCATCGACTGGGTGATGTCGATCATCGATTCGGGCTCGACCACGTACTCGCGCTCGGGCGGCTCGCCGTGCGGCAGCAGCCACGGGGTGACGCGGCGGATCTTCTCCCAGTGGGTCGACTCCATGTCGGTGATCAGGTCCTTGATCACGGGCATGTTGCCCATCGGCTCGATGACAATCGGCTCGCCGCCGCCGTTGCGCCGATTGGCGGCCTCGTGCGCCTCGCCGACCTGCGTCTTGCAGCCGAGGCCCGACTGGCCATTGATCTTCATCCCGCACGAGCCACAAATCGCCGCTCTGCATGAGCACCGCACCGAAAGCGAGCCATCGTCTCGATCTTTGGCTTGAAGCAGGCCGTCGAGGACAGAGAGCGTGGGCTCGAGCTCGACCTTGAACTCCTCCCAGAAGGCTCCCTCGCCGCTCTCCGGCTGGTACCTGCGAACTTTCAGCGTGTACTCGGCCATCTCAGTCCCCTCAGTATTTCCGCTCTTCCGGTTCCCACTGGGTGATCGTCACCTCGGAGTATGAGATCTCCGGTCCGTCGTCGTCCCTCTGCAGGTCGATATGTTTGAGCCACTCCTCGTCATTGCGCTCGGGGAAGTCGGTCCTGTACTGGGCGCCGCGGCTCTCCTTGCGCTCGAGCGCAGCGACGCAGGTGCACTCGGCGTTGTCGAGCATGTAGCCGAGCTCGATCGCCCCCAGCAGGTCCTGGTTGAAGACCTGGCCCTTGTCGTCGATGTAGGCGGACTTGGCCTCCTGCTTGAGCCGGCGCACGATCTCCAGCGCCTGCTGGATCCCGGCCTCCTCGCGGAAGACGGCGACGTGCTTGTCCATCGTCTCGCCCAGCTCCCGCTTGATCTCCGAGACGCGGCGGCCAGAGCCCTTCTCCCGCGCCGATATCGACTCGATCTCGGCCTGCTCGCCCTCGAGCACGGCCTTGCTCGGGCGCGCGCCCTCGATCTGCTTGGCGCGCCCGGCGGCGTCGGCGCCGGAGCGGCGGCCGAAGATCAGCGTGTCGAGCAGCGAGTTGGCGCCGAGGCGGTTGCCGCCGTGGACCGAGACGCAGGCGGTCTCGCCGGCGGCGTAGAGGCCGGGCACGTCGGTGCGGCCGTCGACGTCGGTCTTGATCCCGCCCATCGTGTAGTGGTTGCCGGGCTTGATCCGGATCGGTTCCTTGGTGATGTCGACTCCGGCGAAGTCCTTGCCGACGAGAACGATCTCGCGCAGCGCCTCGTGCACGCGCTTCTTCGGCACGACGGTGACATCGAGCGCGACGGTGCCGTCGGGGAAGCCGCGGCCCTCGTTGATCTCGGTCTGCTCGGCGCGGGAGACGACGTCGCGCGAGGCCAGCTCCATCTTGTTCGGCGCGTAGCGCTCCATGAAGCGCTCGCCCTTGGCGTTGAGCAGGTGGGCGCCCTCGCCGCGGGCGCCCTCGGTGATCAGGAAGCCCTTGCCTGCCAGCGTCGTCGGGTGGTACTGGATCATCTCCATGTCCATCAGCTTGGCGCCGGCGCGGTAGGCCATCGCGATCCCGTCGCCGGTGCAGATCAGCGCGTTGGTGGTCGGCTGCCAGACCTGGCCGTTACCGCCGCACGCGAGGATCACGGCCTTGGCGGAGAAGAGCTGCATCGAGCCGTCGGCGACGTTGCGGGTGACGACGCCGCAGCACTCGCCCTGCTCGTCGAGCGCCAGCGCCGTGCAGAACCACTCCTCGTAGCGCGCGACCGTGTCGGAGTGCTTCATCAGCTGCTCGTAGAGCACGTGCATGATCGCCTGGCCGGTGATGTCGGCGACGTAATAGGTGCGGGCGGCGGAGGCGCCGCCGAAGGCGCGGGTGCCGAGCTTGCCCTCCTCGTTGCGGTGGAAGGTGACGCCGAGGTGCTCGAGGTGGAGGATCTCCTCCGGCGCCTCTTCGCACATAATCGAGATCGCGTCCTGGTCGCCGAGGTAGTCGGAGCCCTTGACCGTGTCGTAGGCGTGCGACTCCCAGGAGTCGCCCGGGTTGAGCGCCGCGTTGATTCCGCCCTGCGCCGCGTTGGAGTGCGACCGCACGGGGTGGACCTTGCTCAGGATCCCGACCGAGACCCCCTGCTCGGCGGCGGCGAGAGCGGCGCGCTGCCCTGCCAGGCCGGCACCGATTACGAGCACGTCATGCGTAGGCACGGGCGCGGACTCTATAGAGGCGAAATCCGACCCCGCGGTCGGATTTCAGCGACTACAGCCAGCGCTCGTCCAGACGGCGGATCGCGGCCTCGGAGAGGCGGATGCCGTCGGCGACGGTGTCGAAGTCGACGTTCTCGGCGAGGTCGTGCCACCAGTGGTAGTTGGCGGGCTGCTTGAGCTCGGTGCAGCTCGCCAGCACCGCGACCTCGTAGCCGGCGGCGAGCGACTCGAGCCCGTCGGTGCCGTTGCGCAGGCGCAGGTTGGGGAAGAGCTCGATGCCGAGCTCCTCGGCGAGCCCGTCGATCAGCGCCAGCGAGCGCGGCGGGTACTCGCGCATCCTCAGGAAGCCCTCGCCGCGCAGCACCAGCAGGTGCGGCGAGCCGAGCGTCTCCAGGCAGAGGAAGAAGGTGCTCTCCCGCGGCAGCTCGTCGAAGTGGCGCTCGCCGAAGGCCTTGATCCCCTCGCTGAACGACTCCTCCGAGCCGACCGAGAGCAGGACCACGCGGGTGCTCTGCGGCGGCTCGGCGAGCAGCCGCTCGGCCAGCGCCAGCAGGGCGACGACGGCGGTGCCGTTGTCGTTTGCGCCGGGGACGACTTCGCGGGCGCCGATCTCGGCCATCGCAGCGGCAGAGCCAAGACCGAGGAAGATGCCCAGCTTCGCCAGCGCGCGCCTGCCGGTGAGCGCGCCGAGCGCCGCCAACACCGGGCCTCCGACGACCGGCGCCATCAGCGGCGGGCTGGTGTCGCTGCGCTCGATCAGCCCGAGCCGGTTGGCGATGTGGGGGAGCTGCGGGTGGAAGACGATGCCCGAGTGGGCGGCGTCGTGGTGGGCGATCAGGACGATCGTGCGCTCGGCCTCCGCCGGTCCGAGCTCGCAGACGACGTTGTAGGTCGTGCGGCGCGGCAGCAGACGGCGGATCAGGCGTTTGCCGGGCGGGAAGTCGGAGGCCATGCCGGCCGCCGCGGCGCCCGCGACCGTGCCCCCGAGCAGCCGCCGCCCGCGCAGGCCGAGGATGCCGCCCAGCGCACCCAACGCGGCGCCGATCCCAAGCGGCCACCAATAGGTCCCATGCGCCGGCTCAGCCTCGATCCGCGCCTCGGCCCCCAGCTCGCCAAATCGCGCCACCAGCCACTCGGCGGCCTGCCGCTCGCCCTCCGATGCCGAAGGCCGCTCGATCCGCTCCAGTTCCTCCAGCCAGCCGCGCAGTCGGTCTTGCATCCGGCCGACCCTACAATTGGTCGATGTTCGGTGGTCGCTCCATAACGCTCTTCCACGTGCGCGGAATCCGCATCGCGGTCGACTGGTCCTGGTTCTTCGTCCTCTTCCTCGTCATCTTCTGGCTCTCGCAGTTCTACGGTGACGTGCTCGGCGAGACCAGCTCCGACTCGACCCCGTTCCTGCTGGCGATCGTCAGCGCCTTCGGCTTCTTCGGCTCGATCGTCCTGCACGAGCTCGGCCACGCGTTGGTCGCGCTGCGCAACGGCATCGGCATCTCCAGCATCCAGCTCTGGATCTTCGGCGGGATGGCGCGCATGGACCGCGAATCCGACGGTCCGATGACCGAGTTCAAGGTCGCAGTCGCCGGGCCGTTGGTGACGCTGGCGATCGTCGTCGTCCTCACCGCGATCGGCTTCGCCGCCGCCGGCGGGGAGGGGTTCCGCGAGGCGATCCTGATCGAGAGCGACTCCGGCGTCT
>CAWEUU010000008.1:0-27123 GCA_963812335.1 uncultured Solirubrobacterales bacterium | reverse complement strand
GCCGAACGCCTATGCCGCCCTGCGCGCCAATGCCAAGCGCACCGGCGCGAAGCTGCGCAAGGCGCCGGGCGGCGCCTTCGCCTGGCAGGACCCCGCCAGCCCGACCAGCGTCTACCTCGCCAAGCCCGGCGAGGCGCTCCAGGTCGAGGTCTACGACCCAAGCCCGAAGAAGGCGCTCAAGATCACCCTCCCCGGTCGCTCCAGCCGGTCCCCAGCGGCTTAGCGCTCCGGCCGCCTGCCTGCGGGTGTCGGTCAAACAAGGGTTTGATGACCGACATCCTCGACAGGACGGGTTTCAGCGTCCCGCGCGGCTACGATTCCCTCACGATGGCCGCAACCGCCCCGACACCCTGATCGCCGAGGCCGGCCGCCGTCTTGCGGTCGCAGCACCCGGGTCCAAGGTGATCCTCTTCGGCTCTCGCGCCCGCGGCGAGGCCCGCTCCGACTCCGACCTCGACCTGCTCGTGATCCAGCCGGAGGTGAAAAGCCGTCGAGCGGAGTTCGTGCGGCTCCGCGAAGCGCTCGGCGATCTCGGCGTCCCGATCGACCTCGTAGTGCTCAGCGCCGAGTACGCGGATACGAGGGCTCGGGTTCGCGGGACCATGGTCAGCGAGGCGATGCGCAGAGGTCGTGTCCTTGTCGGAGCGTGATCCGCAGGGCCGAAGCGCTGATTCTCGCCCGCAAGGCGCGCGACGATGCGGCCGCGATGCGCGAGCTCGCCGGCAACCCGGAGATCAGCGACGAGATCATCGGCTTCCATGCGCAGCAGGCCGTTGAGAAGTGGCTCAAGGCGGTGCTCGGATCCAGGGGAGTCGACTTCGAGTACACCCACGATCTCCGCCGCCTGATCGCAGAGGTGGAGGCGGTCGTTGGAGAGTTCCCGTTCAACACCGCGGAGGTCGTTGCGCTGACCGAGCACGCGGCCCCGCTGCGCTACGACGAAATCTTGGACACCGAGCCCCTCGACCGCGACGCCACCGTGACTCTGGTGAACGAACTGGGCAGCTGGGCCAAGGCGCGGCTTGCCGAAGTAGTAAGCGATGAACCGGATCGGGAGTGAGCCTGCCGAGCTACTACATCACCGACGCGGCCGTGGCCCCACGCCCGGACAGGCGCCGCGCTCCGTTAGAATCGTGCGTCTACCTTGGCGGCAGGGCTGGGACATGGACGCTGTGCTGCGAGCGGCGCCGCTGCGCTCGCGCTGCTCCTCCTCGCCGCCCTGATCCACGCCGCGTCTTCCACTGCCAGTGTGCGCTGCATCCACACGGGCTCGCCTGCCGGTCAGCTGCGCGTGGCGCCATACGCCGACGCGCGCATCGACCTCGACTTCGCCGGTGCGACGGTGCGCAGGTCGGGAAACCGCATCATCGTCCTCGGCGAACCGGCTGAGAAGGCGACAGGGTCGGTGCGCTGCGCCGGCCCACGGCCCACGATTTCCAACACGAAGGCGATCGTGTTCGTCCAGCGCGGGCTGAGCTTCGGCAACCTCGATCTCGCCGCCGGCCTGCCCGCGCCGAGGACGGTGTTTCACGCTGTCCGCGGGGCGCTCGCCTACGGGACGGTCGAAGGCGGTCGGTCGGCAGATCGCTGGACGATCGCGGGTAACGCTCGCGCTTTCGGCCTGCGCCTCGACGGGTCGCGATCGGGTCCCTTCGACGTTGTCCTCAACGGACCCGGCCGGAAGATCGTCGTGGCCGAGACCCGCGGCGGCGACGACCGGGTGGACGCAAGCCGCGTTCGCCATCGCCGTGGCCTCGTCTTCCTCAAAGGCGGCCCCGGCGACGACACCCTGATCGGCTCCGCCTTCAGGGACGCGATCGATGGAGGTCCTGGAAGAGACATCCTCCTCGCCGGCCCCGGCGTCGACCAGCTCTTCGCCCGCGACGGCTTTCGCGACCAGGTTCGCTGCGGGGGCGGCAGAGATTCATTCCTCGTCGATGCCCGCGATGTGGTCTCGGGCTGCGAGAAGCGAGCGCGCTCCTGAGTGGGCGTCTCGCGCGGAGGGTGACCTACATTGCCCTTGACCCGCGCTGAGCTTCCCGTCCAGCTGATTGGGACCGACCAACCCGTGCGGGCGCGATCTTCACCGCGATCCCCGACGCCCCGCTCTCACGCGTGGTGATGAACATGCAGGGCGGCCAGAAGGGCCTGATCGTCAACCAGCAGAAACCTCTGCTACAAGCCGCAGCGCAACAAGGCCCGCGCCAACCTGCTCGGACAGAACGGGCGCAAGCAGCTGACCAAGCCCCGCGTCGTCTCGATCAAGTGCGCGAAGCAGCGCAAGGCCAAGCGCCGGCACAACAAGCGAGTCCACAAGCGCCACGCCAGGCGCGCCGCCCGCGTGGCGAACGGTGGGGGCCGCCGATGATCAGCGCCGACAGGCGTTCATATACCCCTCGCCGCCGATGAGCCGGTTTCCGTCGATCAAGGCCCAAGCGCCTGCTCTCGATTCTGGAAAGCAAGCCGCTCGACTACAAGGTGGTCCCGCCAGACGGGGTCTCACCGCCGCATGGAGTCCTCCGGTCACCCCGCCTTGCACGTTCGCCTTCCACGACGGCGCGACGATCAAGCCCGCCCTCGTCCGCAAGATCCTCACCAAGGACATCGGCCTTGCCGAGGCCGAGGCCCGCAAGCTACTCTAGGCACACGCACATGGAGACCATCCGAGTCATCTATCACCACGAGGACGGCGGTTGGTGGGCCGAGTCGCCCGATGTCGAGCGTTGGTACGCGGCCGGCGACGCCTACGCCGAGGTCGTCAAGCTCGCCGAAGAGGGAATCCCCTTCGCCCTCGGCCACGACGCCGAGCTGGAGCACTACGTGCCCGCCGGCGAGCGCGTCGCCGCTTAGCTTCTCGCCGCCAATTTCCCAATCGGCAGTTCCAGCGGAGCGGACACCCAGCAGCCATGTCCGCGCGGCGCGAGTGTCCCGCGCGAGCACGGTCCGCTGATAGGCCCCTCGGATGCGCAACCGGCCCGGGCGCCGCGATTCAGCGGTACTTCTCCCAGGAGAGCCCTGCTTTGGCCTCCTCCTCGTCGAGCCGCCGTAGCGCCCCCGCCGAGGATGAGCGCGCCATCGCCGAGAGGTTGCCCCACTCATCGACGGTGTCGCCGGGCCTCCAAATCTCAAGCAGCCGCAGCGTCTCGTCGGCCTCGTCCTCCGAGAGCCGGGTCACCCGTTCCAAAAGCTTCTCCTTGGCGGTCATCGATACCGATTCTACCGCCGCCCGTCCCCGGATCCCGCAAGCCAAACCCCGCCCGCGCAACACCGACCCCACAGGCTCCCAACCGCAGCGGCATCCCCGGACGCGGAGGACGGGCGCTGCGCGCCCGTCCGGAGCAGAGGAGATGCCGCTTTATGTCTAAAAGCCCGCCTTTCCGCAGTTCCCGATCGCAGCCTGGTTCCTTTCGGGGACTGCGGAAAGGCCCCAACGCAACCGCCCAAGGAACGCCCTGCCGCCCCACCGCAAGCGCGCAAGGTACGCCCGTCCCAAACCCACCAACCCTTGAGAGGCCTTAGCCCATGACCAGCCCCAAATCCCACCGCACCCTCTACGTCGCCCTCGCCGCGCTCTTGCTCGCCTTCGGGCTCGCCGCCTGCGGTGGCGGGGGCGGCGAGGGCTCCGGCTCGACGTCGGCCGAAGCCGGCGACCGGAAGCAGCCCCAAGGCGGCTCCGCAGACGCCGGCTCCAAGCAGGGCGAGGCGAAGGGCGGCAAAGGCGGAGAGGGGGAACCGGAAGGCTCCTCGGGCGAGGGCGAAGCCGCCGGATTCACCCCCAGGCCCCACAACGACTCCGGCGGCGGCTCGCAGCAGTTCCGCCAGAAGGGCGGCGACAACAGCGTGCAGGACTTCGGCGCAGAGGCCGACCCGGAGGAATTCAACGCCGCCGCGGTCGCCCTGCACAACTTCCTCGACGCCCGCGCCGAGGGCAACTGGGCCGCCGCCTGCGAGTACATGTCGAAGTCGGTCGTCGAGTCCTTCGAAAAGCTGGCCACCCAGGCGAAACAGATCGAAGAGACGAGCTGCGCCGAGATCCTCGAACAGTTGACCAACCCGGCCGCGAAGAAGTCGATGAAGGCGGAAGCCGCGAACGCCGACGTCGGCTCGCTGCGGGTCGAGGGCGAGCGCTCCTTCGTCATCTACACCGGCATCGGCGGCACGGTCCTGGCGATGCCGATGGCAAACGAAGGCGGCGAGTGGAAGGTCGCCAGCCTCGCCGGCACGCCGCTCTCATGAAGGCGATCGCGGCGATCGCTCCTGCGCGAGGATTTCGGCCACTGACCGGGCGATGGCCGAAATCCTCGACAGGAGATGGCTCGCGGCTCCCGCTGACCGGTGGTTGGACTACCGTCGCGAGATGCGAGTTCCCGCCGCCCAAGGCGAATGCGAGGTGTCGCCATGACGCCCGGCTCCGACCGCTTCGCCGAGTTCCAGGCAGCCGCGACGGCCGCCGCCGAGCTGACCTTCGAGCAGTTCCGCGAGGATCCCGAGTCCGATTTCTACCAAGCGCCCGGACGCACGCCGGCGGAGACCTGGCAGGAGATCCGCGCCCGGGTCGGTGTGGCGGCAGCCGAAGCGGTGGCGCTCGCCCTCGAGGACGCGACGCTGACCCCGGAGCTTCTCTGTGCCTGGCACAGGCGAATCTTCGAAACGGCCTTCCCCGAGGGCGCCGGCCGTCTGCGAAGCGGGCGTGGCGTGACGACCTACGGATACGTGGCCGGTACGAAGGACGCTCCCGTGAACAAGACCGGCCGCGGGACTGCGGCTCGAAAGCTCCCTCGGCGCTTGCTGAAGGTCTGCGAGGAGTTCAACGGCGCGGCTGCCGAAGCCGAGGGCTCCGAAGAGTCTCGTCTGATCGACGCGACCTTTCCGGCCGCACGACTGTATGCAAAGCTCCTCTCGGCGCATCCCTGGAACGACGGCAACGGACGCACCTGTTATGTCGCGCTTCAGTTCGCCCTGATCCGCCTCGGTGCGCTTTTCGTCAGCCTCCCCGACTACGCCGCACAGCAATGGCACCTCGGCCGGGCGCTCCGAACCGGCGCTGGGCAGAGCTATGAGCCGCTGGCCGCCTATCTGGCCGAGAGGATTCGCGCCGCCGAGCAGGAGGATCTACAATCCGGGTCACCATGAAACGTACCTTCGTCGACTACCACGGCCCTACCGGAGCCTTCATCGCCACGGAGCGGGGCATCCTGCCCCTGACAAGCGCCGAGGGCATGGCGGCGGCGATGGACTCCGCGATGCTCGTCTCACTCGGCCACACCGAGAAGGCCGCGGAGTACCAGCACCTGATCGAGAAGCGCCAGCCGGTCGCCGCCGGCAACGGTCGCCACTAGCGCTCGCCCGCAGCCTCGCCCGAGCAGCCGCTCCTGCGCAGCCCCCGCCCCGCCAGCCCTTGACCCCCGTCCAGGGTAAGACCAACCCATGACCACCGCCCCGACCCACAGCCCCCGCCGCGCACTCTGGGTTCCCGCCGCGCTTGCGGCGCTGGCGCTGCTCCTCGGCGCCCTCGCCGGCTCCGCCGCGGCCGAGAAGCAACAGAGTGGCAACCTGCTCGTCAGCTTCGACGGCGGCATCTCCCCGAAGTCCCTGCCGCGCAAGGGCACCGCAGCTGTCTCGGTCACGGTCGACAGCGACTTCGCCGCAAGGGACGGCAGCGATCCGCCGCCACAGCTGCGCCAGATCGCGATCGGGATCAACAAGGGCGGCAAGATCTTCGACCGCGGCCTGCCGACCTGCCAGGTGCGCCGCATCCAGCCGTCGACGATCGCCGCCGCGAAGCGGATCTGCGGCGGCGCGATCGTCGGCCACGGCCACGTGCAGGTTCGAGTCAACCTCGCCAACCAGCTCCCCTTCACCTTCAAGGGGCCGATGCTGGTCTTCAACGCCAAGCGCAGCGGCGGCAAGCGCCGCCTGCTGGCGCAGGTCTACGGCACCAGGCCGCCGTCGGCGTTCGTGCTCACCTTTAAGATCGTCCGCAAGGGCGGCACGTTTGGCACTGTGATCAGGACGACGCTGCCGCAGGCGGCGCGCAAGTGGGCCTACGTCACCCACTTCGAGATGAAGCTGCGCCGCACCTACACCTACCGCGGCCGCCGCCGCAGCTTCATCAGCGCCGGCTGCCCCGCCCCGCCCGGCTTTCCCGGCGCCGTCTACCCCTTCGCCCGCGCCAACTTCGGCTTCGCAGGCGCCAGCCAGGTGACCAGCACCCTGATCCGCGACTGCAAGGTGCGGGGCTGAGGCCTGGCTGGGCTCGAGCGCCGGCACCCCAATAGACTCGCCCGGCGCGCGCGATGCTTACCGCCTGGCTTGCCTATCCGGTCCTCCTGTTCGCCCTCTGCGCCGGGCTCGGACTGCTGCTCGACGCGGCCTGCGGGCGGCGGCTGGCGGGGGCGCTCGTCGCTCCGGCGGGCCTCGCGGTGCTGGTGCTGCTGGCCCAGGCGGCGAGCCTGGCGGGCGCCTCCGTGGCGGCGGTCGCGGCCGGCATCATCGTGCTCGCCGGGGTCGGCGTCGCGGCGGCGATGCCCTGGCGCTTCGAGCGCCCCGACCCCTGGGCCGCCCTGGCGGCGCTCGCCGTCTTCGTCCTCTTCGCCGCTCCCGTCGTCCTCTCCGGCCACGCGACCTTCGCTGTCTACGGCGAGCAAGCCTCGATCGAGAAGTGGCTGCTGGCCGGGGCCACCGACCCGGTCGGCGCGATCTGGCCGCTCGCGGTCGCCCAGCGGCTGCTCGACGGCGAGCTGGCCTGGCACCTTCAGCCCTACCTGGCGCTGCTCGGCGCCCTGCTCGCCCTCGTCGCCTGGCAGCTCGCCGGGCGCGACGCCGCCGTCGGCGCCCGGTCGCGTGCCGTCGTCGCCTTCCTCGCCGCGCTGCCGGCGCTCGTCTTCGGCTACGCGGGCTGGGGTGGGGTGCAGGGGCTGGCGGCCCTCGTTGCCATCGCCCTGGTCGTCGCGCTGGCGCTTGAGCGGCGAGGCGCCCCCTCGCCGGCGCGGGCCGGGCTGGCGCTCGGCGCCTCGATCCTCGCCGCCCTCGCCCTGCTGATCCCCTTCTCGCCGCTCGATCTCGACCCCGGCGTCTGGCTCGCCACGGCCGGCCTGGCGGCGCTGAGCGCCGCCGCCCTCGCCGTCTCGCTCTGGGTCGCGACCACGCAGCCGCCGCTCGCGCTCCTCCCCCTTGCGGTGGCGCTTGCCGGCGCCGCCCTCGTCGCCTCCGCCGGCGCCGTCCTCGCCCCCTTCGAGCGCCTCGACGAGCTCCGCGAGATCGACGCCCGCTTCGCCGGCGAAGGCCCGGCGCTGCTCTTCGAACAGCAGCCCTACGGCGGCTACTTCCTGCGCGACCTCGAGCTCGCCGATCGCCGCCCGGCCGATCCCGACCGGGTCGATTTCGAAGAGCTGCTCGGCTACCCGCTGCTGATCGTCCCCCGCATCCCCGCTCTCAGCCGTCCCGCCCTCCCCTACAAGCGCCGCTACAGCGGCCGCGAGTACGAGGCCTGGCGGCTGCCGCCCGAGGCCGACTTCAGCCTGCTCTTCCACATGGCGATCGGCCGGCCAGGCGTGCCGGCGGCGCTGCCCGACTGCTCGCAGACGGTCGGTCTCGGCCTACTCGCCCTCTCCGGCCAGCTCGGCGCCGTCCCGCAGGACATCGTCCTCATCGCCGCGGGCCCCCGGCGCGGTTCGCGCCCGGGCGCCGTCGTCGCCGTCCCGCCCGCCGAGGCCCGCAAGCTCTGCGGCCGCCGCTGGGACTGGATCGAGGCGATCGGGCGCCGCTGAGAGGCACGACGGATAAACTCCCCGCCTTAATGGCTGCAAATCCCCAAGATCGTTCGCTCCGCATCCTGCGCACCGCGCTGCTCGTCCTCGTGATCGCGCTGATCGCCGCGGTGGTCGTCTGGATCACCGGCGGCAGCGGGGGAGGGGACGAAGAAGCCGCTGAAGCGCCGCCGGGCGCGCCGCGCGTCGTCAGCGCGGCGGAGCTGGGCGAAGCCGCCGCCGCGAGCGATGCGCCGATCTACTGGGCAGGCGCGCGTCCCGGCGCCGAGCTGGAGCTGAGCGAAGTCGGCGCGGAAGCCGCGGAGGGAGAAGCGAGCCGCGTCTACGTCCGCTACCTGACCGGCGGCGCGAAGGTCGGCGACCCCCAGCCCGACTTCCTCACGATCGGCACCTACAGCGAGCCGCAGGCCTACGAAGACCTGCAGTCGAGCGCCAAGCGCAGCGGCGCGAAGCTGCGCAAGGCCCCGCGCGGGGCGATGGCCTGGCAGGACCCCGAGAGCCCGACCAGCGTCTACCTCGCCAAGCCCGGCGCCAAGTACCAGGTTGAGGTCTACGACCCGACCCCGAAGACCGCGCTCGAGGTGGCCCTCTCCCCGAAGCTCCGCCCCGTGGCCGGCAGCTGAGCACCGGCCTCCGGCGTCGCCCCGGTCCTCTCGACCCATACAGCTCCGCCGCCGACTGAACGCCTGCTTGGCGGTGCGCCGCTAGAGTGGATTTCAGCGCCCGGATAGCTCAGTTGGTAGAGCACTTCCATGGTAAGGAAGGGGTCACCGGTTCGAGTCCGGTTCCGGGCTTCGAAGCGCATCTGAGACAGCGGCGTTTATCATTGGCCGAGCCGCGGTGGCGGGGAACGACGTGCGGGGGCGCGAATGGATGGGAGAGCGCAGCAACCGGAGGACTTCGCGGCCGCGTTCGAGTCCAGCTTCGCCCGGCTCCAGGTCCTGCTCGAGACGACCTGCGACGGCGGCGGGCCCTGCCCGCGGCGGGCCGTTCTCGCCGTTCGCCGCGGGCTCGAGTTCGCCGCGGCGGATCCCGAGTCGGCCAGCGTGCTCACCAACGGCGCCCTGGCCCAGGGCGCAGACGGGCTCGGCCGCTACGAGCGTCTGATGGCCTACCTCGCCGGCCTGCTCGCCGGTGGGCGTGAGGCGAGCCCGCACGGGGACGACCTGCCGCCGACGACCGAGCGCTCGATCGCCGGTGGCGTGGCGACGATCGTCGCCAACCGGGTCGACCGCGGAAACAGCGAAGAGCTCCCCGGTCTGGTCCCCGAGGTGGTGCAGTTCGTGCTGACTCCCTATCTGGGCACAGAGGAGGCGAGGCGGCTGGCCGCAGCGCGCGACTGGCCGAGCAGCCAGCCCGACCGGTAGCCTGCCGCCGATGAACTTCTCGCTCACCGACGAGCAGAACGACTTCGTCGCCGCGATCCGCGACTTCTGCGCGCGCGAGTGCGGCACCCAGGAGCAGCGCGAGCAGCTCACCGACGGCTACCGGCTGCACCACAACGACTCGATCTACAAGCAGATGGCCGAGCTCGGCTGGCTCGGGCTGACGATCCCCGAGCAGTACGGCGGCTCGGGCGGCTCGATGCTCGACGCCTGCCTTTTCATGGAGGAGACCTCGCGCGGGCTGGCCCCGGTCGGCGGCTACGCGACGACGCTGATCGTCGCCGGCGCGACGCAGCGCTTCGGCACCGAGGAGCAGAAGAACGAGATCCTCGGTGGGATCGCCTCCGGCTCGGTCGAGGCGATCGCGATGACCGAGCCCGAGGCCGGCTCCGACGTCGGCTCGCTCACCGCCTCGGCGGCGCAGGTCGATGGCGGCTTCGTCCTCAACGGCCAGAAGGTCTTCATCTCCAACGCCCACATCGCCGACCACATCCTCGTCGTCTGCCGCACGACCAAGGGCGAGAGCAAGCACGAGGGCCTCTCGATGATCTGGCTGCCGCGCGACGCCGAGGGGCTGCAGATCGACCCGATCAAGACGATGGGCGGCGAAGAGACCAACACCCTCTACATGAGCGATGTCGAGGCGCCCGCCGACGCCCTGCTCGGTCAGGTCGACCAGGCCTGGACGCAGCTGATGGCCGGGCTCAACGTCGAGCGCCTGATTCTCGCCGCGACGATGCTGGGGATCGCCCAGCGCGTGCTCGACGACACGCTCGCCTACGTCAAGGAGCGCAAGCAGTTCGGCCGCGCGATCGGCTCCTTCCAGGCCCTGCAGCACCGGATCGCCGACATGGCGACCGAAATCGAGGCTGCCCGGCTGATGACCCGCTGGGTCGCGACCCTGACCGACGAGGACCCGGGCCGGATGCTGCCGCGCGAGGCCTCGATGGTGAAGCTGCACGTGACCGAGGTCGCCAAACGCGTCTCGGTCGAGGGCATGCAGATGATGGGCGGCTACGGCTACTCCTCCGAGTACGACATGGAGCGCCTCGTGCGCGCGACGATGGTCTCGACGATCTACGGCGGCACCTCCGAGATCCAGCGCACGATCATCGCCAAGACCCTGGGCCTCTAGCGCCGCCGGGGCGCGTTTGTGTCGCATAGCGTCACTTACGCGCCCCGAGCGCGGCCCTGGGATCTTTCGCCCAACCGAGTCGCTGAGCTGTCAGTCATCCGGCCAAAACTTGAATTTTTAGTGCGGAGTTGGACGGATAATTGAGGAGGACTTACTTGAATCCCGCAAACAGCGGCCATAGCGTCCGCCGCCGCAGGTTTGGCGGGGGCCGCTTCGAGCGTTCTGCGCCCTAATCCAGTCAGATGCACGAAGGGAGAACGTTGTGCGCTCGAATTCAAGTGGCAAGACTCAACCGCAGGAGGCCCTGATCGGCCCGAACCTCTACCGTCGGGCTTGTGGAGTGGCGATCGTCGCCCTTCTGGCCATACTCGCTCTGGCTTCGATCGCCCGCGCCGACAGCATCGGCCCGATCGACTTCGAGCCACCGGCCTACTCGACCGGCAGCCCGGACGGCCAGGAAGGCTGGTCGAAGACCGGCGCGTACGACCACGAAATCGCCGCCCTCGCGGGCTTTCCCGATGCGGCCGGCTACGGCTTCGGCGCGCAGGCGCTGCGGATCTCCAACAAACTGATGAGCGGCAGTTTCGGCGACCAGACGATCTCGCCGCAGCTCTCCGCCCCGGCCGGCGAGTCGCTCGCCAATCGGCACTACGAGGCGAGCTTCAAGATCGGCGCGACCGAACTGGCCGAAGAGCCGGGCCTGACGATGTCGATCAGCCCCGACGACGGAAGCGGCTCGCGCATGAGCTACCTCAGCTTCACCGACGAATCCGACGGGATCCACGTCACCTTCTATGACGTCGACGACCCCGGCCCGCTACCGACCACGGCCGAATTCGAACCGACCGAACTGCCGGTGCTCGATCCGATCCGAAGCGCACTCGGTCCGCTTCTCGATCGACTTTGTTCCCGGCGCCGGCAACGACGTCGTGCGCATCTTCATCGACGGCGCGCTCGTCCACACCGGCACCAGCTGGGAGGACTACTACCGCTTTGACCCCGAGCAGAGCGGTGGCGGCAATGTCGTGCCGACCACGAGCGGCCTGATCTTCCTCACCCGCGGCAGCGGCGAAAATGCAGCGGTCGCCAGGTAAGGGCTACCTGATCGACGAGGTCGCCTTTTCCTCCTCGACGCCGGCGCCCGAAACCGTCACGGTCAACGACGACCTGGTCGGACCGGGGCCGTCCGGCTCCGATTGCGAACACCCGGATTTCACGACGATCCAGTCGGCCGCCACCGCGGTCGCTCCCGGCTCGACGATCCTCGTCTGCGCCGGCATCTACACCGAACAGGTCGACATCGACAAGTCGCTGACGGTGATCGGCAACTCGGCCGCCGACACGACGGTGAAATCGCCGGCTGTGCTGGCGACCAAGTTCACCACCAGCGGCCCCAACAAGCCGGTCGTCTACGTCCATGACGAGGCCACGGTCGCGATCCGCAACCTGACCGTCGACGGCGATGGCCAGGGCAACGGCAACTACCGGATCGACGGCATCGCCTTCCACGACGCCGGCGGCAGTCTGCGCAACAGCGCGATCGTCGCTGTCCGCAACACGCCGCTCGACGGCACCCAGGCGGGGGTCGGCCTGCTCGCCGTGAACGAGGACGGAAAAGCGCGCGACCTGATCGTGCGCGGCAACACGGTCGCCGACTTCCAAAAGAACGCGATCACGATCAGCGGCGAAGGCCTCCGCGCCGACGTCAGCCAGAACACGATCGAAGGCGACGGCTTCACCTCGGCGATCGCCCAGAACGGCGTGCAGCTCAGCAATGGCGTCGGCGGCGCGGTCCGCTCGAACGAGATCAGCGCCATCGGCTACACGCCGAACTCCTGGTGCGCGACCGGCATCCTGCTGATCGAACAAGCCCCGGGAGTGACCGTCAGCGACAACACGCTCGACGAAGTCCACTGCGGCATCTACGGCCAGGGCAGCAGTGGCACCGAGATCGCCGCGAACACGCTGACCGGCAGCCGCTACGCCGTGATCCTCTATGACAACTCGGCGACCGTCAGCGGCAACCTGATCGACGAGGGCGGGGCCGGTTACGAAGACTCCTCGGCGATCTTCGCCGCGGAGTACACCGGCGACGCGGGCTTCCTCGTCACGGCCGTCGGCAACACGGTGCTCGGCTACACCGAAGGCCTGGCGCTGGCCGACTTCGACGAAGACTCGTTCTCGGCGCGGATGGTGGCCCACTTCAACCGGATCGCCGGCAACGATGTCGGCGCGATCGACGAAGCGCCCGGCTCGATCGAAGCGCAGAACAACTGGTGGGGCTGCAACGAGGGCCCCGGCGAACCGGGCTGCGACCCGATCGAAGAGGGCGTGGAAGGCTCGATCGACGCTTCGCCGTGGCTGGTCCTCGGCTTGGCGGCGACCCCGTCGACCATCTACAAGGAACTGGGTCAATCCCAGCTGCGCGCGGATCTGACCCACAACTCGAACGGTTCTGTCGCGGGTAGCGGTTTCCCCGACAACACCCCTGTCGCCTTTGCGACGGACCTGGGTGGCGTCGTGCCGGCAAGCGACGCCACCGTCGATGGACGCGCCTGGAGCGTGCTCAGCGCCGGTTCGACCCTGGGCACCGCCGACGTCACGGCAGCGCTGGACGGCGAGACCGTGCACGCCGCGGTCGAAATCGTCGAACCACCCGAAGGCCCTGAAGGCCCGCAGGGCCAAAAAGGCGACCAGGGCGAAAAAGGCCACCAGGGCGAAAAAGGCGACCAGGGCGAAAAAGGCGACCAGGGCGACCAGGGCGAAAAAGGCGACCAGGGCGACCAGGGCGAAAGAAGGCGACCAGGGCGACCAGGGCGACCAGGGCGAAAAAGGCGACCAGGGCGAAAAAGGGAAAAAAGGCGACCAGGGCGAAACCGGCCCCGAAGGTCCCCAGGGGCCGAAAGGCTCCTCCGGCCAGGACGGTAATGACGGCAAGGACGGAAAGAACGGCGGGAAAGCGTCGCTGGCCCTGAAACGCAAGATGGCCGTCGCCTTCCGGCGGCCGGTTTCGCGTGTCCGCAAGGGCAGGGCGCCTGTGAAGCTGCGCTGCGCCGGCACGGCCGCCAACCGTTGCATCGGCGCGCTGGTGTTGCGCGCCGGTGGCACGGCGCAGAAGACGGTCTACTCGATCGCCCGCGGAAAGACGGTTGTGGTGCGCCTGCGCCTCAGGCGCAAGCTGCTCCGCAAGGTCGCGATCGCGCGGCGCCACAACCGTGCGGTCCAAGCGCGGCTGTTCAGCCGCACAGCACAGACGTCCGGCTCTCCCGTCTTCGGGCGTCGTCTGATTCGCCTGAAGTGAGCTGAGAGGGGGCCTGCAGCCTCCTCAGTAGTGGGGGGACCGTCCGTCCAGATAGGCGGGCGGTCCTACCCGACCGCCGCGTGCCGGCCGATGCGTCCATGTGCACGGACGCAGGACAGCACGCCTTGCCGCGGCTCTCGCGCTGAGCGCGGCGGCCCTTACCGGCCTCGCCCCGGCGAGCCCCGCCGCGACCCGCGAGCCGTTGCGCGACGCGTTCCGCGCCGCCCGCCAGCCGGCGCGCGCCTTCGACTCGGCGGTGCGGCCGCGGCCGGCCGCGCTGCGGGCGATGGTCCGCCGGTCGGCCCAGCGCTACGCGTCCGCGGCAAACGAATTCCAGATCTCCTCCGACAGCTACGGCCCCGCCGAAGTCGAATCGGTGGCGGCGGTACTGCGCTCGCTCGACCATGGCCCGGAGATGGCCGAGCTCGGCGTCTTCGTCGCCACCCCCGCGGAGATCCGCGATGCTTGCGGTGCCACCGTGGTCGCTTGCTACTTCCCCTCCGCGGACGAAATGGTCGTCTCCGGCGTCGACCGCCCGGTGGCGGGCGTGCCGCGCGACTTCGCGATCGCCCACGAGTACGGCCACCACATCGCCAACGCCCGCGAAGGCGGCGCCCTGCCCGCGATTGAGGCCGGCACGGCCCGCTGGGCGACTTACGAGCGCGTCTGCCAGCTTGCCCGCCGCGGCCGTCTCTTCCCCGGCAACCAGGGCGCCCACTACTGGGAGGACCCCGAGGAGGCTTTCGCCCAGTCCTATGCCCACCTCAACCGCCCGGGCGCCGGCGTCAGCTGGCAGTACACGCAACTGCTGCGGCCGACGACGACCTCCCTCTCCAAGATCCACGCCGACGTCACCCGACCCCTGAAGGGCCCGGTGGAAGAAATCTGGGACGGCATCGTCTCCGCACCCCCGGCGCGGTCCTCCGATCCGGCCGGAACCACCTCAGCGCGCACGGCCCGAGGGGCTCGAATCGCGATTAGCCCCGGCAAGGCAGTTGGTGCCTCGCCCTGGGTCGATTCGCAGGCCGTGCGGACCCCCCTCGATGGCCCGGTCTCCGTCGCCCTCCGGGCATCTGTCGGCGCGAGCTTGACCATCGTGTTGCGCGAGCCGGCAAGCGGCCGCGTCCTTGCCCACTCGACCACCGCGCCCGATGGCAGCGCCCGGCTCTCGTACTCGAACTGCGGCCATGCCGCACTTCGGCTCGAGGTCCGCGCCACCGCGGCCACCACCTCCTCATTCCAAGCTGCGATCACACGTCCCTGATCGCGCCGGTGTGCGTTCTTACAGGAACGCTCGGCCTATGACCTTCATCACGTATTTGTCATAATGCTTGGGTGACTCCCGGCGAGCTGATCCGAACCACTCGAGTTGCTCGCGGTCTAAGTCAGGCATGCTTGGCGCGGCGTGTGGGGACCCAGCAGTCGGCCGTCAGCCGGCTCGAGGCCGATGAGGTCTCGCCCAGCGTCGAGACGCTCGACCTCTGGCTGCGGGCAATGGGCAGGACCTTGAGGTTGGCGGGCGAGTCTCCCGAGCGCGACTACGACCCTCTGCACAGGCGGACGATGGCGGAACGGACCCCGGCTGAGCGCCTCGCCCTGGGGATCTCTTGGAACCGCCTGGCGGGTCGGCTGGCGGCGGCGGGAAGGGAGACTCGTGGCGAAGGCTGACACGCCGCTCGACGCGGAGCGGATCCTTCAGGCCCTCGACGAGGAGGGAGTCCAGTACATCCTGATCGGTGGGCTGGCCGTACAAACGCACGGGCACGTGCGAACGACCAACGACGCGGATCTCATTCCCGCTCCCGACCCGGCGAACCTGGAGCGCCTCGCGAGGGCGCTGCGCCGCCTCGGCGCCCGGGTGCTCAATCCCGGCGAGGAGGGCACCGGGGTTGACGCGAAGATGCTCCCCCGCGCGACGATCTGGCAGTTCGCGACGAGGGACGGCGGCATCGATGTGATGCACGATGTGCCGGGCGGCCGCTCCTACGAGGAGCTGAGCGAACGGGCCCTGCGGATCAAGCTCGGAGAGATCGACGTGGCGGTCGTCGGCTTCGATGACCTGATCCAGATGAAGCTGGCGCGCGGGCGGCAGATCGACCTCGCGGACGTCGCGGCGCTGACCGACCCCCAGATCGAGGACGGGCAGTAGCGCCTCATCATCGGTCCGGGGCACGTTCCTCGGGCATAAACCGACTAACGTGCCCCGCCGGCCAGCTTGGCGCGCAGCAGTGCCACGACGCGCTGAGGTTCGTCGAAGACCTGGGGGTGGGAGAGGTGCAGGACCTCGTAACCGCGGATGTGGAGCTCGAGATCTCGAGCTCGGTCGTCCTCGAAGGCGGCCCGGCCACGATGAGCGCGATAGCCGTCGGTTTCTACCGCCAGCCTCTGCTCCGTCCAACAGAAGTCGACCGTCAACCACCCGACGCGCAGGTTGACGGCGGGCAAAGGAAGCCGGTGTCGTCGGCACAACCAGAGGAATCGCCGCTCCAGCTCACTGCGTGTCCGGTCCGAGCCCACGTCCGCTCCGGTTGGCACGCCGAGAAAATCGGCTTGCCGTACGGCCCGGCGGAACTCGCCGCGAGGGACGATGGCGCGCAGGTCCGCGAGCGTACGGGCGGATGAGGTGACAGGGATTCCCCGTAGGCGGGCGATTTCCGATGCGGCCAGTGCGACCGGTCGGTGGATCCGGATCCCCCGTCGGTTCCGCCTTCCTCCCCGACTCGACAGGGAGACGTCCACCGGTCCGTTGCTGGGCCTCAGCAGTCCCCACAGCTCGGCAGCGCTGCGATGGCTGAGCGCTGCCGTGGCTCCGCCTCGCCCGGGGGCAGCGTCCAAGGCGAGGACGGCGGCCATCCATCGCCGCGCATTGCTCGGTGCGATGTGGCCAACGGCGTAGACACCGCGGTGGAGACGATGCAGCCGGCCCTTACGCCGACGGGTGAGCACTGCGTCGTCACTCAAGCCCGCCGCATGAAGTTGCCAGATCGATATTGCGCCATGCTGGCGCTCGGCCACGCTGGCGACCTGCCGGTCTGGGGCGCCTTTCTCGTGCATACACCGAGTAAGGCGCCCGGCCACCTCGATTCGCCCCCCGGCGTAGGGCGACGCGCCAGATCAACGGCAGCTTGCGAGGAATCCCCGCCGGCCGCCGGAGCGCTATTCTTCGCTCCAGCCTCGCGCTTCGGCCCGGGGTTTTCTCTTGTAACGACGCGTTCGCAACGAGGAGAACGGATGGCTCGCGGAGATGTCCGCATTGCGGTGACGCTGGCTTGCGAAGACTGCAAGCGGCGCAATTACCAGACCAACAAGTCACGGCGCAACTCGCCGGACCGGATCGAGATGCGCAAGTACTGCCGCTGGTGCGGCCACCACACGGCCCACAAGGAGACCAGGTAGCGCGCGATGGCCAAGACGCGCGCACAGCGCAAGGCGGAGAAACGCGCCCGCGAAGCCGAAGAACAGAAGCGCGGCGGCGCGGGCGCCGAGCGTAAGAACGACTCGCGCGCCCAGCACGACACCCAGGTCCCCGTCTCCGGCGACATCGCCGAGATCGAGGCGGTCGAGGCCGGGATCGGCGCCGGCGCGGCCGAAGCCGACCTGGAGACGCCGGACGCGCCGAAGGGCCGGGCGCAGAAGCGCGCCGAGGCGAAGGAGGCCAAGGCGGCCGAGAAGCGCAAGCGCGAGGAGCAGAAGCGGCGCGAGCGCGACCAGCTCGCCAAGCGCCAGAAGCAGGCCCAGGCCGACCGCCAGCGCGGCGGCGTACTCGGCTTCCTCGCCTCCTGCTGGGCCGAGCTGCGCAAAGTGCAGTGGCCCGACCGCGACACCCTCGTCCAGGCGACCGCGGTGACGGTCATCTTCGTCAGCGTCGCCGCCGCCTACCTCGGCGCTCTCGACAGCGTTTTCAGCTTCCTCATCAAGCAGATCCTCTAAGCGGGATCCCAAGACAAAGGCGACTTCCAGATGTATCGCTGGTACGTGATCAATACCTACTCCGGGCACGAGAACAAGGTCAAGCACAACCTCGAGCACCGGGTTCAGACAATGGCCCAGAACCGCAACGTGCGCCAGGTCGTGGTGCCGACCGAGCAGGTGATGGAGGTCAACAAGGACGGCCAGAAAGAGCCGAAGGAGAAACGCACCATGCCGGGCTACGTCCTGGTCAACATGGAGATGACCGACGACGCCTGGGGCCTGGTCAAGAACACCCCCGGCGTGACCGGCTTCGTCGGCTCACGCAACAAGCCGGTGCCGCTCTCCAAACCGGAGGTTGACCGACTGCTGCACCGTGAGACCGCCGAGCGCCCGCGCACGCAGGCCCAGTTCTCGGTCGGCGAATCGGTCAAGGTCATCAACGGCCCGCTCTCCGATTTCTCCGGCGAGATCGCCGAGATCAACGAGGACGCGGCCAAACTCAAGGTGCTGGTCTCGATCTTCGGCCGCGAGACCCCGGTCGAGGTCAACTACGACCAGGTGAAGAAGATCTAGCCAGGCCCGCTACCCTCTCCGATCCCGATGGCGAAAAAAGTCCTCACCCTCATCAAGCTGCAGATCCAGGCAGGCAACGCCAACCCGGCGCCGCCGGTCGGCCCCGCGCTGGGCCAGCACGGCGTCAACATCATGGAGTTCTGCAAAGCCTTCAACGCGCAGACGCAGAGCGAGGGCGGCACGATCATCCCGGTCGAGATCACCGTCTACGAGGACCGTTCCTTCGACTTCGTCACCAAGACGCCGCCGGCCGCGGTGCTGATCCGCGAAGCGATCGGGATCAAGAAGGGCTCCGGCGAGCCGCACGTCAACAAAGTCGGCACGATCAGCCCCGACCAGATCCGTGAGATCGCCGAGCGCAAGATGCCCGACCTCAACGCAAACGACCTCGACGCCGCCTCGAAGATCATCGCCGGCACCGCCCGCTCGATGGGCGTCGACGTCAAATAGGAGATCTCGAATGGCCCACGGCAAGCGCTACCGCAAACAGCTCGGCAAGGTGCAGCGCGAGCGACTGTACCCGCCCGCCGAGGCGGTCGCCCTGATCAAGGAGACGGCCAGCGCCGGCTTCGACGAGACGGTCGAGCTGCACCTGCGGCTCGGCGTCAACGTGCGCCACGCCGAGGAGCAGCTGCGCGGGACGCTGGCGCTGCCGCACGGCCTCGGCAAAGACGTGACCGTCGCCGTCTTCGCCGAAGGCCAGCAGGCCCGCGACGCCGAATCCGCGGGAGCCGACCACGTCGGCGGCCAGGACATGGTCGAGAAGGTCTCAGAGGGCTGGACCGACTTCGACGTCGTGATCTCGACCCCGGACATGATGAAGGCGGTCGGCCAGCTCGGCCGCGTTCTCGGCCCGCAGGGCAAGATGCCCAACCCCAAGGTCGGCACCGTCACCGACGACGTCGAGAAGGCGGTCGGCGAGTCGAAATCGGGCAAGATCGAGTACCGCACCGACCGTCAGGCGATCGTCCACCTCGCGATCGGCAAGGCCGGCTTCGACCAGCAGGCGCTGCTCGACAATTGCCTTGCGGTGATCGACGAGATCGTCCGCGCCAAGCCGTCCTCCTCGAAGGGCAAGTACATCCTCTCGGCGACGCTGACGACGACGATGGGCCCGGGCGTCCGCCTCGACCCCGGCAAGACCGGCGAACGAGAGGCCGCCGGCGAGGCCGCCGAGACCCCCGAGCCCGCAGCGGAGCCCGCGACCGCCTAGACGTTCGATCCTGACCCAGGTGCGCCCGGGGGCGCGTCATCCGGGTGTGCCTGGGTTGGGGTCGAACGTCTATACTCCCGCGCCGCGACCCCGAGACCACCGGCGGGCGATGAGTTCGCCTTTTGTCGATGTAGGCCCGACAAGAGACGAACTCACCCGGAAGCCCGGTGCAGGTGAACCAATGAACCGAGACGAAAAGGCACAAGCCATAGAGGAGATCGCCGCCCAGATCGAGGGCGCTGAAGCGATCTTCGCCGTCGACTACAAGGGGATCAGCGTCCCCCAGGCGGCCGAGCTGCGCGGCAAACTGCATGAAGCCGGGGCCAGCTTTCGCATCGTCAAGAACCGCCTGACCAAACGGGCGGCAGAGCAGGCCGGCGAGGAGCGCCTCGGCGAGCTGCTGCAGGGCCCGACCGCGCTGACCTTCGTCAGCGGTGACACAGCCCAGGCGGCGAAGGCGATCTCGAGCTTCACCAAAGAGCACGATGTCCTCGCCTTCAAGGGCGGCTTCATGGGAGAGCTCTCCCTCGACGAGGAAAGCTTCAAGTCGATCGCCCGCCTGCCGGCCCGCGAAGTGCTCGACGGCCAGCTCGCCGGCGTCGTCGCCAGCCCGCTCACCGGCCTCGTCCGCGGCCTCGGCTCGATGGTTTCCGGGCTCGCCAACCAACTTCAGCAGCTGCAAGAACAAAAGGAGAAAGAGGCCTGATGGCAACGAAAGTCAAGACTGAGGATTGGATCGAGGAGCTGAAAGGCATCTCCGTGCTCGAACTCTCGGAGCGGATCAAAGCGCTCGAGGAGGAGTTCGGCGTGTCCGCGACCGCGGTCGCCGCGGCGGCCCCGGCTGCCGGCGCTCCCGCCGGTGACGGCGACGGCGGCGCCGAGGAGGCTTCGACGGTCGACGTGATGCTGACCGAGGTCGGCGGCCAGAAGGTGCCGGTGATCAAGGTCGTCCGCGCCGCCACCGGGCTCGGCCTCAAAGAGGCCAAGGCGATCGTCGACGAGGCGCCGAAAGCGATCAAAGAGGGCGTCGAGCGCGACGAGGCCGAGAAGCTCAAGGGCGAGCTGGAGGAGGCCGGCGCCACCGTCGAGCTCAAATAGAACCCGCACAGACCGCGATCGGACGGTAGGCAGGGAGCCGATTCCGCGGTCAAGCGCGCCCGTGTGTTATTTTTCGCGGTCGCGCGCCTGTTGTCACCCCCTGCCCCATATCTGCGCTGTATCCACGTCCCTCTGACCGCCTGAGGAGTCGCCGACTTTGGCACGTTCCAACGCTGCCCCCGTAACCCGCAGGAGTTTCTCCCGACTGGAAAATCCCCTCGAAGTCCCCCATCTGATCGATATCCAACGTCGCTCTTTCGAGCAGCTGACGGATCCGAAGGTGGGCGGGCTGCGAGAGACGATCAACGACATCTCCCCGATTGAGGACTACACGGGGAACCTGGCGATCGTCTTCGGCGATTTCAAGTTCGAGGACCCACCGCACTCGATCGAGGAGTGCCGCGAGAAGGACATGACCTACTCGCGGCCGCTCAACGCGACCGTCGCCTTCCAGAACAAGGAGACCGGCGAGATCCGCGAGCAGTCCGTCTTCATGGGCGACTTCCCGTGGATGACCGACCGCGGCACCTTCGTCATCAACGGCACCGAGCGCGTCGTCGTGACCCAGCTCGTGCGCTCACCCGGCGCCTACGTGATGGCGCCCAAGGACCCTGAAAAACAGGTCTTCATCGCCAACCTGATGCCGGCTCGCGGCTCCTGGCTCGAGCTGGAAATCGACAAAAAAGGCAAAGTCTTCGTCCGCATCGACCGCAAGCGCAAATTGCCGGTCACGGTGCTGCTGCGCGCGATGGGCTACGTCGAGGACGAGCAAATCCTCAAGATGTTCGACGACTCGATCTACATGAGGCACACGATCGAGGCCGACACCGAGGTGACCCGCACCGAAGAGGGCGCGCTGATCGAGCTGTTCAAAAAGCAGCGCCCGGGCGAGCCGCCCTCGGTCGACGCCGCCAAAGGGCTGCTCGAGCAGCTCTTCTTCGACTCCAAGCGCTACGACCTGACCCGGGTCGGCCGCTACAAGCTCAACGCCAGGCTCGATCTCGACGTCGACCTCGACAACCGGGTGCTGACCCACGACGACATCATCGCCCTGATCAAGGAGCTGGTCAGCCTGCCGAAGCTGCTCGGCATCCCCGAGCAGGTCGACGAGGAGCACCCGATCAAGGACTACGCCGCGGAGGCGATCACCTACCCGCGGGAGCCCGTCGCCGAGCACCTCGACGAGTACGAGCACTTCGGCAACCGCCGCCTGCGCACCGTCGGCGAGCTGATCCAGGAGGCCTTCCGGATCGGCCTCTACCGGATGGAGCGCGTCGTCCGCGAGCGGCTGACGACCGAAGACGCCGACGCGATCACGCCGCAGACGATCATCAACATCCGCCCCGTGGTCGCGGCGCTGAAGGAGTTCTTCGGCTCCTCGCAGCTCTCGCAGTTCATGGACCAGACCAACTCGCTGGCCGGGCTCACCCACCGCCGCCGCCTCTCGGCGCTCGGCGCGGGCGGGCTGACCCGCGAGCGGGCCCCGATCGAGGTTCGCGACGTGCACCCGACCCACTACGGCCGGATGTGCCCGATCGAGACGCCGGAGGGCCCGAACATCGGCCTGATCGGCTCGCTGTCCTCGTACGCGCAGATCTCCGAACACGGCTTCGTCACGACGCCCTACCTGGAGGTCTCCGACGGCGTGGTCAGCGACAAGATCGTCCACCTCGACGCCACCCAGGAGGAGGACAAGGTGATCGCCCAGGCGAACGCCGAGGTCGATCCTGAGACGAAAAAGCTGAAGGGCCCGCTGGTCCTCGTGCGCGCCTCCGACCAGGAGTACGCCACCGCGTCGCCCAAGGAAGTCGAGCTGATGGACGTCTCGCCGACGCAGATCTGGTCGGTGGCGACGGCGCTGATCCCGTTCCTCGAGCACGACGACGCCAACCGCGCCCTGATGGGCTCCAACATGCAGCGCCAGGCGGTGCCGCTGCTCAAGCCCGAGCCGCCGTTGATCGGCACCGGCATGGAGCGCCGCGCCGCGGTCGACACCGGCGACGTGACCCTGGCCAAGAGCGACGGCGAGGTCACCCACGTCGACTCCGAGTCGATCGTCGTCACGCACGGCTCGAAGCGGGACGAGTACCCGCTGCACAAGTTCATGCGCTCCAACCAGGGCACGATCATCCACCAGCGGCCGATCGTGAAGAGCGGCCAGCAGGTCAAGGAGGGCGACGTGCTCGCCGACGGCTCTTCGACCGCCGGCGGCGAGATCGCCCTGGGCAAGAACTGCCTGGTCGCCTTCATGTCCTGGGAGGGCTACAACTTCGAGGACGCGATCATCCTCTCCGAGCGCCTGGTCAAGGACGACGAAATGTCCTCGATCCACATCGAGGAGTACGAGATCGACGCCCGCACGACCAAGCTCGGCGACGAGGAGATCACCCGCGACATCCCCAACCGCTCCGAGGAGAGCCTGCGCAACCTCGACGAGCGCGGCATCGTCCGCGTCGGCGCCGAGGTGATCTCGGGCGACCTGCTGGTCGGCAAGGTGACGCCGAAGGGCGAGACCGAGCTGACCGCCGAGGAGAAGCTGATCCGCGCGATCTTCAAGGAGAAGGCGCGCGAGGTCCGCGACACCTCGCTGAAGGTCCCGCACGGCGAGGGCGGCGTCGTCATCGACGTGCTCACCTTCAGCCGCGACGACGGTGACGACCTGCCGCCCGGCGTCAACGACCTGGTCCGCGTCTACGTCGCGACCAAGCGCAAGATCGCCGAGGGCGACAAGCTCGCCGGCCGCCACGGGAACAAGGGTGTGATCTCGAAGATCGTGCCCGAAGAGGACATGCCCCACCTCGCCGACGGCACCCCCGTCGACGTGATCCTCAACCCGCTCGGCGTGCCGAGCCGGATGAACATCGGCCAGGTGCTCGAGACGCACCTCGGCTGGGTCGCCGGCAACGGCTGGTACGACGACGGCTCGGTCTCCTACAAGGAGGCCCACTCCGAGGAGGGCGACGGCCGCGTCTACGTGGCGACCTCGGTCTTCGACGGCGCCAGCGTCGAGGACGTCGACGAGGCCCTGGTCAAGTGGCAGGACGAGAACGCCGAGCGCGGGATCGAGCTCGGCGTCGACAAGAGCGAGCGCCCCGGCGCCCGCGCGGCCGGCTCGATGCAGCTCTACAACGGCCGCACCGGCGAGCCCTACGAGGGCACGGTCACAGTCGGCTACATGTACATCCTCAAGCTGCTGCACCTGGTCGACGACAAGATCCACGCCCGCTCGACCGGCCCCTACTCGCTGGTCACCCAGCAGCCGCTGGGCGGCAAGGCGCAGTTCGGCGGCCAGCGCTTCGGCGAGATGGAGGTCTGGGCGCTGGAGGCCTACGGCGCCGCCTACACCCTGCAGGAGATGCTCACGGTCAAGTCCGACGACACGGTCGGCCGGGTCAAGGCCTACGAGGCGATCGTCAAGGGCGAGAACATCCCCGAGCCCTCGATCCCGGAGTCGTTCAAAGTGCTGCTCAAGGAGATCCAGAGCCTCTCGCTCGACGCCAACGTCGTCTCCGAAGGCGGCGACGTCGAAATCTCCGAGGAGGACGACGACCTGCTGAAGGCCGCCGAGGAGCTCGGCATGGACCTCACCGGGGTCCGCGCCGACGGCTCCAACGGCTCCTCCGAGGCAGCCGACGAGCAGGAGGAGCAGGTGGTCGCCGAGGGCGAGGCCGGCTCGGACGGCGACGGCAAAGAGGACGGGGCAGAGGCCGAGGCCAAAGCAGAGACGAAGGTGGAGGACTAGAGCATGATCGACATCAACAATTTCGACGCGATCGAGATCGGCCTCGCGTCCTCGAAGAAGATCCGCTCCTGGAGCTGGGGCGAGGTCACCAAGCCGGAGACGATCAACTACCGCACGCTGAAGCCGGAGAAAGACGGCCTCTTCTGCGAGCGCATCTTCGGTCCGACCAAGGACTGGGAGTGCTACTGCGGCAAGTACAAGCGGGTCCGCTACAAGGGCATCGTCTGCGAGCGCTGCGGCGTCGAGGTGACCCGCTCGAAGGTCCGGCGCGAGCGCATGGGCCACGTCGACCTGGCCTCCCCTGTCTCCCACATCTGGTTCTTCAAGGGCGTGCCCAGCCGGATCGGCTACCTGATCGACATGGCGCCCAAAGAGCTCGAGAAGGTCCTCTACTTCGCCGCCTCGATGATCACCTGGGTCGACGTCGAGGCCCGCGAAAAGGACGTCGGCAAACTTGAGAAAGAAGTCAAAAAAGTCACCGACGGCTACGCCGCCGAACAGCAGAAGCGCACGCAGGAACTGAGCGAGTCGCTGCAACGGCGCGTCAAGTACCTCGAAGGGGGCGGCCAGGAGAAGTTCGACGACGACGACCACATCTGGGCCGACTCGCTGAAGCTGACCGCGGCGCAGCTGCGCAAGCTCAAGGACGACGAGCGCGCGAAAATGCTCAAAGAGCTGCGCAAAACCTTCGAGGCGGAGATCTCCGACACCGAGGCCTACATCGAAGAGGCGATCGAACGGATGGACGAAGTCTGGAAGATCTTCACCGAGATGAAGCCGAAGGACGTCGTCAACGACGAGACCGTCTTCCGTGAGCTCAAGGACCGCTTCGGCTCGCCGTTCGGCTGGGGCGAGTACTTCCGCGGCGGGATGGGCGCCGAGGCCGTGCGCGACCTGCTCGAGCAGGTCGACCTGGCCGCCGAATGCGAGGAGATGGAGCAGGTCATCAACAGCTCCAAAGGCCAGAAACAGGCGCGCGCCGTGAAGCGGCTGAAAGTCGCCTCGGCTTTCCTCAACTCCGACAACAAGCCCGACTGGATGATCCTCGACGCGGTGCCGATCATCCCGCCGGAGCTGCGCCCGATGGTCCAGCTCGACGGCGGCCGCTTCGCGACCTCCGACCTCAACGACCTCTACCGGCGCGTGATCAACCGCAACAACCGGCTGAAAAGGCTGCTCGACCTCGGCGCCCCCGAGATCATCGTCAACAACGAGAAGCGGATGCTGCAGGAGGCCGTCGACGCGCTGTTCGACAACGGCCGCCGCGGCCGCCCGGTCACGGGCCCCGGCAACCGCCCGCTGAAGTCGCTCTCCGACATGCTCAAGGGCAAGCAGGGCCGCTTCCGCCAGAACCTGCTCGGCAAGCGGGTCGACTACTCCGGCCGCTCGGTGATCGTCTCCGGCCCGAGCCTGCAGCTGCAGCAGTGCGGCCTGCCGAAGCTGATGGCGCTGGAGCTCTTCAAGCCGTTCATCATGGCCCAGCTGGTCGAGCGCAAAGCGGTGCAGAACATCAAGGCGGCCAAGAAGATGGTCGAGTCGATGGTGCCCGAGGTCTGGGACGTGCTCGAGGAAGTTATCCACGAGCACCCGGTGCTGCTCAACCGCGCACCGACCCTGCACCGCCTCGGCATCCAGGCCTTCGAACCGATTCTGGTCGAGGGCAAGGCGATCCAGGTCCACCCGCTGGTCTGCCAGGCGTTCAACGCCGACTTCGACGGCGATCAGATGGCGGTCCACGTGCCGCTCTCCGCCGAGGCCCAGGCCGAGGCGCGGATCCTGATGCTCTCCGCCAACAACATCCTCTCGCCGGCCCACGGCTCGCCACTGGCGACGCCGACGCAGGACATGGTGCTGGGGATCTACTACCTCACCTACGGCCCGCCGGCCGAGGAGCTGGTCAAGCGCGACGACGAGCTCAAGAAGGGCAAGGGCGGCAAGCTGAACGGCTCGGCGCCGAAGGTCTTCCGCTCCGCCCAGGAGGCCGAGCTCGTCTACGAGAACGGCGGCTGCAAGCTGCACGACATGGCCGAGTACCGCCGCGCCGGGCACGAGCACTTTCCGACCACGGTCGGCCGGATCATCTTCAACGAAAAGATCGAGCGCGCCCTGGCCGAGGCGCTGGGCGACGAATTCGACCCGGAGGGCTTCGTCTTCGCCAACCAGGCGCTGAAGAAGCGCGACGTCAACGAGATGGTCTCCGACCTGGTCGAGGCCTACGGGGCGCCGGCGGTCTCACGCGTGCTCGACGCCTTCAAGGACCTCGGCTTCCACTACGCCAGCCAGGCCGGCATCACGGTCTCCAAGAACAACGTCGTCTCGCCGCCCAGCAAGGCGTCGATCCTCGATCGCTACGAGAAACAGACCGCGGCGATCCAGGGCCAGTACGACGACGGCTACATCACCGCCGAGGAGCGCCACGAGGCGGTCACCGGCGAATGGAACAAGGCGACCGACGAGGTCGCGCAGGCGATGGAGGACAACCTCGACGAGCTGAACCCGATTTTCATGATGGCCAACTCGGGCGCCCGCGGCTCGTTCAAACAGATCCGCCAGCTGGCCGGGATGCGCGGCCTGATGGCCAACCCGAAAGGCGAAATCATCGAGCGGCCGATCAAGGCCAACTTCATGGAGGGCCTCTCGGTGCTCGAGTACTTCATCTCCACCCACGGCGCCCGCAAGGGTCTCGCCGACACGGCGCTGCGCACCGCTGACTCGGGCTACCTGACCCGGCGCCTGGTCGACGTCGCCCAGGACGTGATCGTCCGCGATGAGGACTGCAAAACCAAAGACCACATCGAGATGGCGCTGCGCAAGGACGACGGCTCGCTCAACGAGAACCTGATCGGCCGCCTGGCGGCGAAGAAGTTCGAGACCAAGCGCGGTCGCGAGTTGCTCAAGCGCAACCAGGAGATCACCCTGGTCGAGGTCGAGGAAATCGCCGAGGCCTTCGGCGACGAGGGGGTCAAGGTCCCCGTCCGCTCGACCCTCAAGTGCG
>CAWEUU010000007.1:0-84706 GCA_963812335.1 uncultured Solirubrobacterales bacterium | reverse complement strand
AGGTCTGCATCGTCGGCGCCGGAAGCTCCGGGCTGACCGCGTGCCAGGTGCTTGCCGCCCGCGGCATCCCCTTCGATTGCTTCGAGAAGGGGTCGATGATCGGCGGCAACTGGCGTTACGAGAACGACAACGGGACCTCGTCCGCGTACCGCTCTCTGCACATCAACAGCGCCCGCAAGCTGATGTCCTACAAGGCCTTCCCGATGCCGGACTCCTATCCGGACTACCCGAGCCACTGGCAGGTCGCCAAGTACTTCGACGACTACGCCGAGCGCTTCGGCCTCAACGAGAAGATCGCCTTCAACACCGAGGTCGTCGGCGTTCGCCATTTGTCGGGCTCAGGTCGACAAGAGGCGAACGCGGGGGAGTGGGAGGTGACCGTCGAGGGCCCGGACGGGGAGCGGCGCAGCGAGCGCTACCGGGCGGTGCTGGTCGCCAACGGGCACCACTGGAAGCCGCGCTGGCCGGAACCGCCCTTCCCCGGTGCCGACGCCTACGAGGGCGAGCAGATGCACGTCCACCACTACCGCGAGCCCGACGTGCTCGAGGGCAGGCGGGTTCTGGTGCTCGGGATCGGCAACTCGGCGGTCGACGTCGCGGTGGAGTCCTCGCGGATCGCCGAGAAGACCTTCATGGCGATGCGTCGCAGCGCCTACGTGATCCCCAAGTTCCTCGGCGGGACACCGATCGACGAAGCGACGCCACCGATCGCCACCCACCTGCCGATGTCGGTGCGGCGCTTCTTCATGAAGCGGATGCTGAAGCTCGCGGTCGGCGAAATGACCGACTACGGCCTGCCCGAGCCCGACCACAAGCTGCTCGAGGCCCATCCGACCGTCTCCTCCGAGCTGTTGCCGCGGATCGGCCACGGCGACATCACGGTCAAGCCGAACATCGACCGCTTCGCCGGCGGTCGCACCGTGCGCTTTGCCGACGGCAGCGAGGAGGAGGTCGACCTGGTCATCTACTGCACCGGCTACGAGATCGCCTTTCCCTTCCTCGACCCGGGCGTCTTCGCCGCCCGCGACAACCGCATGCCGCTCTACAAACGGGCGGTCGCGGTCGAGAGCCCCGGCCTCTACTTCGTCGGCTTCATTCAGCCACTGGGCCCGATCATGCCGCTGGCCGAGGCGCAGTGCGAATGGATTGCCGACCTGCTCGCGGGCGAGTCCGCGCTGCCACCTGCCTCGGAGATGCGAGGGGAGATCGCGGCCTACGAACGCTGGATGGACAAGCGCTTCGTCAGCTCCAAGCGCCACACGATCGAGGTCGACTTCCACCCCTACATGCGGGAGATCCGCAAGGAGCGGAAGCGGGTGGCTAGGGCTGGTTGAGGGGAGAGGACGGGGTGTCCCTCCTGGGGCGAAAAAGGGGACGCCGCTGCCCGGGAGGGACACCCCGCCCTCTCCTCGCGAAACCCCCGTCCGGGTCGTGCTGAGGGCCGCGAGGGCGGGGTGGGAACGGGCGGCGGCCGTTGGTGCCGCCGTTTGAGTCGCCCTGGGAGCCCTCGGTGTCCGGGGCCTTGCCAGCCCACCAGATCAGCCAGAGCGCGCCGAGCACGGGGATCTTGAGGACGACGAGCAAGAAGAAGATCGGCAGGAATCCCTCCATCGGGGCAGTGTAGAGGGACGCGTTCGCTGCTTGTGCCACTCAGGGCGACAAACAGCGAACGGTCGCCGTCAAAGTCCCGTGGCCCAGGCGGTGAGCGCCTCGACCTGGACCTCCTCGAGGCCGAGGTGGGGCTCAGTCGGAACGAGCAGGGTCGGCTCCTCGCGCCCGCGCGCCCACTCGTAACAGCTCTCGTCGAAGTTGTCGTCGACCCAGGCCAGCGGCCGCCCCTCGCCGTACTCCTGCAGCGGGCCCAGCTTCCAGTGGGCCGAGCCGAAGCGGGCGGCGCCGTCGAAGGTCAGGTGGGGCAGTTCCGGCATGCCGAGGATGTTGGGCAGGTAGTCGTTGGCTTTCGCCTCCCACCCCGTCGCCCAGACGAGTTCATAGACCTCGCCCAACCGCTTCAACCGCTCCCCCGCCGCAAGCGAGATGCAGTGCACCATCCCATCGACCAACTCGAATCTGGCCTCCGACCTATCCGGCGGCTCATCGAAGCCGAACAGGGAAATAACCCCGTCGACGTCGACGGCGAGGATGGGTCTACTCATATTCTGACCCTAGTAGACGCCCTGGGGGCGTGGCTGGCAAGGACGCAGGGAGGGGGATGAGGGGAGCGCACTACCGTGCGTGACCCGATTCACCCGACCGAGGACACAGCCAGGCGCGTCCCCAGGGCGTCTACCACCTGTAGTGCGCGAAGGCCTTATTGGCCTGAGCCATGCGGTAAATGTCGTCCTTGCGCTTCCAGGCGCTGCCCTGCTGCTGGGTCGAGTCGAGGATTTCGCTGGCGAGGCGCTCCGACATCGAGTACTCGCGGCGGTTGCGGGCGAAGTCGACCAGCCAGCGCACGGCGAGCGTGCGGGCGCGGCGGGCGGGGACCTCGACCGGCACCTGGTAGGTGGCGCCGCCGACCCGGCGCGAGCGGACCTCGAGCACCGGGGTCAGCTGTTTGATCGCGGCCTCGAGCGTCTCGACCGGATCTTCGCCGGAGCGCTCGCCGACGATCGCCAGCGCGTCGTAGACGATCCGCTCGGCGATCGACTTCTTGCCGTCGCTCATCACCTTGTTGATCAACTGCTGGACGAGCCGGTTGCGGAAGCGGGCATCCGGTTCGACCGGGCGGATGGTTGCGGCGGAGCGGCGGGGCATCTGACTAGGAGGCCTTGACCCCGTAGAGCGAGCGGGCCTGCTTGCGGTCGGAGACCCCGGCCGCGTCCAGGGTGCCGCGGACGACCTTGTAGCGGACGCCCGGCAGATCCTTGACCCGGCCGCCGCGGACGAGCACGACCGAGTGCTCCTGCAGGTTGTGGCCCTCGCCCGGAATGTAGGTGGTGACCTCCATCCCGTTGGTGAGCCGCACACGCGCGATCTTGCGCAGGGCGGAGTTCGGCTTCTTCGGCGTCACCGTGGCGACGCGGGTGCAGACTCCTCGCCGTTGCGGCGCGGCGACGCCCTTCTTGCGCCCTTGGCCTGACTTGAGGCCCGGCGTCGTCGTCTTCTTTTTAGGGCGCTTGCGACCCTTGCGAATAAGTTGGTTCGTGTTCGGCACGGCCCGGCATGGTACAGACCGCTGCAAACCTGCGCCTGGCTGCGTCCTCGGTCGGTCGCCTTGCCTACGCACCGGAAGTGCGTGCGCGGCGGCGACCTCTCTGCGTCCTTGCCATGCTTGGTTTTCGCGGTCTGAATCCATGCCGTTTCCGAGTCCTGAGCGCCTTCATGGAAAGCAGCAACCCGCCCAGCATCAGGCCGGCCGCGGCGGCGATCTGGGCGTAGAAGCCGTCATGGAGGACGGCCTCGGCGCCGGAGAAGCGCGCCGCCTCGGCGCCGGCGTCCAGTCCCGTCGGCAGGTCGACGATCAGGACCACGGCGAGGCTGAGCAGGCCGAGCGCAAAGACGATCCGGCCGAGGCCCCGTCGCCGCTTGTCGATCGCCGCCCATGCCGCCAGCGCTCCGGCGAGCAGCCCGACCGGAACGAGCAGGTAGGCGCTCGCCTGTCCGGCCGTCTCGCCCCCGACCGTCGGCGCCTCGGCCGCCGCCGGCAGGCCGGCGTAGCCCTGCTGCCCGACCTCTACCGCCCTGTACTCGACGAACTGGGCGACGACCAGACAGACGGCTGCCCCGGCGATCGTCAGGCAGATCGCCCGCTGCGGGGTGAGCACGGCGCTGATCCGGGTCGCCGCACGTCGCGATCCGGCGGCGAGCCGCAGCAGCCGTCGTTCGAGCACCGAGAGCAGGCGAAAGAGCAGGGCTCCGGCGGGGCGCAGGCGGCGGCCGGCCCGCCGCGCCGCGGATCTCGCCGCGCGGCCGCCGCGGGCGAGCAACGGCCAGGCCCTGCGCAGCTGGCGGTCGGCGGCGCGATCGAGCTTGCGGGTGGCGGGGATGGCGCCGCGCAGGCGCCTGCCGGCCGCCGCGCGTGCGGCGCGTATGCGTTGCCGCGCCGCTGCTATCATCGCCCGTCGCTCAGGCTTCTTTTTCGCAGTTCGTTTCGCCGGGCCCGCGAGGGCCTTTTTCATGCGCCGATCCCGGCGGCTCTTCTTGCCGGCAGGCGCAGACCCAGGTTTCTCAGATTTCGTCCGTCTCCACTTCAAGGCAAAGCTCAACTCAAAGACATGGCCAGAAACTTCTCTCTAGAGAACACGCGCAACATCGGGATCATGGCGCACATCGACGCCGGCAAGACGACGACGACCGAGCGCATCCTCTACTACACCGGACGTACGCACAAAATGGGCGAGGTCCACGAGGGCGCCGCGGTGATGGACTGGATGGAACAGGAGCAGGAGCGCGGGATCACGATCACCTCCGCCGCGACCGCCTGCGAGTGGAAGGGCCATCGGATCAACATCATCGACACGCCCGGCCACGTCGACTTCACGGTCGAGGTTGAGCGCAGCCTGCGCGTGCTCGACGGCGCCGTTGCCGTCTTCGACGCCGTCGCCGGCGTCGAGCCGCAGTCGGAGACGGTCTGGCGTCAGGCCGACAAGTACGGCGTGCCGCGCTTCGCCTACATCAACAAGATGGACCGCATCGGCGCCGACTTCTTCAACTCGGTGGAGACGATGACCGACCGGCTCGGCGCCAAGCCGCTGCCGATCCAGCTGCCGATCGGCGCCGAGGACGACTTCCAGGGCGTCGTCGACCTGGTCAAGATGAAGGGCCTGGTCTGGACCGAAGAGCTCGGCGCCGCCTACGACGAAGTCGAGATCCCCGGCGACCTCGCCGAGCAGGCCGTGGAATACCGCAACCAGCTGATTGAAGCCTGCGCCGACTACGACGAAGAGCTGATGGAAGCCTTCCTCGGCGAGGAGGAGATCGCCGAGGAGAAGCTGATCGCCTCGCTGCGCCAGGCCTGTCTCTCGACCGAGATCACGCCGGTGCTCTGCGGCACCTCGTTCAAGAATAAGGGCGTTCAGCCGCTGCTCGACGCGATCGTCGAACTGCTGCCCTCGCCGCTGGAGGTGCCGCCGGTGACCGGCGTCGTCGCCCCAGGCAAGGGCGAGTCCGAGGTGACCGAGGACACCCGTCCCGCCGACGACGACGGCCCCTTCTCCGCGCTCGCCTTCAAGGTGATGACCGACCCCTACGTCGGCAAGCTGACCTACTTCCGCGTCTACTCGGGCAAGCTCGAGAAAGGCGGCCGGGTGCTGAACGTGAAGACCGGCAAGACCGAGCGGATCGGCCGGCTGCTGATGATGCACGCAAACAGCCGCCAGGAGATCGACGAGTGCTACGCAGGCGACATCTGCGCCGGCGTCGGCCTCAAGGAAACCGGCACCGGCGACACACTCGCCGCCCCGGACGCGCCGATCGCGCTCGAGAGCATCGAATTCCCCGAGACGGTGATCGCCGTCGCGATCGAGCCGAAGACCAAATCCGACCAGGAGAAGATGGGCACGGCGCTGCAGCGGCTCGGCGAGGAGGACCCGACCTTCAAGATCGAATCCGACGAGGAAACCGGCCAGACGCTGATCCACGGCATGGGCGAGCTGCACCTCGAGGTGATCGTCGACCGCATGCTGCGCGAGTTCAAAGTCGACGCCAACGTCGGCAAGCCCCAGGTCGCCTACCGCGAGACGATCCGCAAGGACGCGAAGAAAGTCGTGGCGCGCTTCGTCCGGCAGACGGGCGGCCGCGGCCAGTTCGGCCACGTCGTGATCAATGCCGAGCCGGCGCCCGGCGAGGGCTTCGTCTTCGAGAACAAGATCAAGGGCGGCGTCATCCCCGGCGAATTCATCGGCCCCGCCGAAGAAGGCATGCGCGAGGCGCTCGAGAACGGCGTCAAGGCCGGCTATCCGATGGTCGACGTCAAGATCGAACTGATCGACGGCTCCTCGCACGATGTCGACTCCTCCGAGATGGCGTTCAAAATCGCCGGCTCGATGGCGATCCAGGAGGCCGCCCGCAAGGCCAACCCGGTGCTGCTGGAGCCGGTGATGGCGGTCGAGGTGGTCACCCCGGAGGACTTCCTAGGCGACGTGATCGGCGATCTCTCCCGGCGCCGCGGCAAGGTCCAGGGCCAGGAGCAGCGCGGCAACGCGCTCGCCGTCCAGGCCTTCGTCCCGCTCGGCGAGATGTTCGGCTACGCCACCGATCTGCGATCCTCGACCCAGGGCCGCGCGAGCTACACGATGCAGTTCGAGCGTTACGAGGAGGTGCCGGACAGCATCGCCGAAGAGATCGTCGAGCACCGCTCCGGCGAGCCGGTAGGAGCCTCATCGTGAATCTGGCTATATTTCCCAGGTTCGCCCGCAGGCAGCAGGTTCCAGGCTGCCCGGCAGCAGTAAGCAAACCCAATCACCCAAGTCAGACAGAACCCGACTTCGAAAGGTAGAACGGAGAGCGATGTCAAAGGAGAAGTTCGAGCGCGATAAGCCGCATGTGAACGTCGGCACGATCGGTCACATCGACCACGGCAAGACGACGCTGACGGCCGCGATCACGACCACGCTCTCCGGCAAGGGTGAGACCGAGGCGAAGAGCTTCGCCGAGATCGACAACGCCCCGGAGGAGAAGGAGCGCGGGATCACGATCGCGACCTCGCACGTCGAGTACGAGACCGAAAACCGCCATTACGCCCACGTCGACTGCCCGGGCCACGCCGATTACGTGAAGAACATGATCACCGGCGCGGCGCAGATGGACGGCGCGATCCTGGTCGTCTCGGCTGCCGACGGCGTGATGCCGCAGACCCGCGAGCACATCCTGCTCGCCCGCCAGGTCAACGTCCCGCACGTGGTCGTCTTCCTCAACAAGGTCGACCAGGTCGACGACGACGAACTGATCGAGTTGGTTGAGGAGGAGGTCAAGGAACTCCTCGACGAGTACGACTTCCCCGGCGACGACACACCGATCGTCAAGGGCTCGGCGCTGAAGGCGCTCGAGGGTGACGAAGACGCCCAGAAGGCGATCTACGAACTGGCTGAAGCGCTCGACTCCTACATCCCGGAGCCGACCCGCGAGCTGGACAAGCCCTTCCTGATGCCGATCGAGGACATCTTCTCGATCACCGGTCGCGGCACCGTCGCCACCGGCCGCGTCGAGCAGGGCATCGTCAACACCGGCGACGAGGTCGAGATCGTCGGCATCACCGACACCACGACCACGGTCGTCACCGGGGTCGAGATGTTCCGCAAGCTGCTCGACCAGGGCCAGGCGGGCGACAACATCGGCGCCTTGCTGCGCGGCACCAAGCGTGAGGAGATCGAGCGCGGCCAGGTGCTCTGCAAGCCCGGTTCGATCACCCCGCACACCAAGTTCAAAGCGGAGGTCTACTGCCTGAAGAAGGAGGAGGGTGGCCGTCACACGCCGTTCTTCTCCGGCTACCGGCCTCAGTTCTACTTCCGAACGACCGACGTGACCGGGATCGCCAACCTCCCCGAGGGGACCGAGATGGTGATGCCGGGCGACAACGTCGAGATGACGATCGAGCTGATTCAGCCGATCGCGATGGACCAGGGTCTGCGCTTCGCCATCCGCGAGGGTGGCCGGACCGTCGGCTCGGGGGTCGTCGCAGAGATCATCGAGTAGCACCGGGGGGCGGGCTCAGGCCCGTCCTTGCCGCCCAGGCGGCGAGAAAACTCAAAAAGGACATACGACCGGGGCGGCGCCCCATAACCAAGGGGCGGCGCCCCTTCCGCGCGGTGAGACGGGCGGGGAAGGAACAAGAGAGCGAAAAGACCGTGGCAACCATCGCGGCACAGAAAATCCGGATCCGACTGAAGGCGTACGACCACGACGCCATAGATCGGGCTGCCCGCGAGATCGTCGAGACCGCGGAGCGCACGGGCGCCTCGGTATCCGGCCCGGTGCCGCTGCCCACCGAGAAAAACGTCTACTGCGTGATCAAGTCCCCGTTCAAGGACAAGGACTCGCGCGAGCACTTCGAGATCCGCACCCACAAGCGCCTGATCGACATCCTGCAGCCGTCGCCGAAAACGGTCGACTCGCTGCAGCGGCTCGACTCGCTTCCGGCCGGCGTCGACATCGAGATCCGCCTCTAAGGGAGCGATGGCGGCGATCCTTGGCAAGAAGCTCGGCATGACGCAGGTCTTCCGCGAGGATGGCGAGGTCGTCCCGGTCACCGTTATCGCGGCCGGCCCCTGCAAGGTCACCGCGGTGCGCGAGGCCGAGCGCGACGGCTACGCCGCCGTGCAGCTCGCCTTCGACGAGGTCAAGCCCTCGAAGCTGAGCAAGGCCGAGCTCGGGCATCTGAAGAAGGCCGGCGCGCCGCCGCTGCGCCACCTGGCCGAGTTCCGCGACGAGGATCTTGGCGCCGAGGAGGCGCCCAAGGTCGGCGACGACGTCACCGTCGGCGCCTTCGAGGCGGGCCAGCGGGTCAAGGTCTCCGGGATCTCGATCGGCAAGGGCTTCCAGGGTGGGATCAAGCGCCACAACTTCGGCCGCGGCCCGGTCTCGCACGGCTCGCACAACGTTCGCGCGCCGGGCGCGATCGGCGCCAGCACCTTCCCCGGCCGCGTCTTCAAAGGCCAGAAGATGCCCGGCCAGATGGGCGCCAAGCGCACCACCCAGCGCGGCCTCGAAATCGCCGAGGTCGACGCCGAGCGCAACCTGCTGCTGCTGCGGGGCTCGGTCCCGGGCTCGCGCAACGCCCTGATCGAGGTGAGGACCGATGGCTAAAGCAGCCGTGCTCGGCGGGAGCGGCAAAGCCGACCTGCCCAAAGAGCTCTTCGCCGAGCCCTTCCACCAGTCCCTGGTGCACGAGGCTGCGCGAGCGGACCTCAACTCCCGCCGTCGCGGCACCGCTTCGACCCTGACCCGCGGCGAGGTCGCATTCACCACTGCCAAGGCCTGGCGCCAGAAGGGGACCGGCCGCGCCCGCGCCGGCACGCTCGGCGTCTCCAGCCGTTACGGCGGCGGCGTCACCTTTGGCCCGAAGCCGCGCCACTACACCGTCAAGGTCAATCGCAAAGCACGCCGCAAGGCGATGCGCGCGGCCCTCTCGGTTCACGCCGAGCGCGGTAGCGTCGCCGTGCTCGACCCCGCCGGCTTCGATACGCCCTCGACCAAGGCGGCCGCACAGGCGCTCGCCAAATGGGGTGCGAAGCGACCCACCCTGCTCGTGCTCGACGCCGAGGAGACGGGTGCGCTGAAGAGCTTTCGCAACATCGACCGGGTCGCGGTCGTCGAGGTCGGCGCGATCGCCGTTGCCGACGTGATCGGGGCCGCCTCGCTGGTCCTCTCCGAAAAGGCGCTGGAGACCCTGAAGGCGAGGCTTTCCTGATGGACGCGCGCCAGATCATCGTCCGCCCGGTCGTCTCGGAGAAGAGCTACGCCCTGATCGGCGAAGGCAAGTACACGTTCCGGGTCAACGACCGTGCCCACAAGACCCAGATCGCCAGGGCGGTCGAAGAGATCTTCGGGGTCGGCGTGGCCGCGGTGCGGACCTCGCAGGTGCGGCCGAAGCCGAAGCGCCGCAATCTCAGCAAAGGCCGGACGCGCGGCTGGAAGAAGGCCGTCGTCCAGCTCGCCCCGGGCGAGCGGATAGAGCTGTTCGAAGGCGCCGAGACCGCGTAGGAGACGACCAGATGCCGAACCGCAAGACCAAACCGACCAGCCCCGGGCGCCGCTTCGCCACCTACCCGGTGCGCGAGCAGCTGACCGCCACGGAGCCGGACCGCAAGCTGACCGAAGGGCTGCGCAAGTCCGGCGGCCGCAACGCCAACGGCCGCGTCACCGCGCGCCATCGCGGCGGGGGCGCCAAGCGCCGCTACCGCAAGATCGACTTCAAGCGCCGCAAGGACGGCGTGCCGGCCAAGGTCGCCAGCATCGAGTACGACCCCAACCGCAGCTGCTACATCGCCCTGATCCACTACGCCGACGGGGAGAAGGGCTACATCCTCGCTCCGGCGGGCCTGGCCCCCGGCGCCACCGTGCAGTCGGGCAAGGGCGCCGACATCAAACCCGGCCACGCGCTGGCCCTGGGCGAGATGCCGACCGGCACGATCGTCCACAACGTCGAGTTGACCGCGGGCCAGGGCGGCAAGATGGGCCGCGCCGCCGGCACCGCGATCCAGCTCGTCGCCAAGGAGGGCGAGATGGTGACACTGCGCCTGCCCTCCTCGGAGATGCGGATGGTGCGCGCCGAATGCCGCGCCACGGTCGGCCAGCTCTCCAACGCCGAGCACCAGAACATGACCGTCGGCAAGGCCGGGCGCAACCGGCACAAGGGCAAGCGGCCGCAGACGCGCGGCGTGGCGATGAACCCGGTCGATCACCCGCACGGCGGCGGCGAGGCCCACCACACGCCCGGCGGGCACCCGGTGACCCCGTGGGGCAAGCCGACGCTCGGCTACCGCACCCGCAAGAAGGGCAAGCAGTCCGACCGCTACATCGTGCGCGGCCGTCGCCGCGGGAAGAAGAAGAGGTAGAGCCATGGGCAGATCGACGAAAAAGGGCCCGTGGGTGGAAGAGGCGCTGATGAAGCGGATCTCCGCGATGAACGAGTCGGGCCAGAAGCAGATGGTGAAAACCTGGTCGCGGACCTCGACCGTCTTCCCCGAGATGGTCGGCCACACGATCGCCGTCCACGACGGCAAGAAGCACGTGCCCGTCTTCATCTCCGAGTCGATGGTCGGCCACAAGCTGGGCGAGTTCGCGCCGACGCGGACCTTCCGCGCCCACTCCGGCACCGGGAAGGGCGAGTAGCGATGGCGCTCGAGAAGAAACAACGCGACCCCAGCACAAAAAAAGAGGCCGGCAGGAAAGACGAGCCGAAAAAGGACAAAAAATCGGCGGCAAAAAGAGCGGCCTCGAAAAAAAGCAGCGAGAAAAAAGCTCCGGCAAAAAAAGAGGGCGCGAAAAAACCTGCTGCCAACGCGAAAAAAGACGCTCCGAAAGCCAAAAAAGCCCCCAAGCCGGCGCCGCTCGTCGTCCGCGCCAGCTCCCGCTACGTGCGAATTGCGCCGCGCAAGGCCCGCCTGATCGCCGATCAGGTCCGCGGCCTGCAGATCGACAAGGCGCGGGCGCTGTTGCAGTTCTCGCCGCGCAGCGCGGCGCAGGACATCGGCAAGCTGATCGAGTCGGCCGCCGCCAATGCGGAGAACAACCACGATCTGGTCGCCGACGAGATGCACGTCGCCGAGATCACCGTCGATGAAGGCCCGACGCTGCGCCGCTACCGGCCGCGGGCGCTGGGCCGGGCGACCCCGATCAACAAGCGAACCAGCCACATCGCCGTGGCGCTGAGCCCCGACGAGGAGATCTAGAGGACATGGGACAGAAGATCCATCCCGGCGGCTTTCGCGTCGGCTACATCCAGAACTGGAAGTCGAACTGGTTCGACGAGAAGGGCTTCGCCGACGTGCTCGAGGAGGACCTCAAGCTGCGCGCGCACATCGAAGGCAAACTCGCCCACGCCGGCCTCTCCAGCATCACGATCGAGCGCCGCGGCGAGATCTCGGTCGACATCCACACCGCCCGGCCCGGCATCGTGATCGGAAAGTCGGGCAGCGAAGTCGACGCGCTGCGCAAGGAGCTGCACAAGCTGACCGGAAAGCCGGTCAAGGTCAATATCCGTGAGGTCAAGCGGCCCGAGCTCGACGCCAAATTGGTCGCCCAGTCGATCGCCGAGCAGCTGCAGAACCGGGTTGCCTTTCGGCGCGCGATGAAACGCGCCCTGACCTCGGCGATGCGCTCCGGCGCGAAGGGCGTGAAGCTGCAGGTCTCCGGCCGCCTCGGCGGCTCGGAGATGGCGCGCACCGAAAGCTACGCCGACGGGCGCGTGCCGCTGCACACCCTGCGCGCCAACATCGACTACGGCTTCTACGAGGCGCGCACCACGGCCGGCCGGATCGGCGTCAAATGCTGGATCAACAAGGGCGAGGTCATGCCCGAAGGCTTCCGCTCCGATCAGATTCCGGCCGACGGCGAGCCGCAGGGTGGCGGTGGCCGCGGCAACCGGCCCGGCGATCGCTCTCGCGGCGGGGGAGGTCGCTAGCGATGCTGATGCCAAAGCGGGTCAAGCACCGCAAACAGATGCGCGGCCGCATGCGCGGCTACACCAAGGGCGGCAGCCATGTCGCCTTCGGCGAGTACGGGCTGAAGGCGGTTGACCGCGGTTGGATCACCAACCGCCAGATCGAGGCCGCCCGCGTGGCGATGACCCGCAAGATCAAACGTGGCGGCAAGGTCTGGATCAACATCTTCCCCGACAAGCCCTACACCAAGAAGCCCGCTGAGACGCGGATGGGCTCGGGCAAGGGCAACCCCGAGGGTTGGGTCGCCGTGGTCAAGCCGGGCAAAGTGATGTTCGAGCTCGCCGGCGTGCCCGAGGAGCTCGCCCGCGAGGCGCTCCGCCTCGCGGGGCACAAGCTTCCGATCAGGACCAAGTTCGTCATGCGCGAGGGGGCCGAGCACCAGTGAAGGCGGCCGCGGTCCACGACATGAAGGACGACGAGCTGGTGGCGAAATTGATCGATGCCAAGCAGGAGTCCTTCAACCTGCGCTTCCGGCACGCGACCGGCGAGCTGGAGAACACCGCCCGGTTGGGTGAGGCGAAGCGGGACATAGCGAAGCTGCTGACAATCGCCAAGCAGCGCGGGATCGACGTCGATCGAGAGCTGAGGAAATGATGGCTGAGGACGAGACTAAAAAAGACGAGACGACGAGCAGGACGCTCCTAAGGACGAGGCGCCTCAGGACGCGGGTCCTGTCGAGGAGGGGGCATCCGGCGAGGGGCTGGGTTCCTCGCCAGAGGGCCTGCGGGGGGACGCTGAGCTGAGGGGCGAGGAACGGACGCCGCCGCCTCGCCGGATGCCCCCTCCTCGCCACCCGCGTCAGAGGAGTCTGAGGCCTGCGCTGAAAGTAGAAAGTGCGAGGCTCCGGCCGAAGAGGCGGATGCCCCGGCGCCCGAGGAGCCGAAGGCTGAGCAGAGTGAGCCCGATCCTGCGGATGACCTTCCTTGGAAGGAGAAGCGCAGGCTCGAGCGTTCGCGCCGGCCGCATGAGGCCAAGGCGCAGCAGACTCCTGAGGAGCGGAAGGCTGCTCGGTCTCGCCGAGCGCAAGCGGCGTGGGGGGGAACGGCGTAAAGAGCGGGCCGGCAAGAAGGCCAAGAAGACTGCCGGCACCGGGACCCCGGTTGCGGAGAAGGACGCCAATGCGGCCAAGGTGCGGCAGGGGATCGTCGTCTCCGACAAGGGGCAGAAATCGATCACCGTCCGCGTTGACATCGTCCGCCGCCACCCCACCTACGAGAAGGTGATCCGCCGCTCGCGAACGCTGCACGCGCACGACGAGCGCAATGAGGCGGGCGAGGGCGACACCGTGCGCTTGGTCGAGACCCGTCCGCTGTCGAAGACCAAGCGCTGGCGCCTGGTCGAGATTCTGGAGAAGGCGAAGTAGAGCGATGATCCAGCAGGAGTCCAGACTGAAGGTCGCCGACAACTCGGGCGCCCGCGAGCTGCTCTGCATTCGCGTTAAAGGCGGCTCCCACCGCCGCTACGCCGGCGTCGGCGACGTGATCACGGCCACGGTCAAACAGGCCAGCCCGCAGGGCGGCGTGCGCAAGGGCGAGGTCGTCCAGGCGGTCGTCGTGCGCACCCGCAAGCAGCTCGGCCGCAACGACGGCACCTACATCGCCTTCGACGAGAACGCCGCTGTGTTGATCGACCCGGCGAGCAACAACCCGCGCGGCACCCGCATCTTCGGGCCGGTGGCCCGCGAGCTGCGCGAGCGCAACTTCATGAAAATCGTCTCGCTCGCGCCGGAGGTTCTGTAGTGGCCAAGTCGATGCGAATCAGGACCGACGACACGGTCAAGGTGATCGGCGGCAAGGACGCCGGCAAGACCGGTCGTGTGCTGCGCACCGAGCCAAAGCGTGGCTTCGTCTACGTCGAGGGCCTCAGCATGGTCAAGAAGCATGAAAAACCGCGGCCTACCCAGGACGTGAAAAAAGCGGGCAGCCAGCTCGGCGGGATCGTCGACAAGGAGGGCCCGATCCACGTCTCAAACGTGATGGTGCTCGACCCCAAAGACAACAAGCCGACCCGGATCGGCGTGCGCCGCGGCAAAGGCGGCAAGCGCGAGCGGTTCGCGAAGCGAAGCGGGGTGAGTCTCTGATGGAGGCCGCGACGACCACGCAGTCCCAGGCCACGCCGCCGCCGCGCCTGCGCGAGCGCTACGAGCAGGAGGTGGCGCCCGCGCTGACCAGGAAATTCGGCTACACGAGCGCGATGCAGATACCGCGCCTGCAGAAGATCGTGCTCAACATGGGCACCGGCGAGGCGAAGCAGAACGCGAAAATGCTCGAGGCCGCGCAGGAGCAGCTGGCGACGATCGCCGGCCAGTACCCGAACGTGCGCCGGGCGCGCAAGTCGATCGCTTCCTTCAAGGTGCGCGAGGGGATGCCGGTCGGGCTATCTGTCACCTTGCGGCGGGCGCGGATGTGGGAGTTCCTCGACCGCCTGACCTCGATCGCGGTACCGCGCATCCGCGACTTCCGCGGCCTCAACCCGCGCTCCTTCGACGGTCGCGGCAACTACTCGATGGGGGTCAAGGAGCAGCTGATCTTCCCCGAAATCGACTACGACTCGATCGACGAGGTGCGCGGCCTCGACGTCACGATCGCGACCTCCGCCCAGACCGATGAGGAGGCCTTCGAGCTGCTGCTCGCGCTCGGCATGCCGTTCGCCAAAGAGGGCCGCCCGGGCGGCGCCGCCGAGGCGGAAGCCGAGGCCGAGGAGGAGCAGCGCAAGGAGGAGGCCCGCCAGCGGGCCGAGGCCGAGCAGGCCGCGCTGGAGCAGTTGAAAGAGGAGAACCCGGAGGCCTATGAGAAGCCGCCGGCCGCGGGTCCCGACGCGACTGCGGAGGAATCCGACCTCACCGGGTCGGAGAGCTCCGAGTCCGGGTCACCCGCGGGAGACGCCGAAACAAAGGACGACTCCGAGAACTCCGGGGAGGAGAGCTGAGATGGCTAAGACTTCGATGAAGGTGAAGCAGGGCCGCAAGGCCAAGTTCAAGTCGCGCGAGTACAACCGCTGCCGGCGCTGTGGGCGCCCGCGGGGCTACTACCGCAAGTTCGGCCTCTGCCGGATCTGCCTGCGCAACGCCGCCCACGAGGGCTACGTGCCCGGCATGACCAAGTCGAGCTGGTAGCGAGACAGGACTGACGAACCGATGCTGAACGACCCGATATCCGATTACCTGACCCGGATCCGCAACGCGCTGGGCTCCGGCCACGACGACGTGCAGATCCCCGCCTCGCGGCTCAAGGAGGAGATGACGCGGATCCTCAAGGAGCAGGGCTACATCACCGACTTCCGGCGCAAGCCGGCAAAGGTCGGCGAGGCGCTCGAGATCCGGCTCAAGTACACCGAGGACCGCCTACCGGTGATCGCCGGGCTGGAGCGGATCTCGCGACCGGGCCGGCGGCGCTACGTCGACCACACCGAAGTGCCGCGCGTGGACGGCGGCACCGGCACGGCGATCGTCAGCACCTCGGTCGGCGTGATGACCGGGCACGAGGCCAAGCAGAGGGGTGTGGGCGGCGAGGTCGTCGCCTACGTATGGTGAGACGGAACGTCCGATCATGAGTCGAATTGGCAGAAAACCGATCGCAGTCCCCGAGTCCGTCACGGTCGAGCTCGCCCCCGGGCGGGTTGCGGTCAAGGGCCCGAAGGGCGAGCTGGAGCAGGACCTCGCGGCGGAGATGACGGTCGCCCAGGACGACGGCTCGATCACCGTCGCCCGCCCGACCGACCGCGGCGAGCACCGGGCCCTGCACGGCTTGACCCGCAGCCTGATCGCGAACATGGTCGAGGGCGTTGTCGACGGCTTCGAGAAGCGGCTGGAGATCCAGGGCGTCGGCTACAGGGCGGCGCTGAAGGGCAAGACCCTGGAGATGGCACTCGGCTACTCCCATCCGGTTGCGATTGAGCCGCCCGAGGGAATCGAGTTCGAGGTTCCGCAGCCGACCGAGGTGGTCGTGCGCGGGATCGACAAGCAGCTGGTCGGGCAGGTCGCCGCGGATATCCGCAAGCGCCGCCCGCCGGAGCCCTACAAGGGCAAGGGAATCCGCTACCGCGACGAGCACGTCGTGCGCAAGGTCGGCAAGCGCGCATGACCGTCATGACCAAACGCCAGCAGCGCCTGCGCCGGCGCCGCCGCGTCCGCGCCCGGATCGTCGGCAGCGCCGAGCGCCCGCGCCTCTCCGTCTACCGCTCCAACCGCGGCGTCTTTGCCCAGCTCATCGACGACGCGGCCGGCAGCACGCTGGCTGCGGCAAACTGGACCGAGCCCGAGTTGCGCAAGCTCAGCGCCGAAGCGCAGGCGAAGCGGGCGGGCGAACTGATCGCCGAGCGGGCCAAGGCCGCCGGCATCGAGGCCTGCGTCTTCGACCGCGGCGGCTACAAGTTCCACGGTCGCGTCAAGGCGCTGGCCGAAGGCGCCCGCGAGGGAGGCCTGAGATTCTGATGAGCCACCGCTGCGATTCCCGCCGTCCGCTACCTTCCCACGTCCGATGAAAGGCATGGACATGAGCAGGGTGGAGACGGTGACCCCGAAGGGGCTCGATCTCCAGGAGCGCGTGATCGAGATCAACCGCGTCGCCAAGGTCGTCAAGGGCGGCCGTCGCTTCTCGTTCACGGCGCTGGTCGCCGTCGGCGACGAAGAGGGCGTCGTAGGGATTGGCTACGGCAAGGCCCGTGAGGTTCCGCTGGCGATCCAGAAGGCGGTCGAGAACGCCCGCAAGAGCCTGATCCGCGTGCCCAAATACGGGCAGACGCTTACCCACAAGATCATCGGCCGCTACGGCGCCGGCCACGTCGTCCTGCGGCCGGCCAGCCCCGGTACCGGGGTGATCGCCGGCGGCGGCGTGCGCGCCGTGCTCGAGCTCGGCGGCGTACGCGACGTGCTGACCAAGAGCATCGGCACGCAAAACCCGATCAACCTGGTCAAGGCCACCATGGACGGGCTGGTGCGGTTGCGGCGGCCTGAGGAGGTTGCGGAGTTGCGGGGGCTCACTGTGGCCCAGGTACTCGGAGTGCAGAAGTCGAATGGCAATTCGGCCGCGGGAGATGCGCCTGAGGCTCCCGCTGAGGAGCCGAAAGCTGAGGAGGCCCCCGCCGAGGAGGAGAAAGCTGAGGAGAGCTCGTGAGCTCGGTGAAGGTCAAGCAGATCAAGTCGGCAAACGGGTCGAACCCGAGCCAGAAAGCGACGCTCTATGCGTTGGGGTTGGGCAAGATCGGGAATGCTTCTGAGAAGAAGGACTCGCCGCAGTTGCGGGGCCAGCTGAACGTGGTCTCGCATCTGGTGGAGGTCGACGGTGGCTGAGAAAGCTTCGAAAGGGACGGCGCGGTCTGAGGAGATCGGGCTGCACAATCTTTCGCCCAAGCCCGGGTCGAAAAGGCCGCGCAAGCGGTTGGGCCGCGGCGAGGGCTCGGGGCTGGGGAAGACCTCTGGCCGCGGGCACAAAGGCTACGGGGCGCGCTCGGGGTCGAAGAAGAACGCTGCGTATGAGGGCGGGCAGAACCCGATCCACATGCGGATGCGAAAGCTGCGCGGCCCGCACAAAAAGCAATCGATGCCGTTCGAGAAATTCCGCACCACGACCCAGCCGGTCAACGTCGGCGATCTCGAGGAGCGCTTCGACGCCGGTGCCGAGGTCAAGCCCGAGACGCTGAAGGAAAAGGGCCTGGCGCGGCGCTCTGACCCGGTCAAGGTCCTCGCCCGCGGCGAGATCTCGAAGAAGCTCGATGTCCACGCGCATGCCTTCAGCGCGGCCGCCAAGGAGAAGATCGAGGCAGCCGGCGGTTCCTGTCACACTCTGGAGCCGTAATGGTCAGGACTATTGCGAACGCTTTCAGCGTCGCGGAGATCCGCAAGAAGCTCGCGTTCACCGCGGCGATGCTGTTGCTTTACCGGCTCGGCGCCTACATCCCGGCGCCCGGCGTCGACGCCGACGCGGTCAAGGAACTCTCACAGAACTTCGCCGGCGGCAACGTGCTCGGCTTCCTCAGCCTCTTCTCCGGCGGTGCGCTCGAACGGCTCTCCCTGTTTGCGCTGGGGATCATGCCCTACATCACGGCCTCGATCATCCTGCAGCTGCTGACCGTGGTCGTGCCCTCGCTGGAGAAACTGCAGAAAGAGGGCGAGGTCGGGCAGCAGAAGATCACCCAGTACACGCGCTACCTCACCGTCGGACTCGCCTTCGGCCAGTCCTGGGGCTTCGTCCTCCTCTTCCAGTCCTTCGGCACCCAGGCAGGCGGCGAAAACGGCCTTGCCTCGCTCGGCGGGCCGAAAGTCCTGCTGATCGTGATCTGCCTGACCGCGGGCTGCACCCTGCTGATGTGGCTGGGCGAGCTGATCACCCAGCGCGGCATCGGTAACGGCATCTCGCTGATGATCTTCGCCTCGATCGTCTCGGGCCTGCCCGGCGGGATCCAGGCCTGGTGGACCAACCCCGACCAGGTTTTCGTCGTGATGATGCCCTTCGTCGCGCTCGCGGTGATCGTCGCGATCGTCTTCGTCCAGGAGGGCCAGCGGCGGATCCCGGTCCAGTACGCGAAACGCATGGTCGGGCGCAAAATGACCTCGGGCGGATCGACCTACCTGCCGTTGCGGGTCAACATGGCGGGCGTGATCCCGGTCATCTTCGCCGCCTCGATCATGGCCTTCCCGCCGACCATCGGCCAGCTGCTCAACACCCCGGCCGCACTCGACTTCGCCGCCTTCTTCAGCCCCGACGGCTGGGCCTATGTGGTCGGCGAGGTCTTCTTCATCATCATCTTCACCTACTTCTACACCGCGGTCACCTTCAACCCGGTCGACCAGGCCGACAACCTGAAGAAATACGGCGGCTTCATACCCGGCGTGCGTCCGGGCCGGCCGACGGCCGAGTACCTCGACCGGATTCTTTCGCGGCTGACCTTCCCCGGTGCTCTCTACCTGGGCGCCGTGGCGGCCCTGCCGACGATCCTGATCAGCCAGACCTCGGCCAACTTCTTTTTCGGCGGCACCTCGATCCTGATCGTGATCGGCGTGGCTCTCGACACGGTCAAGCAGCTGGAGGCCCAGCTCATGATGCGCAACTACGAGGGGTTTTTGAAATAACCTCAGGCGCGGCCGCTGCAAACCGGCGTATATCGCCGTCCTCAGTCGGTCGGATCGGGTCACGCACAAAAAAGTGCGCTCCCCTCACCTCCCTCCCTGCGTCCAGCGATCTACTTGGTTTTCACGGCCGTTCCATTCACTAACTCACTGACATGAATCAGCTCAATCTTGTACTTCTCGGGCCGCCCGGCAGCGGGAAGGGCACCCAGGGCGAGCGTTTGCAGGGGGATCTGCAACTGCCCTATTGGGCTACCGGCGACATCCTGCGCGCCGCCGTGCGCGACGAAACCGAGCTGGGCAGGGCGGCGAAGGAGTACATGGACCGTGGCGACCTGGTGCCGGACGAGGTGATTGTCGGCGCGATCGGCGAGCGGATCGACTCGGCGGAGGCGGCCGACGGCTTCATCCTCGACGGCTTCCCCCGCACCGTGCCGCAGGCGGAGGCGCTGGCGGCGAAGCTGACCGAGCTGCGCCGGCGGCTGACGGCTGTCCTGCTGATCGACGCCCCTGACGATGAGGTGGTGCGCCGCCTCGGCGGCCGCCGCACCTGCGTCGAGAACGGACACGTCTTCCACGTCGACTTCAACCCGCCCGAGCGCGAGGGCGTCTGCGACGTCGACGGCAGCGAGCTGACGATCCGCGACGACGACAAGCCCGAGGTGATCCGCCACCGGCTCGACACCTACCACGAGAAGACCGAGCCGCTGATCGAGTTCTACGACCACCAGAGCCTGTTGCGCCGGATCGACGGCAGCGCCGCCCCGGATGCCGTCGCTGACGAGCTGCGCCGCATGCTGGCGACGCTGAAGCTCGAAGGTGACGAGGCGATCTAGCCCTGCGGGGGCGGTTAGCGTGTACCGGATGATCATCCTCAAGAGCCCGGAGCAGGTTGAGCAGATGGCCGCGGCCGGACAGATCCTGGTCCGCTGTCTGAGGATGGTCGCCGCCAAGGCCCGGCCCGGCGTGACCACCAAGCAGCTCGACGATGCGGCGGAGAAGTTCATCCGCTCGCAGGGCGCCGAGCCGGCCTTCAAGGGCTACCGGGGCTTCCCGGGCTCGATCTGCGCCTCGCCCAATTCGATGGTCGTCCACGGCATCCCCGGTCCCCACGAGCTGAAGCGCGGCGACGTGCTCTCGGTCGACGTCGGCGTGATCAAGGACGGCTGGGTCGCCGACGCGGCGATGACCGTGCCGGTCGGCTCGATCTCACCGGAGGCGCGCAAGCTGCTCGACGTGACCAGGGCGGCGCTCTTTGCCGGAGTCGGGCAGATGCAGCCGGGCAACCACCTCGGCGACGTATCGGCGGCGATTCAGCGCGCGGTCGAGATCGAGGGCCTCTCGATCATCCGCACCCTGGTCGGCCACGGGATCGGCCGCGACATGCACGAGGAGCCGCAGGTGCCGAACTTCGGCGAGCCGGGAAAGGGGCCGGAGCTGGAGGAGGGAACGGTGCTGGCGATCGAGCCGATGGTCAACGCCGGCGGGCCCCTGGTCCGCATGGGCGAGGACGGCTGGGCCGTCTACTCCCAGGACGGCTCCCTGGCCGCCCACTTCGAGTTCACCGTCGCGGTAACCGCCGACGGCCCCCGCATCCTCACCCCCTGGCACGAAGACAACTGACCCCGCTCCTTCCGCTGTTCCTTTGCCGGAAATAACAGGGCAAAGGAACAGCGGAACACGCGAGCGTGGGTGAGAGGCCGGTGTGTTCCCCCGAGGCCACAATTACCCGGCTTCAGGCAGGGTGCCTCAGAAGCGCCCCCCTGCTATCTTTCTCCGTCGGCCCTGAGGGCCGTTTTGTTCGTGCCCGCCTGCCCGATTCATGGGGCGGACGGGAGTCCTGTAGTCGAGACAAACCCCGGAGCGATGAAGGTCCGAGCTTCCGTAAAGCCGATGTGCGAAAAGTGCAAGGTAATCCGCCGTAACGGGGCGGTCCTCGTCATCTGCCAAAACCCCCGCCACAAGCAAAGGCAGGGGTAGATCTGATGGCACGGATCGCAGGGATCAACATTCCGGTCGGCAAGCGGATCGAGATCGGGCTCACCTACATCTTCGGCATCGGCCGCTCCACCGCGCAGGAGATCCTCGCCGAGACCAAGATCGACCCGAACACTCCGGTCAAGGACTTGACCGAGGAAGAGGTCGTGAAGCTGCGCGAGGCGGTCGAGCGGCGCGAGGTCGAGGGCGACCTGCGGCGCGAGCGCTCCCAGGACGTCAAACGGCTGATGGAGATCGGCTCCTACCGGGGATTGCGCCATCGCCGCGGCCTGCCGGTCCGGGGACAGCGGACGAAGACCAACGCGCGCGGCCGCAAGGGCCCGCGCCGGATGAGCATCGCCGGCAGGCGCAAGGTTTAGGGGGCGGCATGGCAGCAGCGAAAAAACCAGCCAAAGGTCGCACCCGACGCCGGGTGAAAAAGAACATCGCCTACGGGCAGGCCCACATCAAGACTTCCTTCAACAACACGATCGTCACCCTCACCGACCCCCAGGGCAACGTGATCGCCTGGGAGTCGGCCGGCTCGGCGGGCTTCAAAGGCTCGCGCAAGTCGACCCCGTTCGCCGCCCAGGTCACCGCCGACGCGGCGGCCAAGAAGGGTATGGAGCACGGGCTCGAAAAAGTCGAGGTCTTCGCCAAGGGCGCCGGCTCGGGGCGCGAGACGGCGATCCGCTCGCTGCAGGCCGCCGGGCTCGACGTGACCACGGTCAAGGATGTCTCGCCGCAGGCCCACAACGGCTGCCGGCCGAAGAAGCGGAGGCGCGTCTAGTGGCCCGCGACACCGGAGCCCAGTGCAAGCAGTGCCGCCGCGAGGGCCAGAAGCTCTTCCTCAAGGGCGAGCGCTGCTTCACCGACAAGTGCGGCGTCGAGCGTCGCTCCTACCCGCCCGGCGACCACGGCCGCGGTCGTATGCGCCAGTCCGAGTACCGCGTGCAGCTGCGCGAGAAGCAGAAGACGCGCCGCTATTACCAGGTGCTCGAGAGCCAGTTCCGCGCCTACTACGAGAAGGCCTCGCGCCAGGAGGGCGTCACCGGCGAGAACCTCCTGCGCCTGCTCGAGTCGAGGCTCGACAACGTGCTCGTGCGGCTCGGATTCGCCGCCTCGCGCCGCCAGGCCCGCCAACTGGTCAGCCACGGCCACTGGATGGTCAACGGCCGCCGCGTCGACGTCCCCTCCTACCAAGTCCGTCCCGAGGATGTGATCTCGGTCAAAGCCGGCTCGGCGGCGACGGACGCGATTCGCAAAGCGACCGAGCTCGTCTCGACCGTGCCGGCCTGGCTGCAGGCCGACCATGACTCGCTCACCGCCAAGGTCCTGCGCCTCCCCGAGCGCGCGGAGATCTCGGCGCCGGTGCAGGAGCAGCTGATCGTCGAGCTGTACTCCAAGTAGTCCGGACTGATTTCTGAAACACCATAGGCAAGGAACCCATGACCACTGACTTTCAGGTCCCTCGTATTACCGCCGAGAAAGCGGATGACCGTCGCGGCAACTTCACGATCGAGCCCCTCGACAAGGGTTTCGGCTACACCTTCGGCAACAGCCTGCGCCGCGTGTTGCTCTCTTCCCTGGGCGGCGCCGCCGTCACCAGTGTCCGCATCGAGGGCGTCGCGCACGAGTTCTCAAGCGTGCCGGGCGTCAAAGAGGACGTCACCGACATCGTCCTCAACCTGAAGGATCTCGTGGTCCGCATGCACACCGACGCCGACGAGATCGAGGCCCCCCTGGTCGCCACCGGCCCTGGCGAGGTCAAGGCGAAGGACATCGACCTCCCCTCCGGGGTCGAGATCCTCAACCCCGACGCGCCGATCGCGACGCTGGAGAAAAAGACCAAGCTCGAGGTCTACCTGACGATCGGTCGCGGCCGTGGCTACTCGCCGGCCGAAGAGAACAAGTCCGACGACCAGCCGATCGGCGTGATCCCGATCGACTCGATCTTCTCGCCGATCCGGCGCGCCTCCTACGCGGTCTCGACCGCGCGCGTCGGCCAGCGCACCGACTTCGACAAACTCAGCCTGGACCTTGAGACCGACGGCTCGCTTGAGCCCGCGGCGGCGCTGCGCGAGGCCTCCGAGATCCTGATCAAGACGCTGGCGATATTCACCGACGCCGAGCGGGTCGAGGAGCTGACCGCGCGCGAGGCGGCTGCGCCCGCGCTGGCCGGTGACGGCCTCGCTGCGATCGGCGGCGATGGCGGCGTAGCGGCGAACAACGGCCTCGACGAGATCCTGATCGAGGAGCTCGAGCTCGGCGTGCGCTCCTACAACTGCCTCAAGCGCGCCGGCGTGCAGACCGTCGGCGACCTGGTCCGCAAAACGCGGTCGGAGCTGAACGCGATCCCGAACTTCGGCTCGAAGTCGATCGACGAAGTGGTCGAGACCCTGCAGGCCCGCGGCCTCGACCTAAGCCAGGAGTAAGGCGAGCCGAGAGCCGCAAGAGGAGCCCGATGCGCCACCGCAAGAAACGCAACAAGCTGAGCCGCAGCGCCTCGCATCGGGAGTCGCTCCTCTCCAACCTCTCCAAGCAGCTGATCGAGCATGAGCGGATCGAAACGAGCCAGGCCAAGGCGAAGGCGGTCAAGCCCGAGGTCGAGCAGCTGATCACGCTTGCCAAGCGGGGCGACCTGCACGCCCGCCGGCAGGCGCTCTCGACCCTGCACAACGACAAGTTCGTCGTCCACAAGCTGTTCGACGAGGTGGCGCCTCGCTATAGCGAGCGCCCCGGTGGGTACACGCGGATCGTCAAGCTCGGGCCGCGACGTTCGGACTCTACGGAGATGGTCTTTCTCGAGTTGGTGTAGGAGGGCGAGGACGGGCACCCTCCCGCCCGGACTCGCGGGCTTCGCCCGCTCTGAGTATCCGCCCGTTCGGGAGGGTGCCCGTCCTCGCCCTTCAATAGCTCACGTTCTCCAGGTATAAGCCGTGGGGTGGGGCGGTGTCTCCGGCGGCGTTGCGGGGGGCGCCCGCTAGCAGCTCGTTGAAGCTGGAAAGGGTTCGGTGGCCGTCGCCTACTTCTAGCATCGTGCCGACCAGGACTCGGACCATGTTGCGCATGAAGGCGTCGGCGGTGATGCGGAAGGCGAGGATGTCGCCCGTCCGCTCCCAGGAGGCGGCGAGGATGTCGCGGTCGAAGCGGACATGATCGGTCTTGGTCGGGGTGAAGGCGGTGAAGTCATGGCTGCCGATCAGGGCAGCGGCGCACTCTTCCAGTGCAGCCAGCTCGAGGCGATGCGGCCACCAGAGGGCGCGACCCTGCTCGAGCGGGCTCGGGGTGGAGCGGGCCAGGACCCGGTAGAGGTAGCTGCGCGAGCCGGCGTCGCGGCGCGCGTCGAAATCGCCCTCGACCAGTGTCGCCGCGGTGACCGCGATGTCGTCGGGACCGACGCCGTTGAGCTGTTGCGCCAGGTCCTCGCCGACCTCGGCCTCGGTGACGAAGCTCGCGACCTGCCCAAGCGCATGCACCCCCGCATCGGTTCGCCCCGCCACTGTCAGCTGCACCGGTTCGCGCAACACGGTGGCCAGCGCAGCCTCGAGCTCCCCCTGCACAGTTCGCAGCCTGGGCTGTGCCGCCCACCCCCTGAAGCCGCTGCCGTCGTACTCGATGTCCAGCCGGACCGTGGTCACGCGAGCAGCTCGCGCAGACCCGCTTCGTCGAGGATCTCGGTTTCCAGCTTCTCCGCCTTCTCCAGCTTCGAGCCGGGAGCCTCGCCGGCGACGACGTAGTCGGTCTTCTTCGAGACCGAGTTGACCACCTTGCCGCCGGCGGCCTTGATCGCGGCCGCGGCCTCCTCGCGGGTGAGCCCCGGCAGCGTCCCGGTCAGAACCAGCGTCCTGCCTTCCAGCGGGCCGCCCTCGGCGCGCCGTTCGGACTCGTCTGCTTCAAGGCGAAGCCCCTTCGCCCGCAGCTTTTCGATCAGCTCCCTGGTCGCATCGTCGGCGAGCGACTCGGCGATCTGCTCGGCCATGATCGGGCCGACCCCCTCGACCTGCTCGATCTCGTCCGGTTGGGCGCCCATCAGGTCCCCGATCGAGCCGAAATGGTTGGCCAGCGCCTCGGCGGTGACCGCGCCGACACCGGGAAGCCCGAGCGCGTAGAGAACCCGCTTGAAAGGGCGCCGCCGGGAGGCGTCGATTGCGGCGATCAGGTTCCGCGCGGATCTCTCTTTGAAGCTCTTGCCCCCGATCTTGTGACCGACGAGCCGATCGTCGCGCAGATCGTAGATGTCACCCACGTCCTCGATCAGGCCGGCCTTGAGGAAGTTGAGCGCGAGCTCTTCGCCCAGCCCGTCGATGTCCATCGCGCCACGGCTGACGAAGTGCTTGACGTGCTGGAAGGACTGCCCCGGGCATCCGGAGCGGTTGGGGCAGATCGTGAACACGGCGTCGGCGGGCTTGACCGTCGGCGTGCCGCAGGCCGGACAACGCCTTGGCGGCTTCGGCTTACGCGCCCGCGGGTTCTCGCGCGGCAGCTTCGGCGAGACGACCTGGGGGATCACGTCACCCGCCCGCATTACGACCACCCCGTCGCCGACCCGCACGTCCTTGCGCGCCAGGTCCTCCTCGTTGTGCAGGGTCGCGGTCGACACGGTGACGCCGCCGACGTGGACCGGCTCGAGCGTCGCGAACGGGACCAGGTGGCCGGTGCGGCCGACGTTCCAGACCACGTCTCGCAGCTTCGTCGTCGCCGTCGTCGGCGCGAACTTCCAGGCGATCGCCCAGCGCGGCTCGCGCCCGACCACGCCCAGCTCGCGCCACAGTGCCCGCTCGTCGATCTTGACGACGACGCCGTCGATCTCGTAGTCGAGCCACTCGCGCCGCTCCTCCCACCACTGGCAGCGCCTCACGGTCGAGTCGATCCCATCGTGGTGCGCGGTGTCGGGGTTGACCTTGAAGCCGCGCTCTCGCAGCCACTCGACCTCCTCGCTGTGCGTCGCCAGCTCGAGGCCGCGCACGGCGCCGATCCCGTAGCACCAGATCGAGAGCGGGCGCTGCGCCGCAAGCGCCGGGTCGAGCTGGCGGATCGAGCCGGCCGCCGAGTTGCGCGGATTGGCAAAGGTCGGCTCGCCCGCCTCGGCGCGGCGCTCGTTCAACGCCTTGAAGGCGGCGATCGGCAGGTAGACCTCGCCGCGCACTTCGATCAGCTCCGGGGCGCCATCGATGCTGAGCGGGATCGCGCCGATCGTGCGCAGGTTGCGGGTCACGTCCTCGCCGATGCGGCCGTCGCCGCGCGTCGTGCCGCGGGTCAGCACGCCGTTCTCGTAGGTCAGCGCGATCGCCAGGCCGTCGATCTTCGGCTCGGTCGTGTAGCTGAACTGCGAGGCGCTGATGTCGAGCCGCTTGAGATGATTGCGCACCCTGGTCTCCCAGGCTCGCAGCTCCTCCTCGCTGCGGGCGTTGGCGAGCGAGAGCATCTGCTCGCGGTGCTCGACCTGCTCGAAGCGGTCCAGCGGCGGGGCGCCGACGCGCTGGGTCGGCGAGTCGGGGGTGCGCAGCTCGGGGTTGCCGGCCTCGATCGCGCGCAGCTCCTCGAGCAGGGCGTCGTAGGTGTCGTCGCCGATCGTCGGATCGTCGAGGACGTAATAGCGGTGGTTGTGCTCCGCCAGCTCGCGGCGCAGCTCCTGCGCCCGCTTCGCGTCGGCGGTGGCGCTCACACCGAGGAGGGCAGGCTCTCGGCGAGCATCTGCTCGAAGCCCCAGCCGCGCAGGCGCTCGATGCCGCCGTGGTCGGTGAGGTCGAAGTGGATCGGCGTAACCGCGATCCGACCCTGCGAGACCGCCAGCAGGTCGGTCTCCTCGCGCTCCTCGAAGCCCGGCTGCCAACCGTAGATCTCGTAGTGCTTGCGTCCGTCCTCGTCCTCGGATACCAGCTTCAGCTCGTCGTTGTAGACGCGTTTGCCGAGTTTGGTCACCTCGACCCCAGTGGGCTCGCCGGCCGGGCAGTTGACGTTGAGCAGCGTCTTCGGCGGGATCGGCCGGGTCTGTAGCGCGGCAACGAGCTGGGCCAGAAACGAGGCTGCGATGCCGAACTCGAAGCGGCCGCTGACGTAGCCCATTCCGCCGCCCGAGGACTGTTGGGAGATCGCCAGCGCCGGGATGCCGAGCACGATCCCCTCGAATGCGGCGGCGACGGTGCCCGAGTAGGTGATGTCGTCGCCGAGGTTGGCTCCGTGGTTGATCCCGGAGACGATCAGGTCGGGACGGTGGCCGACGAGGCCCAGCTCGGCGAAGCGGACGCAGTCGACCGGGGTGCCGTCGGTGGCGAAGCCGCGGTCGCCGTCGCCGAACTCGACCTCCTCGACGCTCAGCGGCGAGCGCGTGGTGATGCTGCGCGCGGTCGCGCTGCGGTTGGAGTCGGGCGCGATCACGTCGACCTCGACCCCGTCGAGCTCGCGCAGCTCTCGCCGCGCAGCCTGCAGGCCCGGCGCCGAGATGCCGTCGTCGTTGGTCAGCAGTACACGCACAGTGAGCGATTCTAGGGAGGGTCAGGAGGGGGTGTCACCGCGTTCGGCTCTCAGTAGGAAGCGATCAGACCGGCGATCTTGTCCTGCTCAGCATGTGCGCGGTAAAGGTTGCTCACGCTCGACATCAGGATCGAGAAGACCATGACCCTGCCGCTGCGGTTGAAGCAGTAGCCGGAGAGGGCACTGACGCCGGTGAGGGTGCCGGTCTTGGTGCGGCAGCGGCGGTAGGCGGCGGTGCCGCGGGTGCGGCCGTCGACGGTGCCCTCGACCCCGGTCAGGGCGAGGTCCTGGATGAACTGGTCGCCGACCGCGGTCGAGCGCATTCCCTGCAGCAGGCGCACGACCTGGGCCGGCGAGGCGCGGTTGCCGCGGGTCAGGCCGGAGCCGTCCAGCGCGTGGATCGCCGCACCGCGGCTGCGGGCGAAGCGCTCGACCACGCCGGTCCCGGCGGCGGTCGTGCCGGCGGCGCCGAAGCGGGCGCCGAGCAGCTTGACCAGCGTCTCGGCGAAGAAGTTGTTGGAGGGAAGGTTGGTCGCCTCGACCAGCTGCGACATCGTCGGCGAGCGCACCGTCGCGACCGGCTCGGCCGCAGCCGGGGTGGGGCGGCGGGCGACGCCGCCGGGGATCGAGATTCCCGCCCGCCGCAGCGCCACGGCAAGCTTCGAGGCCGCGAGCGTGGCCGGGTCGGAGGCGAAGTAGCTGCCGTGCGAGTTGCCGTAGCCGAGGTTGAAGGCGAGCCCTGATAAGGGGCCGATGTAGGGGCTGGTGGCGTAGCCCGAGTCGGCGACGCCGCGCAGGCGGTCGAAAACGGTGTCGTCGGCGTACAGGCGCCCCTTCACCGCGCGCACGCCGGCGCCGCGCAGTTGCGCCTTGAGCCCGAACAGGTTGGTGCCGAAGCCGCCGGTGAAGCGGCGCTGGAAGGCCGGGCTGCCGAGCGTCGGGTCGCCCGCCCCGCGCAGGTAGAGGTTGCCGCGCAGGACGCCGCGCCGGTCGACCGTGCCCTCGGAGAGCAGCCTGGTCGGGATCCGGTAGCGCGCACCGAATCGCGCCAGCGCGGTCGCCGTGGTGAACAGCTTCGTGTTCGAGGCCAGCGGGCGCCGCTTCTTGGCCGCTCGCCCGCAAACCCTTCTCCCGCTCTTCGCATCGATCACGAACAACCCGCTGGCCGCCCCGCCCCCACGCACCAACCGACTCTTCATCTCATCGCAAGCCCCCGCCCTGGCCGTCGCCGGCAGCAGGAGCAGAAGCAGGAAGAAGAGGATCGGTGTTCGTCTCATCGCAAGCTGCAACACAAGGGCAGCTGAAGGTAGCGGGTAGGCAGGTGTGAGGACCCTCTCGAACGGGCGGATACTCAGAGCGGGCGAAGCCCGCGAGTTCGGGCGAGAGGGTCCTCACACCTGCCCAACCGACGCCTCTGGGATAATCCGTGTTTATGGGCAAGGTCGTCGACATCGAGACCCCGACTCGGCGCAAGCGCGGCAAAGGCCGCAAGCGACCGTCGAAGACCGCCCTGGTGCTCGGGGGCGGCGGTTTTACCGGCGGGGTCTATGAGATCGGTGCCCTGCGCGCACTCGACCTGCTGGCCGTGAACAGCACGGTCAACAACTTCGACGTCTACGTGGGCACCAGCGCCGGCTCCTTCGTCGCCTCGATGCTGGCAAACGGCGTCACGCCCGACGAGATGATGCAGGTGATAAATGAGCGCGAGCCCTCCGAGTTCGAGGACCTCGACCTGGGCAAGGTGCTCAAGTTCAACTACCTCGGTTTCCTGCAGAAAGCCGCATTGCTGCCGCTACGCACGGCCGAGCTGGCGCGGCGGTTGGTGCAGATGGGGGATTTTTCGGCGATCGACATCGGCGTCGGCCTGGCCGAGGCGCTGCCGACCGGGCTCTACTCGAACGCCGGCCTCGCCGACTACGTCGAGGAATCGCTGCGCGACAACGGCCGCATCGACGACTTCCGTCTGCTCGACCACGAGCTCTACCTGACCGCGACCGACCTCGACACCTGCGAGCGCCTCGTCTTCGGCGAGCCGGGCTGGGACGACGTGCCGATCTCGAAAGCGATCCAGTGCTCGACCGCGCTGCCGGTCGTCTACAAGCCGGTCGACCTGAAGGGGCGCCAGCTGATCGACGGCGGCATCCGCTCGACCACCAACGTCGACATCGCGGTCGAGAAGGGGGCGGAGTTCATCCTCGTCGTCAACCCCCTCGTCCCCTACGTCAACGACTTCGAGCAGACGATCCCGACCGTCTTCGGCACGCGGGTGAAGCGGGTCTCCGACATGGGCCTGCCGGCGATCGCCAACCAGACCTTCCGCCTGATCGCCCACGCCCGGCTCCACCAGGCGGTCGAGATGTGGCAGGAGAAATACCCGGGCGTCGACATCGTCCTGATCGAGCCCGAGCCCAACGACGAGCTGATGTTCGGCACGCCGATCATGGACTACTCACGGCGGCTGCAGATCGCCCGCCACGGCTTCGAGTCGGTCACCGCAGCGCTCGCCCAGGACTACGACCGCTTCAAGGAGATCGCCGAGCGCCACGGGTTGGAGATCTCCGAGCGCCGCGTGCGCCGCGCGGTCGAGCGCGCCTCCGAGGAGGAGGGCGGGCAGGCCTCGACCTGGCGCCGCGTGCTCGAGCAGACCACGGCGGCGCTGCTTCCCGGCGAAGCCTCCTGAGCCCGCCGTCACCAGCGGTGGGGCCGCTCAGCCGGCGTAGAGCTGCTCGATCTCGCCCTGGTGCTTCTCGGCGACGACCGCGCGCTTGACCTTCATCGTCGGCGTCAGCTCGCCGTCTTCCTGAGTCAGGTCACGGGGCAGGATCGCGATCTTCTTGACCTGCTCGACGCGGGCGAACTTCTCGTTGACCTCGGCCAGGTGCGCCTCGATCGCGGCGCGGACCTCGCTGTTGCCGGCGAGCTGCCGCGGGTCCTCCGGCAGCTCATGCTCCTTGGCGTAGGCGACCGACTCTTCGGGGTCGAGGGTGACGAGGCCGACCAGGTAGGGCCGGCGGTCGCCGACGACGACGCACTGAGAGACCAGCGGGTGCTGCTTGATCTCGTTCTCGAGGTTGGCCGGGGTGATGTTCTTGCCACCGGCGGTGATGATGATGTCCTTTTTGCGGCCGGTGATCGTGATGAAGCCGTCCTCGTCGACCGAGCCGAGGTCGCCGGTGTGCAGCCAACCGTCAACGATCGTCTCTTCGGTCGCCTGCTCGTTCTTGTAGTAGCCCTGGAAGACGTTGGGGCCCTTGACGAGGATCTCGTCGTCCTCGGCGATCCTCACCTCGCAGCCCGGGAAGGGCTTGCCGATCGTGCCGATCTTGAAGTCGTCGGGGGTCGAGATCGTCGCTGCGGTCGAGGTCTCGGTCATTCCCCAGCCCTCCAGCACGAGCACCCCGGCGGCGTCGAAGAAGCGCAGGATGTCGGGGTTGATCGGCGCTGCGCCGGAGACCGCGAGCCGCAGCCGGCCGCCGAACAGGCCGCGGATTTTCGACAGCACTTTCTTGTCGGCGAACCCGTACTGCTTGCGCAGCAGGAAGCCCGGCTTGCGCCCTTCGCGTTCGAGCTTGCGCGCCTTGACCCCGGTGCGGATCGACCAGTCGAAGATCGCCTTTTTGAGGCCGCCCTCTTTCTCCATCGCGCTGGTCGCGGTCGTGTAGATCTTCTCGAAGATCCGCGGCACCGAGGGGAAGTAGGTCGGTTTCAGTTCGGCCATGTTGGGCATGATCTTCAGCGGATCACGCTCCCAGTAGGCGATCGTCGCGCCGAGGTCGAAGCTGCCGAGTTGGATCAGCAGGGCGAAGGAGTGGGCGAGTGGCAGGTAGAGGTAGGTGACGTCTTCGGGCTCGATGACGCTGGTCTGGTTCACCATGTCGAGCATCGCCCGGTAGTTGCCGTGTGAGATCACGCAGCCCTTCGGCGGCCCGGTCGTGCCCGAGGTGTAGATGAAGGTGCAGATGTCCTCCGGAGTCACCGCGCTCCAGCGCCGCTCCCACTCGGCGGCGTCGCGGCCGGCGCCGCGCGCGCTCAGATCCTCAAGGGAGATCGCGTCCTCGCTGGACCCGGTCATCCGCACGACCTGCTCCAGCAGCGGCAGCTGCTCGCGCACCTTGCGGATCTTCTCCAGCTGTTCGTCGTCCTCGACCACGACGACCTTGGCGTCGGAGTTCTCGAGCACGTACTGGCACTCCTCCGGCGAGTTGGTCTGGTAGATCGGCACGACGGTGGCGCCGATCGAGAGCGCGGCGAAGTCGAACCAGGTCCACTCGGGGCGCGTGTTGGCGAGGATCGAGACCTTGTCGCCCTTGGCAACGCCGAGGTCGACCAGGCCGAGGGCGAGGTCGCGCACGGTCGACTCGACCTCGGAGAAGCTGCGCGTGACCCACTGGCCACCGTCCTTGAACTTGATCGCCGGCGCCTCGCCGTACTGCTTCGCGGCTCGCGGCAGCAGGTCGGCAAGCGTGGCTGATTTGGTTCCCCGCTCCTCCACGCGGCGAAGTCTAGTGATAATGCAGTGGTGTCTGAAGCCGCTGCAACGCCGCTGCCCAGACGGGGTCGCCTGCGGGTGATTCTCCTGCTCGGCCTGGCGCTCCTGGCGCTCGGTTACGTGATCGTCGACCTTTCGACCAAGGAGGCCGGTCGCGAAGTCGTGCGTGTCAACGGCATCGCCAGCGCCCAGCGCCTCTTCGGTGGGATCCCGCAGGAAGGGGACCGGCTCGGATCGGCCGACGCGCCGGTCTCGGTCCAGGTCTTCAACGACCTCCAGTGCGGCAACTGTCGCGACGATTTCCTGACCACGATCCCCGCCCTGGTCGAAGACTACGTGCGCCCGGGGGAGGCGAAGCTGCTGATGCGCCACTACTCGATCGCCGCCAACCCGACCGAGCTCGGCTTCTTCGGCGCCGAGGCGGCGGCCGAGCAGGGCTACGGCTGGCAGTACACCTACCTCTTCTTCGTCAATCAGAAAGAGGCCGAGCGATTCGGGATCGGAGACCGCCTGATGGCCTCGCTGGCGGGTTCGATCGGCGAGCTCGACCTCGAAGAGTGGCAGGCGACGCTCGACCAGCGCGGCGACGCGCTGGCCGAGCGGCTGGAAGGCTACGAAGAGCTCGGCCGCGGGCTCGGCATCCGGGTCGGGCAGGCGATGATCGTCACCGGGCCCGGGGGGACCCGGACACTGCAGGACAATCCGCGGCTCAACCGGATAGAGCGGGCGATCGACGCGGTGAGCTAGCGGCAGCCGCGAGCTCCGCCGCCTCGACCGCGCTCGCCCAGGAGACCTCGGAGAGCAGCCCGGGCGCGGCGACCATGTCGCCGGCGAGGAAGACGCCGCCGCCGCGATCGATCGCCGGGCGGTCACGCCAAGTCTTGCCGGGGTAATCGAGCGGTCCCGTGCGCGCGGTCATCAGCTGCCGCCGCCGCCAGGTCTCGCGCTCGCGCCACTCGGGCAGCGAGGCGTCGATCAGCCGGTCGAGGCGCAGCGCCGCGGCCTCGGCGCCCTCACCGGGCCGCAGCGGCAGCTGGGCTTGGACCAGCTCCTCGCCCGCGGGTGCGAGTGAGGGGTCGGCGGCGCTGAAGCGCTCGAGCCAGCCGGCCTGGTCGAGGTCGGAGACGACGAAAGGGTCGCTGCGGCGACGGCGCAGACCGAGGTCGAGGCAGAGGGTGTTGCCGCTGGGCCAGACGAGCGAGTCGGTCGCCGAGCAGGGTGCGAGCGGTGTCAAGCTCAGTGGCGACGATCGTCGGGCCGCCGGGCAGAGCCGTGACGTTGTGCCCGGTCTCAACCTCGACCCCGAGCGCCCGCACGCGTGCCTCCAGCGTGTCGACAAGCGATCTCCAGCCACCGATCAGGTAGCGCGCGGTCGGCGGGGGACTGAGCAGAACCCGCACCGAGTGCCGCCAGACGAACGCGGCGGAGAGCTCGCCGGGGTCGTGGTGGAAGGTGTAGACGCCGGCGGCGGCCGAGAGCATCGCCGCGGTGCGCTCGTCGCTGTGGGCCCTGACCCAGCTGCGGAAGTCGACGTCGACGGGCGCCTCGCGGCCCCGCAGGCGCAGCACTGCGGGGACGCTGCCGAGCGGCGGCATGCGCCGCGCCCTGCCCTGCCAGCGGAAGCGGATGCCGGAGAGCGGCGGGCCCGCGTAGGCGGGCAGCAGGTCGCGCTCCGCGAGCCAGTCCCAGAAGGGGCCGTCCTTGTAGATGACGTGGGGGCCGAGGTTGGCCTTGTAGGGGCCGGCCTTGGCGCGGGCGCGCCCGCCGAGTGCATCGTGCGCCTCAAGCAGGCGCACCTTGCGGCCCGCTCTCCGAACAGGCGATAGCCGCGGTCAGGCCGGCCAGGCCGCCGCCGACGATCGCGATCGTCGATTTGCCGTTTTTGCCGCTGTGCTGCTCCATAACGTCCTCCTGCTGCGGTGGAGGGATTCACTCTAGGCTGCGACTGGCTCGATATACAGTTCCAGTAATGGCGTATTCAAAAGGTCCAGTTGGCGGACCGGGCATGCTGGTCGAGCTGCGGCGCGAGAGCGAGCTGCCCTTACACGAGCAGATCGAGAGCTCGATCAGGGAGGGGATCCAGGCGGGTCGTCTCGCCGCCGGGGCGGCACTGCCCTCGAGCAGGGCGCTGGCCAGGGAGCTGGGAGTCTCGCGCGGCGTCGTCAGCGAGGCCTACGGTCAGCTCGTCGCCGATGGCTACCGCGGCAGCCGCCAGGGCGCGCCGGTGCGGGTGGCGCGCACGGTGCGTGCGGCCGCGGAGCGACCGCCGGCGCGCTCGATGCTGCCCAGCTTTCCGTATCACTTCCATCCAGGGCTGCCCGATCTTGCCGGCTTCCCCCGCGATCGCTGGTTGCGCTCGCTGCGGGCAGCTTGGCGGCAGGCGCCGATCGACGCCGTCGGCTACCCCGATCCCCGCGGTGTCCCCGTCTTGCGTGAGGCGCTTGCGGGCTATCTCGGCCGCGTGCGCGGCGTCGCCGCCGAGCCCGAGCAGACGATGATCAGCACCGGCTTCGCACAGGCCTTCTCGCTGATCTGCCGCTGGTTGGCGGCGCGCGGGGTCGAGCGGGTGGCGCTCGAGGACCCCGGCTGGCACACGCACCGTCCTGATCGTCGAAGCGGCGGGGCTGGCGGTGGCGCCGGTTCCGGTCGATGCCGCCGGAATCCAGGTCGATGCGCTCGAGGCCACGCGGGCCGAGCGCCGTGGTCGTCACCCCCGCGCACCAGTTCCCGACCGGGGCGGTGCTCAGCCGCGAGCGGCGGGCGGCGCTGGTCGAGTGGGCGGAAGAGGGCGAGCGGCTGATCATCGAGGACGACTACGACGCCGAGTACCGCTACGACGGCGCCGGGCTCGGCGCCCTCCAGGGACTGGCGCCGGACCGGGTCGCCTACGTCGGATCGGCGAGCAAGCGGCTGACGCCGGGCATGCGGCTCGGCTGGGTGCTGCTGCCCTCCTGGCTGGCCTGGCCGCTGATCCAGGCGAAGGCGGTCGAGGACGGTGGCTCGGAGGCGGTGGGCCAGCTCGCCCTGCACGACTTCATCGAACGCGGCGAGCTCGACCGCCACATCCGGCGCACCCGTCTGCGCTACCAGCACCGTCGCGCGGCCCTACTCGGGGCGCTGGCGCGCCACCTGCCGCAGGCCCGGGCCGGCGCCGGAGCCGCCGGCCTCTATGAGCTGGTCGAACTGCCAGGGGGCACCGACGAGTCGGGCCTCGTTGCCGCTGCGGCCGGTCGTGGGGTGGGCCTCGACGGCCTCTCACTGCACCGCTTCGCGCCTGCCGGGCGTCCCGGTCTGGTGCTCGGCTTCGCCAACCTCTCCGAGCCGGCGATCGAGCGCGGCGTCCGCCTGCTCGCAGAGTCGGTCTGAGCGCTACGGGCCGTCCGCGACCGTGACCTCGCGCAGACGGTGGGTGTCGACGTCGTAGACGAAGCCGCGCACGATCTCGCGGTGGGCGAGGAAGGGCGAGTTGCGGACCCGCAGGATCGACTGTCGCAGGTCCGCCTCGACGTCGGCGAAGGACTCGATCGCGAACGCCGGCGCGACTCCGGTGGCCTCCTGCAGCTCGGCGCGGAAGCCGTCGTCGCTCAGCTTCTGCATGCCGCAATCGGTGTGGTGGATCAGCATCGTCTCGCGGGTGCCGAGCCGGCGCTGGGAGACCGCGAGCGAGCGGATCACGTCGTCGGTGATCACCCCTCCCGCATTGCGCAGGACATGGGCCTCGCCATCGCCGAGGCCGAGCGCCGCAAAGACGTCGAGGCGCGAGTCCATGCAGGTGACGACCGCCAGCCGACGGCTGGGCCTGACGTCGAGGTGCGCGGCCGGAAGCGCGTCGGCGAAGCGCTGGTTGTTCTCGATCAGCTCGTCGATCGTGTCCAAGGCCCGCTGAGCCTACAACCCGCTGCGTCTACCCTCGGTGTATGAAGGAGACGCTAGGGCCACCCCTGCGTGCAGGTGCGCTGACCGCGTTCATCGTCGGGCTGGCGATGCTGCTGCTCCACCCGCCCTCGTTCGGGGGTATCGGCGACCTGTTGGCGCTGCTCGCCGGCATCGCCGCGGTCGTCCTGATCACCGCTTGGGTGACGGTGATGCTGCTCGGCGACGAGATGCCCGAGCGCGAGTTCCGCCGCCTTTCCGATCGCAGCGAAGCGTTGGCCAGGCTGCCACCGCCCGAGCAGCCGCTGAGCGAGTTCGACGAGCTGGTCGTGGCGGCGATTGACAGCCTGCCGGAGGACCTGCGCGAGGTCGTCGAGGGGATCCCTATCGTTGTCTCCCATCTCGGCCGCCTGCACCGCGCCTACGGCCACTACATCGGCGACACCGTCGCCCGCGACGACTACCGGGACCACATCGTCATCTACCGCGACACGCTGGAGCGCGACTTCGGCCACGACCCCGAGCTGCTGCGGGCCCAGGTCGAGCGCACGGTCCGCCACGAGATCGCCCACCACCTCGGCTGGGACGAGCGCGGCGTCCGCGATCTCGGCCTCTGAGCTGCCTTCGGTCGGTCGCTGCAATCGGGGCGCCCGGTTCAACTTGGCATGAGAAGTGGGATTTCAGACGGTTGCATGCCATTTGCATGCCAGATCCAGAGCAGATCCGTGGCCGATGAACTTCTGGCCGCGGCTATGTCGAGACTCGGGAGCGTTCGCGCTGAGCGACATCCCAAAAGCACCTCGGCGATCATGCGCAGGATCTCAGTGATCCAGTAGGCCTCTCGACGAAGAGCTCTGGCAGGCTGGCCTCAGACGCCGCGATAGAGGACACTATCGGGCGGGCGGAGTACCGCCGGCGATATGGCCGATCACGTTGTAGAGCATCTTTGTAAAGCCCACAAGCGTGTCGTGGTTCATGACGTGGTCTTGTGGCAATGCCTCGCTGTCGCGTGTTCTGGGCCAGATCTTGGCGAGGTGCAACTCGGGCGGGTATGGGACATCATCGACACGAAGGCCTGGGAGCAGGCTGCCGGCGATTTGGACGATCAGCGCTCCCATGGTGATCGTGACTACGTAGATATTCGGCTCCTCCGGTTCCGGTAGTCCTTGACGTCCGATCCTGAGTCCCTGGTAGGCGTAGTGCCCGACCTCGAGCGCCTCGTATGTGCCCAGCCAGATCGCGACGCCCGCCGCGGGCGGCTGCCGGTACGTGAAGAAACGACGGCGATGCTCCGCAGGCACCACTCGCTCCTGCGGGTGGAGCTCATCGAAGACGCACACCTTCAGGAATGCCCAGGTCGCAAGTCTGCGCTGCTCATCCATGTCTAGAGTGCACCCGCGCGCATAGACCAAGTCCTGCAAGATCGGCTTGGCACCGGCCTCGATGCTCGACATCCAACCCCCGTTGCACGGCGCGCAGACGGCCTTTACGACCTGGTTGAACGGCGGTGTGCTGAACTCCACATCCCGCGTCTCAAGACCGTCCGCCTCCTGCTCAATCCGGTGATCGAACCGCTCGCTGATCGCGGCCTCTCGCCGCAGCCAATCTGGCCACAGGTGCTCCCGAGAGACCGGCGTTCGACCACAGAAGACGCAGCCGCTATCCATCGAGCACGACTGTAACCGCGCTACTCATCGAGTAGAGCTCCCTCATAAGTCCTACGACAACAGGTCGACGTTATCCGCGCATAGCCCTGCGCACTGCGACTGGCGAGAATGCCGAGATGGCCGATCCAGCCTGGAAGCGCTACGAGAAGCAGATCGCGGACCTGATTCGCGGCCGTGCGGTCGGACCAGTAAAGGAGCTCGTTACCTGCCGACGTTTGTCGCCGCCCGCGTCAGATCTGCTCGCGGACAAACCAACCCTCGACCACCATCGTCGAACGCTCGGGCTGATTGAGCCTCGGCCAGCGGTGAGTATGACCCGTCGCGTATAGAAGGCCGTGTGAGCCCTCGTCGGGACCTTCCACGAAGAGGACCCCACCGCCACTGTCGAACGGATCGTCGCCAAACGTCGCAAGCTCGGCCCGTCGCAGGTCCCGGCCGGGCCCGATGTCCATCCGGTAGGGCGTGATCAGCGGGAGGTGGCCCTTGATGATCAGCGTTTCCATGAAGCCGGCGACGACCGTGATCAACTCATGGATTGCCTCGAAGCTGGCCAGGTACTCACGCGGCTGCCCTTCGGCGGATTCGACGGCTCGATTGAGCTCGGCCATCCGGTAGGCGAAGCGCTCCGTGAGGTAATGACCGGCTTCGGCGTCCACCACCTCCTGCTTGACTCGCTGAGAAAAGTCGCTTGAGATCTGGTTGAGAGCGGCCCAGTCTTGCTCGCTCATCTCATTCCGCGCCGCTGCGAAGCGACGCCAGCTGTCTCTTTCCTTGAGTCCTCCTGCGAGCTCGCGCAGAAGCTCCGTGAAGTTCTCGCCGCCAAGTCGCGATAGCTGCGGCGGCTTGTCGGGTTCGAACTGCAAGGCACGGATCTCGCGTTGCCAGGGGAAGTAGTCGATCAATAGCGGACCGTCGGCAAAGTCGAGCGGCGACCCCCGCCGGAGGTGTGGGACCCGCAGGTGGGGATATCTCGGCAGGTATGAGCGGAGATACTCGATCGCGACCTGAAACCCATCGCCCGACTCGATCGCACTTTCGAGCCACTCACGGTCTTCCTCCGATTCGACCCAGGGTTCGACTACGGAGCCCATCCGATTGAGTCGGGTGCCGAGCAGGATCTCGTGCTCGCGCAGGGCGCTGTAGATGGCGGTCAGATGGCTCAGTCGGACACGCAGATCCTGATCATCGAAGGCCCGCCTGAAGTTATGCATCTGCGGCGTCTCGCGCAGCCCTTCGGCCAGCTCGGAGGCCACCGTCCAGATCGACCTAGCCATCGAATCTCCTCATTAGGTGGGAGAACGCCGTGCGGACTCGCTTCTTCGCATAGGCTGATGGACGCTCGCGCACAAAAGCGGATGCGGTCATCCAGCCGGCCTCGTCGAGGTCGGGAACCTCGTCCTCACTCCCGACCGCCTCGATGTGGGTGATTCCAGTCGTGTTTCGATAGAGGACCTTGTTGTCGCGGATCGTCTCTCCGGTTCCCGGCACACCGGGGTACTCCTCACTGGGGAGGACCCAGCCGAGGATCGAGCCCCCCGGGACCTCTTCTCTTGCCCGCTCGATCAGCGAAGGAGCTAGCTCCTCCATCAGCGCGACGAACGCGGCCTCGCGCTGATCGGCGACCCTCTCCATCTCCGCGGCGAGCTCCGTCGCGTCCTCGGGGACCGGAGGCGACACCTCCCAAACCCGCCGGTTCAACTACCAGGCGGACGGCCGAAAACCAAAGGTCGACGGCGACCGAGAGCGAGGAGGCGGGACTGCGAGGAACGCAGGAGAGGGGGGAGTCGGGCAACGGCTCGACTGCGCCCGTCGGCTCGCTCACGCCCAGATAGGCCAGCGTCGGTGACGCGAGTGCGCAATGGAGATGAAGCGAGTCGAGGCGGCCTGCAAGCTTCGCCCCGAACTGCTCCCTCAGGCACTGCCAGGCCTGATCGGCCATTAGCGGATCGATCGCCCCGGCTTCGGATGCGTCGGCCACCCGTGCAGCCGCGACGATGCTGCCCGCCACGGCGAGGGTCTGGGCATCGCTCAGCGGTCCGCGCTCGACGAGGAACGCGGCGGCCTCCTCATGATTGCGCGGGACAGGGTCGTGAAGGCTGCGCTGACCTCTGGAAATCGCCCCGGATGCCAACCAGTCGCAGAAGAGGTCGTGGAGAAGCCCGATCTCCGCGCTCCCGGCGATCACCTGAAGTAGCCCCAGGCGCTTCACTCCCTGAATCAGCCCCTCGGCCGCTGCCGTGTCCCCGGCGATAGTTCCTTCTTCGATCAGCTCTTGTCTTGCAGCCGAGAATCGCTCGATCCACCACCACTCCTCCGCGCTGTAGCGACCTTCGGTGACGAGCTCGTAGCACGCGACCTCGAGGCAGGCCCGCTCGGCGAAGCCCAATCGCTCGCCCTCCTCACGATGCTCAAGCCCAGTGAGGAAGCCATCGAAGAGTTGGGCGCGGTTGGAGGCGCCGATGCCTCGCGTCCGCAATGCGAGCGCCATCGTGAAGAGCAGAGGATTGTCGGCCAGATCTCCCAGCTGCTCTTCGATGTCGAGTACGGCATTTTCGGGATCCTCGATGAGCGAAGCGGCAATCTCACGACGACTCTCGGGGACCAGCCCGACAAGCGAGTAGATGGCGGTCGTCATCGAGGTGAGCCCAGCGGCGTCGCGACCGGCGAGGATGAATCTCGCCTTTGCTCCGCTCGTCGTGAGCCTTCGAACGTCTTCGAGTAGTGCTCGTCGCTGATCGGGCACGAGCTCGGTGACGTCGTCAAGGAGGATCACGACGTCCTCGCGGCCCATAAGGATCGATGCGACCCCCGGAGCTATCGGGGCTCCGAGAACTCTTTCCAGCGCTCGGGTGAGTGCTGGCTCGAAGCGGCCGTCATAGCTCGGGAGGCGAAGCGAGACCGGAAGCGCTCCGTGTTCGATTGCCAGGGCGCCGATCTGCGCGAACGTCGTCGTCTTGCCTGAGCCGGCTGCTCCGATCAAGGACAGGTGTTGTCCGAGGTCGAACAATTTGAGGGCCGGTATAGGTGTGTCCTGGCCGTCGCCGGTACCGGCCTTCACGAACGCCAGGGCCGGTGGGCGCTCGGCCTCCAACATGTCCAGCAGCGTCCAGGCCGGGCCGAGCGGCATCTCTTTGAGCGCGTCCTTGTAGCGCGCCTCGACCTCCTCCGACCACGGGGCGGCCGTATCGATGGTCTCGAGCGGTAGGCCGACCAGCTCGGCGATCTGCAGGCGGCTCAGCTCGCGACTGCTCGGCTCCAGCTCGCCCGAGCCGAGCACCGTCTCACTGAACAGGCGGAAGATCACGTCGCGAGCCTCCTCGACCTGCATCTGGCCGACACGCTCATGCAAGGCGAGGAAGCGGAGCGTCGCTTCCTCCAATAGTTCCCTGCCCCCTGGCAGGCGACTCTTAATCGCAGCTCGGCCGAGGGCCTTCTCGGTCGGATCGAGACCCTTCTTCTTCAGGTACTCACGATCCTTCGGTCCGAGGGTACCTTCGGCCAGTCGCCGGAGTGCGGGACGCAGATCATCGACAACTTCCGGCCCCAATGAACCATCGGTGACGAACTCAAGCCGGGAGGTCCGAGACGGGCTCGTCCCCAGCCAGCCATTCAGGACCTTCGATAGCTCGGCAGGTGCCCACGAGTAGGGCTCCATCTTCGTCTTCGCCTGGACCGTCAGCGACGGCTCACGGCCGGCTCCCAGGATCGCTGCGTCGACGACATCAGCGGTGCCCTCGAGCACCAACGTCTCGCCTTTGCCTTCGAGGACGTCAAGCGCAAGTCCGACTGCATACGCGGCCTGGAAGGAGATGCCCCGAAAAGTGTCTGACCCCGCCATGGATGCTCCCGACTCGATCCCGTCGCCCAGCCCTCTTCGCCGACCTTACATGTGGCGCTCAGCTCTCCGAGCGTTCTCGACCCTCGGGAGAAACCAGTGTCGCCTCTGTGGTGCTTGTCTACCTCAGATTCAGGTTCGCGCGAGCGAGAGCTTCCGAAGGCCAGTCTAGGATTCCACCGAGGAACAACCGGCGACAATTGGCGGAGCGCGGCGAGAAGCACGGAGCACAGGAAACGGCGAGCGGAAAACCCGACGCGTCAGAGGCCGTGCTCTTGGCACAAGAGGACGCTGTAGAGGACGCGAACCTGGCGCGCCGCCGCCCGGGCGGTCCCCTGCGTCATCACAGGCCGCTGACTCCGGTCATGCGGCTCGACTGGGAGTCTGGAACTGGATCGGCCTTTGAGTCGCGGTTTCGTGAGTGGAGAAGGAGGCGCTGGGGTGAGGAGGTGTGGCCACGATATGCCCGAGCGTACGAAGCGCAACTCGCAGCTATGGACATCGAGGTACGAACTGCGGCGCTCGATCCATTCACGGACGGCTGGGACAGCGCGTGGCTCATTGACCTGCGCTATTGGGAACCGAATCCGAGAGTTGACGCGGCGGACCCGCTTGAGAAGGGCTGGCGGCCACGCAACCGTTTGATTCGTCTCTGGCGGCTCCTCAGCTCGTGAGAGTCCACCGCTGCTGTCTTCGGCGTGAGCTGGGTCAAAGGCACAACGCTGGGGATCTCCGTCGCGGCCGTGGTCGCCACGGTGACTTTTGCCGCCGGAGCGTTTGAGAGAGTGCTGGTTGCGGGTGCCGTCCCTGGCGCGATGCCAACAAGGACACCCCGCCGTAGAGGACAAGTTGGACTATGCCCCAACCCCTCGGAGAAGCCTTCGTCGCCAAGTGGCGAGCTAGAAGGATTGCGATCCGCAAGGCATAGGCACAGTTTGGTCCGGACCTTAAGCTGGACAGACTCCAAGATGTGCCGACACCCCAGGCTCATCTGACCTCCATCTTGCGGGCACCGTAGACGATGTCCGCCGGGATCTGGCCGCCGGTCAGGCGGCCATGGTGAACTCGGTCGAAGTTGTAGAAGCGCAGGTAGGTGTCGAGCTCCCGTTTGAGGCCGCTCAGGCGAGGCTGCAAGTAGCGGGCGAAGGCAGGCCGCCAGCACTCGTCGAGGATCGTCTTGTGCAGGGCCTCGACGTTGCCGTTGGTCTGCGGCCGCCCGGCGTGGATCCGGGTGTGGCGGGCACCCAGGTCTTCCACCGTCTTGGTGAACTCGCCCTTGAACTCGTTGCCATTGTCGGAGAGCAAGCGCTCCAGGCGCCAGCCCGCAGTCTCCAGATGAGCGGCGACCCGCCGCGCGAGCTTTGAGGTCTGCCGCCCGACCGGGTTGCCCTCTTGGCGACCACCAGCTCCGCCCAGCCGAAGGAGGAGGCGACGTCGATCGCGGTGAGCTGCCAGACCTTGCCCTCTGTGCCGCGCAGCCGCCCGACGTAAAAGCAGTCGATCCCGACCAGCTCGCCGGGTCGGGAGACATCGATATGGCCCTCTGGGCCGGGATCCCGGGGTGGCTCGTAGGGCGCCGCGTAGCCCGCCACCAGCCCCAGGCGCTTGGCTCGGGTGTTGAGGCCGTGGCGGCAGAGCACCTTCCAGACGCCGTTGGGCGAGACCACGATCGCGCCCCACTTGGAACGACGCAGCTCCCCGGCGATGCGCTTGGGACCGAGCCCCGGGTGGGCGATCGAGAAGCTGAGGATCCGCTCCTCGACCATCTTCGGCAGCTGGTTGGGCATCTTGGGGCGCCGGCGCTCCCTGGGGCGCAGCACCTCGAGGCCATGGCGCTCGACGGCCCTCTTCCAGCCGTAGTAGGTAGAGCGGTGCACCCCGAAGCGCCGGCAGGCCGCAGCAACGCTTGTCCTCGCGGCCTCCGCGAAGAGGGCTTGGCGGTAGCCGAACAGCACGTCATCCTTGGTCATGCGACTCCCTTTCTGAACTTCATTGGCGTGAAGCCAGGAGCCTGAGTCGCAGCGCGGACAGCCCCCGACCCAGCTGGGTCGGGGGCTGTCTCGCTTCGAAGGGCTATCGATCCCCCGGAAGTGTCGGGGGAACTTGGAGTCAGTTCACCTTAAGCCCCGCCCGGCAAGCCAGCCCGGCGGGGCGCTGTGTTTCTAAGCGGCATCCTCGCCACGAAGCACGCGTAGAGTCGCCCAGCGTCAGACCGCTGCAAGCGCCGGAGCCAGGTCGTCGGCGCTCGCCTCGATCGACTCCGGGATGGTGATGCGCAGATTGCCGTCGCGGTCGAGGATGCGGCGCGGGCCGAGCACGGTCAGGCCGACAATTCGGCGAGTGCCTGGCAGGTACCGGATGACGTGCCCCTCGGGCGTCTCCTCGCCCTCTCCCTCCTGAGGCTCGCCGACGTGCAGATAGAGCACGTCGTGCTCGGCGTCGTAGTCGGCCTGGTCGAAGGTAACTGGCCCGATCCTGATCTTCACTCGCTCCATGACGGCGGGTCCTTCCGGTTGCCGAACGCAGAGATGATCCGCGCCGGTTCTTGCTCATAGCTTACGACCACCAGCAGCCAGCGGCTCGGCCCGGCCTCTTTTCAGATAGTTACGGCGGCGATCCGCGTAGACCGGATCGACGGCGACGTGATCGGGCTCGCTGACGGCTCGCAGCACGTCGGCCTGGTGGGCCTCGAGCTCGGGGTGGTCACGCAGCAGCTTGCCATTCCAGACGCGCGCCGGAAGGACGACTCGCGCCCCCTCTGCGTCCTTGGCCTCCCCTGCAAGCCCCTCAGCCTCCACGTAGGAGGGGTTTATAGCGGGGTCCGCGGGCGAGGCCATTAGAAAGTCAGCGGCACCGCTCGGTTCGCTGGGGGCGCCGCCACCTTCAGCTAACCGCGAACGTCTGGTGGCGCAGCCCAAGCACCGTCGCCGCGTAAATCTCAAAGACTGCGGCGAGGCGGTTGTCGGTGATCTCAACTACCTGGAAGTCCCAGCGCGCGATCCGTTCGCATTGGCGACGGAACTCCGCCACGAACTCCGGGTCAGCGCAGTTCTCCCTCCGGGTTCCGGCGAGCGGCTTCCTTTTCCGGTGGAAGCTCCGCACGGTCCGCGCGTAGGCGTAGGTGCCCTCGTTGTGGCGAGGTCGGACGTGACCTCGAAGGCGCGTGCGGAAGTTCGAGAACTTCTTGCCCGCGCGCTTGGAGCGCTCCGTCAGCCCCACCCGGCCGACGTAGCGGGGCTTCCCCCGCTCCGAGAACAGGTACACGCCGTAGGCCGCTGGCGGTAGCTCGCGCCCCTCGCCAAGTCCATAGATCGGCGAGTCCAGAAGCCGGGTCAGAAGATCGGGGAGCTGCTTCGTGATCGCGGCATCCCATTGGCGCTCCCTGCCGATGATCTCCGATCCATTTCGCTGGCTCGTCATGTGCGGCTGCGCCCCATCGCGCTCAAGACTAGGCGGCGCGAGCGACCAGCGGCTCGACGGCTGGCTTCCCTGCGGGCACCTCCATACCGAACGCCTCGGCCAACTTGAGCGCCACCGCTGCGCGCGGGTCCAGCCGCCCGGCAGCCTCGATCGTCCGGCAGCGCGGTCGGGGGTGCATCACTCGGCGGGACCGCGGTGCATCACACCTGCATCACAGATGCCCCCGCATCGCCCCGCAAGACCGCCCCGTCGTGCCTGATGTGGTGCGGCTGTGCGGGGTGGTGCCAGGCACGACGGGGGGATGCTGCCAATCGGGGCGCCCGGATTTGAACCGGGGACCTCACCGACCCGAACGGTGCGCGCTACCAGGCTGCGCCACGCCCCGATGAGCGGCGATTATCCCAGGCCGCTACTTTGGCTGCGGTCCGCGTTTGCAATCAGTGCTCTTGATCCGAAAGCTCGCAATTCCCGCATTGCTCGCGGCGCTGCTGATGCTGCCGGCGACCGCCTCTGCGCGTCTGCCGGCGGAATTCGTCGGCATCTCGCCGCAGACCGCATCGAACAAGGGCGACTTCGCGCTGATGCAGTCGGCCGGGCTGCGCAGCCTGCGGCTGCCGCTCTACTGGAGCGGCGTCGAGCCGCACAGCCCCTATCTGGTCGCCCCGAACTGGTCCGACTTCGACCGCTCGGTGCAGCTTGCCGCCGAACACGGGATGCGGGTCTTCCCCTTCGTCTGGGGCACGCCGCCGTGGGTTGCCGGCGAGACGCGGGTCGAACCCGTCTATCGGGGTTGGGCGCGTCGGGCCTGGGCATCCTTTCTGCGCCGCGCGGTGCGCCGCTACGGACCGCGGGGCGCCTTCTGGCGCGAGAACCCCGGGCTGACGGCGCTGCCGATCCGCAGGTGGGAGATCTGGAACGAGCCCAACATCATCACCTTCGCCGCCGGGTCGAACCCGGAGCGCTTCGCGCGGCTGCTACGGGTCAGTGGTCGCGCCATCCACCGCGCTGACCGCGGCGCCAAGGTGATCCTCGGCGGCCTCTTCGGCCGGCCGCTGCAGATCCCGCCAAACGTCAGCTCCGGCGACTTCCTCAACCGCGTCTACCGGGCCCGGCGCGTCAAGCCCTTCTTCGACGGCGTCGCCCTGCACCCCTACGTCGCCGATGCCGCGGCGATGCGACCGCAGATCCGCAACCTGCGCCGGATCATGCGCCGTCATCACGATGCCGCCACGCTGCTTTACGTGACCGAGCTCGGCTGGGGCTCCGACAGCTTCCAGACGCGCTGGGAGCGGGGCCTGCTCGGCCAGGCGAGGGAGCTCGATCAGGCCTTCGGAATGCTGGCCAGGCATCGTCGCTCCTGGCGGATCGGCGGCGTCTGGTGGTTCTCCTGGGCAGACATCAAAGCGGGCTGCCAGTTCTGCGACTCGGCCGGGTTGCTCACCGAGGGCCGCGAGGCGAAGCCCGCCTGGTACCGCTTCACCGCCTGGACCGGCGGCGATCCGGACATCGTCCCGCGCGCCGACTTCGGCGATTGACCGGTCTGCTCGCCGGGTAGGCGTAAGCTCGGAAGAAGCACCCCGGCCGAAGGAGAACGGAGGAACGATGGAGGCATCAACACCGTCGCCGAGTAAGGGCATCTACGACAGCGCCAACCTCGAGCAGCGCGAGCACGTCGTCGAGCTGTTGCAGAAGGCGTACTGGATGGAGATCGAGACCGTGATGAGCTACATCGCCGCCTCGGTCAACCTCGACGGCGTGCGGGCACAGGAGATCAAGGAGTCGCTCGCCGAGGACGTCGAAGAGGAGCTCGGCCACGCGAAGCAGTTCGCCGACCGGATCAAGGAGCTCTACGGCGTCGTCCCCGGCTCGGAGGGGTTCTCCGCCGAGCAGTCCTTCCTGCAGCCGCCCGAGCACCAGACCGACACCGTGCACATCGTCCGCGGCGTGATCAAGGCCGAGACCGGCGCGATCGAGCACTACACCAAGATCATCGAGGAGACCGAGGGTGTCGACCCGGTCACCCAGGACATGACGATCGCGATCCTCCGCGACGAGCAGGGCCACCGCCGCCTCTTCGAGGGCTACCTGCGCGAGTACGAGTTCGAGGGCCTCGCCTGAAGGCGCTGCGCGCACTGGATCGCTTTCAGCAGCGCCACGCGGTCCTTGCCGTGCCGGTCGCGGTGGTCAAGAAGTTCGGCGACGACCAGGGCGGCAACCTCGCCGGGTTGATCGCCTTCCGGGCCTTCTTCTCGCTGTTCCCGCTGCTGCTGCTGTTCACCACGGTGCTCGGCTACGTGCTCGCCGGCGACCCGCAGTTGCGCCAGGAAGCGGTCGACTCGGTACTGACCCAGTTCCCGGTGATCGGTGAGCAGATCGGGGTCAGCTCGCTGGAGGGCAGCGGCGTCGCGCTCGCGATCGGCATCGCCGGCTCGATCTGGGCCGGCTTTGGCGTCGTTCTCGCGACCCAGACTGCGCTCGACCGGGTCTGGGCGATCCCCTTCCGGGACCGCCCCGACTTCCTCACCTCGCGTCTGCGGGCGCTCGTCCTGCTCGTCGTCCTCGGCGCGCTGACGCTCGCCTCGACGGTCGCCTCCGGCCTGGTCGGCGGCGGCGCCGACCTCTTCGGCCCGGTCGGCGGCATCGCGACCTCGGTCGGCATCAACCTGCTCGTCTTCGGCGCCCTCTTCTCGCTGCTGGGGACGCGTCCGGCGTCGTTCGCGGCGCTGCTGCCCGGCGTCGTCCTCGCCGCCGTCTGCTGGTCGGGCCTGCAGCTGATCGGCGGCTACTTCATCGCGCACGAGGTTCGCAATGCGGCCCCCGCCTACGGCACCTTCGCCCTCGTCCTCGGCCTGCTGGTCTGGATCAACCTTGGTGCGGTACTGACCGTGCTCAGCGCCGAGCTCAACGTCGTCCGCGCCCGCGGCCTCTGGCCGCGCAGCCTGCTCGGCGTCGGCCGCGACGAGGACGAGCGCGTGCTCGGCGCCCTCGCCAAGGCGGAGGCGCGCGACGAGAGCCAGCGCATCAGGGTCGACTTCGAACGCCGGTAGGCGTCTATCGTGGCGGGGTGGTCTGGATAGAGATAGCCGTGGTGGCCGCCGCCGCGCTGCTGGCGCTGCTCGCGATCTTCCTCGCCCGTGAGCGCAAGGCGCGGGCCCGCTTCCGCATCCTCGGCGAGGTTGCCTCCGTCTCCGACGCCGCCGGGACGCTCGAGCAGACCTTCGAGGCGATCTGCGACATCCTCGTCCCCGAGCTCGCCGACTTCTGCATGATCGACGTGATCGAGGACGGCGTTCCGCGCCGCGTCTCCGTGCGGGTCGGGCCGGGAGGTGGGCCGGAGTTCGAGCGGGGGCTCGTCGAACGGACGCCCTCGACCCCGGAGAACATGGTCGGCGCCGCGGGCGGGGCCTCGCTGAAGTCGCGCTTCTACGAGCGCATCGGCGATGCCGAGCTGCGCGAGATCGCCCACGGGGAAGGCGAGGACCTCGCCTTCCTGCGCCGGCTTGGGATGCGCTCGGCGATCACGGTCGCGCTGCAGGCGCGGGGCGAGGTCACCGGCACGCTGACGATCGCCGTCGCCTGGTCGCGGCGGCGCTACCGCAAGCAGGACGCCCGCTTCGCCTGGATCCTCTCGGGCTGCATCGCCCTGGCCCTCGACAACTCGGGCCTGTTCGCCGAGCTCGGGGATGCCGAGCACGCGCGGGCGGAGATCGCCGAGACCCTGCAGCGCGGCCTGCTGCCCTCGCCGCTGCCGCACATTCCCGGCTGGTCGGTGGCGGCGATGTACCGGCCGGCGGGGGCGGAGAACGAAGTCGGCGGCGACTTCTACGACGTCTTCCGGGTGCCCCGCGGCTGGATGCTGGTGATCGGCGACGTCACCGGCCGCGGCGCCCATGCCGCCTCGATCACCGCGGTCGCCCGCTACACCCTGCGCACCGTGGCCATGCTCACCGACGACCCGCTTGTCGCCCTGGACACCTTGAACCGCGCCCTGCTCGCCCGTGGCGACTCGGCTCTCTGCAGCCTCGCGGCGGTGACGCTCAGCGACGATCGCTTCGAGCCTGTGCGGCTCGCCGTTGCCGGCCACCCGCCGCCGCTGCTGATCGACGGCGAGAGCGTCGCCGAGGTCCCGGCCGGCTCGGACCCCGTGCTCGGCGCCTTCGAGGACGCCGAATGGGAGATCGCCCGCAGCGAGCTCGAGCCGGGCCAGCAGCTCGTCGTCGTCACCGACGGGATCACCGAGGCCCAGGGAGCGGACGGCCGCTACGGCGAGGCGCGCCTGCGCGAGCACCTCAGCGGCGCCGGCAATCCGGCCCGCGCGGTGCAACGACTCGAGAGCTCTCTGCATGTGTTCACCGACGGGCGGCTCGACGACGACATCGCGATCCTCGCGATCTCCCGCGCCTCCGAGCGGCGCTCGGCCGGCGCTGCGGACCTCGCCGGCGAGCGTCCCGCCCCGGCGGTGCAGAGCCTGGACAACGGCGATGCCTGACTCCCGTCTGAGGCTGGTCTCGCGCCTCTACGAATGCTTCAACCACCGCGACGAGGCCGGCCTTTCCGAGCTCTGCGACGCGGCGATGGAGTTCTACCCGGTGATGACGGCCGAGGCGATCGGGCGCGAGGCCCCCTACAGCGGCTCGGCCGGGCTGCACGACTACCTGACCGACATCGCGCAGGTCTGGGAAGAGCTGCAGGTATCGCCGAGCGAGATCGAGGCCCGCGGCGATCTGCTGCTGGTCCACGGTCGCGCCTACGCCCGCAGCCGTGAGTTCGGCATCCGCGATGTCCCGGTCGCCTGGATCTGGGAGCTGCGGGACGGGCGCTTCGTCCGCGGCGAGGTCTTCCCCGACCCCGACCTGGCAAACGCCCGTTTCGGCTCCTAGGTGGCTGCGGCGGGGCCGCGCCGCAGCGCCTCGAGCACTTCCTCGGCCAGTTGCGAGCCGTCGCCGGGCCGCAGCGGTGTGGCGCTGATCCTCAGCACGACCCCGTCTTCGTCGACTTCCTCCAGGGCGACGCTGGGCGCGTAGCGGGTCGGCGTCTCGACCGAATCGAGCAGGCGCTGCTCGATCCGCCGCGGGCTCGCCTCGGTCGCGAAGCGGGCCTTGAGGTCAATCCGGTCGGGCTCGCGCATCGGCACCACGGCAAGGCTGATCATCACGCTGTTGGGGATCTGGATCCGGTCGGCTCCCTGGGCGAGTGTGGTGTAGAAAAGGCCGAGCGAGCTGACCGTTCCCTCGAGCGAGCCGGCGATGAAGCCGCCGACCAGGCGCACCCGTTCGCCGACCCGGAAGGGCCGCGTGCTCTGCAGGACGACGCCGGCGAAGATCCCCCCGAGCGACTGCTGTGCGGCGAGGCCGAGGACGACGGCGGTGATCGTGCCGCCGAGGGCGAGCGTGCTCGCCCTGATTCCGGCGACGCGCAGGGCGACGATCACCACGATCGACATCGCGAAGAGGCGGATCAGGAACCCGAGCGTGCCGGCCGTGGCCGGGTCGAGGCGGCGGAAGAGCCGCGGCGAGACGCTGCGCACGAGCCAGTGCACTGCGATCGAGCCGACTAGCACCAGCACCGCGGCGGTGCCGATCTTGACCCAGGCGCCGTAGCCCGGCAGCCACTGCTGGCGCTGGTAGTAGACGACCATCGTGGCGGCGATCAGCGCCAGGGCGATCAGAAGGCCGCCGAGCGCCCGCCGCGGTGAGGCCGATTCGAGCTCCTCGCCGAGGCCTACGGCGTGCCAGGAATGGCTGCGGGTATCGAAAAGGTCATGGGACATCCTCCTGCGGGGCGCGGGCATCGCCCTGCCGTTACCCCCGCCGCGCGCGCCGAAACGCCAATCAGTCGCGTAGCTCGGCCAGCGCCGCGCCGCGGTCTTCATGCATCGAGATCGAGCTCTCGACCCCGGTGATCTGCAGCAGGCGGCGTACCTGTCGGTTGATGCTGCAGAGGACGAGGCGCCCTTCGCCGCCGTTGCCGCCGCTGCGATCGAGGCGCTGCCAGGCCCGCACGATCAGCGCAATCCCGGTGGAGTCGATGAATTCGCACTCGGAGAGGTCGAGCACGATCGATGCCTGCGAGTCGGCTAGCGCCTCCTCCAGGCCACGCTCGAGCTCGGGCACCGTGTTCATGTCCAGCTCGCCGTGCACGGCGAAGGCACGGATGCCGTTCTCGAGCTCTTCGCTGCGCACCTGGAAAGGAACCGGGTTCACGCGCCGATCCTACCTCAGGTTTGTGCCTTGGATGGTGGGGGTAGCGGAGATACTCAAAGCCACGACGACTATGCTCGTGTTCCCGCCGACGGTCAGTTCACGGCGGACCGAATGGGGTCAAGCTCAGACACTCCGGCGATCCAAGACAGGCCCAGGGGGCTTCAGTTGGTGCTGCCCGCGAAATCCGAGAACGTCGCTGTCATTCGCCACGCTCTCGCCGGGCTGGCCGAGGAGATCGGCATGGACGAGCCCGGCCTCGCCGATCTGAAGACGGTTGTCACCGAGGCCTGCATGAACGTCGTCGTCCACGCCTACCAGGGCGGGCCGGGACCGTTGGCCGTCGACGCGAAGCCGGACCCCGAGGGGCTCACCGTCGTCGTCCGCGACGAGGGCGTCGGGATCAGGCCACAGGCGGAGAGCGAACGCGACAGCCTGCGCCTCGGCCTTTCGCTGATCGCCGCGCTCTCGAGCAGCTTCTCGATCTCCGGCGGGCTCGACCAGGGCACCGAGATCACGATGCGGGTGCCGCTCGAGGGGGGCGGCGCCAACAGCAAAGACAACGGCGACACGTTCGAGCTCAAGCCCTACCCCGCCGACCGCACCGAGATGATCGTCGATCGCAGCGATCTGCTCGCGCCGGTGCTGGCACGGGTTGTCGCCGCCCTGGCTGCGCGTCGCGACCTCTCAGTCGACCGCGTCTCCGACGCTGTTCTGGTCACCGACGCGATCGCCAACTCCGCCCCCGAGCGCTTCGAGGACGGGCGCGTACGGCTCGGCCTCGACGAGCGCGAAAGCGGAATCGATCTGCGGCTGGGCCCGTTGGACGAGGGCGCGGCGGAGCAGATCCGCTCCGACCTCGACGTGCCCGACGTCGGCGGCTCGCTGGAGAAGCTGGCCGATGAGCTCACCGTCGAGCAGTCCGTCGACGGCGAGTACCTGATCATTCGCTTTGCCGCTGCTCCCTGATCTGCTCGCGGATCCGTGCGAGAGCGCGGCGCAGGATGCGCGAGACGTGCATCTGCGAGTGGCCGATCTGCTCGGCGATCTGCGATTGCGTCATGTCCTCGACGAAGCGCAGCCGCAGCACCAGGCGCTCGCGCTCGTCGAGCGCCGGTAGCGCCGAGTCAAGCGCGATCCGGCCCTCGACCAGCTCGAAGCCCTCGTCCACGTCGCCGACCCACTCGGTCGGCGGCGAGTCCTCGGAGTCCTCGGCTCCGGCAGGACGGTCGAGCGAGAGCGGGCGGCGATTGTGGTTGGCCTCCATCACCTCGAGCACGTCGATCTGCTCGACCTCGAGGCGCTCGGCGATCTCACCGACCGAGGGCGAGCGCTGCAGCTTCTTGGTCAGCTCGGTGATCGCTTTGTCGACTTCTGCCATGCGGTCGTGCAGCCCGCGCGGCACCCGCACCGTCCAGACCCGATCGCGGAAGTGGCGTTTGAGCTCGCCGAGGATCGTCGGCGAGGCGAAGGCGGTGAAGGGAATGCCGCGCTCGGGGTCGAAGCGGTCGACGGCGTTGAGCAAGCCCAGGTTGGCGACCTGGAGCAGGTCGTCGAAGGACTCGCTGGCCCCGCGGTAGCGCAGCGCCAGCCGCTTCGCGAAGGGCAGGTTGCGGCGCACCAGCTCGTCGCGGATCGCCGGGTCGTGCGTCTCGCCGAAGCGCCGCCACAACTCATCCTCGTTTCGCAGCTCCGGCTCCAAGGCGACCCCGGACAAAGCTAGCAAGCAGCTAGATGGAACCGATCATCTAGGCTCCCGCAGGACTTCGAAATCGAAAACAAGGAGCATCAGATGGCTTTTGCGGTTCCCGATCTCCCCTACGCATACGACGCGCTCGAGCCTCACATCGACGAGGCGACGATGCGGGTCCACCACGACAAGCACCATCAGGCCTACGTCGACAAGGCCAACGGCGCCCTGGAGGGGACCGAGTGGGCCGACCGGGACGTCGAGGACGTGCTGCGCAACCTCAGCAGCCTCCCCGGGGACAAGCAGGGCCCCGTGCGCAACAACGCCGGCGGCCACTACAACCACTCGCTCTTCTGGCAGATGCTCAGCCCCGATGGCGGCGGTGCCCCCAGCGGCGAGCTGAGCGCGGCGATCGACGAGACCTTCGGCTCGCTCGACTCCTTCAAGGAGGAGTTCAAGAACGCGGGCATCGCCCGCTTCGGCTCCGGCTGGGCCTGGCTGGTCAAGGACAGCTCCGGGCTGGCGGTCGTCTCGACTCCGAACCAGGACTCGCCGGTGACCGACGGCAGCGTGCCGCTGCTCGGCTGCGACGTCTGGGAGCACGCCTATTACCTCAAGTACCAGAACAAGCGCCCGGAATACATCGACGCCTTTTGGAACGTCGTCAACTGGGACTACGTAGCCGAGCGCTTCGCGCAGTAGCTACGCAGCGGCAGCCGGCCGCGCGGCCTCGGGCAGGTCGCGCGGCGCGGCCCCCTCTTTGGGCGGGATCTGGCTCATCGCGTTCTCGGCCAGCGCCGTGATCGTCAGGCTCGGGTTGACGCCGACGTTGGCCGGGATCGCGGCTCCGTCGCAGACCATCAGGTTCTCGTAGCCGAAGACGCGCTGGCGGGCGTCGACGACGCCGTCCTCGGGGCCGTGGCCGATTGCCGCGCCGCCGAGGATGTGGGCGGTCGTCGGCACGTTCAGCGTCGCCTCCATGATCGAGCTCTGGGCGATCCCGCCGGTGCGCTCGGCGAACCATTCGGCGGCCTTGTTGGCGACCGGGATGAAGGTCGGGTTCGGCCGCTCCGGGTCCTGCTCGGTCTGCAGCCGCACCTCGCCGTTGCGCTTCAGCCGCGGCCGCAGCGCGATCGCGTTGTCCAGCGTCTGCATGACGAGCAGGATGATCGTGCGGTGCGAGGTGCCGAACGGCCACAGCACCTGGGCGAGCCTGACCGGATGGCGGATGATCTGGGCGAGCAGCTTCAGCGGACGCGTGACCCGCGTCCCGTCGCCGACCAGCAGCGTGTTCAGCGTGCTCATCGAGTCGCCTGCCTTGCCGTAGGTGACCGTCTCGATGTGCGTATGCGGGTCGGGGTAGATGCTCGAGGTGATCGCCACCCGACGGCTCAGGTCCTCGGGGTAGTCGGGCGGCACGCGCACGGCGAGGATGCTCTCGCTGTTGGTCCGCACGAGCTCGCCGAGGCGCGGCGAGATCTTCGGCAGCGAGCCGCCGAGCCGGCAGCGCTGCAGCAGCTTGTTGGTGCCCAGCGGTCCGGCGGCGACGATCACGCCGCGCGCCTTCAGCGTGCGCTTTCGGCGGCCGCGCAGCATCCCGGAGCGCTCGCTGGTCACCGCGTAGCCGTCGCTGCCGTCGGCGGCGCCGAGCGGCCGGATGTCGGTCACCGTGCGCTCGGCCTGCACCTCGAGGCCGCGCTGCTCGGCCAGCCAGAGGTAGTTCTTGACCAGGGTGTTCTTCGCCCCGTGCGGGCAGCCGACCATGCAACGGCCGCACTGCAGGCAGCCCGTGCGCTCCGGGCCCGCGCCTTCGAAGTAGGGGTCGGCGACGGTCTGGCCGGGGTTGTCGAGGTAGACGCCGACCGGGGTCTTGCGGTAGGTGTCGGCGACGCCGAGCTCCTCGCCGAGCTCGCGCAGCATCTGGTCGGCCGGGTCGTCGCGATCGTGGACCGTGACGCCGAGCATTCGCTGCGCGGTCTCGTAGTGGGGTGCCAGCCGCGCCTGCCAGTCGTCGAGGTCGGCCCACTGCGGGTCCTCGAAGAACTGGCCGGGGGGGACGTAGAGCGTGTTCGCGTAGCCGAGGCTGCCGCCGCCGACGCCGCAGCCGCTGACTACGGCGACGTCGCGGAACAGGCTCAGCCGGAAGATCCCCTTCATCCCGATCCGCGGCGCCCAGAAGTAGCGCCGGCTGTCCCAGGTCGAGCTCGGGAAGTCGTCGTCGCCGAACCGCTTGCCGCACTCGAGCACCGCGACGTCGTAGCCCTTTTCGGCAAGGCGCAGCGCCGAGACGCTGCCGCCGAAGCCGGACCCGACGACGATCCAGTCGAAATCAAATTCCGCCCGCGTGCTCGGCTCCCTCTCCATCGCACTCATAGTCACCGGCGATCCCGCTCACCCGCTCCCGCGTCCACCGCGGGCGGCCGGCCTAGGCCTCCCCTGGCTCGACCGGGCGGAAGTCGGAGGTCCGCGCGCCGCAGACGGGGCAGAACCAGTCGCTGGGGATGTCCTCGAAGGCGGTTCCCGGTGGGATGCCGCCGTCGGGGTCACCGATCGCCGGGTCGTAGATGAAGCCGCAGCTCTCGCAGATCCAGAGGGTTGCCTCGGTCGTTGCGCTCATGTCCGACAGCTTAGAAGACCGGCTTATTTGTCGAAGCTGACCGAGACCGGCTGGCGCTCGGATTTGTCTTCGATCTCGAAGAACTCGCGGGCAGTGAAGTTGCCCTGGTTGGCGATGATCGAGCCCGGGAACTGTTCGATCTCGGTGTTGTAGGACTGCACGTTGGAGTTGTAGATACGTCGCGAGGCCTGGATTTCGTCCTCGAGCTCGGAGAGGTTGCGGCTGAGCTGCTGGAAGTTCTCGGTCGCGCGCAGGGTCGGGTAGTTCTCGGCGACGGCCTTCACATCGGCGAGCGCCTGGGTCAGCTTCTGCTCGGCCTGGGCGGTTTCCTCGATGCCCTGGGCGCTCATTGCTTCGGCCCGCGCCTGCGTCGTCTTCTCGAAGGTCTGCTGCTCGTGCGTGGCGTAGCCCTTGACCGTCTCGACCAGGTTGGGGACGAGGTCGTGGCGGCGTTTGAGCTGTACGTCGATGCCGCTCCAGGACTCGTCGACCCGGTTGCGCGAGGCGATGATCGAGTTGCGCTTGGCGATGTAGTAGAGCACCGCGATCGCGACGATCGCGACGATCACTATGAGGACGACGACCATGGGCCGCATCCTACCTCCCCTCGCGCGTTCCGCTGTTCCTTAACCCCAAATAGCACGGCAAAGGAACAGCGGAAGCACTGAAATAGGATCGCGCCGTGGGCGCGAAGCGCGAAGCGGAGGAATGGGCCGGGGTCGTGCGGGGGTACGGGGAGCGGCGCGGGCTGAAGTACGAGCCGGTCGGCGGGATCAACCCGAAGGACGCTCCGGTGGCGCTCTGCGTGGGTGGGGTCAACCGGCTCACCGGGCAGCTCGCGGAGGGGTTCTGGGGCGCTTGCTGTGACGCCGACGAAAAGGAGGCCGGCGGCCTCTTCGGCAAGGCGATGCTGCCGACGGCGCTGCTCGCCAAGGCGCACATGCCCGACCTGGCGCAGGTGATCCCGGCCTTCAACGTCGAGTCGATCGAGGGCCACGAGGTCGTCACCAAGCGCTTCGCCCGCAGGGTCGAGTTCGAGTCGATCGAGTTCAACCAGCGCTTTCAGGCAACCGTGCCGAGCGAGTACGACCCGGTCAAGCTGCGCGAGCTGTTCAGCCCCGGCTTCCTCACCTGGACGACGACGATGACCGGCGAGATCGACTTCGGCGTCAACGACCGCCAGCTCTGGTTCCTCTGGCACCTGCGCCAGCGCAGCGAGGCCGAGCTGAAGGAGGCGCTGGAGAACGCCGGCCAGCTGTTCAAGCGGTTGCAGGGCGAGATGGACGAGAGCGGCCTGAACGTCTATCCGCCGGGGCCCTGGCACGCCGGCCTGGAACCGTTTCCGGCCAGCTGACGGCGGTTCAGCCCAGCGGGTAGTCCGGGTCGCCGGGGAGGACCACGCGATGGTCCTCCTGGCTGCCGATCACCTTTGGCAGGATCGGCTCGATCGTGCGGCCGCGGAAGGCCTCGATCGCCTCGCCGGAAGTGGCGAATGGAAGCAGCATGTTGAGCTGGTGGATCGTCGGGAAGGCGAGCGCCAGCTCGCCGCTCTGCTGCGCGTCAAGCGCGGCGCGCGGCTCGAACCAGCCCGCCTCGGTCGTCTCGACTCCGTCGGGCTCCGGTGGTGTGTGGGCGGGCGCGAGAGCGAGGAAGAACCAGGCGTCGAAGCGCCGCGAAATCACCTCGGGGGTGATCCAGCGTGAGAACAGGATCAGCTCCTCGTCGTCCGGAAGCGCGATCCCGGCCTCCTCCTCGAGCTCGCGCACGGCGCAGGCCCGGTGGCGCGCCTCGCCGTCACCGTCGATCCCGTCGACACCGCCGCCGGGGAAGACCCAGACCCCGGGCATGAACTTCGCCTCCTCGGTCCGCTTCAGCAGCAGTACCTCCAGCGCCCGGTCGCCGTGCTTGCCGCCGCGCCGCAGCAGCACCACCGACGCCGACGGCAGCGGCGTCGAGGGCTCTCCGAGGTTGGGAGCCTCCGCCGACCCCCGCTTTCTCTCTCCCATCCCGGCCACCTTACTGGCGGTGTGTCAGTCCCTGAGCTCGAGCGCGAGTCCGTCGAAGCGTCGCTTGCGCTGGTCGTCCTCGCCGAGGCGTCCCAGCCAGCGGTCGACCTCGGCGACGTCGAACGGCTCGGTGGCGACCAGCACCTGTTCGATGTCGATCCAGTCCTTCGGGCGGTCGAAGCAGGCCTTGCAGACGACGAGGTGCTCGGGGGAGAGGACATCGATGTGGTCGTCGCCGAACGGAACGCGCCGGGCGGCGTCGCGCATCACCGCATGTATCTCGTCGTTCGCGAAGAACAGGTCGAGTGCGGTGATCCCCCACCAGATCCGGCACTGGCCATCGCGCTCCAACGCGAGGCGATCCTGCTCCGATTCCAGGGTCTGCACGCCGAGCGGGCCCAGCGCGAGATTGACCTCGTCGATCCGCTCGGCCGGTGTGAAGACGTTGATATCGATGTCGATCGTGACCCGCGGCTCGGCGTAGTAGGCCAGCGCGAGGGCGCCGCCGAAAGCGTGCGGGATGCGCGCCTCGCTCAGCGCCCGGTCGACCGCGGTGACTTTCTCGGGCAGTGAGAGCTCGGCCATGAGCTAGGCGTGTCCGAAGCCGGGGAACTCGCTGCGATCAGGCCTGCGCCGCTTCGGCAAGGCATCGCCAAGGCGGAGGAGTTCGACCAGCGTCTTGCCGCGTTCCTGGGGAGTCGCGGCAACCCACTCCTGCGCCGCCTGCGCTGCATCGGAGAGGCCGCCGTCCTGATCTTTCACCGCGTCGGCGAGCAGGCGTCGCAGCGCCCGGCGCGGCTCGCGTCCCATGCTGAGCTGCTCGAGCAGCTGAGCGGCGGCGCGGTCGGCGCCGGACTGCTCGAGCGGTGCGCCGGCGTGCAGCGCCGCCTGCCGCAGCTGATCGGGGTCGATCGGCTTTTCGGCCCGGTCCTGGGCCTGCGCGATGACCTCGTCGCTGAGCTCGCGAAAGCTCACCAGCGTGCGGCTGCGCGGGCCATCCGGGGTCGTGCGCGTCTCGCGTATCTCCCAGCTGCCGTTCTTGCGGGGGACAACGTAAGCCATAGTGGTAAAAGGATACCACTTGAATGTAATTGTCAGTGACAGCCGCTAGGCCGCTTCGGCGAGGTGGACCGGCGCCTTCGCCGGGTAGGCGTCGCGGCAGGCGGCCTCGATCGAGGTGGCGGCGATCTCGACCAGTTGGGTCAGCTCCTCGGCGGAGATCGAGAGCGGGGGCATGAGGATGATCACGTCGCCAAGCGGGCGGACGATCGCGCCGCGCCTGCGGGCCTCCAGGGTCACCAGGTGGCCGAGGCGCAGCGCCGGGTCGTGCTCGCCGAGGTCGATGCCGGTCATCGTGCCGCGGCGGCGCACCGCGGCGACCTCGGGCATCGCAGCGACCGGCTCGAGCAGCTCGCCGAGCAGCTCGATTTTCGGCTGCAGGCGCTCCAGCGTCTCCTCCTTCTCGAAGGCCTCGAGGCTGGCCAGCGCCGCCGCGCAGGCGAGCGGGTTGCCGGTGTAGGTATGGCCGTGGAAGAAGGTGCGGTAGTCCTCGTGGGCGCCGAGAAAGCCATCGTAGATCCGCTCCGTGGTCAGCGTCGCGGCCAGCGGCAGGTAGCCGCCGGTGAGGCCCTTGGCAAGGCAGAGCAGGTCGGGCGTGACGCCCTCCTGCTCGCAGGCGAACATCGTCCCGGTGCGGCCGAACCCGGTCGCCACCTCGTCGCAGATCAGCAGCACGCCGAAGCGGTCGCAGAGCTCGCGCGCCTCGCGCAGGTAGCCGGGCGGGTGGACGAGCATGCCGGCGGCGCCCTGGACCAACGGCTCCACGATCAGCGCCGCGACCTCTTCCTCGTGGCAGGACAGGACCCGCTCGAGATCGGCGCTCTCGCCCGGCTCGACCGCGTGGGTCTCGAACAACAGCGGCCGGTAGGTCGAGTGGAAGAGGCCGATGCCGCCGACCGAGACCGAGCCGATCGTGTCGCCGTGGTAGGCCTCGCGCAGGTGGACGAAGGAGGTGCGCCGGGTGTGCTGGCCGCCGCGCTGCTGTTGGAACTGGAAGGCCATCTTCAGCGCGATCTCGGTCGCGGTCGAGCCCGACTCGGAGTAGAAGACGCGCGAGAGCCCCGGCGGGGCGATCTCGACCAGCTTCGCCGCCAGCTCGGCGGCGCCGGGGTGGGAGAGGCCGAGCATGGTCGAGTGGGCGACCCGCTCGAGCTGCTCGCGCACGGCCGCGTCGATGCCCGCGTGGCGATGCCCGTGGACGTTGCACCAAAGCGAGGAGACCCCGTCTATGTAGCGGCGGCCCTCCCGGTCGATCAGCTGCGCCCCTTCGGCCCGCTCGATCATCAGCGGCTCTTCCTCGACCCAGCCTTGCTGCTGGGTGAACGGGTGCCAGAGATGGTCGCGATCGAGCTTCCCGAGATCTACCGACATCGCCACGGAGCGAATCTAGCCCCGGCTTCGGCGGCAAATCTCACACAGGAAAGCCCCTCGTTGGGGCAAGATGGGTGGGTGACCCGCTACCGGCACCTGATCACCGACGACAACCGCAAGTGGTGGACCTTGGGGGCGATGTGCTTCGCCCTGTTCATGATCATGCTCGACAACACGGTCGTGAATGTGGCGCTGCCCTCGATCCAGCGCGACCTCGGCGCCTCGATCTCCGGCCTCGAGTGGACCGTCAACGGCTACACGCTCTCCTTCGCCGTGCTGCTCGCAACGGGCGGGCGGCTCGGCGACATCTTCGGCCGCCGCCGCATGTTCCTGCTCGGCGTCGTCGTCTTCGCCCTCTCCTCGGCGACCGCCGGCCTGGCGCAGAACTCGACCGACCTCGTGATCAGCCGCGTCGTGCAGGGCGTCGGCGCGGCGCTGATGATGCCGGGCACGCTCTCGATCATCACCGACGCCTTCCCCGCCCACGAGCGCGGCAAGGCGATGGGCACCTGGGCGGGAGTCTCGGCCCTGGCGCTCGCGGTCGGGCCGGTGCTCGGCGGCTTCCTCACCGAGCACGTCAGCTGGCGGGCGATCTTCTACCTCAACATCCCGGTAGCCGCTGGTGCGATCGCGGCGACGATCTTCGCCGTGCGCGAGTCGCGCGACACCACGGTCGGCCGCGAGGTCGACTACCTCGGTGTCGCCGCGCTGACCGCCGGCCTCACCGCGCTCGTCCTCGCCCTGGTCGAGGGCAACGCCTGGGGTTGGGCCTCGGTCGGCATCGTCGCCCTGCTCGTGGGCTCGGCCCTGTCGCTTGCCGCCTTCGTCGCGATCGAGCTGCGGGTCAAGGCGCCGATGGTCGAGTTCCGCTTCTTCGCCGATCGCAACTTCGTCGGCGCCGTCGTCGTCGCGCTGATCATCACCTTCGCGATGATGGGCGTCTTCTTCTTCCTCGCCATCTACATGCAGGACATCCTCCGCTACTCGCCGCTGGAGGCGGGTGTGCGCTTCCTCCCCTCGACGCTGATGATCGTCGGCGTCGCACCGGTCGCCGGCCGGCTCGCCGACCGCTTCGGCCCGCGCTGGCTGATCGTCGCCGGGCTCGCGGTCCTGACGCTCTCACTGCTGAGCTTCACCCGGATCGCGGTCGACTCGACGTACCTCGACCTACTGCCCGGCTTCATGCTGCTCGGCATCGGCATCGCGCTGACGATGTCGCCGATGACCAGCGCCGCGATGAACGCGGTCGCGGTCGAGAAAGCCGGCATCGCCTCCGGCGTGCTCTCGATGTTCCGCATGGTGGGCGGCAGTCTCGGCGTCGCGATCACCGGCGCGATCTTCCAGGCCTCGGCCGGCCACGACTTCGAGTCGGCGACCCCACAGAACTTCGTCGATGGGCTCAGCGACGCGATGATGGTCTCCGCGGCGGTGACCCTGATCGGTGCGGTCATTGCCGCGAGCGCGATTCGCGGGCGACCCGGCCGGGGAGTCGGCCCAGAGGTCGCGGAGGCGGAGGCGAGCCCAGGCGGCGAGGAGTTGGCGGGGGTCTCCGTGGCGAGTTAGTCGCTATATGTGCGACCAACTCGCCAGTTGCGGCCAACTATCGGGGTCGCCCAGGTCGAGCGTAGGCAGCGTCTCGACCCTGGCCTCGCCCAGCACGGCGATCGTCTCGCGATTCGAGCGCCCGATCGCATCCGGCTGCTCGGGCCACGGGGTGAGCACGACCGCCGAGACTTTGAGCCCGGCGCTACGCGCCGCCTCGATCGTCAACAGCGTGTGGTTGATCGTGCCGAGCTCCGGCGACGCGGCGATGACCAGCGGTAGGCCGAGCTCGACGGCCAGATCGCGGACGAGATAGCCGTCCGCGAGCGGCACGAACAGCCCCCCGACCCCCTCGCAGACGAGCGCGTCAGCGCCGGCCGCCGCGGCGTCTACAGCCTCGCGCAGGCGCTGCGGCGCGATCTCCTCGCCCGCCAGCTCGGCGGCAAGATGCGGCGACATCGGCGGCCCGTAGCGGTAGGGCGCAATCTCCTCATCGCTCTGCTCCGATCCGGCGGCGCGGCGCAGCAGCGCCTGGTCCGGCTCACCGTCCTCGTCCAGGCCGGTGATCGCCGGCTTGAACACCGCCACACGATTGCCTTCCGCCGCAAGCGTGCGCGCGATCGCCGCGGCGACCACCGTCTTACCCACCTCGGTCCCCGTCCCGGTTACGAATACACCCTGAGAACGTGCATGGCGCGTCATGCACGTTCTCAGGCGGCAGCCAGCGTTCTTATCAGCCCCATTTCGCGGGCGGCCGCGCCGGCCTCCTGGGCAGCGCGGCGCAGGTCCGTCGGCTCGTGCGTCGCCATCACGCTGAAGCGCAGCCGTGAGCTACCGGGGGGGACGGTCGGGGGGCGGATGCCCTGGGCGAAGACGCCGCGCTCGAGCAGGCGCTCACAGAGCTCCATCGCCGGCTCGGCCTCGCCGACGCCGAGCGGGATGATCTGGCTCTCGCCGCCGCCCGCGTCGAGCCCCTCGGCTCGCAGCCCGTCGCGCAGAGTCGCCGCGTTTGCGCTCAGGCGCCGCACCCGCTGCGGCTCGGCGTCAAGCAGCTCCAGCGCCGCCATCGCCGCGGCGAGCGAGGGCGGCGGCAGCGCGGTCGAGAAGATGAAGGAGCGCGCCGTGTTGAGCAGGAACTCGCGCAGTTCGGCGCTCGCACAGACGTAGGCGCCGTAGGAGCCGAGCGCCTTGCCCAGCGTGCCGACGATGAGGTCGACCTCATCGCTCAGCCCCGCGGCGGCGACCGAGCCGCGCCCACCGGGGCCGAGCGACCCGGTCGCGTGCGCCTCGTCGATCATCAGGCGGCATCCGTGCGTCCGGGCGAGCCGGACCAGGCCGGCCAGCGGGGCGACATCGCCGTCCATCGAGAAAACACCGTCGCTGACGATCAGCGCCGCGCGCTCCCCCGCCTCGGCCAAGCCCCAGGCGAGGTGCTCGGTGTCGCCGTGGCGGTAGACGAAGGTCTCGGCGCGCGCCAGGCGGCAGCCGTCGACGATGCTGGCGTGGTTGAGCTCATCGGAGAAGACGACGTGGCCGCGCCCGGCCAGGGCCGAGATCGCGCCGATGTTGGCAAGGTAGCCGGAGCCGAACAGCAGCGCCGACTCGTAGCCCTTGAACATTGCGAGGCGCTGCTCGAGCAGTCGGTGCGGCTCCATGTTGCCGGCGATCAGTCGCGAGGCCCCGGCCCCGGCGCCCCAGCGCAGTGCCGCCTCGGCCGCCGCGCCGCGCACCTGTGGGTCGCCGGCGAGGCCCAGGTAGTCGTTCGAGCAGAGCAGCAGCACCGGTTGCCCGTCGAGCAGCACGCGCGGCCCCTGCGCCCCCTCGATCAGCCGCAACCGGCGGCGGAGCCCGCTTGCGCGGAGCTCCTCCAACCGCTCGGCGACCTCGCTCATGCCGTTGTCTGGCGCGCCGGGTAGGGCGGGGGCTTCTTCGTCTTCTTGATCACCCGCAACTGCGTCGAGGGATCCCAGAAGTTCGCTTCCCCCTGGCTGTCGATCAGCTCGTCGATCGGCGTCACCGGGGTCTCGCCCTCGAGCCGACCGGAGCGGTTGTCCGGGCGCGGGTTGGCGCCGTTGTCGGGCTGGCGCGCCACGTTCAGGCCCAGCTCCTCGAACATGGCCCGGTCGTCCTCGGGCTCGGCCCCGAGCGTGGTCAGAAAGTTGCCCATCATCACCCCGTTGAGCCCAGCCTTGACCGCCAGCGGCTGCAGCTCCCCGAGGTTCTCGACCCGGCCGCCGCAAAGGCGGAAGAGCGCGCCGGGGATGATCAGGCGGAAGATCGCCACCCACTTGACGACCTCCCATGGGTCCATCAGCGGGCGGTCGCCGAACTTCGTCCCCTCACGCGGGTTGAGCAGGTTGATCGGCACCGAGTCCGGCTTCAGCTCAGAGAGCTCGAAGGCCATCTCGACTCGCTGCCGTGGCGACTCGCCGAGGTTGAGGATGCCGCCGACGCAGGTCTCCAACCCGGCCTCCTTGACCGCGTCGATCGTGCGCAGCCGGCCCTCATAGCGGACCGTGCTCGAGACCTCCGGGTAGTAGGAGCGCGAGGACTCGACGTTGTGGTGGACGCGCTGGATACCGGCCTCCCGCAGCGCCCTGGCCCGCTCGCCCGACATATGGCCGATCGAGGCGCAGCGCTTCAGGTTGGTGTGCTCGGAGACGAGCTTCGCGCCCTCGATGATTTTCCCGAAGTCCTTTTTGGAGAGGCCCTGCCCCTGGGTGACCATGCAGAAACGGTGCGCGCCCGCCGCCTCGGCCGCCTTCGCATGCTCGAGGATCTGCTCCGGCTCCATCATCGCGTGCATCGGCGTGTCGGCCTCGGCGTAGCGCGACTGGGCGCAGAAGCCGCAGTCCTCGGCACAGCCGCCCGACTTGGCGTTGACCAGCGAGCACATGTCGGTCGAGTCGCCGAAGTTTTCCTGGCGCACGGCCCAGGCGCGTTCGACCAGCTCGCCGATCTGCTCATGCGCGCTCAGCTTGCCGAGCGCCAGCGCCTCCTCGAAATCGATCAGGGAAGACATTCGGGCGCAAGGCTAGGAATCGCCCCGGACGTGTGGAGGTGCGCTGTGAGCGGAACCCCCTACAGGGACGGGCCGGAAGCCGTGACGTGCCCGGCCACGCGCACGTTGTCGCCCCTGGCCCGCTTGGCCTCGTACATCGCGTTGTCGGCCGCTGAGAGCACGGCGTCGTAGCCGTCGGACTGCGGGCCGAAGGTGGCGATGCCGATGCTGGCGGTGATCGGCGGCGCCGCCTCCCCGGGCAGCATGTGCAGGCGGATCGCCGTGGCGATCCCGTCGGCGATCTCCTCGGCCTCGTCGAGGTCGCAGCGCGGCAGCACCACGGCGAACTCGTCTCCGCCCAGCCGCGCGACCACATCGGTCACCCGCATGCGCCTCGACAGCAACGCGGCGATCTCGGCGATCGTACGGTCGCCGACCGGGTGCCCAAGCGTGTCATTGACCTGCTTGAAGTTGTCGAGGTCGAGCATCATCACGACGCCGACCGTGTGCTCGCGATGGCTGCGGGCGAGCTCGTTGCGCAGGTCTTCCTCGAAGCGGCGGCGGTTCTTCAGCCCGGTCAGCGGGTCCTGGCTGGCCTGCATTCGCAGCTCCTGCATCTTCTCCGTGCGGCTCCAGATCAAGACCAGGGCGCCGAGCAGTGCCGCCAGCGAGAGGCCGACGAAGGCGATCAGCGCCGGCAGGCCGATGCCCGGCCGGTTGTTGTCGTGGACGACCAGGACCCAGCTGCGGTCAGCGAGCTTGACCGGCGCGGTGGCGGACTCGTCGAGGTCGAGCGGCTCGCCGGCGACCGAGCGGCCCCGTTCGAGCAGCTGGATGTCGTCGTCGGGCTCGAGCGCGGTCAGCGCAGCCGTGGTCAGGTCGGTGACGCGGAAGGAGCCGAGCGCGAAGCCGGTCAGCGCGGCGCGGCGCTGGGCGACGGTGTCGGTGGGGGCGCCGTCGCGGTAGACGGGGCGGAAGACGTTGATCCCGGTGCCGCCCAACGGCAGCCGGATCACCGGGGTGGCCGAGGGCCGGCCACTGCCGCCGGCCTCGCGCAGGTGGCTGGAGCGGACCGGGTCGGCGGCGACGTCGTAGCCGTACGGCGTGGCGAGCTTGAGCTTGGACCCGGTTGCCGCGTAGGCGAGGGGGAAGTAGCGGTCGCGCCGGCCGGCGCGGCGCAGGTCGCCGAGGGCGCTGCGCTCGATGATCGGGAAGCCGAACCGGCGCTCGAAGCGGGCCCGTTCCGGCCCGCTGACGAGCGGCACAAAGGCCGTGGCCGAGAGCGAGCCGTTGTCGAGCAGCGACTCAGCCATCACGTCGAACTCGTGCCTGTTGAAGTCGGTCCCCTGGGCCTCGTAGAAGGCTGCGGCGCTGGCGAGCTGACCGACCGAGAGCGCAGCCAGCGCTTCCGCCTGTCGTGCCGAGCGCGACGCCTCGTCCTCCTGGCGCTGCTCGAAGTTGGCGGTTTCACGGTCGTGCACGATCGCCGCCATCGCGATCGAGCCGATCGCGATCGCGGCGACGAGCGCGTATCCGAGCCAGAAACGAAGTCGCATGCTCTTCTCTTCGACCATCCGCCCCCGGAGCCTTACCCGGCAGGAACGCTTGCGAGCGACTCCCAGAGGTAGAGCGAGGCGAGGCTGCGGTGCGGCCGCCAGGCCTCGCCGAGCTCCAGCACCTGCGCCGGAGCCGGCATCTCCTCCAGCCCGTACTCGATCTGGATCGCCTTGCGGATGCCGAGGTCGCCGCCCGAGAGCACGTCGGGGCGCTCGAGGTGGAAGAGCAGGAACATCTCCGCCGTCCACTGGCCGAGGCCGCGCACGGCGACGATCTCGGCGACCACCTCCTCGTCGGCGAGATCGCCCAGCCCGTCGAGCTCGAGCTCGCCGTCGAGCACGTGGGTTGCGAGGTCGCGCAGGTACTCGACCTTGCGGCCGGAGAGGCCGCAGCTCCGCAGCTCTCCCTCGCCGGCCCCGAGCAGCTGCTCGGGCGAGGGCGCGGCGCCGCTGAAGAGCTCGCACACGCGCCCGTAGATCGTGCGCGCGGCCTTGGTCGAGAGCTGCTGGCCGACGATCGCCCGCAGCAGCGCTCCGTAGGCGTCGACCGGCCGCTCCTCGCTGCGCCGCCTCAGCCGCGTCTCGATGTCGATCTTGCCGACCCGCTCGATCAGCGCCGCCATCTTCGGGTCGGCGGCGGCCAGCGCGGCGCGGCCCGCGGCGCTCACCGGCCCTGCCAGCGCGGCTTGCGCTTCTCGGCGAAGGCTTCGATTCCCTCGCGCAGGTCGGCGGAGGCAAAACACGACTCGCGCAGCGCGATCAGGCCACTCTCCTGTTGCTCGCTCAGGGTCGGGTTCGAGTTGAGCGTCTCGATCGCGCGCTTGTTGCCGCGCATCGAGAGCGGCGCGTTGGCGGCGATCCGCTCGGCCAGCGCGACCGCCGGCGTCCTCGAGCGCTTCGTCGGCGACCACCTCGTGCACGAGGCCGATCCGCTCGGCGCGTTCCGCCTCGAGGTTGCGCCCGGTGAGGAAGAGCTCCTTGGTCCGCGCCAGGCCGACCGTGTCGAGGAACTTGCGCAGGCCGGTGTGGCCGTAGACGAGGCCGAGCTTGGCCGGCGGCATGCCGAGCTTGGCGCCGGCGGCGCAGATCCGCAGGTCGCAGGTGACCGCAAGCTCGAGCCCGCCGCCGAGGCAGTGGCCGTTGATCGCGGCGACGGTCGGCCAGGGGTGGGAGGCGAGCGCCTCCATCGCGTCGTGGAAGGGGTGGGCGACGAGCGCCTCGGCCTCGCGCTCGAAGGTCTCGCGCGGGATCGAGGCGAGGTCGTAGCCGGCCGAGAAGGCGGGCGGGGCGCCGGTGATCAGCACGCAGCGGGTCTCGATCCCGCGGTTGAGCCGCGGCAGCGTCTCGGCCAGCGTGTCGAGAATCTCGTGGTCGAGCGCGTTACGCCGCTCGGGGTTGGAGATGCGGATGCGGGCCACCGCCTCGGCCGGGGAGTCGAGCAGGAGCTTGCCGCCGGCGAGTCGCTCGTTCACGTCACTCCAGGACGACGAGGACGTCGCCTTCGCTGACCGACTGGCCCTCCTCGCAGCGGATCTCCTTGACCGTGCCGTCGTCCTCGCTCTCGACCGGGATCTCCATCTTCATCGACTCGAGGATGACGACGGTGTCGCCGTCGGAGATCTCGTCGCCGACGGCGACGGTGATTTTCCAGACGTTCCCCGTGATGTGCGCCTCAATGTCCGCCATGGGCCGGGACAATATCCGCCGTGCCCGACCCTGCGCCACGAATCGCCGTGATTGTCGCCGCGCGCAACGAGGCCGACCGGATCGGGGCGACGCTGGCCGCCCTGCGCGGGGTGCTGCCGGAGGCGGCGCTGTGGGTGGCCGACGACGCCTCCGAGGACGGCACCGCGGAGGCGGCGATGGCGGCCGGGGCGCAGGTGGTCAGCCGCGGTCGCCCGCACGGCAAGGGCGCCAACGTGACCGCCGCGGCCGAGGCGACGCTGAGCGCCGAGCCGGCGCCGGATCTAGTCCTGCTCTGCGACGGTGACCTCGGCCCCTCGGCGGCTGAGCTGGCGCCGCTGGTAGAGGCGGTGCGGAGGGGAGAGTGCGACCTCGCCGTCGCCGCCTTCAGTCGCCGCGTCGGCGGCGGCTTCGGCCTCGCGCTCGGCTTCGCCCACTGGGCGATCCGCCGCCGCTGCGGCCTGGAGGCGGAGGCGCCGATCTCGGGCCAGCGTGCGCTGCGAGTGGAGGCCCTGCGCGCCACCCTGCCCTTCGCCCGTGGCTACGGCATGGAGATCGGGATGACGATCGACGCGGTCCGCGTCGGCTATCGCCTACGCGAGTACGAGCTCGACCTCTCCCACCGTGCCACCGGCCGCTCCCTTGCCGGCTTCGCCCACCGCGCCCGCCAGCTCGCCGACTTCGCGCGGGTCTATGTTTCTCGACGGAATGCAGGCCGCCGAAACTGAATCTTGATCCTCGCGATCGACCAGGGGACGACCGGGACGACCTGCCTCGTCTTCGACCGCGAGGGGCGGATCGCGGGACGGGCCTACTCGGAGTTCGAGCAGCATTTCCCGCGGCCGGGCTGGGTCGAGCACGACGCCGGTGAGATCTGGGCGGTGACGCGGCGGATCGCGGTCGAGGCGATCGTCGACGCCGGAATCCAGGGGGCGGAGCTGGACGCGATCGGGATCACCAACCAGCGCGAGACCGTGGTCGCTTGGGACCCGGCGACGGGCGAGCCGCTGCACCGGGCGCTGGTCTGGCAGGACCGCCGCACCGCTGCGCGCTGCGCGGAGTTGCGCGAGGGGGGGCATGAGCCGCTGGTGCGGGAGCGCACCGGGCTTGTCCTCGACCCCTACTTCTCCGGCACCAAGATCGAGTGGCTGCTGCGCAATGCCGATCTGCCGGAGAGCACGGTCTTCGGCACGATCGACTCCTGGCTGCTCTTCAAGCTCACCGGGCGCCACGCGACCGATTACACGAACGCCTCACGCACGATGCTCTTCGACATCCGCAGGCTCGCCTGGGACGAGGAGCTGTGCGGGTTGCTTGGCGTCGCCCCGGCGCGGCTGCCTGAGCCGTTGCCCTCGGCCCATGTCTATGGGACGACGACGGTGTTCGGCGGCGAGGTACCGGTTGCCGGGATCGCCGGCGACCAGCAGGCGGCCCTTTTCGGCCAGGCCTGCCACAAGCCCGGCAGCGCCAAGAACACCTACGGCACCGGCAGCTTCGTCCTGCTCAACACCGGCGCCGAGGTGCAGGATCCGGGCGACGGCCTGCTCGCCACGGCCGCATGCGCCGTGGGCGGGGAGGCGGCCTACGCGCTCGAGGCCTCGATCTTCGTCACCGGCGCGGCCGTGCAGTGGTTGCGCGATGGGCTGGGCATCATCGACGAGGCGGGGGAGACGATGGCCCTCGCCGCCTCGCTCGACGGCAACGACGGCGTCTACTTCGTGCCGGCGCTGACCGGGCTCGGCTCGCCGCACTGGGACCCGCACGCGCGCGGCACGATCGTCGGCCTCACCCGTGGCACCGGGCGCGCCCACCTCGCCCGGGCGGCGCTGGAGGCGATCGCCTACCAGACGGTCGACGCGGTGCGGGCCGAGGAGGAGGTCTCCGGGGAAAGCCTGGAGGAGCTCAAGGCCGACGGCGGGGGAGTCGCCAACGGCTGGCTGATGCAGTTCCAGGCCGACGTGCTCGGCGCGCCCGTGGTCGTCCCCGAGATCGCCGAGACGACGGCACTCGGCGCCGCCTACCTGGCCGGGATCGCAACCGGGCCCTGGACCGCGGAGGGCGTCGCTGCGATGTGGTGCGAGGCCGCCCGCTACGAGCCGCAGATGGGCGCCGACGAGCGCGACTCGTTACTCGCAGACTGGGGCCGCGCCCTCGATCGCGCGCGGGCATGGGTCAACTGACGGCGCGTTCGGCCTTTGTCGGCTTGACTCCTACAAACGGCGAACGCGCCGACGTAACCGTTGGGCCGGCAGGGGGTACGCAGGGCGACGGCCTGCGGCCGTCGCCCGCCGCCATGCCCGAGATCAAGCCACAGGTCTACAAGGACGATCGTCCCGCCGAGTACTTCGAGCCCTTCCACGCGGCGGCGCGCAAGGGGGTCGGCTGGACCTACACCTTCGTCCGCATCCTCGTCTCGCTGCCGACGCTGGCGATCTGGCGGGTGCGGACGATCGGCCGCGAGAACGTGCCGAAGGACGGGCCGCTGATTCTCGCCCCCAACCACTTCAGCCAGATGGACCACTTCTTCATCGGCCTCTACCTGCGGCGGAAGATCCGCTTCATGGCCAAATCGCAGATGTTCGGCCCGCCCCTGCTCACATATATCTACAAGCACGGCGGCGTGATCCCTGTCCGCCGCGGCCACCACGACGAGGAGGCCTTCGCAACCGCCTTCACGGTGCTCGACCAGGGCGGCATGCTGCTGATCTACGCCGAGGGCGGCCGCTCGCGCTCGGGCGAGCTGGGCGAGCCCAAACGCGGCGTCGGCCGCCTGGCGCTCGAGTCGGGCGCGCCGGTCGTCCCGGTCGCGATCTACGGCTCCGCCGGGGTGCGGCGCTGGAAGCGCTTCCGCTTCCCCTCGGTCACCGTGGAGTACGGAGAGCCGATCAGCTTCCCCCGCGAGGGCGCGCCGAGCAACGAGCGCCAGCTCGAGGTCGCGGCCGAGATCTTCGGCCGCGTGCGCGAGATGTACCGGGGGCTGGCGCTTACTCGTAGCGGTCGCCGAGCTTCGCGTAGAAGCTCGGATCGTGCCCCGGCGTGACGATCGCGTCCGGGTACTCCTTGCGGAACAGCTTCAGCTCCTGCAGCGAGCGCCGGTAGTTGTGCTCGTCGAACGGCCGCGGCGCCAGCGGCGCGCTGCCGTCGAGCTGCCCCTCGGTGTAGACGGCATCGCCGCCGATCGCGAAGTCGCGCTCGGCCAGATGGGCGATCACAGACATGTGGCCGGCGCTGTGGCCGGGCGTGTACGCGAGCCGGATCGAGCCGTCGCCGAAGAGGTCGAAGCAGCGGGCGAAGCTCGAGTAGGAGTCGATCCCGGCGCGGTCGAAGTCGACGGTGCGGTAGTCGAAGGCGTAGTTGAAGTGCTGCCGCCGGTAGCCGTTGAGCAGCGGTTTCGGGCCCACCGTCGCCGCCTTCCACTCAACCTCGCTGACGACGAAGGTGGAGTTGGAGAACTCGGAGATCGCCGAGCTGTGGTCGAGGTGCATATGGGTCATCACGACGATCGGGATCTCGCCGGGTTCGAGGTTGCGGGCGCGCAGCTGCGCCGGGACGTCGGCGCCGGGCTCCAGCGCCGGCTTGCCGAAGCGGGCGCCGAGGCGGCCGAAGTTCTCCTGTCCGTCGGTTGCGATCGAGGGGTGCAGGCCGGTGTCGACGAGGATCGCGCCGGCGCTCGGGTGGCGGATCAGGAAGGCGGGGCAGGGGACGGTCATCGCCGGCTCGCCGCTGAGCAGCGCCCGCAGCAGCTTCAGCGTCTCCAGTCGCCCGCCCGGGCGCTCCATCATCGAGCGCGACCAGGTCACCGAGCCCGCGAGCAGCGGTTCGACGCTCACCGTGGCGCCCTCGGTGCCGCCGGCAAGCGGCTCGTGCAGCGGCTTCGCCTCCATGTGAACCTTCATCGCCGGGTCACATTACCCGGCCCCAGGTCGCCTATAGGCTGCCCGGCGATGAGTGAGAGCGCCCATTCGCGCATCTTCAGGGAGGGCCTGCTCGACGGACAGGTCTGCCTCGTCTCCGGCGCCGGCAGCGGCCTCGGCCGCGAGACCGCGCTCGAGCTGGCCCGCCTCGGCGCCGACGTCGTCGGCTGTGGGCGGCGCGAGGAGCCGCTCGCCGAGACCGCCGAGCTGGCGCAGGGGCTCGCCGGCTCGTTCTCGCACGCGGCGCTCGACATCCGCGACGAGGAGGCGATCGAGCCCTTCTTCGACCGCCTGCTCGAGCGCCACGGTCGCCTCGATGTGCTCGTCAACAACGCCGGCGGCCAGTTCCTCGCCCCGGCCGAGTCGATCAGCCCGAAGGGATTCCGCACAGTGATCGAGCTCAATGTGCAGGGCACCTGGCTGATGACCCACGCCGCCGCGACCAAGGCCTTCATCCCGCAGGGCGGCGGCAAGGTGCTCAGCGTCACCCTCTCGCCCCACAACGGGATGCCGGGCATGGTCCACTCCGGCGCCGCCCGGGCGGCGGTCGAGAACATGATGCGCACGCTCGCGGTCGAGTGGGCCCGCTTCGGGATCAAGACCTGCGCCCTCGCCGCCGGCCAGTTCGCCACCGAGACCCTGCTGACCAAGTATCCGCAGGTCGTCGTCGACAACCTCGAGCGCTCGATCCCGATCGGCCGCGCCGGCCGCGCCGAGGAGATGGCCTGGCTGGTCGCCTACCTCGCCTCGCCCGCGGGCGACTTCTTCTCCGGCACGACGATCACGCTCGACGGCGCCCGCGACAACTGGGCCGGGCCGTGGCCGCCCGAGGCGATTGCCGAGGGTGGCAAGCCGGTGGCCGAGGAGCGCCGCTAACGCGGCTCGAGGATGACGAGCGGGATTTCGCGCCCTTTGCTGCGGGCCTGGTAGTCGGCGTAGCCGTGGTAGCTGTTGACGACGATGGGCCAGAGGCGCTCGCGCTCCTCGGCGTTGGCGACGCGGGCGTGGACCGGCCTTCGCTCGCTGCCGACCTGGACGGTCGTGTCGGGGTTGGCCACCAGGTTGTGGTACCAGGCGGGATGCTTGGGGTAGCCGCCTTTGGAGGCGACGATGACGAGTCCCTCACCGTCCCTGACGTAGAGCAGCGGCGAGGTGCGCTTCTTGCCGCTCTTCGCCCCGACATGGTCGAGCAGCAGCATCTTGCCGCCGACCCCCGGAATCGTGTGGCCGAGACGCCCACCCGTCCTCCGGTAGAGGAACGTGTGGGCGCCCATGAAACGGCGCGTGAGTGGCCAGACTCGATCGCCGATATCGAGGTAGAGGACCTTCGACCTGCCCTCTGGGGTGTTGCCGTCGCTCAGGTGTACATCCCCCCGAACATGCCGCCGGTCACGTTGAGGACCTGGCCGTGCACGTAGTTGGAGAGTGGCGAGGCCAGAAAGAGGACCGGGCCGGAGGCCTCGCTCGGCGTCGCGGGACGGCCGAGCGGGATGATCGCCGAGGCCATCGCCCGCATCTGCTCGGGGATGCCGAGCTCGATCTTCTCGCCGCCGGGCGTGGTCATCTCGCCGCCCTCCTCTTTGGCCGCGGTGAGGCGGGTTTCGACGAAGCCGAAGGCGACCGCGTTGACGTTGATCTTGAACTGGCCCCACTCCTTGGCGAGCGTTTTGGTCACGCCGACGACGCCCATCTTCGCCGCCGAGTAGTTGACCTGGCCGGCGTTGCCCATCGTCCCCGAGGTCGAGGAGATGTTGATCAGCTTGCGGAAGACCTCCTTGTCCTCGCCTTTCTCGGCCTTGGCGGCCTCGCGCCAATGCGGCGCCATCGCGCGGGCGACGCGGAAGGGGACGACGGTGTGGATGTCGAGCATCGCCTGGAACTGCTCGTCGCTCATCCGGTGGGCCACGCCGTCCCAGGTGTAGCCGGCGTTGTTGACGACGATGTCGATCGCGCCGAAGGAGTCGGTCGCGGCCTTGACCAGGTCGTCGGCGGCGCCCTCCTTGGTCAGGTCGCCGGAGAAGACCGCGGTCTCGCCGGCGATCTCACCGGCCGCCTGCTCGGCGACGTCGGCGTCGAGGTCGTTGATCAGCACCTTGGCGCCCTCCCCCGCGAACAGTTCCGCGGTGGCCCGGCCGATTCCCCGGGCCGAGCCGGTGACGATCGCCGCTTTCCCATCAAGAAGTCCCATCGATCTACGCTCTCCTGTCGATGCTGTTCCGTGTATGTCGGCGAAGGAACGTGGAAGAGTGGCTGAGGCCAAGGAAAGCCAATCGGCTGGTTGACCGGCCAGTCGGGCGCTATGCGGCGATCGCGGCGAGGTCGGCGGGCCGCAGAAGGGCGTGCAGGGTGCCGCCGTCGACGATCGCCAGGCCGCCCTTGCGCAGCTCCGCCTTGGCCCCGGTGAGCCGGGCGAGCTCGTCGGAGAAGTAGGGGTTGTGGCCGACCAGCATCGTCTCGCCGCGGCCGGTGGCGAGCGTGAGCGAGTCGAAGGTCCCGCCGCTCAGCTCGGCGACGACCTCGGGCTCCACCCTCAGCGCCGCGCAGGCGATCCGCGCGGTGTCGGCCGCACGCACCTTCGGGCTGGTCAGGCAGGCGTCGATCTTCAACCCGAGCGCGGCCAGCGCCCGGCCGGCAACCCGCGACTGGCGCTCGCCCTCGGCGGTCAGGGGCCGCGCCGCGTCTTCGCCGTCGCCCCGCTCGGCCTCGCCGTGTCGCAGCAGGTAGATCACGCTGGAATCGTATGGGCTACGGTCGGCAGGGTCCGAGGCGCCGCAGCTTGCGGCGATAGACCCGCATCGAGCTGTGGCGCCAATCGCCGTGGGTCTGGTTGCGCAGGGAGGGGATGCGCTCGCGGTGGTAGGGCGAGCTGAGGCTCTCGGCATGGCCGATGACGTCGCGCAGGCGGATCTGGAAGCGGCAGCGCAGGTAGCGCGTCAGCCGCAGCGAGGCGCGCAGCTGGCGACGGTCGCCGAGCACGTCGCCGTCGGCGAAGCCGGTGTGCTCGATGCCGATCGCGGTCCAGTTGAGGCCGACCGTGTGGCGGCAGCGGGTGCGCAGGTTGACCAGTTGGAAGATCCGCCCGCTGGAGGAGACGACGAAGTGGGCGCAGACGTTGGGCAGCTCGCCCAACTCGGGGTCGGCGACGTCGGGCGCGAAGGTGTTGTATACGCCGGCGGCCGTCGAAGCGACCGCTACGTGCTCGACGATCACCCGCGGCCGCCGCAGCCGCCAGGTCCGTTCCCCGTAGTGGCGCTGCGAGTAGGCCGCCATCTGGCGCTTGCGCTTCGGCCCGAAGGGGATCAGCCATTGGGTTATCCGGGGGCGAAGCTGGCGCGGGGAGGAGGTGCGGGCGCCTGCGCTCAACGGCAGCGTCGCCGCGCAGACGGCGACCGCCACCAGGCCGGCGGCCGCGGCGAGCCTGCGGCCGGTCAGGAGCCGCTCCCGACGAAGTGTTGGCTGAGCGGATCGCCGACAGAGGCCAGGTACTCGTCCAGGGCCCGCGACTTTTCCGTGTCCTCGTAGACCTCGTACTCGCGCAGCTTGCCCCAGCGCAGATGCCCCCAGATCACATAGCGGTTCTCGTAGACGCGCCTGCCGTCGGGGGCATCGAGGTAGTCGGTGCCGCGGATGCAGACCGTCTGCCTCCATGGGAAGCCCTTGAGCACAACCTCGTCCGGGGAGATCTGCAGGCCGGTGTCGGCGAAGCGGCGCAACCACGGCTCCAGCTCCGCCTTGCCGCTGAACTCACCCGCCCACGAGTTATCGCCGGGAAAGCGAAAGCGCACGTCCTCGGCATCCATCCGCAGCGTCGGTCCCAGCTCGCCTTCGCCGGCCTTCCTCATGTTGTGGGCGATCAGCCTCTTGCCAAGCCAGGACAGCATCGGGGGCCTCCTCTTGGTGAGTGCGGTCGCTTGGAACCTAGCGCGACCGGATGCGCGTCGCCCGGCTGGACGGTGCGCGAGACCCCGGCCCTACCATCGGTCCCATGCTTCTCGCGATCGGCCGCCATCTCCTCTTCCGCGAAGCCACCCACGGTGGCTGGATCGTCGTCGCGGCCCTGATCGCGATCGTGCTCCTGATCCGCTTCTGGCCGGCCATCGTCGCCTGGATAGCGCAACGGTGGCGGTCGAGATGAGGAACGAGGACATCCTGCGCACCGCCTACGACGCATTCAACGCCCGCGACATCGACGCTGCCGTCACCCTGATGGCGCCCGAGGTTGACTGGCCCAACGCCTGGGAGGGAGGCCGCGTGACCGGCCGCGAAGCCGTAACCGCCTACTGGCGCCGCCAGTTCGAGCAGATCTACAGCACCGTCACCCCCGAGCGCTTCGACCCGGGTCCGGACGAGACCATCGACGTCACGGTCCACCAGGTCGTCCGCGATCCCGAGACCGGCGAGGTCAAGTCCGACGCCCACGTCCTCCACCGCTGGCGGCTGGAGCACGGCCTCGTCGTGAGGATGGACGTGCTGGATCCTTCGGGCTAAGGACCTCTAAAACCCCATCAATTTGCCGAGGATCTCCTTCATGATCGGCGAGCCTGGCACGGGACGGCACGCGGGGTCGTGCGAGGACAAGGAGTCGCCGCAAATGAGCTTGGTCGAGGACGAAGGCGATGATCGGTCGTGATCGCTGGTGGTCCGGGCGATGTGTCCGGATTGTGTCCGCCGGGTTCGCTCGGGCTGCACCGCCTAGACTCAGGCCCGTGATTCGATCCGCGCCGCCGCATGCAAGCTGATCTTGCCGAGCTTGAGAGCCGCCTCTGGGATGCCGCAGACGAGTTGCGCGCCAACAGCGGGCTGAAGCCGTCGGAGTACGCCTCGCCGGTCCTCGGGTTGATCTTCCTGCGCTTCGCCGACGCCCGCTTCGAGGCGGCGCGCGAGCGGATCGAGGCCAAAGGCTCTGCCCGCCGCAAGGTCGGCCCCTCCGACTATCAGTCCGAGGGCCTGATCTACCTGCCTCCGAAGGCGCGCTACGGCGCTTTGCTGGAGCTTCCGGAGGGAGCCGACCTGGGCAAGGCCGTAAACGAGGCGATGCGCCTGGTCGAGAAGCACAACTCGGAGCTGAAGGGGATCCTGCCGCGCAGCTATGCGGCGATCCCCGATGCGACCATCGCCTCGCTGCTCCGCCACATCAGCGGTTACACCAAGGACCTCGAAGGTGACGCCTTCGGGTTGATCTATGAGTATTTCCTGGCCAAGTTCGCGCTCGCTGAGGGCCAGGGGGCGGGCGAATTCTTCACGCCGATGTCGATCGTGCGGCTGATCGTCGAGATCATCGAGCCGTTTCACGGGCGGATCTTCGATCCGGCCTGCGGCTCGGGAGGCATGTTCGTGCACTCCGCTCAGTTCGTCGAGCGCCATCGCAAGTCGCCCAGCAAGGAACTCTCGATTTACGGCCAGGAGAAGACCGGCGACACGGTGAAGCTGGCGAAGATGAACCTGGCCGTGCACGGGCTGAACGGCGAGATCCGCGAGGGCAACAGCTACTACGAGGACCCCTTCGAGAGCCTCGGTCACTTCGACTTCGTTATGGCCAATCCGCCCTTCAACGTCGACCGGATCGACAAGGCGAAGCTCGCCGACGATCCCCGGCTCCCGGAACTGCCGAAGGCAGACAACGGCAATTACGTTTGGATACAGCTCTTCGCCAACTCCCTCGACGAGGGCGGGCGGGCTGGGTTCGTGATGGCCAACTCGGCGTCCGATGCCCGCCACAGCGAGGGCGAGATCCGCCGCCGGCTGATCGAGGAGCGGCTGGTCGACGTGATGGTCGCGGTGGGGCCGAACTTCTTCTACTCGGTGACCCTTCCCGTCACGCTCTGGTTCCTCGATCGCGGCAAGCGGGAGACATCACGCGCCGATCAGGTCCTGTTCATCGACGCGCGCGAGGTCTTCCGCCAGGTCGACCGCGCCCATCGCGAGTTCACCGAGGAGCAGCTCGAGTTTCTGGCGAACATCGTGCGCCTTTATCGGGGCGAGGAGCCGGAGCTCGAGCGCGGCGAGAACGCCCTCTTCGCGGAGCGGTTCCCCGACGGCGCCTACGCCGACGTCAAGGGTCTCTGCAAAGTCGCCACGATCGAGGAGATCGAGGAGCAGGGGTGGAGCCTCAACCCGGGCCGCTACGTGGGAACCGAGGTCGAGGAACTTGACGAGGAGGTCTTCGAGGAGAAGCTGGCTGCCGCGCACGCCGAGCTGCGCAGCCTGGGCGCCCGGGCCAGGGAGCTGGAAGAGGGCGTGGACACGGTGCTCGGCAATCTGCTCTCCAGCTGACCCTGAAGGCCGCGTTAGGGTCATCCCCTATCTCTAACGTTTTGTACCTTAGACATTAGAGTGAGGTATGGTGCGCCCATGGAGTTCGAGACCCACGCACAGACCCCGTTCGGCGAAGCGCGCCGCACCCCGGGTCGCCACGGCTACGTGGCCTACTTCCCGGCGACGATACCGCGCACCCTGAAACTGTCCGCTTCGACCGTGCGCCTGCTCGGCGAGGCGGAGGGGGCGCTGGGCCGGCTTGCCGGCGTCGGTCGCCTCGTGCGGAACCCCGATCTGCTCATCCGGCCCTATCTGCTGCGCGAGGCGCTCTCCTCGACGCGCATCGAGGGGACGCAGGCAAGCATGGCCGAGGTCTTCGAGGCCGACGCCGCCGGCGAGGCTCCCAATGCAGATGTCGAGGAGGTCGTCAACTACGTTGCCGCGATGCGGTGGGGACTCGAGCGTCTCGACGAGCTGCCGTTCAGCACCCGCCTGCTGTGCGAGATGCACCGGCGCTTGATGGCCGGCGTCCGCGGTCGCGAGCTCGCCCCCGGCGAGCTGCGCACGAGCCAGAACTGGATCGGCGCTCCGGGGTCGACGATCGAGACCGCCCAGTTCGTGCCTCCGCCGCCTGGCGAGCTGCCGGCACTGCTGGCGGATTGGGAGCGGTTCGCGCACGAGGAGCCGGAGGTTCCGTTGCTGGTGCAGAACGCGCTACTTCACTCCCAGTTCGAGACGATCCATCCGTTCCTCGATGGCAACGGGCGCCTCGGTCGGCTGCTGCTCGTCTTCTTCCTCGTCGCCCGCAACAGGCTCACCGTGCCACTGCTCTACCTGAGCGCGTACCTCGAGCGCCAGCGCCAGGACTACTACGACGCCCTCCAGACGATCCGCGAGACGGGCGACCCGATCCCCTGGATCGACCTGTTCCTGACCGCTGTCGAGACTCAGGCTGACGATGCGGTCCAGCGAGCCCAACGAATCATCGCTCTCCGAGAGGACTACCTCCAGACGGCGGCGACGATGGGAACCCCGAACGCCCTTGCGCTCGTCGACCTGATCTGCGAGAACCCGGTGGTCACGACCAGGTCGATCGAGGATCGTCTGAGCGTGAGCCGCCCCACGGCGCTGCGGTTGTTGAGACGGATGGAGGAGCAGGGGGTTCTGACCGAGGCCGACTCGGGCGCGCGGGGTCAGAGGCGCTACGTTGCGCAGGCGATGATGGAGGCGGTAGGGGTGGATTCGAGTGGATGAATCGAGGGACGTTTCCTTGGGGAATGTTGTGTCCGCGCTCGGCGGGCTTTGGGGGAAGTCCGAGCCATTTGGTGACTCGGTTGAGCGTGGGGCAGGTCGTCGTGCGTGACTGTGCCACTCAGATCGATCTCGACCCGCTTGTTGAGCATCCATTCGGAGGGTGTCTCGCCAGCGGCCTTGGCCTCTCGCTCGATGTGGTCGAGTGCAGCGTCGAGTAGGGGCGACAGTTCCTCCCGCGTGCTGACCTGCGGCAGGATCAGGAGGCCAGTGTGTAGATCAACCCGCTGGTAGAGCGCGACGAAGTCGGCCTCGTCGTTGGTGACGAAGACAGCTTCCTCTCAATGACCAGCTCGTGCAGGTTCCCGTCGGGGAGGCCGAGTGTTCGCGTTCCAACATCGCGACCAGCGTGTCGCGACCGCATGAAAGGTGATCGTTGGGAATCGACTGGAGCGACTCAGGCATGGGGTGGACTATTTGTTCTCGATGACGTGGCTGCCCTCTACCACGATCTCTGACCCGGGCGGTCGATTGGTCGTGAAGATGACGAGGTTTGAGCCGTCGCTGTCGCGCACCGAGGGGATGAGCAACCCGTCGTGGCCGAGCCATGCGACCGCGCCGCCGACGCGCTGGCACGGCTCCCAGGGGATCGACTCGAAGTCCTCCTCAGTGATCCCGATGGCCGCAAGCCGTCCGGCGTCTGTCAGGTCGAGCAGGCTCTTGATCGAGATATCCAGCTCGTAGATCGTGCGGCTCGCCCGCGGCGGCACGGGCTGCATCGCGATCACGTGGTCGCCCTCGGCTTTCGCGGTCGTCCCGGCGAGGCTTGTGTAGAGCGCCGGCGTTCCCGGTGGATTCCACCGAGCCCCGCGCTCGTTGACAAGCTCGGGCGGTGTCGAGCCGAGCATGTGTCGGTAGACGCGACCCTGCCGCGGCTCGGTGTCGAAGCGCTCTAGAGCATCGAGCAGCGCCGGATCGTGGATCACGACGAAGGCGCCCTACGCGTAACTGCCGTCTCGAAGCTGAGCGATCAGCGCCAGCACGTCATCGACCTGATTTTCCTCGATGCGGTCGGCGGGGCGTTGTCCCTCCAGAAGTCGATGAGGCGAGAAGAGCCACAGTCGTGCCTCGTCGGGCGGGTAAAACTCGGCCAGCTCCTCGGCGAGCCAGGCGAGTGTGAGCAGCCGATCGAGGCTGCGCCGTTGCGGCTCGGCCTTCCCCGTACGCCAGCGCGAGACAGTCTGCGGCGTGGTGCCGAGCAACTGCGCGATCTCCCGCCCCTGCACGCCGACCTCATCTCGAATCGAGTCGAGCTTGCGAGCAAGAGCACCAGTGGTTGCGGTTGCTTCCATGGTTTATCTCCGAGATGCGATCAACATACAAATTAACATCTTGCTTAACTAACTGATCGACAGATTAGCAGCTACAACCCCATCAATTTCCCCAGGATCTCCTTCATCACCTCGTCGGTGCCGCCGCCGATCGGGCCGAGGCGGGCGTCGCGGACGGCGCGCTCGATGCCGTACTCGCGCATGTATCCGTAGCCGCCGTGGATCTGCAGGCACTGGTCGGCGATCTCGAGGACGGCTCGCTGGGTGACGAGCTTGGCCATCGTCACGTCCTTGATGCAGTCGTGGCCTTCGTGGAAGAGGCGTAGGGCGTTGTAGGTGAGGGCGCGCGAGGCTTCGGCCTGGGTCGCCATCTCGGCGACCTGGTGGCGGATCGCCTGGAATTTGCCGATCGGGCGGCCGAAGGCTTCGCGCTCGGTGGCGTACTCGACGGTCACGTCGATCAGCCTCTGCATCGCACCGACGGCGCCGATCGCCATCAGCAGCCGCTCCCAGGCGAAGTTGAACATGATCAGCTTGAAGCCCTCGTTCTCCTCGCCGAGCAGGTTCTCCCCGGGCACCTCGACGTCGGTGAAGGCCAGCTCGCCCGTGTCGGAGGAGTGCCAGCCCATCTTCTCCAGCTTCTGCGCGACCTCGTAGCCGGGCATCTCGCGCTCGAGCACGAGGAAGGAGATGCCGCCGTGGCCGCCGTCTTTGGTCGTCTTGCAGGCGCAGACCAGGAAGTCGGCGCGGACGCCGTTGGTGATGAAGGTCTTCGAGCCGTTGACGATGTAGCCGCCGTCGACGCGCTCGGCGTAGGTGGAGATCCCGGCCACGTCGGAGCCGGCGCCAGGCTCGGTGATCCCCAGCGCGCCGATCTTCTCGCCGGCGATCCCGGGCACCAGCCAGCGCTGCTTCTGCTCCTCGCTGCCGAAGTTGAAGATCGGCGGCATCGCGATTGAGGCGTGGGCGTTGAGCCCGGCCGCGACCCCGCCGGAGCCACCCGAGCGGGCCAGCTCCTCGACCCAGATCGCGTCGTGCAGGTGGGTGCCGCCCTGGCCTCCGTAGGCCTCGGGGAACTTCAGCCCGAGGAAGCCGAGCTCGGCGCAGCGCCCGTAGAGCTCGCGGGGGAATTGGCGCGCCGCCTCCCACTCGTCGACGTTGGGCGCGATCTCCTTGGCGACGAAGCGGCCGACCGTCTCGCGCAGCTCCTCATGCTCGGAGCCGAACGGTGGCAGCGTCGCTCGCGCACCCGTGTCCTTGACCACCGTCACATCCGAGACGCTAGCGGCTACGCTCGCGGCCAGCACCATGAGCAGCCAGACGCTCAGCCTGATCACGATCCCGCTGTTCACCGGCGCGATCGGCTACGTCACCAACTGGAGCGGGGTCTGGATGCTCTTCTACCCGGTCCGCTTCGCCGGCTTCAAGGTCCCCGGCCTGGCCGCGTTCGCGAACCTGCTGCCGCGCCGCATTCGCCAGATCCCCGGCATCGGCCAGGGCGGCGTCGGGTGGCAGGGGATCATTCCCTCGCGGGCGGCGAAGATGGGCTCGATCGCCGTCGACAAGGGCATCGCCAAGCTCGGCGGCGCGGCTGAATTCTACGAGCAGCTCGACCCCGAGGCGATCGCCGAGCACATCCTCACCAGCGCGAGGGGCGACATCCACGAAGTGGTCGAGCGGATCATGGAGCGCGAGCATCCGCAGCTCTGGCACGACCTGCCGCCGCGGCTGCGGGCCACCGTGCACGCCCGCGTCGAGGAGCAGCTGCCGCAGCTCGTCCGCCGGGTCACCGAGGAAATCGGCGCCCACGCCGACCAGCTCGTCGACCTGAAGCTGATGGTGATCCGTAGGATCGAGGCCCAGCCCGAGCTCGCCAACCGGATCTTCCTCGAGGTCGGCCGCAAGGAGCTGCGCTTCATCGTCAACTTCGGCTTCTTCTTCGGCTTCGCGCTCGGCATCCCGACCGCGTTCGTCACCGAGCTCGTCCTCACTCAGTGGTGGGTCCTGCCGATCGCCGGCGTGCTGATCGGCTACTCCACGAATCTGCTGGGGATCAGGATGATCTTCGAGCCGGTGCGGCCGCACCGGCTCGGCCGGCTCAGCGTCCAGGGGCTCTTCCTCAAGCGCCAGCCCGAGGTGGCGGGCGTTTACGCCGACATCATCGCCGACGACATCGTGACCATGGGCAACATGGCCGACGACCTGATGCGCGGGCCCGAATTCCGACCGCACGCGACGGATGATCGAAGTCGTCCTGCGGCCCGCGGTGGATCGCGCCGTCGGCCGCACCAGGCCGGCGGTGCAGGCCGCGCTGGGCCGGCGGGAGTACGACCAGATCCGCTCCTCGGTCGCGCTTGAGGCCGCCGACTACACCGTCGCGCCGCTCGCCGACGCCGAGTTCAACCGCTCCCAGAGCGAGGGCATCCGCTCCTTCGTCGAGGCCCGGATGCGCGCGATGGAGCCGGCCGACTTCTCCGAGATGCTGCGCACGGCGATGCGCGAGGACGAGTGGCTGCTCTACCTGCACGGCGCCGTGCTCGGTTTCGGCGCCGGGCTGCTACACCTGGCGATCTTCGGATGAGCGAGGGGGGCCGGCAAGAGAGTTGTGGCGGGCGACGCCCGGGCTGGGGAGGATCGCTGCCCTGACCGGGTTGCGCCTGGCCGGCGGGCCGCCAAGGCCTACGGTCGCACCGCCCTGCGGGTCGCCCGCGCGGCGACCGCCGAGACGCCGGCGCCGGCCGCCGATGATGCGCCACGGGCACGCGCGACCCGCGACTCCTCGGCCGCAGCGCTGCGCCGCCGGGGGGAGGAGCTGCTGCGCGAATCGGCCGACATCCGGCTCACGCAGGACTCCCACCCCGCATACATGCGGATCCTCGACGCGCTCGCCCCCGACGAGGGCCGAATCCTGCGCTTCCTCGCCGGCACGGCCCCCAGCCCGCGGTCGACGTGCGCGCCGGGCTGCCCTTCGCCTCGGAGCTGCTCGCCCAGGGCCTCACGATGATCGCCGAGGAGGCCGGCTGCAGCCACGCCGACCGCGTCTACGCCTACCTCAACAACCTGCACCGGCTCGGGCTCGTCTGGTTCTTGCGCGAGCCGCTCAAGGACGCGTCCCGCTACCAGGTGCTCGAGGCCCAGCCCGAGGTGGGCGAGGCGCTGAAGGGCGGCGGCCGCACGCGCGCACCGTCCGCCGCAGCATCGTCCTCACCCCGTTCGGCGAGGACTTCTGCGTGACCTGCCTGCCGCTGGGGTAGCCGCCCCCTGATTCAAAGCCCGTAGCTGCGGCCGATCACGTCGAGCATGACCTCGTCGGTGCCGGCGCCGATCCGGTTGAGGCGGACGTCGCGGTAGGCGCGCTGTCTCGTACTCCTTCATGTAGCCGTAGCCACCGAGGATCTGGATGCACTCGTCGGCGACCTCGCAGCCGACCCGCGAGGCGAACAGCTTCGCCATCGTGATCTCGCGCACCGGGTACTCGCCGTTGGCGAAGCGCCAGGCGGTCGCGTAGGTGAACTGCTTCGCGGCCTCGGTCTTGGTCGCCATCTCGGCGAACTTGTGGCGGATCGCCTGGAACTTGCCGATCGGTCGGCCGAAGGCTTCGCGCTCCTTGGCGTACTCGAGCGTTTTCTCGATCATCCGCTCGCAGCCCGCATGGGACCCGGCGGCAGCGACGAGGCGCTCGCCCTGGAGCTCCCAGGCGATGTGGTAGAAGCCTTTGCCGACCTCGCCGAGCACGGCATCGGCCGGGACACGGACGTCTTCGAAGGCCAGTTCGCCGGTGTCGGAGGAGTGCATGCCCATCTTCTCCAGCTCGGCGGAGACGCTGAACCCGGGCACCTTCTCACCGTTCTCGTCGCGCAGGTCGACGACGAAGAGGGTGATCCCGGCGTGGCGCTCATCGGGGTCGGTCTTGGCGACGAGGACGATGAAGTCGGCGCGCGGGCCATTGGTGATGAAGGTCTTGGATCCGTTGATCACGTATTCGTCGCCGTCGCGGATCGCGGTTGTGCGGATCCCGGCGACGTCGGAGCCGGCGCCGGGCTCGGTGATCCCGAGGCTGCCGACCTTCTCGCCCTTGATTCCCGGCACCAGGTAGCGCTGTTTCTGCTCCTCGCTGCCGAGCAGGTGGATCGGCGGCAGGACCATGTCGCTCTGCACCGCGAAGGCCATGTTGGTCCCGCCCGATCCCGAGTAGCTCATGCACTCGGCGCGGACCAGCGAGTAGTAGTAGTCGCCGCCCTGGCCGCCGTACAGCAATACGTAAATGTTGTTGCCGACCGCTTCGGCACCAGTTCGGTCTTTGTTAAACCGCATCCTTGCAC
>CAWEUU010000006.1:0-130971 GCA_963812335.1 uncultured Solirubrobacterales bacterium | reverse complement strand
GCACGGCGCGGGCCAAGGGCCTGAGCGAGCGGCGGGTGATGACCCGCCACGTGCTGCGCAACTCGCTGGTTCCGATCGTCACCCTGTTCGGGCTCGACTTCGGCGCCCTGCTCGGCGGCGCGATCATCGTCGAGACTCTTCAACCTCGACGGATCGGCCTCTACGCCTTCGAATCGCTGATCAACCCCGACCTGCCGCCGATGATGGCCGTGATCCTCTTCGGCGCCTTCTTCATCGTCCTCTTCAACGCCCTGGTCGACGTCGCCTACGCCTTCCTCGATCCGCGGGTCAAGCTCGGGGAGCTCGGCACAGTGAGCGCCGAGCCGCTGCTCAGCGTCCGCGACCTGCGGGTCGGCTTCGCCACCGAGGCGGCTTCGTGCAGGCGGTCGACGGCGTCTCCTTCGAGCTGGCGCCGGGCGAGGTGCTGGCGATCGTCGGCGAGTCGGGATCGGGCAAGAGCGTCACCGCGCAGACGATCATCGGCCTGACCCGCTCGCCCAACACGCGGATCGAGGGCTCGGTCCAGCCGGCGGCAGCCGAGCTGCTCGACGCCGGCGATGCGGAGCTGCGACGGTTGCGCGGGCGAGCGGATCGCGATGATCTTCCAGGACCCGATGACCTCCCTCAACCCGGTCTACCGGTCGGCGACCAGCTGGTCGAGGCGATCCGCGCGCACCGGCCGCAGATCGGCAAGGCGGAGGCGCGGAACGCGCCGGTCGAGCTGCTCGCCTCGGTCGGCATCCCCGATCCCGAGCGCCGGGTCGACCGCTACCCGCACGAGTTCTCCGGCGGGATGCGGCAGCGGGCGATGATCGCGATGGCGCTGGCGCTCGAGCCCGGACATCCTGATCGCCGACGAGCCGACGACGGCGCTCGACGTGACGATCCAGGCGCAGATCCTCGAGCTGCTGCGGCGGCTCAACCGCGAACGCGGCCTGGCGACGATCCTGATCACCCACGACTTCGGCGTCGTCGCCGAGCTCGCCGACCGGGTGCTGGTCATGCACGAAGGCAAGATCGTCGAGCGCGGCGGCTCGACGAGGTCTTCTACGCGCCCAAGGACGCCTACACGCGCACGCTGCTCGGCGCGGTCTGCGCCTCGATCAGGCGCCGCCGCTGCGCGCCGGCCGCGGCGAGACGCCGCTGCTCGAGGTCGACCGACCTGGTCAAGCACTTCCCGGTCAAGCGGGGGATGCTGTTCGACCGCGAGGTCGACCAGGTGCGCGCCGTCGACGGGGTCAGCTTCAGCGTCGCGCGCGGCGAGACGCTCGGCCTGGTCGGCGAGTCCGGCAGCGGCAAGTCGACCCTCTCGCGGGCGGTGCTGCAGCTGCTGGAGCCGACCTCGGGCTCGGTCCGCTTCGAGGGCCGCGAGATCGCCGGCCTCTCGCGGCGGCAGATGCGGCCGCTGCGCGCGCGAGATGCAGCTGATCTTCCAGGACCCCTACGCCTCGCTCAACCCGCGCAAGCGCGTCGGCCAGATCGTCGGCGAGCCGCTGCGGCTGCACGGCCGCGCCTCGGGCGCGCGAGCTGCGCAGCCGGTCGGCGAGCTGCTCGAGCGGGTCGGGCTGCGCCGAGCACTACAACCGCTTCCCGCACGAGTTCTCCGGCGGGCAGCGGCAGCGGATCGGCATCGCCCGGGCCCTGGCGCTGCGAGCCGAAGCTGATCGTCGCCGACGAGCCGGTCTCGGCCCTCGACGTCTCGATCCACGCCCAGATTCTCGACCTGCTCGCCGAGCTGCAGGACGAGTTCGGCCTGACCTACGTCTTCGTCGCCCACGACATCGGCGTCGTCCGCCACGTCTCCGACCGGATCGCGGTCATGCACGACGGCAAGATCGTCGAGCAGGGTCCGGCCGACCAGGTCTGCGAGCGGCCCGCCGACCCCTACACGCAGCGCTGCTCGCGGCGGTGCCGGTGCCCGACCCGCGCGAGACCCGCGCCCGTCGGGCATCATCGGCGTCGTGAACCTGCCGCTCGCGCCGCCGCTCAAGCCGCAGCTGGCGCTGACCCGCAAAGCGCTGCCCGAAGGCGAGGAGTGGGCCTACGAGCAGAAGCTCGACGGCTTCCGCGCGATCGTCTTCGTCGACGGCGAGGACGCCTACATCCAGTCGCGCGGCGGCAAAGCGCTGGCGCGCTACTTCCCCGAGCTGAGCTTCGCCCCGGGCGCTACGTGCTCGACGGCGAGCTGGTCATCCGCGACGCCGAGGGCAAGCTCGAATTCGACGCGCTGCAGCAGCGCATCCACCCGGCCGAGTCGCGGATCACCCTGCTCTCGAAGGAGATCCCGGCCGACTACGTCGCCTTCGACCTGCTCGCCGAGGGCGACGAGGCGCTGCTCGAGCGCCGTTCGGCGAGCGACGGCGGCGGCTGGAGACGCTGGCCAGGCAGACCGGGATCGAGCTGAGCCAGCTCAGCCCCGACCCGCCGCAAGCGGAGGAGTGGCTGCGGCGCACCGAGGGCACGATGGCCAAGCAGCTTGACGCCCCCTACCTCCCCGGCAAGCGCAAGGGGATGGCCAAGATCAAGCGCGAGCGCGAGATCGACTGCGTAGTGCTCGGCTGGCGGCCGGGCAAAGAGGAGGGCACGGTCGGCTCGCTGATCCTCGGCCTCTACGACGGCGACGAGCTGCGCCCGGTCGGCCACATCTCGGGCTTCAGCACGGAGGCGAAACGGGCATGCGCGAGATGCTGGCGCCCCTGGAGACCGGCGAGCAGGGCACCGCCGAGCCCAGCCGCTGGGCCGGGGACCGCGACCTCGAGTGGGTCGCACTACGCCCGGAGCTCGTGATCGAAGTCGGCTACGACCACGCCACCGCCGGGCGGATCCGCCACGGGGCGCGGTTCCGACGCTTCCGAGACGACAAAGACCCCAGGCAGTGCACGTTCGACCGGCTGGACGAAGGGTGACGGAGCCGGTCAGATGCTGGAGCCGGTCTCGTCGCGCTTGTAGGCGTCGAGCTGGGCCAGCGCCTGGTCACGGGCCTTCTTGCGCAGCGGCGGCAGCAGGGCGACCAGCGTGCCTTTCGGGCCGAGCGCCTGCTTCGCCCAGTTGCGGAAGTCGAACTCGTCGACGTGGTCGGCGATCAGGCCGTCGTCGGCGAAACGGAAGCTCGCGCGGATGTCGTTGACCACCGGGCGGCCGGTGGAGAAGGTGTAGCGGGCGATCCAGTGGGCCGAGCCCGACACATCGTCGGCGTCATGCTCATGCAGCTCGATCTTCAGGTCGGTGGCGCGGCTGGTCAACATTCGCCACATTGCGCCGACATCGCCACCCTGCAGGTCGCCGAAGGCCGGGTCGCGGAAGTGCGGGTCGGACGCGTAGCAGGCGGTCATCGCGGCGCCGTTGCGCTCGCCGAAGGCCGCGTAGAGGCGCTCAATCGTCGCCCGGTTCGTCTCCGCTCCCATTAGGGCAACTTACCGGTGATCACGTAGCGAAGCACGTCGACCACCTGCTCGGGGCTGCGCGCCGTGCCCTGGGCGGCGCGGTCGACCTCCTTCAGCGCGTGGTCGAGCTCGGCTTCGTGCAACGTGACGTACGGCGTGCCCAGGGCGGCGGCGTAGCCGGCGTCGAAGGCAGCGTTCCACTGCCGGTACCTGTCGCCGAAGCGGACCACGACCACGTCGGCGGCGCGGACCAGCGTCTGGGTGCGGATAGCGTTGACCCCCGCCCCCATGTGGTCGCGCCAGAACGGCTCGCCCTCGTCGCCGAGGGTGCCGACGCCGGCGTCGTCGGAGGCGGCGTGGTCGGTGACCGGCGCTGAAAACGAAATCGGCAACCCCGCCTCACCCACACCCGCTTCGATCCGCTCCCGCCAGTCCGAATGAATCTCCCCAGCCAGATACACCTGCCAAAGGCGGCCCGGAGGGGCGGACACGTCTCCCGAAACACTCAAGCGAGGCTCCCGCCGAGCGTTTCGGGAGGCGTGTCCGCCCCTCCCCTCGCCTGCTCCTCGAAGTGCTTGCTCAACATCGTCACCTGCCCCTGGTAGTTGGAGCCGAGCTGCTTCCCGTAGAGGCGCTCGGCCGGAGCGCCGGTGCGCTCCAGCGCGAGCTTGCAGACAGGCTGGCGGTGCTCGACCATGAACGAGACGTCGCGTGCCCGCACCTCAAGCGCGGCGCGGCTGCCGTGACGGCCTCCCGCCGGGTCGTAGCCGAAGCCCGGGTCGAAGAAGCCGGCGTAGTGAGTCCGCAGCTCGCCCGCGGTCGGGTCGTAGGCCATCATCTCGGCGGCGATCTGCGGCGGGATGCAGACGCCCTCCGCCGAGAGCAGCAGATAGAAGATCTCCGGCTCGAGCACGACCCGCCCGCCCGGCTCGGGGTAGACCGGGTCCCAGTAGTCGGTCCAGCGGTAGGCGCGGATCCGCGAGAGGTCGATCGGCAGGCTGTTCTTCTTCGCCCGGTAGCCGACGATGCGGTCGCTCGGCCCGGAGAGGTCGACGCTGAGGAAGAGCCCGTCGGCCAGGGCCAGCTCGGACTCGCGCAGCGCGTGCGAGTCGAGGTAGAGCAGCGGGAACTCCGCCTGCAGCGCGCGGATCTGCTCGTCGCCGAGGCGTGCGTCGCCACGGACAAGCCGCAGCTGGTTGAGTGAGAGGCCACTCTGCACCTGAATCGCGAAGGAGCGCGGCACGACCTCGAGGTAGAGCCGGCCGTTGTAGCCGGCGCGGATCTCGTCGAAGCGGTGGTGGCGATCGGTGAGCACCCGGGTGAAGACGTCGAGGCGCCCGGTCGAACTCTTCGGGTTCGCCTTGGCGCGCACGTCGTCGGGCAGCGCCAGCTCCTCGATCAGCGGCACCAGGTAAGGCCGGTCGCGCTCCAGGACGGCGCCGTCGCGCAGGTCGACTTTCTGGAAGGCGAGGCCGTCGATCTTCTCCTCGACCGTCGAGTCGACGTCGGGGAGGAAGCTGCAGCGCAGCGCCCAGGCGAAGTCGCCGAGCCGTAGGTCGATGCTGGCCGGCTGGATCGCCTCGGGCAGGATGCGGTACTGGCCCGAGCTGATCCACTCGGCCTCGATCGCCTCGCTCAGGGCCTGCGAGGGCATGACGCCCGCCGCCGTCCGGTCGCGCGGTTCGGTTGCCGCCCCCCCCGCAGCTTTGCTCGGGTCGCCCGTCATCTGCTGGAGATTATGCGGCGCGCTTCGGCGCCGCGCTGGGCGAGCGTGTCGGGCAGGCGCTCGGCGCCGGGCAACACTCGCCGCGTCAGCCCGTCAGCGATCGCCGCACAAGCGCAGGGCTCGCCTAGTCGGAGCGTTTGCGCCGCTTCCCAGACCGCTTGGCGGGCCGGGCGGCGAGCCGCAGGGTTCGCTCGCTCTCCTTCTCCACCGCCTCCCCCATCGCGATCTGGAAGGTCGCGAGGAGGGCGCCGGCCGCGAGCGGGCGCATCCGTTCGAGCGCCTCGCTCATCTTCGGCCAGTCGCGCTCGGGCCGGCCGGCGCGGTCGAACGGTTGCCAGACCTCCTTGACGAACAGCTCGACAAAGGCACGGGCGACGCCGTCGGCATGGCGACGCAATTTCTCGGCAGTGACGAGGGCGCCCTCCGGCCCGATCCCGAGCGCGGCCAACTCAGCGGCTGCGCGCAGCAGCTGCGGGCTGATCACCTCGATCCGCCCGTCGGGCAGGGAGCGAAAGAGGCCGAGCTTTTCCGCCCGTTCCCGCAGCTTCGCGTCCGCGGCGTCGCCCCAGACCGCGGTCAGCTCGTCGGCGTCGACGATTTCCGGAGCCTCGTCTTCGAAGGGGGTGCGGAGGGCGCGGGTGAAGTCGAAGATCGCCGAGGCGGAGCCTTCGCCGCTGTCGAGCACGCGCCGGATCGCCTCCAGGTTGAGCCCGTCGGCCTGCATCTCGCGGGTCAGCTCGATCCGCGCGACGTGCTCCTCGCCGAAGTAGCCGGTGCGGCCACGGACGGTTGGCGGCGGCAGCAATCCACGCGTCTGGTGGGCGCGGATGTTGCGGACGGTCATCCCGGTCCGCTCCGCCAGCTCGCGGATAGTCATCTCGCCCTCGGCGGGCTTGCTCATATGGGGGAGGCAGGATTCGAACCTGCGTAGGCATAGCCAACTGGTTTACAGCCAGTCTCCTTTAACCACTCGGACACTCCCCCAGGAGAAGTGCCGAGTTTATCCCGCCTCGACGCCGAGACGGGCGGCCATCTGCTCGTTGAACGCGGTCAGCGCCGACATCGGGCGCATGAACACCGTCAGCTCCCGTACGAGGCCGTCCTCGTCGAGCTCGAGGAAGTCGATTCCCTCCAACTCGCGGTCGCCGACCCGGGCTTTGAAGCGCAGGACGACGGTCTGCTCGTCGCTGAGCTCATCGGTGTAGCGGAAGTCTTCGAGCGTGGCGATGACGTGGGTCAGCACCTGCAGGACTATCTCACGTCCCTCGAAGCCCCGGAAGAGAATCGGACTGTGCAGGACGACGTCCTCGCGCAGCGCCGCCTTCGCCGCGTCCAGGTCCTTGCGCTCGGCGGCAAGCCGGAACGGGTGCGGTGCGGCGGCCATGCTCAGTGGGGCTCCAGCACGAAGAGGGCGATCTCGCGATCGGTGCGGGCCTCGTATTCGTCGAAGCCGGAGTACTGCTCGTTGTGCTTGCGCCAGAGGTCTGCGCGCTCGTCTCCCTCGGCGACGCGGGCACGCACCTGCCGCCGCACCCGCCCGAGCTCGACCTCGGCCTCGGGGTTCGCCTTCAGGTTCAGCGACCAGGCGGGCGTGCGGCTGTGGCCCGCGTTGGAGCCGATCACCACCACGTTCTCGCCATCGGCCAGGTAGACCACCGGGGCGGTCCGCCGCTGGCCCGATTTACGTCCCGTGGTGGTCAGCAACAGGACAGGGGCCTCGTTCACCTTGCCCCAGATTCGCCCACCCGAGAGGCGGTAGATCGGGACATTGAGCTTGCCGGCCCAGCGCAACCCGGTCGCCCCGATCCGCTGAGAAAGGCGCGAATAGAACTTGTCGCCGGAGGGCATCGGGCTCAGTATCCCACCGGATACCAGGTTTAGCTCGCGTCCCTGAGCATTTGAGCCTCAGGCAGGTGCTGGAGTTTTTTCAGGGTGTTGTTCTCGATCTGGCGGATCCGCTCGCGGGTGACGCCGAAGGTATTGCCGACCTCCTCCAGGGTCATCGGCTCCAGGCCGGTGAGGCCGTAGCGCAGCTCGATCACGTTGCGCTCGCGCTCGGGCAGCGCTGTCAGCGCCCTGCGCACGCCCTCCTTCTGCAGGTGGTCGCTCGCTTCTTCGAAGGGCTCGGCGACGGTGTCGTCGGCGACGAAGTCGCCCAGCTCCGAATCGTCCTCGTCGCCGACCGGTTTCTCCAGCGAGACCGGCAGTTGGGCGACGCGGAGGATCTCGCGGACTTCGCCGAGCGGCCAGCGCAGCTCCTCGGCGATCTCGGCCGGCTCCGGCTCGCGGCCGAGGCGCTGGACGAGTTGGCGCTCGACGTGGGCGACGCGATTGAGCTTCTCGACCATGTGCACCGGAATGCGGATCGTGCGCGCCTTGTCGGCGATCGCCCGCGTCACCGCCTGGCGGATCCACCAGGTCGCGTAGGTGGAGAACTTGTAGCCGCGGCGGTAATCGAACTTCTCGACCGCCCGGATCAAGCCCAGCGAGCCCTCCTGGATCAGGTCGAGGAAGCTGAGCCCGCGGCCCAGATAGCCTTTCGCGATCGAGACGACGAGCCGCAGGTTGGCCTCGACCATCTGCCGCTTGGCGATCATGTCGCCGCGCTCGATCCGCTTCGCCAGCTCAACCTCCTGGCTCGCGGTGAGCAGGTCGACCTGGCCGATCGAGCGCAGGTAGAGGCGCAGCGAGTCGAGGCTCGGTTCGACCGTGAGGTCGAGCTCCTGCTTCTTCGGGCCGCTGCCGTTGGTCGCGCTCGCGCGCTGCTCCTTGTAAGCGCTGACGCCGTCCTCGGCGATCACTTCGACGCCGTGCTCGACCAGGTGCGAGTGCAGGCCGGTGACCTGCTCCTTGGTCACCTCGACCTCCTCGAGCGTGGCGGCGATCTGCTCGAAGGTGAGGTAGCCGCGCTCGCGGCCGAGGGCGAACAGCGCCTGGAGCTCCTGCGGCCCCTCCGGCTGCGCGTCCGAATCCTGACTCAGTCCCTGCGGGACCGTCTCCAAAGGCTCGATCTCAATGCCTCCACTGCAACCCTGTTCCCCTCCCCGGGGGCCGACCCCAACGCTTCGGCCTGGGGAAGTATAGGGACGATCGCCTACGCTTCATGCGCCGATGGCGACCCGCCCTCCCACCCCGCTCTCGCCCGCGACGCCCGACGTCCAGTCGGGCGCACCGGCCACCCGCGTGAGCCTCTCGCGCGTCGGAGTCACCGGGGTCGAGAAGGTGATCCGGGTCAAGGCCGACGGGGCCGAGAACCTCTTCCACGCCGAGTTCGAATGCTTCGTCGACCTCAACCCGCGCCAGGCCGGCGTGCACATGTCGCGCTTCGAGGAAATCGTCGGCGAGGCGATCGACGAGGTCGTGCTCGGCGAGGCGTTCCGCGCCGAGGTGCTGGCCGCCCATATCGCCGAGCGCGTGCGCGAGCGCCAGGGCGGTCTGCGCGCCGAGGTCACCGTCGCAGCGCGCTATCCCGAGACCGTGACGACGCCGGTGAGCGGCATCTCGACGCAGGAGATCTACGGCCTCTTCGGCACCGCGGTCGACTCGCTACGGGGGACGCGGACGCTGACCGGCGTACAGGCCCAGGGCATGACCGCCTGCCCCTGCGCGCAGGAGATGGTCGGCGGCCTCGCCCGCGAGCGCCTGGCCGAGCGCGGCTTCGACGCCGAGCAGATCGAGGCGGCGATCGAGGCCGTCCCTGTCGCCACCCACAATCAGCGCGGGATCGGCACGCTGCACATCGGCTGCCCCGAGGGCGGCCCTGCCTGGATCGACGCGCCCGAGCTACTGCGCATCGTTGAGCAGTCGATGAGCTCGGAGATATACGAGCTGATGAAGCGGCCCGACGAGCTAGCGGTGGTGGCCAAGGCGCACGCGCAGCCGCGCTTCGTCGAGGACTGCGTGCGCGAGATGGTGCGCCGCGTCACCGCCGACTACCCCAACCTGCCCGGCGACGCCTTCGTGATGGCGCGCCAGGAGAATCTCGAGACGATCCACCGCCACAACGTCGTCGCCGAGCGCTACGGCAAGCTCGAAGACCTGCGCGCCGAGCTCGAGAGCGGCGGGCACGAGCGGCGCCACATCACTATGCGCGAGTGGCTGGAGGCTCCTGCGAGTTGAGCCGGCGGCGCAGGCCGAGGAAGTAGTCGGCGCCGCTGATCACCGTCGCCGCCACCGCGAGGTAGACGAGAACGTCGACCCACGGCGGCGCCGGATTGGCGGCGATCAGCGCGATCACGGCAGCGATCTGCAGCACAGTCTTCACCTTGCCCATCCAACTGGCGGCGATCACGACTCCGCGCTCAGCGGCGATCGCGCGCAACCCGGTGACCGCGATCTCGCGGGCAATGATCACCATCGCGACCCAGGCTTGGAGGCGGTCGAGCGAGACCAGAGAGACCAGCGCCGCGGTGATCAGCAGCTTGTCGGCAAACGGGTCCATCAGCTTGCCGAAGGTGGTGACGGCGTCGCGCGAGCGCGCGAAGTAGCCGTCGAGGCCGTCGGTCAGCGCCGCCAGGGCGAAGACGCCCGCGGCCAGCGCATCACCGTTGGGGGTCTCTCCGAGCAGGGCGACGACTACGACCGGCACGGCGAGGATGCGCAGCAGGGTCAGCGTGTTAGCCAGCGTCAGCGGGAACATGTCACGCGGGAATCATCCCCCACCATTCGACAGCTCGACCACGTGCTGGGCGTGACCGGCGGCAAGCCAGGCATCGAGAGTGCGCGGCGCCGGCGTGTTGAGCTGCGCTGCCTGGCCGACGTAGAAGTCGAGCGCGGCTTCCTCCAGCTCGCCGATCGATTCGAGCAGGGTCGCCCGGCCGGCGTCCACGGGGAGGTCGAGTGCTTCCGATTCGGCTTCGGTATCGCCGCCGAGACCCCGAATCGCCTTGGTTATGTCGTCGACGTATTCCTGCTGCTCGGCGCGCAGGCGTCGCACGACGGTGCGGCGCGAGCCGCCCGACAGCGGCTGCAGGCGCGTGTAGGCGCCGAGCAGCGTGAGCTCGCGAGCGAGCGCCTGGTTGAGGATCGCCGCATCGGCCCCCTTCTCGGGGTCGGTCTCGGCGCCGTGGCCGCTGGGACCGCATCCGCCCCCCGCGACGACGGTCGCGACGAGGATCAGGGCCGAGACGACGACGGCGCGGCCGAAGCCGCGCCGTCCGCCATAGCCACCTGCTGAAGGATCGGCGCCCACAGGCCGGGGAGCCTATGGGCTTGGACTCACCGGGAATTGCGCCGGCCGAGCCCGTGCTACTTGCGCTTCGCTTTCGCTTTGCCTTTCGCCTTCTTGGCCGAGCCTTTCGATTTGCGCTTCGGAACTTTCTTGGCCGCCTTCTCCGGAACCTCGTAGCCGATCATCGAGACTGACATGTTGATGCCGTCCTCTTTCGATTTGGCCAGCCGCTTGACCGCTGCCGCCTGGGCTTTGAGCACTTGCTTCAGCGCGCCATCGAGGATGCCGCTGATCTCCTCCCACCCCTGCTGGTCGACCATCATCGGGGTCCAGCTCATGTGCCGGTCCTCACGCTGGTCGAAGACTTCACCCTCGAGCGAGGCGACGACGTCGTCGAGGATCGTCTGGAACAGGTCGGCGCTCATCGCGACCCGGGCCGACTCCGGCAGTTCGCGCCAGTCGCGATCGGTCAGGTAGGCGCGCGAGGTGGCGCGGTAGTAGTGCTCCACAGCTCCGCGTCGCGGCTCGGTCTTGACGAGGGTGATGACGTTGTAGTCCTTGAGGACTTTGACGTGGTAGCTGACCTGGCTCAGCCCTTCGTCGAGCTCCTTCGCAAGTTCATTGGGGCTGGCCATCCGTTCATTGAGGATCGCCAGGATCTCGGCGCGAAGCTCGTGGGCCAGCGATTTGACCAGATCCTGGTTGACGCCTCGTTTGCTCTTCGGGCGCGATTTTCCTTTTTTCCTACCTTTGGCGGTCTTGCTCTTTGCGGGCATAGTGACTCCTCCGATCGTTGCTGGGTGGCCTAACCACTCCATTATATTGGTCGCAAAGGTGGCTCTCCAGCCCGAACTCGGGCCTTTGCTTCGTCCTAGCAAAATAGTGGCACTTTTTCCAGCAATTCGCCGAATGGTTGCTCGGAGTGCGTCCTGAGGGGCCATGGGAGAACCGGGGAAATGGGTCTGGAGGGCGGGGTGGAGCAGGTGAAACGTGATTCAGTTCCGGCATGGCCACAACGCACCGGGCCACACGGCCACAAGCCGACGACTCACTGGCGCGGCTCGCCGCCGAGGTCCACGCTTGCCGGCGCTGCCCGCGCCTGGTCGAGTGGCGGGAGGCCAGCGCCGCAGCGCCACCACGGCGCTTTCAGGGTGAGGATTACTGGGCCCGACCGGTCTCCGGGTTCGGCGACCCCGAAGCGCAGCTTGCGATCGTAGGCCTGGCTCCGGCGGCGCACGGCGCCAACCGCACCGGTCGCATGTTCACCGGCGACCGCTCGGGCGACTGGCTCTACGCCGCGCTGCACCGTGCCGGCTACGCGAGCCGGCCCGACTCGCGTCAGAGCGGCGACGGCCTGCGCCTGCACGGCGCCTACGTCACCGCCGTCGTGCGCTGCGCGCCGCCCGCCAACAAGCCGACTCCGGCCGAGCGCAACGAGTGCCTCCCCTACCTCGGGCGCGAGCTGGCGCTGCTCACGCGGTGTCGAACGATCGTCGCCTTGGGTGCGTTCGGCTGGGACGGTGCGCTACGTGCGCTGCGCGGACTGGGGACCGCGGCGCCGCGACCACGGCCCAAGTTCGGCCACGGAGCCGAAGTTGAGATCGAGGAATGGACGCTGCTCGGCTGCTACCACCCGAGTCAGCAGAACACCTTCACAGGCCGTCTCACCGAACCGATGCTCGACCGGATCTTCGCTCGCGCCCGCGAGCTGGGTGTCTGACCCGCGGCCAGAGGGGGCTGGGGTCGGCCGCAGCCGCAGTGTCGGGGGCGCGGCGGGAAGACCAAGGCGGAGCACAGGTAGAAGCTGGGCTAGGTTTGGGTGATGCACCGCATCCGCCGTTTCCGTTCGTTGGCCCCGCTTGCGACCCTTGCCGCGCTGGCCACGCTCGCGGCGACCGGCTGCGGCTCCGACGGCTCGGGGTCCGGCTATGGCCCCCAGGGATCCGCCCGGGAAGAGCAGAGGGCGACCGCGACGACACCCGCCGCGCCCCCCGGCGCCGCGGCGCGCGGCTGCGGGCGCACGACCGTCGCCGGCACCGAAGGGCTGCGGGTCACCGGCATCGGCTGCGACGTCGGGCGTGGCGTGGTCGCGGCATGGTCTAAGCAGGCATCCTGCGCACCGCGCAACGAGGCCTCGCGAGGCTCCTGCGAGATCTACGACGAATACCGCTGCCTGGCGGCCGTGGTCAAGGCCGGCGTTTCCGTCAGCTGCTCTCGTCCCGGCGGCTCGATCGCCTTCCTTGCAAAGCGCTGAAGAAGAATCCGGCCAGAGGAAGGGCGCGACGGAACCACGACACCTAGAATGGGACCGGGCGCCGACGTAGCTCAGTTGGTAGAGCACTTCACTCGTAATGAAGGGGTCCCCGGTTCAAATCCGGGCGTCGGCTTTTCGATTCTAGAGCGGTGCGCTGGCGCCGCTCTGGCGGCGCATCCTCGGGCCGGGGGCCGAGCGCGACCTCCCCGACGCCCAGCGGGCCGCGGCCGAGCTGGCGCGCGGTGGTTAGGTGAAGATGATCTGCCCGCCCCCGGCGAGCCCGTAGAACTCGCCGACGGTGATCACGTCCTCGACCTGGGGGATGAAGTCCTCCTTGCTCAGGCCGAAGAGGTCGACCGAGGCCTTGCACGCGTACAGCGGCGCGCCGGAGTCGGCGATCATCTCGACGAACTCGGGGATCGGCGGGATGTCGAGCTTCTCCATTTCCTGGGCGAGCTTGTGGGTGACGAGCGCCGACATCCCTGGCATGCCGCCCGCCCAGGTCGCGAGGTGCAGCCCCGGGTTGCCGACGGTCGCCACCTTGACGTGGTCGTGCTTGGCCTTGTTGATCGCGTCCAGCCCGAAGAAGGTGAAGAAGACGTTCGCCTCGATCCCCTCCATGCGGGCTCCGTTGGCCATGATCAGGCCCGGATAGACGCCCTCCAGGGAGCCCTTGGAGATGATTATCGAGACCTTCTCGATCGGCTCGGGCCGCTGCTGCGAATCGGTCATCTTGCACTCGCCCCTCTCTTAGATGCAGCCGCGCGGCTTCGGGATTCCGGCGATCTTAGCCGCGAGTTTCGCCGGGCCTTTCGGGAACAGCTGGTAGAGCTCCTTGATCGGCACGCCCGACGCCTTCCCAAGGGTCCGGATCGAGGGTGCCGAGCCGTCCTCCAGGTAGGCCTGGCGCATGAAGTTGATCACCAGCCAGTGCCGATCCGTGAGCTGCTCGATTCCGTTCTCCGCGGCTATCTGCTTCGCGATCTGCTCGTTCCAGTCCTCGGGCTGCTCTAGGAAGCCCTCGGAGTCGACCTCCACCGGCGTGCCGGCGTAAGTGACGGTGCTCATCGTCTGCCTCCTTCTGCGCTTGCGGTCGATTGCCCGCCGGCCGTCGACATGCGGGCGCTGATGCCGGGCACGTCGCGGCCGGGCAGGATCACATGCCAGTAGAACGACTGAAAGGCGAGCTTGCCGAGGTGGTTGAGGCGCGACTCGCGCAGCAGGGGCAGCGGCCCCAGGCGAGGCCGCGGGTAGCGGCCGGGTAGCGGCTCCACCTCGTAGTTGAAGTCGATCAGCAGCGCCTTGTGGAAGCCGCTCTCGATGAAGCAGTTGACGTGCCCGTCGTAGCTGCCCTCGACCTCTTCGCCGGCGAGGAAGCGCCGGACGTTCTCGGTCAGGGTCTCGCCCTCGAAGTGCGCCGCCGAGCCCGCCTTGGAGGTCGGCAGGTTGGCGGCGTCGCCGGTCGCGAACACGTTGGGGGCGGCCTTGCTCTGCAGCGTGTTGTGGTCGGTCCGCACGAACCCCAGCTCGTCACCGAGCTCCGGCGAGCGCGAGACGAACCCGGCGCCGCCGTGCAGCGGGATCGCGACCAGCAGGTCGAAGGGGACCTCGCGCTCGTCCCAGCTGACCAGCCGGCCCCCCTCGCCGTCGACCTGGCCGGTCGCGAACTCCGCCTCCAGGCAGATGTCCTTCTCCGCCAGCATCCCGGCGAGGTGCTCGGCTGCCACAGGCTTGGTGAAAGCCGCATCGAGCGGCGTCGCGTAGGTGATCTCCACCTTCTCGCGAACCCCGCGCTTGCGCAGGTACCAGTCCGCCAGGAAGCAGAACTCGAGCGGCGCGACGGGGCACTTGATCGGCAGGTCGATCATGTTCACCACCAGCCGGCCCTCGTCGAAGGAGCGCAATGCGTCCCGCAGCGCCGTCGCCGCCTCGAGCGAGTAGAAGGAGAAGGTCCTCTCGCCCCAGCCGGGACCGGTCAGCCCCTCGGTCTCCTCGTAGAGGAGCGACGCCCCGCTGGCGACGACCAGCACGTCGTAGGAGAGCGTCGAGCCGTCGCCCAGGTGCACGGTGTCGGCGGCGGTCTCCACCCGATCGACCTCCGCCAGGCGGAACTCGATCCCGTCGCGCAGCTGCTCGCGGCGCGAGCGGACGATCGCCTCCGGCTCCTCGAGGCCGAAGGGCACGAAGAGCAGCCCGGGTTGGTAGACGTGCCGGTCGTCGCGGTCGACGACGGTGATCTGGGCGGCATCGCCATAGAGCCTGCACAGGCGGTTGGCGACGAGCGTTCCGCCGGTCCCGGCGCCGATCACGACGATGCGGCGGCTCATGGCACCGACAATCGGGGCTCGGCGGACCGCGAGAGGCCCAGACGACCCAGCAGCCCCTCGAAGGTGTTCGAGGAAAGGTTGGCGAGGTCCATCGCGCGGGCCACCGCATCGACGGCAGCCAGTTCGCCGGGCGTCAGCCGATCGCTTGCGCGGTTGCGCGGCGATCGACGTCGAACGGCCATGGTCAGACCCTAGCGGTCGCCGAGACCCGGCCGGCAGGCAAAGCTCGCGTCCCGTAACCCTCGCCGCGGCTTGGGCGGGTGTCTCGGCGGCGATTGCTCGCCGGGTGACCCCCGCGGAAGGTCCGACAACGAGATCTGCACCCGACTGCGGCAGCGTCTTCATACCCTGCCTCACGCATTCCATTCCAGGAATTCGATGTCGGCCACTCGGCTGACTAGGATCGTCGGCATGGCGGAGGGGATCTCGATCGTTTTGGCCGACGATCACACGGTCGTGCGCCGGGCCCTGCGCGTGCTGCTCGAGGAGGAGCCGGGCTTCGAGGTGGTCGCCGAGGCGGAGGGAGCCGAGGACGCGGTCCGCTATCTGCGCGGGCACAAGCCCGACGTGCTGATCCTCGACCTCAACATGCCCGGCAAGCCCAGCCTGGAGGCGATTCCCGAGATGCGCGTGGCCTCGCCCGCGACCCAGATAGTCGTCTTGACGATGCAGCAGGGGCCGGCCTTCGCCCGCCAGGCACTGCAACTCGGGGTGCTCGGCTACGTGCTCAAGGAGGCCGCCGCCGACGAGCTGGTGCGGGCGGTGCGCAAGGCTGCCGCCGGCGAGACCTACCTGCAACCGGCGCTGGGCGCGAAGCTCGCCGCCGAACCGGAGAGCGCGGCCCCCGACCTGAGCGAACGGGAGACGGGCGTTCTGCGCTTGATCGCCCTCGGCCACACCAACGCCGAGATCGCCGCGCAGCTCTACATCAGCGTGCGCACGGTCGAGACCCACCGCGCCCACATTCAGCAAAAGCTCGGCGTCTCAACCAGGGCCGAGCTGGTCCGCAGCGCGATCTCCCGCGGCCTGCTCGAGACCTGAGCCGGTGCCTCCGGTCGCGGGCGCCGCAAGCGGCACGTTCGCCATCACCCGGGTGCCGCTCGCCGGCTGCGACTCGATCTGCAGCTCCCCCCCGACCAGCTCGATCCGCTCGCGCATCCCGGCCAGGCCGAAGCCGGCGCGCTCGCTCGCCGGGTCAAAGCCGCAGCCGTCGTCGGCGACGAGCACGTCGAGGCGGTCGGCCTCGCTACACACCTCAAGCCGAACCGCCGTTGCGCCGGCGTGCTTGGCGACGTTGTTCAGCGCCTCCTGGACGAGCCGGTAGACGACGGTCTCCAACTCCGGCTCGAGCCGCTCGGCCTCGACCTGGAGTTCGGTGACGACCTCAATCTCCTCGCCCTGGCCGACCCGCTCGGCAAGGTCCTCGAGCGCGGCGCGCAGGCCTAGCTGATCGAGCGTCGCCGGGCGCAACTCGGTGATCAGCACGCGCAGGTCGTCGATGTCGCCGGCCATGTCGCCGAGCGCCTGCTCCACCGCGGCCCCGAGGCGCTCCGGATCGCCGCTCTTCAGCGCCCCGGAGAGCATCACGAGGCGCGAGCCGATGCCCTGCAGGACAGAGTCGTGCAGCTCTCGCGCCCAACGCGCCCGCTCGCGCTCGGCGGTGAGCATCGTCTGACGCAGGCGCTCCTCGGTGACCGACTGCACGGTTGCGACCGCGGTCGCGGCGCTGGCCGCGGCAGCGGTCAGCATGCGCTCGTCTTCGGGGTAGAAGTCGGGGCCTTCCTCGAGCCGGTCGAGCGCCACGATCGCCCCCAGCCCGCGGCCGTGAAAGGTGAGCGGAGCTAGCAGCGCGGCGCGCGCCTCAATTCCGAGACCCCGCACCGCGCGAAGGGCGGCAGGCGAGGAGGGGGTCTCCACCGTGATCCGGCGGCCGACCGGCGCGCTCCCGCAATCACCGGCCGCAGCAACCACCTCGGAGCCTGCACCGTCCTCGAGCAGAACCAGCAACGAGCCGGCGCCGACCAGCCCCCGCGTCCGCTTGGCGATCGTCTCCAGCACGCGGGAGGGATCGGTCTCGCCACCGACCGCACGGGCGATCTCCGTCGTCGCCTCGAGGCCGTGCACAGCCCGCTCCAGCGCTCCCCGCTCCTCCTCGGACTGGCTGTAGAGGCGCACGTTGAAGATCGTCACCGCCGCCCATTCGGCGAGGATCGTCGCCGCCTCCTCGTCCGCGGCGTCGAAATCGCCCCCCTCCTTCTCGGTCAGGTAGAGGTTGCCGTAGGTCTGGCCGCGGACGACGATCGGCACGCCGAGAAAGCTGTGCATCGGCGGGTGTCCCGGGGGAAACCCGAAGGAGCGGGGGTGGTCGCCGACCTCGCGCAGGCGCAGCGGCGCCGGGTTGCGGATCAGCTCCCCCAGCACCCCCTGACCCCGCGGCAGGTCGCCGATCCGCGCCCTCGTGCGATCGTCGATGCCGACGTAGATGAAGCGCTCGAGCTCGTGCCGGTCCTCGTCGAGGATGCCGAGAGCGGCGTAGCGCGCGCCGGTCAGCTCCCGGGCGACGTCGACGACCTCGCGCAGCACGGTCTCGAGGTCGAGCTGGGCGACGAGCCCCCTGCCGACGTCGATCAGGCGGCGAAGGCGATGCTCGTCGAGCACGTCGCGGGCCATGCGGTCAAACCTACCCTCTATTCTTCCCTCGATCTTTGTTCGGGGGACAGCGACCGTCATCGGGTTGGCCGCTGCGCTGGTGCTGGCGCTCTTCTGCGCGCCCGCCACGCCGCAGGGCCAGGTCGTCGTGCTCGGAGCCGCATCCGGCTCGCACCTGGAGTTGAGCGTGCGCGGCCGCAACCTCGTCGTCAACGGCTGGATGGCGCGACGCGCCGGGGAGGGCTGCCGGCTCGCTCACCGCGGACACGCCGTCTGCCCGCTGCGCGGCGCCGGGCGCGTCGAAGTGAGGATGGGCCCGTCGGGCGACTTCGTCGAGGTGCTCGACCGGCTGCCCGTGCCGCTCACCGTGCACCTCGGCGACGGCTCCGACAAATTCATCGGCAGCGGCGAGGCCGACACCTGCTACTCAGAAGGCGCCAAACGCAACCGCTGCGTCGGCCGCGGCGGCGACGACATCTGCATCACCGGCCAGCGCAACAGCGACTGCGTCGGGGGCCCGGGCAACGACTACTGCAAGCACGGTGCCGGCAGCGACGGCTGCTGGGGCGGCCCTGGACGCGACATCTGCATCATGGGACCGGGCCAGGACGGCTGCCACGGCGAAGGCGGCAGAGACCAGCTCTACGGCGGGCCCAGCCCCGACAAGCTCTACGGCGGCGAAGGCCGCGACCACTGCGACGGCGGGCCGGGCTGGGGCTACTCGATCGCGTGCGAGACCGGCCCGCGGCGCTGAGCGCCCGCTTCGGGTTTCTACCCAGCCAGATTCAGACCATTTCACGGAAGGCAGCGCCAAGCGTAGTTGAGAGCCTGCCTGATCGCTGCACCTATCCATGTAATCGGGGCAGGGGAAAGGAAGTCAGATGCGCAAAGGTCTCGAGATTGGCGGAATCATCGCCGCAGTCGTGCTGATCGTGTTCGGCGTCGTCGCGGTCGTGATGGGCGCCGACGGACGCAACACCGTGAAGTCAGAACTGAAGGAGCAGGGCATCGTCGGCACACCCGACATGACACCGTCGATGGTCGCGGAAGAAGTCAAGGCCGCCGGCCTGAAGGACGTCTCGCTGCCCGACTGCGAAGTCGCCGGAGAGAACGTCGACAACGGCGACAGCGCCCGTTGCTTCGCCGAGTACATGCAGGTCCACGCGCTCGAGGCCACCGGCGGCTACACCTACGCCGAAATGGGCCGCTTCGAAGCCAAGCCCAACACGCCGGCGGGCGAGCTGGCCACGGGCGGTGGCACCGACAACGAAGAGTTCGCCGTCATTGACAGCGAATCCGGCCTGCCGGCCGACAACGGCACGCGCGAAGTGTGGGTCACCGAGACCGCGCTGGCGACGGCGCTCAACGCCAGCTACATGGCGGAAAGGCTGTCGGTATTCGGAATTGTGATCGGCGTCGCCCTGCTGCTGACCGGTATCGGCTTCGCCGTTCTCGTCGCCGGCGGCGCCGTGCGGAACCGCCCAGGCAGCTCACAAAGCTGACCCCGGGACCGGGCTCAGGCCGCGGCGATCGCGGCCTGAGCCGCGGCGACGCGGGCGATCGGAACCCTGAAGGGCGAGCAGCTGACGTAGTCCAGCCCGGCGTCGTGGAAGAAGGCGATGCTGTCGGGGTCGCCGCCGTGCTCGCCGCAGATGCCAAGGTCGAGGCCGGACCGGCCGCGGCGGCCGCGCTCGACCGCGGTTCTGACAAGCTCGCCGACGCCGTCGACATCGATCGTCTCGAAGGGACTGCGGTCGACGATCCTGCGACGCAGGTACTCGCCGAGGAAGCGCCCCTCGGAGTCGTCGCGGGAAAAGCCGAGCGCGGTCTGGGTGAGGTCGTTGGTGCCGAAGCTGAAGAACTCGGCCTCGGCCGCGAGCCGCTCGGCCACCAGGCAGGCGCGCGGCAGCTCGACCATCGTGCCGACGCGGAAGCCAGGAGGCTCGACGCCGAGGCGCTCGGCGGTCGCCGCCGCCGTGCGCTCGACCAGCGCGCGCATCGCCGCCAGCTCTCCCTCGTAGTCGACCAGCGGGATCATCACCTCCAGATGCGGCGCTTCGCCGAGGCGCTCGCGCACGGCGACGGCCGCGGCGACAATCGCCCGCACCTGCATCTCGTAGACCTCCGGGTACAGCAGGCCGAGCCGGCACCCGCGTGTGCCCAGCATCGGGTTCGACTCCTCGAGCTGGCGCACCCTGTGCAGCTGGCGCTCCAGCTCCTGCGGCGGCTCGCCGCCGGAGTTCGCGAGGTGGCGCTCGATCTCCACCAGCAGGTCCTCGGCCCGGGGCAGGAACTCATGCAACGGCGGATCGAGCAGGCGAATCGTCACCGGCAGCCCCGTCATCTCGGCGAAGAGCCCTTCGAAGTCGGCCTGCTGCAGCGGCTCCAGCTCGGCCAGCGCCGTCCGTCGGGCGGCCTCATCCTCGGCCATGATCATCGCCTGCATCTTCGGCTGGCGCTCGCCGAGGAACATGTGCTCGGTACGGCATAGGCCGACTCCCTCGGCGCCGAAGCGGCGCGCGGTCGCCGCGTCCTCAGGCCGGTCGGCATTGGCGCGCACGCCGAGCCGGCGCAGCTCGTCACACCAGCCGAGCACGACCCGGAAGTGCTCGTCGACCTCGGCGGGAACGAGCGGCACGTCCTGGGTGGCGACCGTCCCGGTCGAGCCGTCGATCGCGATCTCATCGCCCTCGCGCAGGAGCGTTTCGCCGACCCGCATCTCTCCCGCCTCGAGGTCGATGTCGAGCGCCGAGGCGCCGCAGACACATGGGCGCCCCATGCCGCGCGCGACCAGCGCCGCGTGCGAAGCCTTGCCCCCCTCCGAGGTGAGGATGCCGCGGGCGGCGTCGAAGCCGGCGACGTCGTCGGCCTCGGTGAATGGGCGGACGAGGATCACGTCCTCGCCCTCGGCTGCGCGCTCGACCGCGGACTCGGCGCTGAAGACGATCCGGCCCCGCGCGGCGCCAGGCGAGGCCGGCACCCCGTGGGCCAGCGGATCGACCTCGAAGGCCGGGTCGAAAGAGGGGTGTAGCAGCGCCTCCAACTTCACGGTGTCGATCCGTGCCAGCGCCCCCTCGCGGTCGAGGATCCCCTCGGCGACCAGGTCGACGGCGACACGCACGGCCGCGTGCGGCGGCCGCTTGGCGGAGCGCGCCTGCAGCATGTAGAGGGTCCCCTCCTCGACCGTGAACTCGACATCCTGCATGTCGCCGAAGTGGCGCTCGAGCGCAGCGAGGATCTCGACCAGCTGCGCGTGGGCGGCGGGCATCAGCGCGGCCATCTCGGCGAGGTCGGCGGTGTCGCGCGTGCCCGAGACGACGTCCTCGCCCTGGGCATTGAGCAGGAAGTCGCCCGACGGCCGCGGCTCGCCGGTGATCTCGTCGCGGCTGAAGGCGACGCCCGAGCCCGAGCCCTCACCCCTGTTGCCGAAGACCATCTGCTGCACGTTGACCGCGGTGCCCCACTGGTCGGGGATGCGGTTGAGCCGGCGGTACTCGACCGCGCGGGCGCCGTTCCAGGAGCCGAACACAGCGGCGATTGCGCGCAGCAGCTGTGCGCGCGGCTCCTGCGGCAGCTCCTCGCCGGTCTGAGCGGCGAAGATCCGCTTGAACTCGCCGCTCAGGCGGCGCAGGTCGGCGGCGTCCAGTTCGGTGTCGAGCGCGACGCCGCGCTCCTCCTTGAGACCCCGGATCGCGCGCTCGAAGAGCATCGAGTCGATCCCGCAGACGACATCGCCGAACATCTGCACAAAGCGGCGATAGGAGTCCCAGGCGAAGCGCTCGTTGCCGGTGCGGGCGGCAAGCCCGCCGACCGCCTCGTCACCGAGGCCGAGGTTGAGCACGGTGTCCATCATCCCGGGCATCGACTCCCGCGCCCCGGAGCGGACCGAGACGAGCAGCGGATCGGCCGGGTCGCCGAGCCGCCGGCCGGTCTCGGCCTCGAGCGCCGCGACCGCGCTGTCGATCTGCCCCTCCAGCCCGGGCGGGAAGGCCCCGCCGTCGGCATCGAGGTAGGCGACACAGGCCTCAGTCGTCACCGTGAACCCGCCGGGAACGGCGATCGGCGGCCCGAGCCGCGCCATCTCAGCGATGTTGGCTCCCTTGCCGCCGAGCAGCTCGCGCATCTGCTTCGAGCCCTCGGAGAACTCGTAGACGTACTTGGCCTGCCGATTCATCACGCCTCCGCGCAATCTAGGCCGCCCACGCGCCGCCGTCATCCGGGGAAAGCCGCGGAGCTGGGCCATCCGCAATCGACCGCACGGAGGACACGGACGAATACGGACGATTACGCCGCCCGGCTTCCCTAGCCTTCGGCCGGTGAAGGCCTACCAGCTGACCGCCTGGCAATCGCCGCCGGAGATGCGCGATGTGGACGTGCCCGAGCCCGGCCCGGGACAGGTTCTGCTCAAGGTCGCGGGCGCCGGCGCCTGTCACTCCGACCTGCACCTGATGGACTGGCCGGAGGGAACGATGGACTTCGACCTGCCCTTCACGCTGGGGCACGAGAACGCCGGCTGGGTCGAGGCCCTCGGCGCCGGCGTCGACGGCCTCGAGCAGGGCGAGCCGGTCGCCGTCTACGGGCCCTGGGGCTGCGGCCGCTGCCGCGCCTGCCGGCGCTCGGCCGAGAACTACTGCGAGCGCCAGGCCGAGATCGGCGCCTTCGGCGGCGGCCTCGGGCTCGACGGCGGCATGACCGAGTACATGCTCGTCCCCCACCCGCGCCTGCTGCTGCCGCTCGGCGAGCTCGACCCCCGCGAGGCGGCGCCGCTCTCCGATGCTGCGCTGACCCCCTACCACGCGATCAAGCGCTCCCTGCCGCTGCTCACCCCCGGCTCGACCGCGGTCGTGATCGGCGTCGGCGGGCTCGGGCACATGGCGGTGCAGCTCCTGCGCGCGCTCAGCCCCGCACAGGTGATCGCGGTCGACCTCTCGCCGGAGAAGCTGCGGCTGGCGCGCGAGGTCGGCGCCGAGCACACGATCGAGCCCGGCGAGGACGCCGCCGCCGAGATCCTCGAGCTGGCCGGCAACTCACGGGTCGAGCTGGTCGTCGACAACGTCGGCGCCGACGAGACGATCGCCCTCGGCGCCGCCGTTGCTGGCTTCGAGAGCCACGTCACCGTGGTCGGCCTGGCCGGCGGCAAATTCGAGTTCGCCTTCGGTGCCGAGCCATTCGAGGCGCAGCTCACGATCCCCTACTGGGGCACGGCGATCGAGCTGATCGAGGTACTCGACCTCGCCCGCGCCGGCAAGATCCGCGCCCACGTCGAGCGCTTCCCGCTCGACCGCGCCGCCGACGCCTACACGCGCCTGCGCGACGGCACGCTCGACGGCCGCGCCGTGATCTGCCCACACGGCTGAGCGGAGGGGGTGGGATTCGAACCCACGGTACGCCGTAAGGCGCACAACGGTTTTCGAGACCGCCCCGGCACCCCTCCGGGGCTCTGGAAAGCCAAATCCGGGTCAATAAATTTCTCAGGGGAACGTCCAGGGGAACGAAAGCGAACCCGGCTTCAAGGCGTTCCTCAGAAGATCATGTAGTCCCGCGTCACCTTCGAGAGCTCACGGGTGGGCTCGTACAAGAGCGCCAACAGACCGGCTTGAAGCTCCTTGCCGATCCGGCGCACATCGGAGAAGGCGGCGGAGTCGTCAGCGGTGTCCCGGCTCACACTCTGAAGCTCCCGCCGAAACTCCCGGTCGAGCAGAAAGAGCATGCGGCGAGACAGATTCCTGTTGTTGTCGTCGTCGAGCCCGATGTTCTGGACGAGGTTCTCGCTGTAGACCGGGGCCGCAAAGATGCCCTGCGATCCCGGAGGGTTGTCGAGAACCCCGCTGACCTCGGCGATGCTCGGCTCGATCTCGGCCCGTTCCTCGCCGTAGACCAGGACCATGAAATCGTCGTCGCTTTCGGTCGTGACCTCAGCCCTCCCCCACGATCCCATGAGCACGATTGATGCTCCCGCGTCATGCGAGAGCTTCCCGAGGTCGTCACGCCGCTTCTTCAAGCCGCCGACGCTCCTCTCTCGCGCTGCGAACAGACTCGGGAAGTCACGGTCGGCCAACTCCGCCAGCCGTCCCAGCGGGCTCTGGCGGCTTGCCTCCATCGCTACGTCGGGTCCGTCTGGGGTGGAGCCTCGAAGATCCAGGGCACGTCCAGGCAACGCCTCAAGACCGGACTGAACAGCTCCTCATCCTCCTCGGTGAGCGAGACGTGGTGCAGACCCTCGGAGAGCGAGCTGAGGTGGACGTGGCGCAAGCGGCCGCCGAAGCTGTCGAGAAGCTCGTTGGCAACCGCCATGCTCGGGTCAATCGACCAGGCATGGGCGATGTCAAAACAGAAGCCCGCCTCGGGAAGCTCCGCGAAGGCCCGGTGAAGCTCCTCGGGTGTTCGCCCGTCGGGCTTGCGCGAGTCCATGTTCTCCAGCAGCAGCTTGTGCCCAAGCGGTCGATACAGCCGCAGATCGTCCATCGTGTCGGGGTGCATGACGATCCCGCCCGCGAGGCCGGAGAGTTGGGCAAGCGAGGCGACAAGCTGCTCCTCGCTCATCTGGCGTCCCTTCGACGGCCCGTGGATGCTGACGTAGCGGAAGGGCAGGCTCGGCGTCTGCCGCAGGTACTCGGCAAGGGACGGGAGCTCCGACTCGGAGAGGGCTGAGAGCTCAATGGCGAAAGACGAGACGCGCCAAGCCTCCTCAACCTGAGCGCTCCAGTCCCCTCGGAGGCTCTGCATATAGCCCGTTGATGCGCCGACCGGGTGATGGCGCTTCACGATGGATTCACGCGGATCGGATTTCGTCGCTGCACCCATCATGGCGACGCTACCAATCGTTGCCGACAAGCTGGCTCACGTCGCTTGCCACCGGGCATTCAAGAACTCTCCGCGTCGTCAAGCCTTCGGCTTTCCTCACGTCCCCGCTCCACCAAGAACCTGTCGAGCTGGTCGCGCGCCCGCTCAAGCTCGCCCGGCAGCGTGTGCGTGTAGCGACGCAGCGTGATCGCCGCCGCGCCGGGCTGATAGCTCGGCGTCCGGTGGCCCATCAATTCCGAGGCGACCTTCGGGCTGATCCCGGCGCAGCCAGGTCGCGGTCACCCACTGGGCGCTCGCCGGGCAGGGGCAGGCGGAGATCCTCAACATGATCGACGACCACTCGCGGCTGTTCTTGGCCTCCCGAGCCTTCCCGACCGTGAAGGCCGCCGATGTCGTCGACGTTTTCCGCATGGCTATTGCCCTGCACGGCGCCCCAGCCAGCCTGCTCACCGATAACGGCGCCGTCTTCACCGCGACACCGCGGGGCGGCAAGGTGCTCCTGCAGATTGAGCTGGAACGGCTGGGGATCGCCGCCAAGAACTCCAGGCCCTACCACCCCCAGACCTGCGGCAAGGTCGAGCGCGTGCACCAGACCCTCAAGCGCTACCTGGCAAACCAAACACCAGCGAGGACGCTCGCCGGCCTGCAAGCCCAGTTGGACGGCTTCACCGGCTACTACAACACGACCAGGCCTCACCGGGCTCTGGGCGGGCGCACGCCCCTGCAGACCTATGGCGCCCGGATCAAGGCCCGGCCTGGGGCAGCGGACGATCCCGACACCCACTTCCGCGTCCGCCACGACAAGGTCGACGCCGGCGGGACGGTCACGCTGCGCCACGACTCAAGGCTCCATCACATCGGGCTCGGTCGCGCCCACAAAGGGAAGTCGATCAAGTTGCTCGTCGCCGATCGCGATATCCGGATCCTCGACCTCCACACAGGTGAGCTGATCCGCCGGCTCACCCTCGATCCGAGTCGGGACTACCAGCCGATCGAAGGGGGCTGAGGTGTCTACGATGTCCCGAGACATCTGTCTCCGATGTCGCGACACATCACAGAGCGGAGGGGGTGGGATTCGAACCCACGGTACGCCGTAAGGCGCACAACGGTTTTCGAGACTGCCCCGTTCAACCACTCCGGCACCCCTCCGGGGCACTACAAAGCCAAATCCTATCGCCGGCAAAACTCGGGGGAACGGCTGGGGGAACGAAACCGAAATGAAATGCAAAGGCTGATCCCACCTTGCAGCGGACAGTCCGATCAGGTGAGCCTAAGCGAATCGCGTGCATCTCGAGCACGATGGACGACGAGCTCATGCCGATCCGTGCACGGGTCGAAGCAGCTCTTCAGGAAGCGCCGTATCTGATGTCGTGGACCTTTGAGACGGCACCAGCGAGTTCCGTCGCGGAGGACGAACTCGACCCGGACCTCGAAGCCGAGGGCGACGACCCGCTGCACCAGTGACCAGCCCCGACGGCCTGCACGCCTTCTGGCTCACCCTCGTCTGCGTCGGCATCGCCGTGCCGCTGAACACGGTCTTCGGGGTCGCCTGCGCCTTTGGCCGTAACGTGCATCGCGGGCTCATCATTTCAGTCACCGGGCACCTGACAGAGATTGGACGTTCAGACTCAGGTCTTCGACCAGCTGACGTACCGCTCGTCGCTCTGGCGAGGGTCGCAGGATCAGCACCTCGGCCGGCGCCCTCTCCAGCAGCCAGATCAGATCGTCGCCGGAGAGTCCGGCACCTCGCCTCGCCGTCGCAGCGGGAACGACGACGCGGTCGAAGCTCTCGCGGCCGAGCAACCGCGCGCAGCGCATGGCGGTAGGAGCGGCCGCGCTCGACCCGCGCGTCCACCGGCGACCCCCTGGCGCGGTCGCGCGCTGTTCGATCGCCTCCAGCATCGGCATCGCCTTCGTCGGCCTCGGCGGGAATCGCGCAGTCGAGCGGCAGCTGCTTCGGCACCGTGGCCAGGTAGGCGGGCATCAGCGTGGCCTGCTCGGCGCGGGCGAGGCGCAGCGCGGCATCGAGAGCGCGCCGGGAGATCTCGGTGCCGGTGAAGGGCAGCAGGATGTGATGGACCGGCTGGGGCCGCCAGATCGCGCCCGCCGGTGCGAGCGACGCGCGATCAGGTGCAGCCGCCCGACGAGGCCGGCGATCAACGCCGACCACGATCAGGCGCGCTCGACGCTCCGTTCTCCGTCCTTGACGCCCCGGTGGGCGACGATCCGCACGTCGACGCCCGGCGGGGTCGCCGTGCATCAGCCGCTGCGGGCAGCGGTTCGCGCAGCCGCGCGAAGCCGCGGCGCGGCAGCGACTCGCCGACCATGATGTAGGTGGTCGAGCGCTCGCGGACGACCCGCGCCGCGCCGCGCACCACGTCCTCGCTCTCCTCGATCAGGAAGCGTCGCGCCGAGCACCGAGGCGAGGTGGCGCAGTGCCGTCACCTGGCGCTCCACCTCGCCCTCGATCGCCTGCCGCGGCGGCTTCACCCAGAGCAGGTCGAGCGTCGCGCCGAGCCGCTGCGCGGAGCGCCAGGCGCGGCGCACGAGCCGCTGCGAGGAGGGCTGCGGGCGCACCAGCGCCAGCAGCCGCTCGCCGACCGCCTGCGGCACCTCGGCGGCGATGCCGCTCCTCCGCGCGTGCCGAGCGGCTCCTCGACCACGAGCCGCTTCGCTTCGACCTCCTGCGGCGACCTGGCGCAGCGCCACCTCGCGCAGCGCCAGCAGGTTCTCGACCGTGAAGAAGTTGTGCGAGCGCCGCCTCGATCTGCTCGCCGGGGTAGACCTTGCCGGCCCGCAGGCGCTCGATCAGCGCCTCGGGGGTGAGGTCGACCAGCACGACCTCGTCGGCCTCGGCCGAGCACCGCGTCGGGGAAGGTCTCGCGCACCTAGGTCCCGGTCAGCTCGGTGACCTGGTCCTTGAGCGACTCCAGGTGCTGGACGTTGACCGTCGAGAAGACGTCGATGCCCGGCGGCGAGCACGTCGGCCACGTCCTCGTAGCGCTTGCGGTGCTCGAGGCCGGGCGCGTTGGTGTGGGCGAGCTCGTCGATCAGCGCCAGCTCGGGCGCGCGCTCGAGCAGTGCCGGCAGGTCCATCTCCTCCAGCTCGGCTCGCGGTAGCTGACGCGGCGCCGCGGCACCTCCTCCAGGCCCTCGGCCTGAGCGCCGAGGTCTCGGGGCGGTCGTGCGGCTCCATGTAGCCGATCACCACGTCGCGGCCGGCGTCGCGCTCGGCGTCGGCCCTCCTGCAGCATCCGGTAGGTCTTGCCGACCCCGGCGGCCATGCCGATGAAGACCTTGAGGCGTCCGCGCGCGCGCTTCGCACGCCGTCATTGTCCGCCGCGGGCTGTGCGGCGCCATCTCAGGCCCCCAGCAGGCTGTGGATCACCAGGTCGATCAGCTTGATCCCGACGAAGGGCGCGATCAGCCCGCCGAGCCGTAGATCAGCATGTTGCGGCGCAGCAGCGCCGTCGCCCCGATCGGCCGGTAGCGGACGCCGCGCAGGGCGAGCGGCACCAGCAGCGGGATGACCAGCGCGTTGAAGACGATCGCCGAGAGGATCGCCGAGTGCGGCGTGCCCAGGTCCATCAGGTTGAGCGCGTCGAGCGGGCCGCGCTCGGCTCGCCGGCGGCGGCGTAGGTGTAGGCGAAGATCGCCGGCAGGATCGCGAAGTACTTGGCGACGTCGTTGGCGATCGAGAACGTGGTCAGGGCGCCGCGGGTGATCAGGAGCTGCTTGCCGATCTCGACGATCTCGATCAGCTTCGTCGGGTTGGAGTCGAGGTCGACCATGTTGCCCGCCTCGCGCGCCGCCTGGGTGCCGGTGTTCATCGCCACGCCGACGTCCGCCTGCGCCAGCGCCGGGGCGTCGTTGGTGCCGTCGCCGGCCATCGCCACCAGCCGCCCTTCGGCCTGTGGGCGCGGATCAGCTCCAGCTTCTGCTCCGGGGTCGCTTCGGGCAGGAAGTCGTCGACGCCCGGCCTCCTCGGCGATCTTCGCCGCCGTCAGCCGGTTGTCGCCGGTCACCATCACCGTCGCTGATCCCCATCCGCGCGCAGCTGCTCGAAGCGGGCGCGCATCCCCTCCTTGACGATGTCCTTCAGGTAGACGACGCCGAGCACCTGGTTGTCGCGGCAGACGGCCAGCGGCGTGCCGCCCTCGCGGCCGATCCGGTCGAGCTCGCCCTGCAAGCTCGGCCGGGCGGCCGGCCGCCCTGCTCTTCGACGTAGCGCGACGATCGCGTCGCCGGCGCCCTTGCGGTAGCTGGTTGCCGTTGACGTCGACGCCGCTCATCCGGGTCTCGGCCGTGAAGGGGACGAAGCTGCGCCTCGTGCGATCGCCAGCTCGCGCTCGCGGATGCCGTAGCTCCTTCGCGAGCACGACGATCGAGCGCCCCTCGGGCGTCTCGTCGGCGAGCGAGGAGAGCTGCGCCGCCTCGGCCAGCTCGGTCTCCTCGATCCCCGGCATCGGGATGAACTGCGGTCGCCTCGCGGTTGCCGAGCGTGATCGTGCCGGTCTTGTCGAGCAGCAGCACGTCGACGTCGCCGGAGGCCTCGACCGCGCGGCCGGAGAGGGCGAGCACGTTGTGGCGCACCAGCCGGTCCATGCCGGCGATCCCGATCGCCGAGAGCAGGGCGCCGATCGTGGTCGGGATCAGCGCGACCAGCAGCGCCACCAGGATCGACGATCGAGGCGTCGGTGCCGGCGAACTCGGCGAACGGGCGCAGCGATGACGACGACGGCGAGGAAGACGAGCGTCAGCCCGGCGAGCAGGATGTTGAGGGCGATCTCGTTCGGCGTCTTGCGCCGCTCGGCGCCCTCGACCAGGTCGATCATCCGGTCGAGGAAGCTCTGCCCGGGCTCCTGGGTGATCTCGACCACGATCCGGTCGGAGAGCACCCGGGTGCCGCCGGTGACGGCGCTGCGGTCGCCGCCGGACTCGCGCACCACCGGCGCCGACTCGCCGGTGATCGCCGACTCGTCGACCGAGGCGATCCCCTCGATCACGGTGCCGTCGCCGGGGATCGTCTCGCCCGCCTCGACGACGACGACGTCGCCGCGGCGCAGCTCGGAGGCGGGCCTCTCGCCGCCGTCGCGCAGGCGGGCCACGGTCTCGGTCCGCATCGAGCGCAGCGCGTCGGCCTGCGCCTTGCCGCGGCCCTCGGCCAGCGCCTCGGCGAAGTTGGCGAAGACGACCGTGAGCCAGAGCCAGGCGCGCGACCGCGAAGGTGAACCAGGCCGGCTCGTCGCCGCCGCCGAGCGGCGCGCCGCCGAAGGCCTGGATCAGCCAGGCGATCGTCGTGATCGCGGCCCGACCTCGACCACGAACATCACCGGGTTGTGCGAGCTGGTGGCGCGGGTCGAGCTTGCGCAGCGAGTCGAGCCGCCGCGCGGGCCAGGATCGCCGCGGTCGAACAGCGAGCGCGGCTCGTTGCGAAGCGGCGTGCGTCGGGTCATCTCGCGGTCTCCGCGTCGAGCGCCAGGTTCAGCTCCAGAACGTTCACGCCGGGCTCGCCGAGGAGGCCGAGGCCGCGCCCGTCGGTGTGTCGTCGATCAGGTCGAGCACCCGGTCGCAGCGGCAGCCCGCGAACGGCGGCGATCCGGCGCGCCTGGATGCGCGGCGTTGGCCGGCGAGATGTGCGGGTCGACGCCGGAGGCCGAGGTCGGTCACGGCGTCAACTGGGACCTCGGCGCGCGGTCAGGCCCGGGTCGTAGGGGCGCTCGCGCCGCAGGTAGGCGCGCGAGGTTGCGCGCGCGAAGCATGTCGGCACAGCTCGCGCGCTGTTGGGGCCGAGGTTGTTGAAGCAGGTGGCGGCGGCGTCGTATCCGGTGACCGAGGGGCGGCGGCTGGAAGTAGCGAGGCATCCCGCGAGAAGCTCCTGCGCCGATCAGGCTTCGAGCCGACGACGTCTTCCCGTCGACGCTCGATCGCGGCTGCCGTCGGCCTTGCCGGGGAAGAGCAGCCTGGGCGACGCCGGTCGTCACCAGCGGGTAGCGCGAGGCCGAGCACGAGCGTGAGGACCAGGACCGCGAGCGGCCGAGCTGAGTGATGTCGCTGCCGCAGCGCCATCAGAAGAGCTGGTCGGTGAAGGCCTGGACGACCGGGCCGAGCAGCAGGGCGGGGAAGAAGGTGAGCGCGGCGACGATCAGCGACGACGAAGACGAGCAGGAAGACGAAGGTCGGCGTGTCGGTGCGGAAGGTGCCGGCGCCGAGCGGCGCGACGCGCTTGGTCGGCCAGCGACCCGGCGACGGCCAGGGCGGCGAGCATCGGCACGAAGCGGCCGACCGATCATCGCGAGCCCGCCGACATGTCGGCGAAGGTGATCCCGTAGCGCCGACGTTCCGGGGCGTTCGGCTGACGAAGCCGGTGTAGCCGGCGAAGGCCGAGCCGTTGTTGTTGCCCTGCGATGCGTAGGCGTAGAGCGTCTCCGAGAAGCCCTGCGGACCGGCGTTGAAGATCGAGGCGCTTGCCGGACGTCCGTCGCGATCGCGACGGCGCGTCAGCGACGAGCACGGCCAGCAGCGGGTACGAGCACCCCGATCAGGACCAGCTTCATCTCCCGCGCCTCGATCTTCTTGCCCAGGTACTCGGGCGTGCGGCCGACCATCAGCCCGGCGATGAAGACCGCGAGCAGGACGAAGAGCAGCATCCCGTAGAGGCCCGAGCCGACGCCGCCGAAGATCACCTCGCCGCTCAGCATGTTCACCATCAGCACCGCGCCGCCGAGCGCCGGTGTAGGCGTCGTGGGCGGAGTTGACCGAGCCGTTGGAGGCGGCGGTCGTCGCCGTCGCCCACTCGGCGCTGGCGGCGATCCCGAAGCGCTGCTCCTTGCCCTCGCAGGTTGCCGCCGCTCGTGCCGTCGGCAGCGCGCGGTCTCGATCCCGGCCGCCTGCTGAGCAGGCGTGCCGTTCTGCTCGGCGCCGTAGCTGACGGCGATCGCCGCCGACCAACATCGCCGCCATCGCCGCGAACAGCGCCCAGCCCTGGCGGCGGTTGCCGACCATGCGGCCAAAGGTGGCGGTAAGCGGCGGCCGGGATCAGCAGGATGAACAGCGACCTCGACGAAGTTCGAGAGCGCGGTCGGGTTCTCGAACGGCATCGCGCTGTTGACGCTGAAGAAGCCGCCGCCGTTGGTGCCGAGCTGCTTGATCGCGACCTGCGAGGCGGCCGGGCCGAGCGCCAGCGTCTGCTCGGCCCCCTGCCAGCGTGGAGTAGGTGAGGTAGCCGGAGAGGGTCTGGACGACGCCCTGGGAGACGAGGAGTAGCGCGCCGAGAAGCGAGAGCGGCAGGAGGATGTAGAGCAGGGTGCGGATCGAGGTCGCGCCCAGAAGTTGCCGAGCTCGGCCGCTGCCGCGGCTGGCGAAGCCGCGGATCACGGCGGCGAGGACCGCCATCCCGACCGCGGCCGAGACGAAGTTCTGCACCGCGAGGCCGGCCATCTGGGAGAAGTAGGAGAGGCGTCGCTTCGCCGCCGTAGAACTGCCAGTTCGTGTTGGTGACGAACGAGGAGGCGGTGTTGAAGCTGAGCTCCCAGGGCCCGGAGCCGAAGCCCTCTGGGTTGAACGGCTGGATGCCCTGGGTGCGCAGGATCGCGTAGAGGCCAGCCAGAAGAGCGCGCTGAAGACGACCACCGTGCGCGCGTAGGCCCGCCAGTCCTGCTCGGCGCGCGGGATCGACGCCGATCGCCCGGTAGGCGAGTCGCTCCACCGGCGCCAGTACAGGCGAGAGGAAGACGCGCTGTCCCGTGTAGACGCGGGCCATATAGGCGCCGAGCAGAGGGGTCAGCGCCGCCAGAACGCGAGGTAGACGCGATCTGCAACCAGCCCTGCGCGGTCACAGCGCTCGCCCCGCAGAGCGCGTAGACGAGGTAGCGGAGAGCGACCGAGACGACAGCCGCGAGCTCGGCGGCGCTCATACGCGGTCGAGCGCTCCGATCAGCGCGTAGACGAGCGCGAAGGCGGCGAGGGCGATTGCGACGGCCACGATGTCCACGCGCCGATCATCCGTCGGGGCGCGTCAAGGCCGCATGAACCGAGGCGACCTTCCGTATACAGGTTTCGTGAAGGTCGCCCTAGCGCGGCGAAGCGGTATCCGACTCCGGGATCGGTGCGGATGTAGCGGGGGCCGTCGGCGGCGGCTCGATCTTGCGCCGCAGGTTGGCGATGTGGGCGCGCAGAACCTGGAAGTCCTCGGAGTACCCCGGCCCCCAAACCTCGACCAGCAGTGCGCGGTGGGTCATCAGCCGTCCGCGGCTCTGCGCGAGCGTCCGCAGCAGCTCGAACTCGGTCGGGGTCAGGTGGACCGTCCTCGCCATCGCGGCGCACCGCGCGCGCCGCGAGGTCGATCTCCAGGCCCTCCGCCGAGATCGTCGGTTCCGCCTCCTCTGGCCTGGCCCGACGCAGTACCGCCTCCAGTCGCGCGACCAGCTCCGGCGGGCCGAACGGCTTGGTCACGTAGTCGTCGGCGCCTGCGGCCAGCGCCCGCACCTTCGTCCCCTCCTCACCGACCGCGGAGAGGACGATGATCGGCATCTCGCTCCACTCGCGCAGGCGCTTGGTCACTTCAACACCGTCGAGGTCGGGGAGCATCAGGTCGAGGATCGCCGCCGCCGGGGGCTTCACGGCGGCGCGGTCGAGCGCCTCCTCGCCGGTTGAAGCCGTCACCGCCTCATAGCCCGCGTCGCGGAGGATCACCCGCAGGGCGCGCAGAATCTGCGGCTCGTCGTCGCAGACGAGGACCCGCGTCGCCTCGTTCACGTCGTACGCTCCGCACGCTGCGGCAGGGTGACCACGAAGCTCGTGCCCTGTCCCGGCAGCGACTCGAGCGCGATCCGCCCCCCGTTTGCCTCGACGAAGCCATTGGCGATCGCCAGCCCGAGCCCCGAGCCCGGTATTGGCGGCTTGACCATGCTGGAATGGCTCGAAGATCCGCTTCCACTCGCTCTCGGGTATGCCGGGGCCCTGGTCGACGACGCGGACGACGATATTGCCGCCGACCGACCTCGACACCACCGAGACGGGTCCGCCGCCGCTGTAGCGGGCGGCGTTCTCGATCAGGTTGGCGAAGGCGCGCTCAAGCTGGGCCGCGTCGGCCTCCACGAGCGGTAGGTCGGAGTCGAGCGCAAGCCGGATCGATTCGGGGTCGCTCGCGCCGGCCTTCGCGGCGTTCAGCACCTCGCCGAGGTCGATTGGCTCTCGGTGCGGATCGGCCTTGCCCGCCTCAAGCCGCGACATGTCGAGCAGGTTCTCGACCAGGCGCGAAAGGCGGGTGCCCTCTGCGACGATCGCCTCGCTCAGCTCGGCGCGCTCCTCGGCCGTCAAAGTGCGGGAGCCGAGCGCCGAGCCGCCGGCGATGATCGAGGTGAGCGGCGTGCGCAGGTCGTGGGAGATCGCCCGCAACAGCGCGGTCTTCAGCTCGTCGCTGCGGCGCAGCGCCTCGGCCTCGATCGCCTCGGCCTGCATGCGGTCGCGCTCGCGCGTGCGGGTCTCCAACTCCGATAGCGCGCAGGCGGCCTCCTCACGACGATGCTCAGCCTCGACGGCGCCGGCCCGCGCGAGCTCAGCCACGGCGCTGCTGATGATCGCCGCCATCGCGAAGGCGGCGAGGGCAACCCAGTTCTGCTCCTCGGCGATCGTAAAGCGGTACAGCGGCGGTATCTGGAAGAAGTTGAAGGCGATGGCGCTGGCGACCGAAGCCAACAGGCCCAAGCGCCATCCCCAGAGAATCGAGATCAGCAGGATCGCCGGCAGGTAGACGACTCCGAGCGAGACGACCGGCGCCACCGATTTGAGTGGGTAGACGAGCAACGTCCCGACCGCCACAGCAACAAGAGTCGTAAGGAGACCAGCCCATATCGGCGGCGGTTGACCCCCGAGCGACAGTGAGATCCGATCCTCGCGCTGAAGCATGCCGTCAGAGTAAGCGGCGCGCCCACGGTGCCGCTTCAGCCTGGCGTAGAGGCCCTCAAAACGGAGTCCGTGGCGAAGCTCTCGGGGGAACGTCGGGGGAACGAGAGACGAGAAAAACAGCGCTTCGCTGACTTTCGTTGACTTCGTCTGACCCCCGCCCCACGCCGGAGCAAGTGGCCGCATTCTCAGCTCCCATGCGGAATCTGGCTCTATAAGCGGAGGGGGTGGGATTCGAACCCACGGTACGGCTTGCGCCGCACAACGGTTTTCGAGACCGCCCCGTTCAACCACTCCGGCACCCCTCCGGGGAACTTCGGTCCGGCGAGTGATTCTACGTAGCGGCGGGACGCGCGGCGACCCCGGCGTAAACGTCGCCTATTCCAGCGCTCAAGCCCCGCCGCCCCACCGCCGATGCACGCTCCGTGCAGTCAACCGCGCAAACCCGGCTCGGACGGTTCTTCGACCGCCATCCCGTTCCCCTGCGGCTGTTCGCGATCACCGCGCTGCTCTGGGGGGTCGGCTACCTGATCTGGCGCTTCGGCTGGAGCGGCGAAGGCGCCAACCCCTTCCTCTTCGCGATGCTGCTGATCACCGAGGTCTACGGGCTCTGGGCGCTCGGCACGCTCGCCTGGTACTCGTGGTCGCGTCCGGCCGCCTCGCGGCCCCCGGCTACTCCGGGGCGCAGGGTCGACGTCTACGTCTGCACCTATGACGAGGCCTTCGAGGTCGTCGCGGCGACGCTTGCCGGCTGCCGCGCGCTGACCTATCCGCACACGACCTATCTGCTCGACGACGGCCGGCGGCCGGAGATGGAGGAACTGGCCCAGACCGCCGGCGCCGTGTACCTGACCCGCCCCGATAACTCGCACGCAAAGGCCGGCAACATCAACGCCGCCCTGCCTCGCACCGAAGGTGAGCTGGTGCTGATGCTCGACGCCGACCACGTGCCGATGCCCGACGCACTCGACGCCATGGTCGGCTACTTCGACGACGAGAAGGTCGCCCTGGTGCAGAGCCCGCACGACTTCTTCAACCACGACTCGGTCCAGCACTACGTCGTCGGCCGCCACGAGCAGTCGCTCTTCTACCGGGTCGTCTGCCCCGGCAAGGACCGTCACGGCGCCGCCTACTGGTGCGGCTCGGCGGCGTTGCTGCGGCGCGAGCCGCTGCTCGAAATTGGCGGCGTCGCGACCGAGACGATCGCCGAGGACTTCCACACGACGATCCGCATGCAGCGCTACGGCTGGACCAGCCGCTACCACGACGAGGTTCTCGTCCAGGGCCTCGCCCCACACGACCTCGACGGCTACCTGCTGCAGCGCGACCGCTGGGCGCGGGGCAACCTCGCCGTCTTCACCCTGCCCGAGTCGCCGCTGCGCGCCCGCACCCTGCACCCGCTGCAGCGCCTCTCCTACTTCGTCAGCCTCGCCGCCTACCTGGCGCCGCCGATGCGCCTGCTGCTGCTGCTCACGCTGGGCCTCGTGATGTGGACCGGGGCGCTGCCGATGAAGATCAGCGTCGTCGCGCTCGCCGCCCTCTGGCTGCCCGCGGTCAGCCTCAACCTGCTCGCCGGCTCGGCGCTGACCCGCGGTTACATGAAGATCGGCGAGACCGCCCACTACGAGCTGCTGACGATGGAGATCTACACCCGGGCGCTGCGCTGCATCTTCCGCCCCGGCCGGACGGCCTTCAAGGTGACGCCGAAGCAGGGCGCCGACGGCGGCGGCCTCGCGGCGGTACGCAAGCTGCACCTGGTGATCGTCGCCGCGGTCGTGCTCGCCGGCGGCACGGCGATGCGCCTGCTCGACCTCGCCGGGATCGGGCCGCTTCCCGACATGCCCGGGATCGCCGCGGTCGTCGTCCCGTTGCTCGGCCTGATCGAGCTGCGCCGCGTGCTGCGGACCCTCCGTGCGGTAGGCCGTCGCCGGCAGCGGCGCCAGGTCTACCGCTTCGAGGGCGCCGCGCCGGTGCACTGCTTCGCCAAGGGCGGGCACGTCGGCGGCAGCCTGGTCGACGCCAGTGCCGCAGGGGTCGGCCTCGTGCTCGACGCCCCGCTGACCGTCGGCGAGTGCCCCGCCGTGCTGCTCGAGCTCGAGGACGCCGACGGCGAGACGCACGAGGTCGCCGCCCAGATCGAGATCCGCTCCTGCCGCGAGGCCGGCGGCAGCTACCTGGTCGGCGCCACAGTCGAGGAAATGGACCCCGCCTCGCGCATGCGCCTGATGGAGTGGTGCTACGTCGTCTGCAGCCACGAGCGCCTGCGCGGCCACCGCCCCGCTTCCCCGGCGCCGATCCCCGAGGATGAGCTGATCGTGATGCCGCTCGGCGAGGCTCCAGCTTCCGAATCAAGCCTCGCGGTGACGCCCGAAGCCGCTTGAGGCTCTTCAGCGGAGAGGGTGGGATTCGAACCCACGAGGCGGGTTAACCCCGCCCACGCGATTTCCAGTCGCGCTCCTTAAGCCACTCGGACACCTCTCCGGGTTCCCTCCAAGGGTATTGGCTCAGGCCCGGCGGGCGGTCCTACGCGAGGCGAAGAAATCTCGCAGCAGCACCGCGCACTCGCCTTCCATCACGCCGCCTTCGACCTCGGGGCGGTGATTGAGGGTGGGCTCGGCCAGGACATCGAGGACGCTGCCGGCGGCGCCGGCCTTGGGGTCGGGCGCGCCGAAGACCACCGTGGGGATGCGGGCGAGGACGATCGCGCCGGCGCACATCGCGCACGGCTCGAGCGTGACGTAGAGAGCCGTCTCCGGCAGGCGCCAGCCCCCCAGCACCTCGGCGGCGGCGCGAATCGCGAGAATCTCGGCGTGGGCGGTCGGGTCGCGGCGCAGCTCGCGCTCGTTGCCCGCCGCGGCGAGCGGCTCGCCGTCGCGGGCGATCACGGCGCCGATCGGCACGTCGCCGTGCGTCTCCGCCTCACGGGCTCGCTCGATCGCCAGGCCCATCAGACGCTGCTGCGTGTCGCTGGCGGCTTCTGGCATCGGCCGAAAGTATCGTGGGGCGACAACTTCCCCGGCGGGCGGGTGTTAGATCGATAGCTCGCACCGATGCAGGGATTCCGCGAGCCGAAACCGACGATGAAACGACTGCTTTCGATTTCCGCTGTGCTGATCGCGCTCGCCGCAGGTACGGTCGTGGCCGACGCCGAGGCGCAGGGGCCGGTTGCGCATATGGCGCTCGCCGACGACCCTGGGGCACTGTCGAAGCCCCCCGGGCCGCCGGGCGCCTGGGTCTCGCTGCAATGGAACTTCCTGCCCTGGGAGGGGAACGGGACCGCCGCGCTGCCCGTCTCGCCGGGCGGGATCGATGCGGTCGGCGGCTGGCGCAACCTGGTCGCAGCGGGCCGACCCGGCGCGCGGGATGTCGTGGTCGCGGTGCTCGATACCGGCATCGCCTACCGCAACTACGGCCGGCGCTTCCGCCGCAGCCCCGACTTCGCCGCCGGCCAGTTCACCCGCGGCTACGACTTCGTCGACGACGATCGCCTGCCGCTCGACCGTAACGGCCACGGCACCCACGTTGCCGGCACGATCGCTGAGAAGACCAACAACGGCGTCGGGCTCGTCGGGCTCGCCTACCGCGCCAAGCTGATGCCGGTCCGCGTGCTCGACCGCCACGGAAGCGGCGCGGCCGACGACATCGCACACGGCATCCGCTACGCCGTCGCCCACGGCGCCGACGTGATCAACATGAGCTTCAACTTCGGCTGTGGCAAGCGGGTGCCCGGGATAAACGAGGAGCTGCGCCGCGCCTACCGCAAGGGGGTCGTCACGGTCGCCTCGATCGGCAATCTCGGCTCGGAGGCATGCGTCTCGCCACCGGCCACCGGGCCGCGTGCGATAGGCGTCGGCGGCTCGACCGAGGGCGGCTGCCTGGGCAGCTACTCGAAGCTCCCCGGCAGGGGGATCGACCTCGTCGCGCCCGGCGGCGGCACACCCATCCCCGGCTGCCCGTCGGTCTCAAGCCGATCGATCTACCAGGTGACCCTGAAAGGCGGGAACACGCGCCGCTTCGGCGAGCCGGGCAGCTACATCGGCACCTCGATGGCGGCCGCGCACGTGTCCGGCGTCGCGGCGATGGTGCTCGCTTCCGGGGTCATACCCGACGGCGTCTCACGGCGGGGGAAGGTCAACCGCCTCACCCGGCGCCTGCGCAGCACCGCCCGCGACCTGCTGGGCCCAGGCGGCCGTCAGGGCGCCGGTCTGATCGACGCCGGGGCCGCAACCGACCCGTCCGCATGACCTGAGGCTAGGTGGTTCTGACGATCATCACGCTGCATGGAGCGTGATGGGAGATGTTGTTGGGGACGCTGCCGAGCACGAAGCGACGCGCCCCGGTCATCCCTTTGTTGCCGACGACGATCAGGTCGGCGCCGGTTTCCTCGGCGACGTTGAGGATCGCGTCGGTCGGGCCGCCCTCGACCGGGTGGGTCTGCACCTCGAGCCCTTCCTTCTTGGCCGAGGCGGCTGCCGCCTCGAGCACGAGGTTGACGTCCTCGCGCGGGCCGATCTCGTACTGGACATCGGCCGGCGCGCCTTCCTGCTCACTCTGGATGCGGCGTTTGGAGACCGGCTCGTAGGCGCTGACGATGCTCAGCTGCGCTCCGGCGAGCTTCGCCAACTCGCCAGCCTGTCGGACCGCCTCGGCAGCGGTCTCCGACCCGTCGGTGCCAACCACGATTCGAGAGAACACGCAGCGATACTAACGCGCCGGCTGGCGTGCGGGCAAACCGCGAAAGCCATCGCCCAGGATCTCGGTCGGCGTCGTCGCCAGGCGCACGATCGCGATCGCCATCGAGGCGACGAGGCAGACGATCAGCACGACCATCCCGGCTTTCCACAGCATCGGCATCGAGGGGGAGCCTAGCCCGCCCCCGGCCGCGGGCTACCCTTGAGCCATGGAGAGAGTCGCCGACGGCGTGTGGCTGCTGCAGGGCGACCTGCGCAACTCGATGAACATCTACTTCATCGAGCAGGAGGGCGGTGGCGTGGTCCAGTTCGACGCCGGCAGCAAGGCGATGACCAAGAAGGCGCGAGCGGCCGGCGAGCAGCTCGGCGGCGTGGAGCGAGTGGTGCTCGGACATGCCCACGCCGACCATCGCGGCACCGCGCCCGGGCTCGGCGCCCCGGTCTACTGCCACCCGGACGATGTCGCCGACGCCGAAAGCGACGCCTCGATAACGCCGTACATGGACCTCTCACAGCTGCCGGTTGCTCCGGTGCGCTGGATCTATCCCTTCCTGCTGCGGCGCTGGGACGGCGGCGCCGTGAAGATCGCCGGCACGGTCGCCGAGGGCGACGAGGTCGCCGGCTTCCGCGTCGTCCACTTCCCCGGCCACGCGCCCGGACTGATCGGCCTCTGGCGCGAGAGCGACCGGGTGGCGCTGGTCAGCGACGTCGTCTACTTCGTCGACTCGGCCCGGCTCAAACCGCTGCCCGAGGGCGAGGCCAGCGTTCCCCACCCGGCCTGGGCCTGGGACCACGCGCAGGCGAAGCAGTCGGTGCGCAAGCTCGCGGCGCTCGAGCCCAAGGTCGTAGCCGCCGGGCACGCCGAGCCGCTGCGCGGCGACAACCTGCGCGAGACGCTCGAGCAGGCCGCCGAGAAGCATTGAGCCGGGCGGCGCTTCTGGCGGCGGCTGAAATAGGTTGCCCTCTCTGATGATCGGGACCTACGTCTCGGCGGCGTTGATCTGCGCCGCCTCGCTTCTCGTCGGGCGTGCGCTGCTGCTGCTCGCGGGCCGCACCGCCTGGTCGTGGCTGGAGCCGGCGGCCGGCTTCGGCGCCGTGCTGAGCGTGACCGGCCTGCTCGCCCGCGCCCCCGGCCACGGGACCTCGGCGACCCTGGGCCTGGTCCTGCTGCTGATCGCCGCCGCGGTCGTCCTCGGGCTGTCCCGCCGTGCGGCGGCCGACGAGCCTCAAGCGGAGCCATATCGACCGGATGCGGCCCGTCGGCGGACGGAGATACGGGACGGGATCCTCGTCGCGATCGGTGTCGCCCTCGTGCTCTCGATTCCGTTTGCGATCAGCGGCCGCTGGGGTCTGCTCGGGATCGGCGTCAACAACGATCTCGGCCTGCACCTGGCCTGGGCTGAGTGGCTGCGAAGCGGCACGGGCCCGATCCCCGATGCCGGCTACCCACTCGGCCCGCACGGCCTCGCCGTCGCCACCGCAGCGGTGCCCGGAATCGGGCTCGGGCAGGCCTTCGTCGGCGAGATCTTCGCGATCGGCATCCTCACCGGGCTGACCGCGCTCGCCGCGCTGCCGGGCTTCGGGCCCGGCCGGCGCCTGTTGGCGGCGACCCTGGTCGCCGTCCCCTACCTCGCCGCCTCCTACTTCGCCCAGGGCACCTTCAAGGAGACCGCCGAGGCGCTCTTCGTCCTTGCCGTCGCCGTCGCCCTGCGAGACATCGACGTCGCCCGGGCGGACGTGCCTCGAGTTCGAGGCCACAATGGGTACTCAACCAGAGGCACGTCACTCGGGCGCCTGCTGGGCGCGCTGCCCTGGCTGGCGGTCGCCGGCGGCATCTTCTTCTCCTACAGCTTCGCCGGGCTCGCCTGGCCGCTCGCGATCGCGGCTCTCTGGAGCCTCACCCTGCCCGCAGTGCGGCGAGCGCTGGCGCCGCGCCGGCTGCTGCGCTTGCTCTTCCGCCCGCGGACCCTCTTGATGATCGTGCTGCTGGCCGCGCTCGGCGTCGCCGCCACGCTGGTCGGCCCCTTCGGCTTTGTCGACACCTTCAGCAAGGTTGCCGGGGCCGACACCTACGGCCCCGTCTCACCGCTGGAGGCGCTCGGGGTCTGGCCGGCGAGCAACTACCGTCTCGACGCGCCTGGCGGCGCGCACTTGACCGGCCTCGCCGGAGCGATCGGCGCGCTCGCCCTGCTCGCCGGCGCCTGGTGGTGGGTGCGGCGGCGTGAGTTGGCGGTCCCGCTCGGCCTCGCCGCCTGCGTCATCCTCTACCTCGCGGCGCTGCCGACCAGCGGCTACTACTCGCAGGCCAAGGCGCTGATGATCGCCGCGCCGCTGGCGATGCTTGTCGCCATCCGCCCCCTCCTCGCCGAGTTTGGCGCCGGCGTTCGCCGTTTGTCGGGCCCAGCGCGACAAGAGACGAACGCGCCCCTCCGGCGCGTTGCCTGGAGCGCGCTCGCAGTCGTCTTCATCGGTGGCGCGGCCTATTCGAGCTTCCTGGCTCTGCGCAACGCGCCCGTGGCGCCGGGCGGACACGGGGGCGAGCTGCGCGCCTTGATGCCGATCCTGCACGGCAAGCCGGTGCTCTACGCCGGCCAGGATCGCTACGCCGCCTATGAGCTGCTCGGCGCCGACACGCACGTGCCCCTGGTCGAGTTCCCCGACCCCGACGTCGAGGAGAACCCGGAGAAGCCGTTCGACACCGGCGACGCCTACAGCCCGATCGACTTCGACTCCTTCTCACGCGGCACCCTCGACCGTTTCCCCTACGTGATCACCGGCCGCGCCGCCTGGAACAGCCAGGCGCCCGGCGCCTTCAAGCGCATCGCCGCCACCCCCTCCTACATCCTCTGGGAGCGGACCGGCGAACCGCCTGAGGACCGCCACGTGCTGCTCGAGGGCACCGACGCCGGCGCCTGGGCCGGCTGCGTCGCGCCGGAGATCCGCATCCTGCTCGCCAACGAGGGACGGGCATCGCTCTTCCCGGACGTCAGGGTCGCCCCCAGGGCAGGCTGGGACGAGGGAGCCAAGCTGCAGCTCGGCGAACGCACCGCGCAGACGATCGCGCTGCCGCGCGGTCGCTGGCGGCTCTCGCTGCAGTACTTCTCCCCCTTTGCCCTGACGGTCTCAGCGCCGGGGCTCAGGCGCGAGCTGAAGCCGGCGCTAGACGGCCAGCGGCCGAACACGATCAGCCTCGCCAACGACGGCCAGTTCTGGCCCGCCGGCCCCTACCGCAGCCCCGGTGGCAGGGTGCCCATCGCGATCGAGGCCGCCGAGCCGAGCTTCCTGCAGCGGATCAGCGGCTACGACGACGTCGCCTACGTCGGCAACCTGGTCGCCGTCCGCGCCGGGAAGCGACGCATCGTGCCGCTCAGCGCCGCCTGCAACTCCTGGATCGATTCCTACGAATCGACCGCCGCGCCATAGTCAGGAGGCGGCTTTTGATGCCATGCGCTCCGGCGGGACGCGGACCACGTCCCACACTGCGCCGGTCTTCTCGAGGCCGTCGATGACGACCGCCGAGAGGTCGACCTGCCAGCGGCCGAGGCCGTGAGTGGCCGAGGTCGGGAAGGCGTGGTGGTTGTTGTGCCAGGCCTCACCCAGGGTCGGGATCGCGATCAGCGCCAGGTTGCGGGACTCGTCGGTCGTCTCGAAGTCCTGGTTGCCGAAGACGTGGCAGAGCGAGTTGATGCTGTAGGTGAAGTGATGCAGGACGAAGACGCGGACCAGGCCGCCCCAGAGCAGGCCGGTCGCCGCGGCGAAGAGGGTCCCGCCGATCGCCCAGCCGAGCGCGAAGGGGAGCAGGAGGCCGGCGATCGCCCAGTAGATGAAGGTGCGATCGACCCAGTTGATCGTCGGGTCTTTGAGCAGATCCGGGGCGAAGCGTTCCTTGTTGCCGCGCTGGGTGTGGATGAAGAGCCAGCCCATGTGCGCGTGGTAGAGGCCGCGCAGAGCGCCCGACCAGCCGTGGCCGTGGTCGACGTGGGGGCTGTGCGGGTCGCCCTCCTCGTCGGAGAAGGCATGGTGCTTGCGGTGGTCGGCGACCCAGGAGATCACCGGTCCCTCGATCGCAGCCGAGCCGAGGATCGCGAGCGTACCGTGCAGCCAGGGCTTCGCCTTGAAGGCGCGGTGGGTGAGGTGGCGGTGGAAGCCGACGGTGATCCCCAGCCCGGTGAACACGTACATGCCGGCGAAGAGGAAGACATCGCTCCAGTGCAGGGCGCTGCCCCAGACCTGCCAGCCGGCGAATCCAATCGCGAGGAACGGGATCAACGTGACCAGCCCGGTGATGATCCGATCGCGGGTCTCGTTGGCGACCGGCTGGATGTCGCTTGGAAGTGGTCCCGCGCCCGCCATCAATGCACCCGATCATACGCCTCCGCGGCGCCAGATTCGCAAAAGTTTGTCCGCGGACCACTCGGCGACGTATATAAGGTGCCGCGATGCCATTTGCAACGACCGAGCCGCTGCGCCGCGAGATCGAGGCGCGAATTCCGCAGCGCCCCTTCAGCGTCGAGTTCTGGGACGGGACGAAGCTGCCCGCCAGCGAAGGCGATGGGCCGACCTTCTTCATCCGCTCGCCACGCGCCGCCGCGCACGCGCTGCGCGCCCCCGGCCAGCTCGGCCTCGGCCGCGCCTACGTCAGCGGCGACATCGAGGTCGACGACATGGACGCGGTGATCGAGCTGCTCGACAGCTGGCAGCCGCCGACGCTCGAGGGCGCCGACAAGCGCCGCCTGCTGCTCGGCGCGATCCGCGCCGCCGGAATCCAGCGGCCCCCGCAACGCCCCGCCGCCGAGCTCGTGCTCAGCGGTCGGCGCCACAGCAAGGAGCGCGACGCGAAGGCGGTCCGCCACCACTACGACGTCTCGAACGAGTTCTTCGCCCTCTTTCTCGACGAGTCCACGACCTACAGCTGCGCCTTCTTCGCCGAGGGCGCCGAGACGCTCGAGCAGGCACAGGAAGAGAAGCTCGACACGGTCGCCCGCAAGCTCGCGCTGCAGGCGGGCGACCGGGTGCTCGACGTCGGCTGCGGCTGGGGCAGCTTCCCGCTGCGCGCGGCGACGAAGTACGGGGCCGACGTCCTCGGGATCACGCTCTCGCCACCGCAGGCCGAGAAGGCGCGGCAGCGGGCCGAGGAGGCCGGCGTCGGCGACCGGGTCGAGATCCGCGTGATGGACTACCGCGACCTGGCCGCGAGTGGCGAGCGTTTCGACGCGATCGCCTCGATCGGCATGGTCGAGCACGTCGGCGAGGAGCAGATCGATGTCTACGCGCGCACCCTGGCCGGGCTACTGGAGCCGGGCGGCCGGCTGCTCAACCACGGCATCGCCCGCCTGCGCCACACCGACCCCGACGCCGGCGCCTTCTCGGAGCGCTACGTCTTCCCCGACGGCGAACCGCTGCATCTCTCGCGCGTGCTGCTGGCGCTCGAACGGGCCGGCTTCGTCACCCTGGACGTCTCGGGGCACGGCGCCGACTACGCCGAGACCCTGCGCCACTGGGCGCGGCGGCTGGACGAGAACCTCGAGGAGGCGATCCGCCTCGCCGGCCCCGAACGCGTCCGCGTCTGGCGGCTCTACCTGCGCGCCGCGCGCAACGGCTTCGAGAACGGCTTCCTCTCGATCTATCAGGCCCGCTGCAGCTTGGCTTAGCCGGGGAAGCCGTTCTGGACTGACGCGATAGCCCAGTCGGCCTCAGCTTCCGTGAGCTGATCGACGGAATAGCTGCCGGTAGCCACGCCGACCACCCTGATCCCGGCGCCGTGGCCGGCGGTGATGTCGCGGGGCGTGTCGCCGACGGAGATGCATGAGCTGTTCTGGAGCGTGTCGCCGGAGACGATCTTGGCGCGGGAGAGGGCGGCTTCGGTCACCTCGGTGCGGTCGGGGGAGTCGGAGCCGTAGCCGCCGCAGGAGAAGAAGCGGTTGAGCCGGGCGCGCGCGAGCTTGACGTGGGCGGCGGCCTCGACGTTGCCGGTGACCAGACCGAGCAGCACACCGCGCTCGATCAGCCCTGGGAGCAGCTGCTCGATCCCCGGCATCACCCGGTAGCCGTCGGACTCGGCGACGGCGTCGGGCAGGTGTTTGAGGTAGCAACCGATCGCCTGCGCCCGCTCTTCGGCGCTGCCCTCGCGGCCAATCACCTCTCTGAAGACGATCTTGACGATCTCGGGGTCGGTCATGCCGGCGTCGGTGTGCTCGGCGATGTCCGCCTCGACCCCGTAGAGCTGCTCGAAAGCGCGTTGCCAGGCGACACCCCCGGCGCCACCCGTGACCAGCAGCGTGCCGTCAATATCGAAAAGGACTGCGCGGATCGCGGAGTCGGCCATCAGCGTGAAAGCTGTGCGCTACTCGCCCGACTCGCCGACCATGTCGCGCTGGGAGAGGCTGTAGAGAAGAGCGAGGGCGGGCAGGATCGTGATCGCGGCGACGCCGAAGACGATCAGGACCGAGAGCAGCGTCGGGCCGGGCGCCGAGGCGGTCGCGATGTCGAGCGAGGTCGGCAGCAGGTAGGGGAACTGAGCGACGCCCCAGCCCCAGATCACCGCGGAGACGGCGACGATCGCCAGCGCGCGCAGGCCGCGGCGGCGGCCGCGCAGCAACATGATCGAGACGCCGAGGCCGCAGGCCATCGAGAGGCCGACAAGCGGCAGGCCCTCGGCGAGGAGGCGGTCGAAGATGTAGCGGGCGTCGGAGTGCAGAGCGACGATCCCGGCCATCGCAAAGGCCCCGGCGGCGCCGGCGGCCCAGAGGGCGCGGCGGGCAAAGTACTCCTCCATATCGCGATCGTTGTAGCGGCGCGAGTCGGCGATCAGGAAGATCGCCGCCAGGTAGGCGCCGCTGGCGACGAACATCGCCCCGGTCAGCAGCGGCAGCGGCTCGAGCCAGCTCGAGAAGGCGGCACCATTGCCCTCGGCGGGCACGTTGCCGGAGGCGACCGCGCCGACCACGGCGCCCATGAAGAACGGCGTCATCACCGAGGAGACCGCGAAGGAGGCGCCGAGCGCCCGCTGCGCGGGCAGCGACTCGACCGACTTGCGGAAGGCGAAGCCTGCGCCGCGCAGGACGATCCCCAGCGCCGCCAGCGTCAGCGGCACGTAGAGCGTCGACATGATCGCCGCGAACGCCTCCGGGAAGGCGGTCCAGAGGACGACGAGGATGAAGATCAGCCAGACGTGGTTGGCCTCCCAGACCGGCGTCAGCGAGCGCTGGATCCGCGCCCGCGGCCTTTTGCCGCGCTCGTCCCCGCCGGCGATCAGGTCCCAGAGGCCACCGCCGAAGTCGGCGCCGCCGAAGATCGCGTACATCGTCGCCCCGATCCAGAGAATCGCCGCGCAGGCATCGGCCTTGCTCATCCCGCGCTTCCCCCTGCCGACGGTCCGTAGGGGGTTTCGGACTCGCCGCTTTCGCCCTGCTCGCGCCAGCGCCGGCTCATGCCGCGGATGACGAGGATCGCCGCCGCGCCCAGGCCCGTGTAGAGCAGCAGCACGCCGGCGAAGGCGAACCAGATCCCCTCCGCCTCGGTGACCGCTTCCTCGGTGCGCATGAGGCCCTGCACGATCCAGGGCTGGCGGCCGACCTCGGTGACGATCCAGCCGCACCACAGCGCGACGATCGCGGCCGCACCCGAGGCCGCGACTGCGCGCAGGAACCAGGGCGTGCGCGGCAGCTCGCGCCAGCGCCACCAGGCGAAGGCGAACCAGGCCGCCAGCGCCAGCAGGGCGAAGCCGATGCCGACCATCGCGTCGAAGGAGAGGTGCAGCAGGGTGTTGGCGGGGGGCCGTTCGTCGGGCGCGATGTCCTCCAGCCCGGTAACGACGGTGTCGGTGCTGAAGCCGACCAGCAGCGAGTCGAGGCCGGGGATCCCGATCGCCCCCTTGACGCCTTCGTCGGTGCAGATCCCGCCCAGGTACTCGGTCTGGTTCGGGCCGGTCTCCTGGATGCACTCGAAGGCGGCGAACTTGGCCGGCTGGTGGTCGGCGACTTCGCGGGCGGCGACATCGCCGAAGAAGATCTGCGCCGGCGTCGCGATGCAGGCGATCGTCAGCGGAATCAGCAGCCCGAGCCGGTGGTGGCGGTCGCGCCGCCCCTTGAGCATCCCGACGGCGTAGACCGAGGCGAAGAGGAAGCCGGCGACCATGTAGGCGGCGAGGATCATGTGCGGCACCTCGTAGTGCCAGGCCGGGTTGAAGAGGACCTGCAACGGCGCCGTGTCGACGACCTTGCCGGCGGCATCGAGCGTGAAGCCCTGCGGCTGGTTCATCCAGGCGTTGGCGGTGACCACCGAGAAGGCGCCGCCGATCCCGGCGACGAGCATCGGCACCCCCGACCAGAAGTGCGCCCAGCCGCTGAGCCGCTTCCAGCCGTAGATGTAGATCGCCAGGAAGATCGCCTCGGTGAAGAAGAACAGCCCCTCGATCGCGAAGGCGATCCCGAAGGCGTCGCCGAAGCGCTCCATGAACTGCGGCCAGAGCAGGCCGAACTCGAAGCTGAGCACGGTCCCGGTGACGGCGCCGGTCGCGAAGGTGACCGCGGCGACCTTCGACCAGCGCCGCGCCAGCCGCATCGCGTCGGGGTCTTCGCGTTTGAGCCCGATGTAGTTGGCGGTCAGGACGATGGCCGGGAAGGCAACCCCGATGCTGGCCAGGACGATGTGGAAAGCCAGCGTGAAGGCCATCAGCTCGCGGGCGGCGAGCAGATTCGACTCCGACGCGGCGAGGGGAAGCAGGTCGAACCCGGGCACGGCTACTCCTGCCGCCTCATCTGGCGGTAGCGGTGGATCAACGCGTTGGTCGAGCTGTCGTGCTTGAGATCCGGCTCCTCGGCGGCCTGCAGCTCGGGGACGATCTGCTTGGCGAGGACCTTGCCCAGCTCGACCCCCCACTGGTCGAAGGAGTCGACCCCCCACACGCTTCCCTGGGTGAAGGTGCTGTGCTCGTAGAGGGCGACGAGGGTGCCGAGCGTGAACGGGTCGAGCCGCTCGGCGAGGATCGTGCTCGAGGGGCGGTTGCCCTCCATCACGCGGTGCGGGACGACATCCTCCGGCGTGCCCTCGGCCCGGACCTCCTCGGCGGTCTTGCCGAAGGCGAGCGCCTGGCTCTGCGCGAAGACATTCGAGATCAGCAGGTCCTGGTGCTCACCGAGCGGGTTGTTGCTCTGCATGAAGGCGATGAAGTCACAGGGAATCAGCCGGGTGCCCTGGTGGATCAACTGGTAGAAGGAGTGCTGGCCATTGGTCCCGGGCTCGCCCCAGAAGATCGCACCGGTGTCGTAGTCGACCCGGGCGCCCTCGAGCGTCACGTGCTTGCCGTTGGACTCCATCGTCAACTGCTGCAGGTAGGCGGGGAAGCGGTGCAGGTACTGGTCGTAGGGGAAGACGCCGCAGGTCTGGGCACCGAAGAAGTCGCCGTACCAGACCGAGAGCAGGCCCATCAGCATCGGTAGGTTTTCGGCCGGGCGGGCGGTTTGGAAGTGCTCGTCCATCGCGTGGAAGCCGGAGAGCATCTCGGCGAAGCGGGCCGGGCCGATCGCCAGCATGGTCGAGAGGCCGATCGCCGAGTCCATCGAGTAGCGGCCGCCGACCCAGTCCCAGAAGCCGAACATGTTGTCGGTGTCGATGCCGAACTCGGCGACTCCCTCGGCGTTGGTCGAAACTGCGACGAAGTGCTTGGCGACCGCCGCCTCGTCGCCGCCGAGGCCGGCCAGCGACCACTGGCGTGCGCTGTGCGCGTTGGTCATCGTCTCCAGCGTGGTGAAGGTCTTCGAGGAGATCACGAACAGGGTCTCCTCGGGGTCGAGGTCGCGCGTGCACTCGACGAAGTCGGTGCCGTCGACGTTGGATACAAACCGGAAGGTCATCTCGCGACGACTGAAGTGGCGCAGCGCCTCGTAGGCCATCACCGGGCCGAGGTCAGATCCGCCGATGCCGACGTTGACGACGTTGCGGATCGGCCTGCCGGTGTGGCCGGTCCAATCGCCCGAGCGAACCCGCTCCGCGAAGTCCCCCATCCGGTCGAGCGTCTCGTGCACCTGCTTGACCACGTCGACGCCGTCGACGACGAGCGAGCGCTCACGCGGCATGCGCAGGGCCACGTGCAGCACGGCGCGATCCTCGGAGACGTTGATGTGCTCGCCGGCGAACATCGCTTCGCGGCGTTCCTCGACGCCGCGCTCGCCGGCCAGCTCGCCGAGCAGCATCAGCGTCTCTTCGGTGACCCGGTGCTTGGAAAAATCGAGGTGCAGGCCGGCCCCATCGGCGACGAGGCGCTCGCCGCGCCCGGAGTCGGCAGCAAAGAGGTCGCGCAGATGGGTCTCGCCGATCTGGCCGTGGTGGCGCTCCAGCGCCGCCCAGGCCTCGCCGCGGCGCAGGGTCGGAGCGGCCTCGCTCACGCCCGCGCTCCGAGCTGCGTGGAGATCGACTTCAGCAGCTCCTCCCAGGACTCGACGAAGGCGGCCTTGCCCTCCTCCTGCAGGCGCGCGGCGAGCGCGCCGACATCGATCCCCGCAGCGGCGAACCGCGCCAGCACCTCCTCCGCGTCGCCGCCGTCGGCGGGCACGGAGTCACCGACCTCGCCGTGGTCGGCGAAGGCCTTCAGCGTCGGCTCCGGCATCGTGTTGACCGTGAAGGGCGAGGCGAAGCCCTCGATGTAGAGGGTGTCGGAGGCTTCGGGGTCCTTGGTCCCGGTGCTGGCCCAGAGCAGCCGCTGCGGCCGGGCGCCCTTGTTCATCAGCCGCTGCATGCGCTCGGAGTCGAGCAGCTCGCGGTAGGCGCGGTAGGCGCGGAAGCCGATCGCCAGGCCGAGCCGGTCGCGCAGCTCGTCGGGCACCTCGTCGGCGACGGCGACGTCCCAGCGGCTCATGAAGATCGAGGCGACCGAGGCGACGTCGGGATCGAGACCGGCCTCGATCCGACGTTCGATCCCCTTCAGGTAGGCGTCTGCGGCGGCAAGATATTGCTCGCGGTCGAAGAGCAGCGTGACGTTGACCGGGATCCCGGCGAAGATCGTCTGCTCGATCGCCGGCAGGCCCGCCTCGGTGCCCGGGATCTTGATGAAGAGGTTGTCGCGCCCGGCTTCGCCGTGCAGCTTCGCCGCCTGCTCGATCGTCGCCTCGGTGTCGTCGGCGAGCTTCGGCGAGACCTCAAGCGAGCAGTAGCCGTCGACCCCGGCGGTGCGCTCGTGCACACCCTTGAACAGGTCGGTCGCGTCGCGCAGGTCGGCCAGGGCGAGCTGGAAGAAGATCGCCTCGGCGTCGTCGAGCTCACCGGAGAGCGCGGCGATCTGCCCGTCGTAGGCGTCGCCGCCGGAGATCGCCTTGTCGAAGATCGTCGGGTTCGAGGTGAGGCCGGTGACCGACAACTCCTCGATGTAGCCGGCGAGCGTGCCGTCGCCCAGCATCGTGCGGGTGATGTTGTCGAGCCAGAGGCTCTGGCCGAGTTGGTTCAACTTCGCGGTCGGCTTCATGAGAGCAGCTCCTTTGCGGCTTCGGCCACCCGGTCGGGAGTGAAGCCAAACTTGTCTTGGACGTCCCTCAGCGGTGCGGAAGTGCCGAAGGTGTGCATGCCTATCGTTACCCCGTCGGGGCCCACGTAATGGTCCCAGCCCACGGTCGACGCCTCCTCGACCGAGACACGCGCGGTCACACCCGACGGCAGGACTCCCTCCCGGTAGGCGTCGTCCTGGCGCTCGAACAGCTCCCAGCAGGGCAGGCTGACGAGGCGCGAGCGGACGCCTTCGGCGGCGAGCTCCTCGTGCGCGGAGAGGGCGAGCGCGACCTCGCTGCCGGTGGCGATCAGGATCACCTCGGGCTCGCCCTCCTCGGGGTCGGCGAGCACGTAGCCACCCCGGCGCAGGCCCGTGGCCGGGGCATACCGGGAGCGGTCGAGAATCGGAACGCTCTGGCGGGTGAGCACGAGCGCGACCGGCTGGTGGGTACGGTCGACGGCGACGCGCCAGGCCTCGGCGACCTCGTTGGCGTCGGCGGGGCGAATCACGTCGAGCCCGGGGACCGCCCGCAGCGAGGCCAGCTGCTCGACCGGCTGGTGGGTCGGGCCGTCCTCGCCGAGGCCGATCGAGTCGTGGGTGAAGACGTGGATCACCGGCAGCTCCATCAGTGCTGAGAGGCGGATCGCAGGCCGCGCGTAGTCGGAGAAGGTCAGATAGGTCGACCAGAGCGGCCGCAGCTTGGAGAGCGAGAGGCCGTTGGAGATCGCCGCCGCCTCGTGCTCGCGGATGCCGAAGTGGAGCTGGCGGCCGTCGTAGGCGCCGGGCTCCAAGTCGGTTGCCCCGTCGAAGCTGAGGCGGACGGAGGTCGAGTCGGTCAGGTCGGCCGAGCCGGAGAGCAGCCAGGGCACGCGGGCGGCGATCGCATTCTCGACCTGGTGGGAGGCCTTGCGCGTGGCGAGCCCCTTCGCGTCGGGCTCGAAGCTGGGAATGTCGGTGTCCCATCCGTCGGGCAGGGCGCGCTCCTGGGTCGCCGTGATCTCGGCGGCGAGGCCGGGGTTCGAGCCGGCGTGGCCGGCCAGCTTCGCCTCCCACCCGGCGCGGGCCTCGGCACCGCGCCTGCCGACCCCGGCGGCAAAGTGCTCCTTGACCCCGTCCGGGACGAGGAACTGGGCGTCCTCGGGCCAGCCGTAGGCGCGCTTGGTCTCACGCACCTCCTCCTCGCCGAGCGGTTCGCCGTGGGCGGCGGAGGTGTCCTGCTTGTGCGGCGAGCCCCAGCCGATGTGCGAGTCGACGATGACCAGCGTCGGCCGCCCCCGCTCCCGCTTGAACTCCTCGAAGGCGCGGGCGAGCAGCTCGCTGTCGTTGGCGTCACCGACCCGGGTGACATTCCAGCCGTAGCCCATGAAGCGGGCGGCGACGTCGTCGTCGTAGGCGATCCTCGTTTTGCCGTCGATCGTGATGTGGTTGTTGTCGTAGATCCAGCAGAGGTTGTCGAGCTTCAGGTGGCCGGCGATCGAGGCGGCTTCGTTGGAGACGCCCTCCATGAAGCAGCCGTCGCCGGCTATCGCGTAGGTGTCGAAATCGAAGAGCTCGGCTCCGTAGCGGGCTCCCTGCCACTTCGAGGCGATCGCCATGCCGACGCTGGTCGCGATCCCCTGACCGAGCGGCCCGGTGGTCGTCTCCACGCCCGAGGTCCAGCGGTACTCGGGGTGCCCGGGGGCGCGCGAATCGAGCTGGCGGAAGGTTTCGATGTCCGCGAGCGAGACCGCGGGGCGGCCGACGACCTCGTAGTCGGGTTCGACCGCTCGCACGTCGGCCAGGTAGAGCAGGGCGTAGAGCAACATCGAGGCGTGGCCGGCCGAGAGCACGAAGCGGTCGCGGTTGGGCCAGACCGGGTCGGCGGGATCGAAGCGCAGGAAGCGCTGCCAGAGCGTGTAGGCGACGGGCGCCATCGCCATCGGCGTGCCGGGATGGCCGGATTGGGCCTTCTGGATCGCGTCGATCGACAGCGTGCGGATCGTGTTGATGCAGAGCTGATCGATGTCCTGCGCCACCGGCGGCGACCTTACCGATTCAGGGATTGATCCGGGTGACCGTGCCGTTGCCGTTGTTGGCGACCCAGACCGCCTGCGCGCCGACGGCGACGGCGCCGGGATCGGGGCCGACGCCGATCGGGTCGCCCCGCGCCTCGCCGTCGCCGATGTCGAGCCGCTCGACCGTGTCGTCGGCTGAGTCGGCGACCCAGACCGTGTCGGTGCCGGCATCGATGCCGCCGGGGCGCTCGCCCGCCTCTATCGGCAGTCCGAAGAGGGTGCGGGTCGCGGGGTCGACCCTGGTGACGCGATCGGAGCGGCTGTTCGCGACCCAGACGAGGCCCCCGCCGACGGTGATCCCCGCCGGGCCGCCGCCGACGGCGATCGGCGGCCCGGCCGTGGCCGTGGACGGGTCGATGCGGCGCACGACCCCGGTTGAGGCGCTGCTGGTCCAGACCGCTCCGGCGCCGTAGGCGAGTCGCAGCGGGGCGACATGGGGCTCGATGCCGCGCTTGAAGACACGGCCGCCCTGCGGGTTGATCGCGGTGACGCCGGAGCCCCCGTCGTCGGCGACCCAGACCCGGCCGCCACCGAAGACGATCGCCCCGGGCCGGCCGCCGACGTCGATCCGCTCGCTGACGCGAATCTCGGGCGGGCGCAGGCGCAGCACCTCGCCGTGGCGTGGATCGGAGACCCAGACCGAGCCGGCACCGTAGGCGACGCCCGAAATCCCCCTGCCCAGGCGCAGCGGCCTGCCGGCGATCTGCCGCGAGCGCGGGTTGATCGCGGTCAGGGTCCCATCGGGAGCGCTGCTGACCCAGACCGATCCCCCGCCGACGGCGAGGCGCAGCGGCGGCCGCCCGACCTCGACCGGGTCGGAAACCGACGGCCCGCCGCCGCGAAGAAGCAGGAAGCCCGCCACCGCAAGCGCGGTCAGCACCACGCCCGCCACCCCCCACCGCCGCGGGACGTGCCTCAAGTTGGCGGCCCACATGGGTACTGAACTAGAGGCACGTGCGGTGGGTAGGTCTCCGGTTCGGGACAGGACCGCCGTCGCCGCGGGCGTGGCGCCCTGGCGCTCGCGGGCGGCGGCGATCAGCTCGCCAGCGCTCTCGTAGCGGTCGGCCGGGTCGGGGGCGACGGCGCGCTCGATCGCCGCGTCGAGGCCGCGCGGCATCTCCGGCTCGGCGTCGCCTTCCCGGCGGGCGAAGGGCGCGATCCCGGTCAGCGCCTCGTAGAGCACGCAACCGAGCGAGTAGACGTCGGCGGCCGGGCCGACGCGGTCGGCACGCCACTGCTCCGGCGACATGTAGTGGGCGGTGCCGACGACCGAGGCGCCGCTTGCCGCGCCGCTCTCCCCCAGCGCCTTGGCGAGGCCGAAGTCGCTGAGGTAGGCGCGCTCGCCCTCGAGCAGGATGTTGTGCGGCTTGACGTCGCGGTGGACGATCCCGGCGGTGTGGGCTGCGTCGAGCGCGCCCGCGACCTGGCCGAGCAGCTCGATCGCCTCGGCGGTCGGCAGCGGGCCGTCGCGGTCGATCCGCTGGCGCAGGTCGCCGCCCTTGACCAGCCGCATCGCAACCAGCAGCTCACCGCCCTCCTCGCGCGCGTCGTAAATCGGCACGACGTTCGGGTGATCGAGCTGCGCAGCGAGCTGGGACTCGCGGATGAAGCGGCGCCGGAAGGAGGCGCTGCCGGCGTACTGGCGTGCGATCACCTTCAGTGCCACTGGGCGGTCGAGGGCGAGCTGGGTCGCCCGGTAGACGACCCCCATCCCGCCGCGCGCGATCAGCGCGTCGAGCCGGTATCCGGCGAGCGTCGAGCCAATCTCCGGTTCGGCCACCCACCGGTTATATCGCCGCCGCTGGCGGACGTGCCGGTGCGTTGAGGTCTATATAGACGTCGCAGCACCGGCACGTCCTATCGGCGCGCGATCAGCGGGCCCTAGGGGGCGCCGGCTGCCATGCGATCACCGGCCCGATCGCGGTGCCGTCTTTTTCCGTCGCCTCGTAGCCGGCGGCGAGGGAGGTCTGGCGACGGGTGGCGATGACGATCGCGACCAGCGACTGCTGCTCCTCGGCGGCGACGAAGGCGCCGACCTTGCGCCCGTCGGTGGAGAAGACGCCGTTGGTCCGCGACCCGTCCGGCAGCTGCGCGAGCTTGCGCGCCCTGCCGCCCCCAATCCGCTTCGACCAGAGCCCGAGGTCGCGGCGGAAGAGCAGCATGCGGCCATCCGGCGAGACGTCTTCGACGTAGGCCGAGCCGACGCCGCGGACGAGCGGCCTGACCCGCTTGCCGTTGCGGCGCATCGTGTAGACGTCGGCGTAGGCGGCCGGCCCCACGGCGCTCTCGCCGCGGCTGAACAGGAGGCCGCCGCGAAAGTAACGCGGCTCGAACTCGTCGACGGCGCCGGTCCGGGTGAGGCGGGCGAGCCGCCGTCCCGAGGGGCGCATCGAGTAGAGGTCGTCGTTGGTCTCCGGCGCGGCGCCGGTGCCGCGGACGAAGACGATCACGCGGCCATCGGGCGAGAGGTCGGCCTGGTGGTCGTCGTCGGGACCGCTGGTCAGCGCCAGCAGGCCACCGCCCAGCGCCCTGACCCGGTAGAGGTCGGCGGGCGCGCCGGCCGCCGCGCGGCGCTCGAAGACGACGAAGCGGCCGTCGGGCGAGACCAGCGGGGCCGAGTCGAGCTCACCGCCGCTGGTCAGGCGGCGCTGGCCCGAGCCGTCGGGCCGGATCGAGTAGAGGTCGCCGTCGCGGACGAAGGCGATCGCGCGGCCGTCGGGCGAAAAGGCCGGTTCGGTGTCGGCCGGGTTCTCGGTGATCTGGTTGAGGTGCCCGCGGCGGACGGCGAAGAGGCCGCCCTCGGTGACGCCGTCGACCGTCGTCGCTTTCGAGTAGACGACGGCCCGCGGCTGCGCCGCCTCGGCGAGTGCCGGGACGGCGAGGGCGAGCAGGGCGAGGATGGAGATGAAGAGTGAACGGTGCATGGCTTCCTTTCGGTTGAGTTGCACCGCCGATCCTGCGCCGCGCAGCCGTGCGCGCCAACGACAGCGGCGACGCGCACCGGGCCACGTCTGGCCCGGACCGGGTCAGCGGTCGAGGCCGAGCTCGATCACGCGGGCGGCGATCAGGCGCGGGCGCTCGCGGCCCGTGTCGCCGGGGACGTCGAGCTTGGCGGCGAGCGCGTCGAGGCGGCGCTGGGCGGTGCGCTCGCTGACGTGCAGCGCCTCGGCCAGCTCGGCCCGCGTCGCCGGACGGCCGGCGAAGGCGCCCTCGCTGCGATACGGCGCGACCAGCGCCGTCGCCGTCGCCCGCTCCTCGGCGCTCAGCGCGACCGCCGGCTCGCTCGCCGCGACCGTTGCCCCCGCCCGGCCCGGCTGCGGGTCGCTCAGTTCAAGCCGGTGCTCGGCGACGGTGAGCACGTCGCCGTCGCGCAGCCGCCGCGGCCGGTCGAGCGGCTCGCCGTTGAGCGCGGTGCCGTTGCGGCTGTCGAGGTCGGTCGCCATCAGCACGCCCCCGCGGCTCTCGATCTCGAGGTGGTGCCAGGAGACGGCCTCGTCGTCGATGCAGACACCGGCCTCGGGGTCGCGCCCCACCGTCGTCCGTTCCCCGACCGCGACCGAGCGCGGCTCCGCGCCCCGTCCCGTGATCCAGATCCGCGCGTCCATCCGCGCGAGCATAGAGTCCTCCGCCATGGCAGCTGACGATGAGAAGCGGATCGCGGCCGAAGCCGCGGCGGAGCTGGTCGGGGACGGGATGACGATCGGGCTCGGCACCGGCTCGACCGTGGCCCACCTGCTGCCGGCGATCGCGGCGCGCGGGCTGAGCGGGATCCGCTGCGTCGCCACCTCGGTCGCAACCGAGGAGCAGGCGCGCGGGCTCGGCATCCCGGTCGAGGAGTTCAGCTCGCTGCAACGGCTCGACATCGCGATCGACGGCGCCGACCAGATCGACCCCGACGGCTGGCTGATCAAGGGCGGCGGCGCCGCCCACCAGCGCGAGAAGATCGTCGCCGCGGCGGCCGAGCGCTTCGTCGTGATCGCCGACTCGAGCAAGCCGGTCGAGGCGCTCAGCTCGCCGGTGCCGCTGGAGCTGCTCGCCTTCGGCCTGAGCTCGACCCTCTCCCGGCTCGGCCCCGAGGTCGAGCTGCGCGACGTTCCCCACAGCCCCGACGGCGGCGTGATCGCCGACTACCGCGGCGAGATCGACGACCCGGCGGCGCTGGCCGCCCGGCTCGAGGCCGATCCCGGCATCTCCTCGCACGGCCTATTCGCCCCGGCTATGGTGAGCGAGGTCCTGGTCGGGGCAGCCGACTCGGTGGACCGCTCAACGCTGCACTGACCCCAGGAGGCCACAGATGACCGACTTCACCGGGCTGGCGATAGCCGGCCGGATCGCCACTCCCGACGACGCCGACTGGGACGAGGCGCGCGCCGCCTGGAACCTCGCCGCCGACCAGCGCCCTGAGACGGTCGTCTTCGCCGAGGGCGCCGAGGACGTCGCCGCCACCGTCGGCTTCGCCGCCGGGAACGGGCTCAGGGTCGCCGCCCAGGGCACCGGTCACGGCGCCGCGCCGCTGGCCGCGCTCGAGGGCACGATCCTGCTCAAGACCGAGCGCATGCGCAGGATCGAGGTCGACCCCGCGGCGCGCACGGCGCGGGTCGAGGCGGGCGCGCTCAGCATCGAGCTCGGCGAGGCGGCGGGCGAGCACGGCCTCTGCTCCCTGCCCGGCTCCTCGCCCGACGTCGGCGTCACCGGCTACACGCTCGGCGGCGGCCTGAGCTGGCTCGGGCGGCGCTACGGCTTCGCCTGCAACCGCGTCGCCGCGATCGAGCTGGTCGATGCCGGCGGCGAGCCGCGGACCGTCGACGCCGAGAACGACGCCGACCTCTTCTGGGCGCTGCGCGGGGGCGGTGGCGGCTACGCCGTGGTCACCGCGCTGCGGCTCGAGCTGCTGCCGATCGCCGAGGTCTACGCGGGAGCGCTGCTCTTCCCCGCCGAGGCCGGTGTCGAGGCGGTCCGTGCCTACCGCGACTGGGCCGCGGGGCTGCCAGACGAGGTGACCTCGGTCGTCCGCTTCGTCACCCCGCCGCCGATCCCCGACGTGCCCGAGCCGCTGCGCGGCACGCCGCTGCTGACGATCGGCGCCGCCTGCATCGGCGGCCAGGCCGAGGGCGAAGCGACGATCGCGCCGCTACGCGAGATCGGCGAGCCGATCATGGACACCTTCGAGTGGATGCCGACCGCGGGGCTCAGCCGCATCCACATGGACCCCGAGAGCCCGGTGCCCGGGATCGGCGAGGGGATGACGATCGCCGACCTGCCCGACGATGCGATCGACGCCTTCGTCGCGGTCGCCGGGCCGGGCTCGGGCTCGCCGCTGCTGCTGACCGAGCTGCGCCAGCTCGGTGGCGCGCTCGGCCGTGCGGCGGAGGGTGCGGGCGCGCTCTCCCGCCTCGACGCCGGCTTCGTCATGTACAGCGTCGGGATGCCGATGACGACGGAGCTCGGAGAGGCGATCCCGGCCTACCTGAAGACGATCGAGGAGACGATGCGCCCCTGGGGCGCGGAGGGCCACTACTACAACTTCGCCGAAGGGCCATGCGACCTCGACGCGATCCTGCCGCCCGGCGTCTGCGACCGGCTCGGCGAGGTCAAGCGCAAGTGGGACCCCGACGGCCGCATCGTCGCCAACCACGCGGTCGTGCCGGCCGAGGCCTGAGCCCCCCCGGCGCGCCCGCGCTCAGCTCGCCGCGTCGCCGGCGGCGGCCTCGTCGCAGACGACCACCATGTTCTCGTTCTCGACCCGGCCGGCCGGGATCGAGCTGTCGCCGGCGAGCAGCTTGGCAAGCGGCTCGCGCCCCTTCTCGCCGAGCACGAGCCAGAGGATCTGGCGCGCCGCGGCGAGCGCCGGGTAGGTGAGCGTCATCCGCTGATGGCCTTCGTAGCGGCCGCCGGTCATCGCCACGCGGCGGTCGTCGACTTCGAGTACCGAGTCGCCGGGGACGAGCGATGCGGTGTGGCCGTCGGGCCCGAGCCCGAGGTGGACCATGTCCAGCCGCTCCGGCACGTGCCCTTCGTACTCGGCGGCAGAGAGTTCGAGGTCGCGGCTGGTCACCGGCATCGGCCGCAGCGCCGCCTGATGGTCGATCGAGAGCATCTGCACCAGGTGGGTGAGGTTGCGCGCCTCGTCGCCGGGCGGGGCCACGCGCTCATCGACCTGGTAGATGTGGGACTGCTCCCAGGGCATCTCCTCCATTTCACCGAGCAGGCCGATCATCGCCCACGGGGTCTTGCCGCCGCTGAGCGCGAGCTCGTATTCGCCCCGCTTCCCGATCGCTTCCCCGCCGGCCGAGGCAACCACCTCGGCGGCGTGCCGCGAGGCCGCATCGGCGTCGGGGAAGACCTTGGTCTCGATCGACATCGGGCGCCCTACCCTTCCTGCCCCTACGAAGCCTTCTCGTCGTGGCCGCCGAACTGTTTGCGCATCGCCGAGAGGACCTTGTCACCGAAGTCGTCGAGGCCGCGCGAGAAGAATCGCTCGTAGAGCGCCGTGGTCAGCACCGGCGCCGGCACGCCCTCGTCGATCGCCGCGATCGAGGTCCAGCGACCCTCGCCGGAGTCGGAGACGCGGCCCTCGAAATCGGAGAGGTCTCCTGATTCCTGCATTGCCGCCGCGGTCAGGTCGAGCAGCCAGGAGCCGATCACGCTGCCGCGGCGCCAGACCTCGGCTACCTCGGGCAGGTCGAGCTCGTACTGGTAGTACTCGGGCTGCTCGAGCGGGGCCGTCTCCGCGTCCTGCTCGCGCTGCACCTTGCCTGCATCGGCGTGCTTGAGGATGTTGAGGCCCTCGGCGTAGGCGGCCATCACGCCGTACTCGATCCCGTTGTGGACCATCTTCACGAAGTGGCCGGCGCCGTTGGGGCCGCAGTGCAGGTAGCCGTTCTCCGAGGGCGAGGGGTCGCCGCTGCGGCCCGGCGTGCGCTCCGCCGAGGCGACCCCGGGAGCGAGCGTGGCGAAGACCGGGTCGAGCCGCTCGACCGCGCCGTCCGGGCCGCCGATCATCAGGCAGTACCCGCGCTCGAGGCCGAAGACGCCGCCGCTGGTGCCGCAGTCGACAAAGTCGATCTGCTGCCCGCGCAGCTTCTCGGCGCGACGGATGTCGTCGCGGTAGTAGGAGTTGCCGCCGTCGACGATCGCGTCGCCAGGCTCGAGCACCGCAGCGACATCGTCGACCGTCTGCTCGGTGATCTCGCCGGAGGGGACCATCACCCAGACGGCGCGCGGAGCGCTCAGCTTCCCGGCCAGGTCCTGCAGGGAGGAGGCTCCCTCCGCCCCCTCCCCGGAGAGTTCGGCGATCGCGTCGGGGTTGACGTCGTAGGCGACGATGCGGTGGCCGTCGCGCATCAAGCGGCGGGCCATGTTGGCCCCCATACGGCCGAGTCCGACGATTCCCAGCTCCATCAGCAGCTCCTCCCCGATGCGGTGTCCGGCATTTGCGGCTAACCCTACGCGACCGGCGCTGGCCACTCGGATAGCCTGGCGCGCGATGGCCAACAAGAACGACGGCACCGCGGCCGACGTGCTGACGATCTTCGGGATCAGCGGCGACCTGGCGAAAAAAATGACCTTCCGGGCGCTCTATCGCCTGGAGGCGGGCGGCAAACTGAACTGCCCGATCGTCGGCGTCGCGATCGACGAATGGGACGAGACGACGCTGCGTAAGCACGCCCACGACGCGATCGGCGCCAGTGTCGGCAGCCCCGACGAAGACGTCTTCAAGCGCCTGATCGACCGTTTCACCTACGTGCAGGGCGACTACGCCGACCCCGCCACCTTCGAGCGGGTCAAGGGCGCGATCGGCGACGCCGAGCATCCCGTCTTCTATCTGGAGATCCCGCCCTCGCTGTTCCTCACCGTGGTCAAGGGCCTCGGCGCGGCGGGGCTGACCGAGAACGCCCGGGTCGTGATCGAGAAGCCGTTCGGCCACGACCTCGACTCGGCCCGACAGCTCAACGAGGAACTGCACGAGATCCTCGCCGAGGATCAGATCCTGCGCATCGACCATTACCTCGGCAAGGAGCCGGTGATGGACATCGCCTACCTGCGCTTCGCCAACACCCTGCTCGAGCCGGTCTGGAACCGCCAGCACGTCGCCCACGTGCAGGTGACGATTGCCGAGAACTTCGGCGTCGAGGACCGGGGCCGCTTCTACGACGCGGTCGGGGCGATGCGCGACGTGATCCAGAACCACGCCCTGCAGGTGCTCTCGCTGGTCGCGATGGAGCCGCCTGCGGGCAACCAGGTCGACACGATCCGCGACAAGAAGGTCGAGCTCTTCCGCGCGATGCGCTCCGCCGACCCGAAGCGCTACGTGCGCGGCCAGTACGACGGCTTCCTCGACGTCACCGATGTCAAGCCCGACTCGACCACCGAGACCTACGCCGCGGTCGAGTTGGCGATCGACAACTGGCGCTGGAGCGGCGTGCCCTTCTTCATCCGCGCCGGCAAGAACATGCCGGCCAAGGCGAGCGAGGTGAACGTCGTCTTCAAGCGCCCGCCGCGGCTCGGCGTCGCCGAAGGGGCACGGCCCGAACCGAACCAGATGACGATCCGGATCGAGCCGACGCCGGGCGCGCGCACCCGCCTCTACGCGAAGCGGGCCGGCCAGGAGGCGCTCGAGCCGGCCGACCTCGAGGTGCTCTTCGAGAAGACGCCGGGCGTGGACCCCGAGCCCTACGAGCGCCTGCTCGGGGACGCGCTCTCCGACCGCCGCCAGCTCTTCACCCGCGAGGACGCGGTCGAGGAGACGTGGCGGATCGTGCAGCCGCTGCTCGACGACCCAGGCCCGGTCTACCCCTACAAGCCGGGCACCTGGGGACCGAAGCAGGCCGACGACCTGACCCGCGGCCTCTGCCAGTGGTACCAGCCGTGGCTGCCGGAGTAGAGCAGGCGAGCGGCGAGCGCGCCGACGCGCTGCTGGCGCGGCTCGGGTTCGAGCGCTGGCGGCCGGGGCAGCAGGAGGCGGTCGAGGCGGCGCTGGCCGGACGCGACTCGCTGATCGTGATGCCGACCGGCGGCGGCAAGAGCCTCTGCTACCAGCTGCCCGGGTTGGCGACGGAGGACCTGACGATCGTGGTCAGCCCGCTGATCGCGCTGATGAACGACCAGTGGCAGCGGCTGACCGACGCCGGCCACCCGGTGGCGATGGTGACCTCGGCGATGCCGCCTGAGGGCGTCAGCGCGGCGCTGGCCCAGGTGCGGGGCGGCGAGGCGCGGATCGTCTACTGCTCGCCCGAGCGCTTCGCCTCAAATGTCTTCCTCGAGGCGATCGAGCAGCGCCGGATCGACCTGCTCGCCGTCGACGAGGCGCACTGCGTCTCCGAGTGGGGGCACGACTTCCGGCCCGACTACCTGCGCCTGCCCGAGGTTGCCGAGCGCCTCGGGCGGCCGACGGTGATGGCCTGCACGGCGACCGCGACCGAGGCCGTGGCGCACGAGATCGCCGTCCGCTTCCAGATGCGCGAGCCGCTCCAGGTCCGCTCCGGCTTCGACCGGCCCAACCTCTCCTTCGACATCGTGCGACTGGAGGGCAAGGGCTCGAAGGCGCGGCGGCTGGCGTTGCTCGAAGCGGGTCTCGCCGACCCGGCCAACCGGCCCGCGATCGTCTACTGCGGCACGCGCAAGGACACCGACGAGATCTTCGAAACTCTGCGCGACGGCGGACTGCGCGCCGTCCCCTACCACGCCGGCTGGGAGCCGCGCCACCGGGCCGAGGCGCAGCGCCGCTTCATGGCCGGCGAGGCCGACGTGGTCGTCGCCACCAACGCCTTCGGCATGGGCGTCGACAAGGCCGACGTGCGCTCGGTCTGGCACATCGCGATCCCGACCAGCCTCGAGGCCTACTACCAGGAGGCGGGGCGCGGCGGCCGCGACGGGCTACCCGCCCGGGCGGTGCTGCTGGCGATGAAAGCGGACCTCGGGCGGCTGGTCCGCTTCAACGAACAGCGCGCCGGCGACCCCGAGCTGGCGATTGCCCGCGAGCGCGGCTGGCGCGACTACGGCACGATCAAAGAGTTCATCTACTCCGAGCGCTGCCGGCGCCGCAGCATCCTCGACCACTTCTCCGACGACACCGCAGGCGCCCCGCTGGAGCGCTGCTGCGACATCTGCGACCCGCTCAAGTGGCTGCCCGACCCCGAGACGATCGCGGTCCGTGGGAAGCCGAGCGCGAAGCAGGCCGCATCCTCGCCGCCCGAGCTCTCCGCCGCCGACGCCGAGCTGTTCGAGCGGCTGAAGGAGTGGCGCCTGAAGGCCGCCGGCGAGAAACCCGCCTTCACCGTCGCCCACAACTCGACCCTGGAAGCGCTCGCCGCCACCCGCCCGGCAAGCGATGAGGCGCTGCTCGCGATCAAGGGCATCGGCCCCAGCTTCGTCGATAGGTACGCCACCGAGGTGCTTGCGCTCCTCGCCTCGGAAGCCGCCGACACTGCCTGAGGCTCTAGACGTCGTCGCGGCCGAAGTTGGCCAGGGCGACCTGTTCGGCGAGCTTGAGCAGGCCGAGGGTCGAGTGTGGAGAGGAGGCGGTGCTGCGCATACGCACGTGGGAGCCGTGCGGGCCGCGGATCTCGACGATCGTGCAGATGTCGCCGATCTCGCAGTCGTCTCCGTAGTCGGCTTCAATCGCTTCCATCTGCGATGCGACGTGCTGGCCGACTTTGCTCTGGTCAAGCGCCATCTCGATCACCCCTCCATTTTTCATTGCTTGCGATGCCGGTCAGGATCTCACGCACTGTGCGCTCAGCGACGAGCGCCGTGATGTCGGCCGAGCCGACCGCGGTTGGGATCACCTCGACCAGCTCCGCCCCGACCAGATCGAGGCGGCTCGCGAGCAGGCGACAGGCGCGCAGCAGTTCCTCGCTCGTCATCCCACCTGGCTCGGGCGTTCCGGTGCCCGGGGCGAAGGCAGGGTCGAGCACGTCGATGTCGACCGAGAGGAAGACCGGCCCCGGCCCCACCGCGGCCACGGCACGCTCGACCGTGGCGTCGACGCCCTGCGCGCGCAGCTCCTGCATGAAGATGCTGGCGATGCCGCGCTCGGCCTGCCAGGCGAACTCGGCCTCTCCCGGCCAGTAGCCGCGCAGACCAACCTGCACGTAACGCGCCGGGTCGACCTGGCCGCCTTCGACCAGGCGCCGCATCGGCGTGCCGTGCGAGACCTCGACCCCGAAGACCTCGCTACCGGTGTCGGTGTGGGTGTCGAGGTGGACGAGGCCGAGCGGCCCGTGGCGCTCGGCGCAGGCGCGGATGTCGGGCTCGGCGATCGAGTGATCGCCGCCGAGCACGATCGGGATCGCCCCGACCGCCAGCACCTCGCCGACCGTGCGCTCGATCGCGGCGTGGCTTGCGGCCGGATCGGCGGGCAGCACCGGCGCGTCACCGTAGTCGACGATGCGCAGCGCCTCGAAGGCGTCGATGCCGGCCTCGAGATGGGGTCCGGGCGGGCAGCTCGCGGCGCGGATCGCGCGCGGGGCGAAGCGGGCGCCCGGGCGGTCGGAGACGAGGTCGTCGGTGGGCGCGCCGACGATCGCCACATCGGTGCCGTCCAGCTCGGCCGGATCCTCGGTGTAGGGGGCGCCGCCGAAGCTGGGCAGGCCGGCGAAGTCGGGCTTCTCGCCATACTCGCGCCAGCGTCGCAACGGATCGATCATTCGGGTCAAGTGTTTCAGGCCGTGGCGGCTTTCTTGCCACCATCCGCCGCTCGCTCGATGGGACGCATACGCAAGAAGACCAAGACGATCGCCGCGCTCTGCGCGCTGGCGGGGCTCTGCCTGCTGTTCGCCGCGCCGGCCGGCGCCGGCTCACTGGTGCCGCGCGGCAACAACGTCTTCTTCGGCGTCAGCGACACCGGCGACCCCGGCGACTTCGGCCAGTTCTCCGCGGCGCTGAACAAGCACCCGGCGCTGATCCAGACCTTCCGCACCTGGGGCTCGGACTTCCCCGAGTCGATCGAACGTTGGCAGACAGCGCGGGCGCGGCCGGTGCTGCACGTCACCACCGCCGACAACAACGACGGCCACGAGCTGATCAGCCCGCGCGGAATCGCCGCGGGCGGCGGCGACGGCTACCTGATCCGCCTCAACAAGCTCTTCGCGACAAAGAAGATGCGTGCTTACATCCGCCCGCTGGGCGAGCCCAATCGCTGCCGCAACGTCTACGCCGCCTACGACTGCGAGGGCGACTGGCGCGACGCCGCGCACAGCCCGCGCAATTACAAACGCGCCTTCCGCCGCATCTACGTGATCGTCCACGGTGGCGGCAAGCGCCGCCAGATCAACCACCGCCTGCGCGAAGCCGGGCTGCCGCCGCTGCGCAGCAGCCTCGGCGGCCTGCCCAGGGCCCCGGTCGAAGTGATCTGGAGCCCGCTGCCCGCCGGCTCGCCGACCGTGCCGCAGAACCGGCCGCGCCACTTCTACCCCGGCAGCCGCTGGGTCGACTGGGCCGGCACCGACTTCTACAGCGACAACCAGGACTGGAAGGCGCTGCGCGGCCTCTACAACCGCTTCTCCGGCAAGCCCTTCGCGATCACCGAGTGGAGCGTCGCGACCGGCGACGACTCGGGCTTCGTGCGCAAGCTGATGACCTGGATCGCCCGCCACCGGCGCGCCAAGATGCTGATCTACTACCAGGACTTCGGCTCGGCCAGCGCTTACCGGATCCAGAACTGGCCGGCCAGCCTCGGCGTGCTGCGCCGCAAGATCCACAACGGCCGCTACCCCTCCTACGCGCCGCACCCGCCAAAGAAGCCCCCGCCCCCGCCTGGGGGCGTCGCGCCCAAGAAGCGGAGATAGGGCGCCGCCTCCTCTGCTTCCACAGGTGCCTGAAGAATCAGATATGGACAGGCACTTGTTCCCGCGTCCGGGGCGGCTAGCGCGCCTTCACCCGGTCGGCCAGCCCGCGCTTGTACCTGAACGGCTGCAGCGCGGTGATGCTCGAGTAGCCGACGAGGTAGATGCGGCGTCCGTCGGAGACGAGCGGCGTGTAGGTGCCGCGCGGATAGCGGAAGACGGTGCGGCCGCCCTTCATCGCGAAGCCGGTGGTCGAGGTGTCGTCGAACTCGGCGACGTAGACGATGTTGCCGATCGCGGTCAGCGAGCCGATCACCGAGCCGCCGGCCGAGCGGATCCAGCGCGGCACCCCGTTGCGCGCGTTGAGCGCGTAGACGTTGCCGTCGAAGGAGCCGATGTAGACCGTCGGGCCGGTCTTGCGGGTCTTGGCCACGGCCGGGCCCGAGTAGGCGTAGCCGCCGGTCGAGTAGGTCCAGGCGATCGTGCCGTCCTTGCGGTCGAAGCTGTAGACGCGGGTGTCGTTGTTGCCGGCGAAGACGCGGCCGAAGGCGACCGCCGGGGTCGAGTAGAAGGCGCCCGAGGTGCCGAAGCCCTGGCCGAGCGAGTCGCTCTGCCAGATCAGCTTGCCGTCGCGGGCGCGGACCGCGTTCATGTAGCCGCCGTAGTCGCCGACATAGAGCACGCCGCCGAAGTACGCGGGAGCCGCCTTGACCGGCCCGCCGAGCCCGGTCGACCAGCGCACGTTGCCGTTGACCGTGCTGAGCGAGTAGAGCCTGCCGTCTTCGCAGCCGAAATAGAGGCTACGGCCGACGACCACGGGCGAGGACTCGGCACGATCGGGCAGCGAGCGTTTCCACAGCAGCCTGCCGCTGCGGGCGTCGAGCTTGACCACGTGGCCCGGGACGAGGTTGACGATGTATAGGCGCCCTTTGGAGTAGGCCGGCGAGGAGGCATTGAGGCGGCCGATCCGGCGCCGCCAGAGCTGCTTGCCGCTATCGGCGTCGAGCGCGACGGCGTAGCCGTTGTTGTCGACGAAGAAGACCCGGCCGGCGGCGACCACAGGCGGAAACTCGAGCAGCGGCCCGTCGGTGTAGCGCCATTTTTTCTGGAACGGCGGGCGCAGGCCCCTGACCGGCAGGTAGCGCGTGCGGGCGCGGTCGTAGCCGTAGAAGGGCCAGTTGAGCGCCCGGCGCCTCCTCACTCTCTTTTCCCGCTTCGGCTGCTGTGGCTGGAAGCCCGCCGCTTCGTTGTGGATGTCGGCGGGGCGCTTGAGCGCGTCGTAGGCGATTCCGGCGATTCCGCCGAGCACGACCAGGAGCGCTGCGATCAGCGCCAGCGTCGCCCAGCGGTGCTCACGCCAGAACCAGCCGGGGTGGCGGAGAAGTCGCCCGGCCTCACGCCCGAGCCGTCGCAGCCGCGAGCCGTCGCCCACTCAGGACCCGGTGGGGGCCGCGGCCGACTGCCGCTCGGCCTCGGCGCCGACGCCGTCCAGCAGCTGCCCGACCGCCAGCTTGACCCCGGCCACGACGGCGCCGCCGACGACCGGAAGGGTCGGCGTCGTGTGCACGGCATAGGTGACCTTGGTGCCGCTCCCGCTCGCCTCCAACGAGGCGGTGCCGACGTGGTCGCGCACCGGCAGCCCGGAGAGGATCTTGTAGGAGAAGCGGCTCGGCCGCTCGTAGACGATCGTCTCCTCGCGCATCGGCGGGCCGACCGCGGTCAGCCGACGGATCGAGCCGACCCCGTTCGGCGCCGGCTCGCCCTCGCGCTCGAGCACCGACTTGCGCAGCGCGGTCATCTCCGCGTAGCGGCGGTGGTCGGTGAGCACGTCGAAGACGACCTCGGGCGGCGCACCTATCTCGCGCACAAGAGTGAAACTGGCCACGCCGCAAGCCTAGCGGGATGACCCGGTCGTCATGTCAACCGCCAGCGCCGTGGATCGGTCCCCTCCACCGCTTCGACCTCACCGAGGATCGTCATGTGGTCGAGACAGGAGAGGACGATCTGCAGGACCCAGGCGCTGACCGGGGTGTTGAGGTTCTCGGCGCCGACGATTTCGCCGACGATTTCGAACCCGGTTCGCTCGCCGGTGCCGAGCGCCTCGCGCACCTTGCCGAGCAACTCCGCGACCTGGCGCCGCGCCTCGGCTATCTTCGCCTCGGGGTCGCGGAAGGTGCGCCCGTGGCCGGGCAGGACCAGGTCGACCTCGAGCGGCTCGACCGTCTCCATGCTGTGCAGGAATTCGCCGACCGGGTCAGGGCTGTGGCCGTGGTCGAAGAAGAGCACCGTGCGGCCGAGCAGGTGGTCGCCGGAGATCATCAGCTTGCGCTCGGGCTGGTGCAGGACGACGTGCGAGGGCGCGTGGCCGGGGGTCTCGTAGACCTGCCAGGCGCCAAGGTCGGTCTCCACCTCGACCCCGGGCAACAGGTGGCGGTCGGGCTCGACGATCGCGTCGATGCCATTGTCGTCGTCGCCTTCGCGCGACTCGCGGTAGCGCTCCAGCGACGCCGCCGGCACGCCGCTCTGCCGCGCCACCTCGATCCGCTGCTCGAGCGCCGCCGCCGGGTCGTCGGCCATCAGCCGCACGTGCCCCCAGCGGGGGTGCATCCAGAGCTCGCAGCCGGCCCCCGCGACGATCGGCGCGGCGAGGCCGTAGTGGTCGGTGTGGGAGTGGGTGCAGACCAGCAGGCGAACGTCCTCGAGCCCGAAGCCGGCCTGCGCGAGCGCGATGTCGAGCCGGCGCAGGCCGCCCTTGCCGCCGATCCCGGTGTCGAAGAGGACGACACCGCCGTCGGCGGCGACCGCCCAGACGTTGCCATGCGGCACCCCCGGCCAGAACAGCGGTAGGCGCAACCGCCAGATCCCCGGCAGCAGCTTCTCGGCCCGCGGCTGCTCCGGGCGCTTCGCGCTCATACCCCGCCGGCCGGGCGGCGGTCGCCCGCTTCGCCCTCGGCCCGGCGCGGGATCAGCCGCGCCGCAAGGACGAGGCCGAGTGCGGCGAAGGCGGCGGCGACGATCACCGCCCAGTGCATGCCGGAGACGAAGCCCTGCGAGGCGACTTCGATCAGCTCGGCCCCGGGTTTCCCGCCGGCCTTTTCGCCGACCGCGACGGCGCCCGTGATGCTGTTCTCGGCGGTCGATTGCGCCGCCGCCGGCAGCTTTTCGTAGATCTGTGAGGTGGTCAGGTGGTGACTGAAGATCGACTGCCCGATCCCGCCCATCACGGCGATCCCGAACGAAGCCCCGATCTGGCGGATCGCGGCATTGGTCCCCGACGCCATCCCGGCTTTGTCGGCCGAGACCGAGCTCATCATCGCCGCCGAGGCCGGCGGCTGGATCAGCGAAACGCCGGCGCCGGCGAGCAGCAGGCCTGCGAAGACGACGAAGTAGGAGGAGTCGGTGCTGGTCGCGAGGAAGACGAGCAGCCCCGCGGCCAGAACGGCCATCCCGGCCATCACCGTGCGCCGGTCGCCGCGGCGCTCGGCGATTTTCGGCGCCAGCGGGGCGACGATCAGCAGCGCCACCGCGAACGGCACCAGCGCGACGCCGGCCTTCAGCGGCGAGTAGTCGCGCACGGTCTGCAGGTAGAGGGTGAGCTCGTAGACGAGGCCCATCAGGGCGAGGAAGGCGACCGTGATCGCCAGGATTCCCGAGGTGAACGGGGCCGACTTGAACAGGCGCGGGTCGAGCGCGGGGAAGTGTTGGCGCAGCTCGTAGCGCACGAACCAGGCCAACAGCACGGCCGCCAGCACGAAGGCGCCCAGCACCGGAGCCGAGTCCCAACCGCGGACGGGGCCCTCGATCAGGCCGTAGAAGAGCGCGAACAGCCCGGTCAGCGAGAGCAGCGCCCCGACCGAGTCGATCGGCGGCGCCGTCGAGTCCTTCGACTCACCGACATTGCGCCCGATCATCAGCGCGCCGAGGACCACGATCGGCACGTTGATGTAGAAGATCCAGCCCCAGGCTGAGGTCGAGTCGAGGATCAGGCCGCCGAGGATCGGCCCTACGGCAAGCCCGATCGCCGACATCCCGGCCCAGATGCCGATCGCCTGCGCCCGCTCTTTTTCGTCCCTGAAGGTGGAGCGGATCAGCGACAGGGTCGAGGGCGGAATCGCGCCGGCGCCGAGGCCCTGCAGGGCGCGGGCGAGGATCAGGAAGGTGGCGCTGTCGGCGGCGTTGGAGAGGCCGGAGAGGACTGAGCCGACGATGAAGACGCCCATGCCCGCCAGCAGCACGCGCTTGCGGCCGAACTTGTCGCCGAGCGAGGCCGAGAGCAGGATCGTCGACCCGAACATGATGATGTAGGCGGAGTTGATCCAGACCAGCTGCGAGGAGCTGGTGTCGAGGTCGCGCGCGATCGTCGGCAGGGCGACGTTGAGGATCGTGCCGTCGATCCCGACCATGATCAGCGGGATCGAGATGGCGATCAGGATGCGGCGCTTGGCGCTGTCCACGCTGCGATCCTATTCGTCCTCAGGGTGAGACGAACGTCGCCGGATCGGGTCCGATCCGCCTGCCGACGTCGAGCGCGCCGATCTCGGTCATGTCGTCGTCGCTCAGCTCGAAGTCGAAGAGCTCGAAGTTCTCGCGGATGCGCGCCGGCGTCACCGACTTGGGGATGACGACATTTCCGAGCTCGACGTGCCAGCGCAGGATCACCTGCGCCGGTGTCCTGGCGTTGCGAGCGGCGATCGCGCCGATCGTCTCGTTGGCAAGCAGCCCGCCCTGGGCGAGCGGGCTCCAGGCCTCGGTGGCGACGTCGTGCTTGAGGTGCCAGGCGCGCAGCTCCTGCTGAGGCAGGTGCGGGTGCAGCTCGATCTGGTTGACCGTCGGCCGCATCTGGGCCTCCTGCTCGAGCATCTCGAGGTCCTCGAGGCGGAAGTTGGAGACGCCGATCGTGCGCAGCCGTCCGTCGCTGTGCAGGCGCTCGAACGCCCGCCAGGTGTCCAGCACCCGCCCTTCGGTCGGCACCGGCCAGTGGATCAGGTAGAGATCGACGTACTCCAGGCCGAGCCTGCCGAGGCTCTTCTCGAAGGCCTCGAGCGTCGAGTCGTAACCCTGCTGGGAGTTCCACAGCTTGGTCGTGACGAAGACATCCTTGCGGGCGATGCCCGAGGCGGCGATCGCCGCCCCGACGCCGCTCTCGTTGCGGTAGGCGGCGGCGGTGTCGATGTGGCGGTAGCCGACCTCCAGGGCCGCCTCGACCACCTGCTGGGTGCGCTCAGGGGGCACCTGGAAGACGCCGAAGCCGAGCTGGGGAATCTCGACGCCGTCATGGAGCCGGATCGCCGGGATCGAGGTCGCCTGGGCCATCGCTTCTCGCTGCCTTTCTGTCGAGGGTGGTCGCAGAGGACCGGGTACCCGCAACCGCGGGCGAGTAGTCCTCGCCGGCTAGCTGGTCGCTAGGCCGATGGCGAGCAGCGGGAAGCCGGCCATGACGCCGAGGAAGGTGGCGATCGCGACCGCAGTCAGGGTCGGAGTGGTACGCGATTTGGCCCCGGCGACGAGGCCGATGAGCACACAGACGGCGGTGATTGCGAGGCCGATCCAGAAGACGTCGGGCATGAGCCGCGGCAGCCTATCGGAAGCGCCCGCCGCGAGGCAGGATTCGCGACGCCGGCGACAAACGCCACAGGCATGGAGCAGAGCGGCCGCGGCGGCAAGACCCTGGTTCTCGCGGCGATGATCTTCGCCGTCTCGATGACCTTCATCGATCAGACGATCGTCGCGATCGCGATTCCCGAACTACAGGGCGACCTCTCGCTCTCCCAGACCGGGGTCCAGTGGATCATCAACGGCTACCTGCTCTCGCTCTCGGCGCTGTTCGCTTTCGGCGGCAGACTGGCCGACATCGCCGGGCATCGGCGCATGGTCACGATCGGCGTCGTCGTCTTCGCCACCGCCTCGGCGTTCTGCGGGTTCACGCCGGAAACCGGAGTTGCCGAGGCCTGGATCATCGTCTTCCGCCTGATCCAGGGGGCGGGTGCAGCGCTGATGTTCCCGGCGGCGCTGGCGATCGTGCTCGGCGCCTTCCCTATCTCCGAACGCGGCCGCGCGCTGGCGATCTTCTTCGGCGTCGCGGGAGCCTTCACCTCGATCGGCCCGATCGCCGGCGGCTACCTGACCGAGTGGACCTGGCGGGCGATTTTCTGGATCAACATCCCGGTTGCAATCCTCGCCCTGGTCTGCACGGCGATCGCCAAGCCCGCCAACGAAAAGCGCCCGGCGCCGCTCGACTACCGCGGCGCGGTGCTCGTCTCCGCCGGGATGGGGCTCTCGGTGCTCGGCCTGCAGCAGTCGAGCGTCTGGGGCTGGGGCAGCCCGGTCACCTGGCTGTGCATCGCCGCCGGGCTCGCCCTGATCGGTTGGTTCGTCCGCTACGAGCTCGGCGTCGCCAGCCCGCTGATGCAGATCCGCACCTTCCAGAACCGTGCCTTCGCGGTCGACAACGCGGTGCTCTTCTTCCTGATGATCGTCTTCGTGCCGCTCTTCTTCTTCGCCAGCATGTACGCGCAGATCGCGCTCGGCGAAAGCGCCTCCGAAACCGGGCTCTACCTGCTGATCTTCTTCGCCGGCTTCTTCGTCGCCACGCAGCGCGGCGGCAAGATCCTCGATACCCGCGGCGCGCGGCCGACGGTCGTGCTCGGCTGCGCCGTGGCGGCGGTCGGCTTCGCCCTCTGGGCGCACCAGATGCCCGAGCTCTCGGTCGGCTCACAGTGGCCTTTCATGGTCCTCTCCGGGATCGGGGTGGGGCTCGTGCTCGCCCCGGCCAACACCGACGCGATGAACCGGGTGCCACGCAGCCGCTACGGCGAGGCGACCGGGATCACCCAGACCGTGCGCAATTTCGGCTCCAGCCTCGGCCTCGCCGTGCTCGGCACGGTGCTGATCCTGCAGAACAAGACGAACCTCGAGTCGACCCTGGGCGCCGAGGGGATCCCCAGGTCCGAGGCCGACCAGATCGCCGAATCGCTGAGCGAAGCGGGCGGTGGCAACGAAAGCGCCTTCGCCGAAGCGGCCGGCGCCAAGGCCGGCGAGATCTTCAGCGCCGTCCAGTACGACTTCGCGCTCTCCTCGCGCACGGTCTTCTACGGGATGGCGATCGCGATGGCGATCGCCTTCGTGGTGGCGCTGATCTGGATGCCGTCCGGCAAGGCGCCGGACCTCGACGCGCCCCCGCCTAGCGAGCGGGCTTGATTCTAAAGCCGACGCCGCTGGCACTGCGGCGGAAGCTGGCCGTCTGTGGCTCGAGGATCCAGGGGATCGGCAGGTTGCCGTTGAAGTCGAGCAGGAACCGGGTGAGGAGGCGCGAGGCCTGGGCGCAGCCGAGGCCCTGCCGCTGCAGGCGGATGATCCAGTAGGGCCCCTTTGCGAGCCGCAGCGGACCGATCCGGTCGTTGTCGAGGACGCGGAAGGTGCCGGGGCAGAAGAGCGCGCCGTGGCGGCCGTTGCCCCCCTCTTCTTCCTCTTCGTGCCCGCCGCCGCCGCGACCGACACGGGCGACATGGAAGCCGACGCCGGGCGCGCGCAGGAAGGTCGAGCTGGCGGCAGCGACGCGCCAGCCGCCGGGCAGGCGGCCGTCGTAGTCCTCGAGGAAGCGGGTCAAGAGGAACGACGCGCGGGCGCATTCGGGCCGCCCGCTGGAGAGGGTCGTGATCCGGTAGCCGCCGCGCGGCAGCGAGAGCCGGCCGACGTGGTCGTCGTGGAGGACGCGGAAGGTGCCGTTGCACTTGGTGCGGGCGGCGTCGGCGCGGCTCGGCGCCGCGAGGGCGACGAAGAGCGCCGCGATCGCGCAAACCGCGACGACGACGAGCGCGCGCAGGGAACCGAGGCGCGACAGATCCAGGGAGAACACTGGCGGCATCCTACGGTACGTTGGCGGCAATGGGTCGACGGATCGCAGTCGTTCTCGCGACGTGCGCGCTGTTCTGCCTCGCCCTGCCGGCGGCGGCCGTCGCCAAGAGCGACGCCGAACGCGCCGCCGAGCAGAAGCTGATCGAGGCCTACACGCCGCGGCTGATGATCCGCGAACAGCAGGACCCGCCCTGCGACACCGATGCCGAGCAGTACGAGGCGACCGTGGTCGAGACGATGCTCGGCAACCCGGCCGTGCGGCTGACCGAAGCCGACTCCAAGGGCAGGGAAACGACCCTGAAGCACGGCCCGACCGCGACCGATGTCGAAAAGCTCGGCGAAGGCTTCCACCTCAACATCCCGGGCGAGCCGCTCGGCGACACCTGCGTCTACGCGCGCGACTTCGCCGCGCTCAAAGAGGAAGGCAGGGCGCCGGCCGTCACCTACGCACACATCGCGCGCGAGGCCGGGCGGCCCGGGCTTGCCGTCCAGTACTGGTTCTTCTGGTACTTCAATCAGTTCAACGACCTGCACGAGGGCGACTGGGAGGGGATGCAGGTCGTCTTCGAGTCCTCGGACCCGACCCAGGCGCTGAAGGAAGGACCGAGCGAAGTCGGCCTCTTCCAGCACGGCGGCGGCGAGAAGGCGCGGTGGGACGAAGGGAAGGTCGAGAAGGAGGGCACCCACCCTGTCGTCTACCCGGCGGCCGGCTCGCACGCGACCTTCTACGAGGCGGCGGTCTTCGTCGAGAACGGCCGCAAGGGCTCCGGTGTCGGCTGCGACAACACCAGCGCCCCGCACGAACGGCTCGCGGTGCGGCCGATCCAGGTCCCCACCTACCCCGGGCCGGACAGCCCTTATCGCTGGCTCAACTACGAAGGGCGCTGGGGCCAGTTCGAGAAGGGCTTCAACAACGGGCCGACCGGGCCGGCACAGAAGGACCGCTGGCTGGCGCCGCTGACCTGGATGGAAGAAATCCGCTCGACCAGCCCGCGGCTGCCGGCCGGCTCGATCGCCGGGCCGACGGTGACCAAGTCGTTCTGCGGTGCGGTCGAAAGCGTCACCTCCTTCCTCAACCACACCCAGGACACGCCCTGGCTGCTGCCGCTGATCCTGCTGGCGGTGCTGGCGCTGATCGGATTCATCGCCTGGCGCACGCGCTGGCGGCCGCTGAAGCTCGGCGAGCCGCGCGCCTCCCGCGCCTTCGGCCAGCTGCTGCTCGCCGCCGGGGGGCTCTACTGGCGCCACTGGCGGGTCTTTGCCCTGATCGGCCTGACCACGATCCCGATCGTCGGCGGCTTCAACGCGCTCACCTTCCTGCTCACCGGCGACCCCGGCCGCCGACTCGATGACGAGACCGGAGTCTCGGGACTGCACGTAGCGCTCGGCGAAATCCTCGGCGGGATCGGCGCCCCGATCGCCACGGCGATCATGGCCGCAGTGGTGATCGCGGCGGTGCGCCAGGTCGCCGAGGATGGAGAGGCGAGCTTCGTCGCCGCCTACCGCGCGATGTGGCAGCGCTTCCGCCGCGTCGTCGGCGCGCAGCTGCTCGCCTCGCTGGCCCTGTTCGCGATGGCGATCACGATCGTCGGCCTGCCCTTCGCCGCCTGGAAGTACGTCGGCTGGCTCTTCATCCAGCAGCAGATCATGTTCGAGGACAAGCGCCCGCGCGAGGCCTTCCGCGGCAGCTCCGAGCTTGTCCGCGGCCGCTGGTGGTACACGCTGCGCGTCGCCGCGGTGTTCGCCGTGATCGGCTTCGTCGGCGGCCCGGTGCTCGGCTTCGCGCTGATCTTCGCCAACATCTCGCTGCTGCTGATCAACGTCATTGGCGCCCTCGTCTTCGCCCTGCTCGTCCCCTACGTCGCGATCGGCCAGACGCTGCTCTACTTCGACCTCGAAGTCGCGGGGACGACCGAGAAGACGCGCTGGCGCGAACGGCTTCCGTGGCGGGCGAGGCGAGGCGAGGGCCCCGGGCGGCCCGCGACCGCCGGGACGTAGGCGGCTCGGTAGCGTTGTGGCCGTGAAGCTGCTCGCCTTCAGCGACCTGCACCGCGACCTCGGCCAGGCCGCCGAGCTGGTCTCGATGTCAGCCGAGGCCGACGTCGTGATCGGCGCCGGCGACTTCGCCTCGGTGCACGAGGGGCTGGCGGAGACGATCGAGGCCCTGGCCGCGATCGAGAAGCCGACCGTGCTCGTGCCCGGCAACAACGAGACCGACGAGGCGCTGCGCGAAGCCACCTCCGGGTGGAGCGCGGCGACCGTTCTGCACGGCGGCGGCACGACGATCGACGGGGTCGAGCTCTACGGCCTCGGCGCCGGCGTGCCGGTGACGCCCTGGGAGTGGAGCTTCGACCTGGACGACGACTCGGCGCGGGAGATGCTGGCCGGCTGCCCGGAGGGCGCGGTGCTGGTCCTGCACTCGCCGCCCAAGGGCCACTGCGACGAGGCCGGCGACGGCAACCACTTCGGCAGCCCTGCCCTGCTCGAGGCGATCGAGGCCAAGCGCCCCCGCCTCGCGGTCTGCGGCCACATCCACGAGTCCTGGGGCTGCGCGAGCCATATCGGCCAGACTCCGGTCCGCAACCTCGGCCCGAAGGGCACCTGGCTGGAGGTCTAGCGCGCGGGCGTTAGCCGGGGTTCGTCGCCGCGACGAGCCAGACGGACGCGCGGCCGACGATAGAGCCGTCAGCTTGCTGCCACTTGGCGTAATGATCGGCCAGGGCCTCGGCTATCTCCGGCCGGCGGCTCTCGCCGTACGCCCCGTTGAGGCGGATCAGCTCGGCGCCCGGGCCGATCGCGAGCAGGGAGTCGAGCGCCTCGTCCATGTCCTTGCCCATGAAGTAGTCGAAGTCGCGCTGCTGCAGCTCGATCTCGACGAATCCGGCAGCCTCAAGGATCCCGGTCAGTGTCTCGGGATTGCCGAGCGAGAACGGCCCGGGCCCGCAGGTGTCGGCCTCATACTCCTCGGGGCGGGAGAGAAAGCGCTGCACGACCTGCTCCGTCTCGGCCCAGAACTGGCTCTCGGCCTTGCGGCGCCAGCAGATCTTGCGCAGCCCGCCACCGGGCTTCAGGGCGGCGCGAATCGCCCGCATCGCAGGCACCGGCGCGACGAAGAACTGCGTCCCCATGCGCGAGAAGGCGTAGTCGTAGACGGGCTCCCATTCCGCCGTCTGCGCATCCGCGACCTCAAAGTCGATGTTGCCGACCCCCGCCTCGGCGGCCTCGCGACGGGCGTCCTCGATGAAGCGCGGCGAGGAGTCGGTGCCGAGGCAGAAGCCGTCGGGGCCGGCCAGCCCGGCCATCAACTGAGTCGTCTCGCCGAACCCGCAACCGATGTCGATGCAGCTTCCGCCCGCGGGCGGCGGGTGGCGTTCGAAGAGGTCCTGAGTGACCTCGTCGAGGGCGCCCACGAAGACCTTGCGGTTCTGCTTCCAGCGTTCGTGGAGGACCGTGTCCCAGGCCCGCACGGCCTCCTCATTGCCTGGCGCAACCGAAATCGAATCTCCGCCTCGAGCCATTTCCCCCAGGGTAACCCGCGAAGCGCCGAGAGCTATTCCCGGTTGGCCCAGTCGCGAAGAAAGCGCTCGACCTGCTCGTTGAACACCCCCGGACGCTCGAGCATCGGCATGTGCCCGCAGTCCTCCAGAAGGACGGTGTTGATCTTCGGTGTCAGTTTGGCCCAGGCTTCGAGATCAGGGGGCGGGCAGATCTGATCGTGGCGAGCACCGATCGAGAGAATTGGGCACGTCACATCGGTGAGGCCCTGGCGAGGATCGGAGCGCCCTATGGCCCGGGCGGCCGGGAATACGCCCCGCGTGCCGGTGCCGGCGAGCATCTGTGCGAGGCTGTCTGCCGGGATCGCCTTCGGCCGATGCAGGTATGGCCAAAGGAGGGCCTGGCGCAACCACTGACGAGCGATAATCAGGCGCTGCAGCGCACGAGGGGTCGGGATGCCGACCGTCAGAACCTCGGTGAGGGTGGCCGCGGTCTTCTTGGGCTTCTGCAAGGCGAGCCTGGCCGTAGCGCGGAGCCCGAGCACGGCGTTGAAGGTGTCCGTGGCGCCGGCGACGAGAATCATCGCCTCGGTCCGGCTCTCGTGCCTGGTGGCGAAGCGAACCGCGATCGGCCCACCCATCGAGTGGCCGAGGACCACCGCCTGCTCCACGCCCACCGCACGGCAAAGCGCTGCCACAGTGTCGGCGTAACCGTCAAGAGAGATGCCGTCGGCGGGCAACTCCGAGTTCCCGAATCCGGGCAGGTCGAGGGCCAACACCCGGCCATGCTGCGATAGGAAGGGAATTGTCTCCAGCCAGTGCTGCCAGCGGCCGCCCATGCCGTGGATCAGAACCAAGGCGCGGGAGCCCTCTCCCGTCTCGGCGAAGTTGAGCCGTCGCCCGCCGATATCCACCTGTCGCTCGCGGATCGACCATTCACCCCCGCGCCAATCCGGAGTGGCAGGGAGGCCGTAGTCCCCATCGGCCGGGATGGTCTCGATCATCGCTCGCCCCCGTCACCTTGCGCGCTCGGCGAGAGAAGGCCCAGAGTAAGGACTTTGCGAGCCCGGTCCAGCACGGCATCGAACTCGGCGTCGTTGAGGTTCATGTTCGCTAGTCCGGGTGGCAGGCGATCACTCCGTCCCACGCTGCCCACAGGAAGGTGCTGCCGGGCAGGCCAAAGCGCGGCTTGCCCTTTTCAGCAGGCGCGGCGGTTCGGCTTGCGACGGTCAGCGAGCGTTTCATATGGGTTGGGCTCCACAGGCTTGCGGTGCGGCTGGCGGCCGCCCTTCTGCTGCCGCTATTGACTATCTCGCATTGTCAAAGTCGGGGTATGTGTCACGCGCCCGACAGGATTCGAACCTGTGACCTTCGGTTTCGTAGACCGACCCCACAAACCCGCTGGACTACGTGGAGCCCGGTTTCAAGCGGTTTCCGGCGAAACGAACTACGTGGAGATCGGCTGGTATCCGTGGGGCATGCTGCCACATCTGTTGCCCCAGGAGGGCCTGGAAGCGGTGTTCGCCGCTACCCTTGGAGGCGTGAGCACCCGCGAGAAAGTCGAGAGGCTGCTCGACCGGCTCTCCGAGGACGAGTTGGCGGCCGAGTACAAGCGGCTGCGCCAGGCCATCGAGAGCGAGGCGGCCGTCGATGACTTGGGCGATCTGGAGCGATTCAGCGCACGCGCATCGCGTGGCGTTCTCCGCCATATGACCGAAGACGAAGAGAAGGCCGGTCTCTCCTGGGAGGAGTTCCGGCCGCAGTGAGACGCGGCGAGGTCTGGTGGCACGAGCCGCCAGATGAAAAGCCACGGCCGGTCCTCGTCCTTACGCGCGACGACGTGATCTCCCGCGCGCTCGATGTCGTCGCGATGCCCGCGAGCAGGACGGCACACGATTGGCTGACCGAGGTCGAAGTCGGACCCGACGACGGCATGCCGACTGCATCCTTCCTCGTCGCCGAGAACACGCTGTCCGCCGAGAAGGCCTATCTGACCCAACGCATCACCGAGCTCGGTGCGGTGAAGATGGATGCGGCTTGCCGAGCGCTGGCTACGGCTACACGTTGTGGCTGACCTCGGCTGGGGCACGCGCTCCGGGGGAGGGACTCACGATGCCCGGCGAGCTCGCCCTGCCCACGAACGGGCCGGAATGGGCCGATTCGCCGGCGACCGGCCCGAAAGCAACCCCGAAGCGGTTATGCGGAACCGCTTCGGGCCGTTACCTACCTCGAGTTGGGCGATCGCACGCTGGAGGGTGAAAACGGTGGATCCGGGCTAGGCTGTCGATATCTTCCGCTCACAGCAACTCTTCATCGTCGTGGCCGCAACCTTTGTGGGGGTTTGTGTCATGGGGATTGCCCCCACTTCAGCGGCCGGCGACCGCGTGCTGATTTCCAGCAAAAAGCCGCCGATACGGAAATGGTTGATTCCCTTCGGACATCAACGGAAGCACGAGATGGCCGCTTACTCCGAGCGCCATTACGGAGAACACACATGGCGCCTTCGTCGTCCGCGGATGGTAGTTGAGCACATCGCGGTTGCCAGCAGTGCCGAAGCGGTCCACAACACTTTCTCCCCGGACGTGCGCGATGGGGAGTTAGGTGAGCTTCCCAACGTGTGTACTCACTTTGTTATCTCCTCCTCCGGTCGAATTTACCGCCTGGTCAACCTGAGGACCCGCTGCCGTCACACGGTTGGCCTCAACTGGACTGCAATCGGAATTGAGCACGTTGGATACAGCGACCAGGACGTGTTGGGAAACAAGCGCCAGATGCATGCATCTCTGCGGCTCACCCAGTATCTGCGCTGCCGGTTTCGGATCAAGGCCCGGAATGTGATCGGACACAGCGAGAGCCTTCGTTCGCCTTATCACCGAGAGCTGATCGCCAACCTCCGCCATCAGACCCACGGCGACTGGCGCCACAGCTCGATGCGGACCTATAGGCGAAAGCTCCGTCGCGCGGGGCGCTGTGGTTAGCGGCCCGCTTGCAGACGAACACACGCCACACAGGTGTTCCGGCAGTCTGTTAGCCCAACGCTCACCTCGCGCGAGCTGTGGACTGGGATCGAGACCAGCGCCAGCATGGAGGGCTTGGTGAGGTTATGCGGCTTGAAGGGTTGTCCTTTGTCGGGAGCGAGGTCGCCGCTGAGTCCCGGGCAATCGCCTGAGCCGTATAAGGCGAACACCTGCCGGCGATAGGAACGCGGGCTGCCGATGGCCTCGCTGTCGAACCTGAAGATCAGCCGCAGACTCAGCCCGGGTGGACAATGCTCGGGCCATTGGGCGACGACGGCGTTGGTTTCGGCGTTGTTTCGGCGCCGGTTCCGGCGCCGGTTCGCTGTATTCCGGAGTAGTCGGAGTCGTTTCTTCGGGGGCGGGGGCCGTTGCTTCCTCTTCAGCTTCTCGCGCCTGCGCCTGCCCCTGCGCAGCCCTGCGCTGGGTTTCGCGGCGCTGCCTCGCGCGCTTTTCGTGGGCCACCTTCGTGTCGAACTTGCGGAAGCCGCGGCTTACTACGAGCTGGGAACCACTGACGGCAGCGTTGGCGTGATCCACGGCCTGGCGGTCCTCGGCGGACAGATCGCTTCCTTCTTCTTCCTTGAGCTGCGCGGTTGCCTTTGCGTTGGCTGCCTGCAAGCGCCGGCCTGCCGCATCCAGGCGCGTGGCGGCGCTGCGACGGGCGCGGGCGGCGCGCTTGGTGCCGGGGTTGCGCGTCACGTCGGTGAGCTCGACGCCCGCGGAGCGGGTCTCGTTGAGAGCGGCCACCACCTCCGTGGAGGACGTCGCTTCCTTGGGGGCCTGGGAGACGACCGGGATGCCGCAGGCAACCGGCAGCGAGGCGTCAAAGCCACCGCCTAGCCCGGGTCCCCCGCTCAGCACTAGGGCCCGCGCGCTCAGGGGCGGACTGCTGTCCGCCTCGCGGCTGGCCGAAAGCCTGGCCTGCTTGGAGCCACCCTGCACGGCGCCGAGCCTCACGGCCGGGCGGCCGTAGAAGTCCTCGGCCTCCGAGGCCGAGAGGATGCGGTCGCTGCCGGTGTCCGCGTTCGGGGGCGGGCACACCGAGGCGCCCTGCCCCTCCTTCAGTGCATGGATCGTGACCGGATGGTCGCTGCGCATGGACAGCCCGTCAAAGCCGCCGTCGATCGCCACCTTGCCTTCGTTTTCAACCAGCGTGGCAACGCCCACCGCGCCGGAGCCGTTCAGGGGCCGCAGCTCAAGCTCGTAGGTCGCATCCGCTTCGGCTGAGGCGATCAGATTGGCGGCCTGGCTGTCGAGCGAGGCGAGGCGCTGCTGCGCCGCCCGCTTTTCCCCCGCCGACGGATTGGTGCTCAGGTCGCCGACCAACTTGCCCATCTCGCTCTGCAAGCTGGCCGCCTCGGTGGTGAGCTGCAGGGAGGCGAGAGCGTCGTCGCGGCTGCCTTCGCTCGAGCCACAGCCAGCGGCCAGCGCCAGGGCGCTCAAGGCCAGTGAAACGACCGGGATGGCGCAAAGGAACCTCATCGCCGCTTGAGCACCACCGGCAGCGTCTCACGCTTGTGCGTCCGCGTGTCGACGATCGTCAGCTTCGCGACCGCGTGGCGCCTACGGGCCATGGTCCGGCGCCCCGCCTTGGTGAGGGCGATCCGCACCTTGCGCGACCTGCGCGGCGGCACCGCGTAGCGACCGCGGGCAAGGGTCTTCTTGCCGGCGGCGATGGTGACCTTCGCGCGGCAACGATTGGAGGACTTGCAGACCGCCCGGAAGATCGCCTGGCGGCGGGTTGCGGGGATGGTGAGGCGCTTGGGGGTACGGCCGCTGCCCTTGCCCCACTGGAGGATGAACTTGCCGCTGGGGGTGAACTTCTGGATGCGGCCTACATCGGCTACGTAGACATTCCCCGCCGGGTCGGTTGCTACGCCGCCCGGGACATCGAACCGACCCTTGGCGCTCCCCTCGCTTCCCCACTTGCGGAGGAACCGCCCGCGGGGGGTGAACTTCTGGATGCGACAATTGCACAGTCCCGAAAAGGTCCAGGAATCGGCGACGTAGATATCCCCGGCGGGGCCCACGGCGATTGCGCCGATGGCGGAGAACCGCCCGTTGCCCGAGCCACTTCCGCCCCACGAGCGAATGAGGCGCCCTTCGGCGGTAAAGACCTGGATGGGGCCGACACCGCCGCCCACGTAAAGACTGCCGGCACCGTCGGCGGCGATGCTGGCGCCAAAACTCTCCGCAGGGCGCCACTTACGCAGGAAGCGACCGTCGGAGGTGAACTTCTGGATGCGCTGCGAACCCCAGTCCACGACATAAACGTTGTCGGCAGGGTCAATCGCGATCGCTCCCGCACCGCCAGCGACATCTCCAGCCACGAAGGTGTCGAACTGGCCATTGCCGGTTCCTTTGCTGCCCCACTCGGTGATGAAGGCACCGTTCGAGGTGAACTTCTGGATGCGTGAGTTACCGCGATCGGCGACGTAGACGTTGCCTTCCGAGTCGGTCGCGATACCGCGCGGGTCGGAGAACTTGCCCTTGGCCGAGCCGGAAGAGCCCCACTTGCGCAGCAGGCGGCCCTTCCCGTCGAACTTGAGGATTCGGTAGCGGGGATAGCCGTCGACGACGTAGACGTTGCCGACGGGATCAGTGGCAACGTCGAACGGGGTGAACTTCGGGCTCGGGCGCGCCGCGGCGCCTGCTGCCGTCATGAGCAGAACCAGGGAGCCGATCAGTACAGGTAGCCACCGAAGAACCCTCATCCCCGGCTCCTCAACACGACCGCCAGCGTCTCGCACTTGTGGGTGCGCAGGTCAACGTTCGTTAGCTTAACGGCGAGGCGGCACCCGTGGTCCCCCCTCACCAAAGAGGCCTTCTTGCCAGGCGCAGGGTGGGTGTAGCGCTTGGGAGGCGCAAAGGCGAGCATCGCCGCAATTGCGACTGCGGGCAGCGCAAACCTGCTCAGACCTCGGAAACGCATCCTGCTCCTTCCATGCCCCCCTGTCGTTCAAAGTAGCCGAACGATGTTCAGCCCGCAAGAGCGGGCGGGGACAGCGCGTGGGCGCGGTAGGCTTGGCGGAGCGATGGGTCTGCTGCTGGAAATTGTCGAGGGAAAGGGTCGGGGCCACAGGGTTCCTCTCGAGGGGACACTTGATGTCGGGCGTGAAGATGGGATCGCGCTGGCGCTGACCGACGGGGAGGTTTCGCGGCACCACGCGCGAATCGAGCCGCAGGACAACGGCGCGGTCCTCCACGACCTCGGCTCGACCAACGGCAGCTACGTAAACGACCAGCCGGTGGCGGGCTCCCAGCGCCTGCGCCCCGGCGACCGCGTCCGGATGGGCCTCACCGTCTTGGAGCTGCGCAGCTCCGAGCAGGTGGCGCGCCAGGCGTCCGCTGTCGGTGTCGTGCCGCAGATCACCCAGCTGGAAGCCGACGTGTTGCGGCCGGTGCCCGCCGAGGAGCTGAGGCCGGTCGAGGCCCCGAGCACGGGCGTCCCGGGCTTCATGGTCGAAGAGAGCGAGCCAGCCTTCGTGCCGCGGGGAGCGCTCGCCGGAGATACCGATGTGCCCGGCGGGACAGGGCGCTCGGCCTCGGGAAGCTACGGCGCGGTGGCGAGGCTGATCGACATGCGCGTCAAGCGCCAGACCCAAGCGGCCGCATTCGCGGTGCTGGCCATCGCCGGGCTGGCACTGCTGATCTTTTTTGGCACCCGCTAGACCGGGCATGGATAGTTGATTGGAACGTCCGGAACCCGACCCTACCTAATTCTATTATCAATGTGAGGGTCCCGGGACCCCATTGAACGATGTTCGTTTAGTTTGCACGGCTCGTCCGCATGCTCACGCCATCGACCAGAAACGGGCAAGAAGACGCTGCCCGGCGGGTACAACGGCAAGGTCGCCGTCCCGCTCACCAGAGCGGGCCGCAATGTTGTCTCCCGCAATCCCCGCGCGACGGCGTGGCTGAGGTTGTCAAGGTCCGCACCCACAAGCGCGCGACGGTCGCGGTCATGCTGAGGAGGCGGCGGTGAGGCCAGGTGGCCAGCGCACAAGACTGTCTCGAGGGGTTCTCGCTGCCGCTGTTGCGGCCGCACTGGCGCTGCTACTCACCGCACCGACGCCCCAGACCCATGCCGAGCGCGCCAGCCGACACTTCTGGCACCCGGGAGCGATCGCCGTCGACGTCTCCGGCCGTGTCTACGTCGCCGGCGTGGCCGGAACCCTGCGAGCCTTTCGTACGACGGTCGAGAAGTTCACCTCGCGCGGCGCCCTGATCGACGCCATGTGGGGTCCTGCGGGCTCTCCCGTCGCCACCCGCTATGGGGTCGCGGGCGATTCCGTCGGCCACGTCTACGTCTCGGATCCGTATAGAAACCTGATCAGGAAGCTGGACTCGCACGGCGCTCAGCTCGGTGGTTGGGAATTGGGCTTCGGGTCCAGTCCCGACGACCTAGCCACCGATGCGGCGGGCAACCTTTACGTGGTCGATGGTCCCAGGGACGAGATACTCAAGTTTGCCGCCGACGGGACGCCACTCGCGGAGTGGTCGCTCGAGGGCCTGGGAAGTGGCTCTTCGATCACCTTGGGCCCTGCCGGCAGTGTCTATGTGGCCCTGAGTGTCGGGGCGCAGATCCAGAAGCTCAGCCCGACCGGAAGGGTCATGACCATTTGGGGTGGCTTCGGACACGGCAACGGGCAGTTCTGGGGACCGGAAGGCATCGCCACCGACTCCGCCGGGTATGTCTACGTCGCCGATACGAAGAACAACCGGATCCAAAAATTCACCGCCGACGGCGCGTTCGTAACAAAGTGGGGCAGCTACGGCTCCGGAAGGGGGCAGTTTAAGGAACCGTCCGGCGTCGCCACCGACCGGACCGGAGACGTTTACGTCGCTGACGTCTACAACGGTCGGGTTGAGAAGTTCGACCCGAGCGGCAAGCTTCTCGCCCAGTGGGGGTCCAACGGCAAGCAGGCCCCCAAGCGTCTCATCATCCCCACGACCACCCGCAAGGCAATCTTCCACGCCCGCTGCACCCTTGCCAGGCGCTGCCGTGCCAGGGTGCGGATCTCCGCCGGCAAGAGGATCCTCGCCCGTGGGCGCTACTCGGTCCCCGCCCACAGCAACCGCAAGGTCGCCATCCCCCTCACCAAGGCCGGCCGCACTACGCTGCGGCGCAGACACCGCGCCCCGGCGAAGCTGACGGTCGTCGACACCCGCACCCACAGGCGTGAGAGGATTGCGGTTGTGCTGACGACGAGGGGAGCGTGACCCTCATGTCAGCTTCAAGGAAGCTGCGGGCAGTCGCCGTTAGCACTGCGGTGTTCGTGGCGCTGCTGATCGCGCCGGGTCTGTCGGGCGCGGCCAGCTCGGGCGACGAACAGCTCGACAGGCCTTACGGTATCGGCACGGACAGCGCCGGAAACGTTTACGTCGCCGATACTTCCAACCACCGCGTCCAAAAGTTCACCGCAGATGGTGCATTCATCCTCAGTTGGGGGGGCGAAGGGATGGCGCCTGGGGAGCTCAGTCTCCCCAGCGACATCGATATCGGTCCGGCGGATAGCGTCTATGTCTCGGATGCCGGTAACCACCGCATTCAGAGGTTCTCGCCGGACGGATCCTTCATCACCGAATGGGGAGGCGTCTACCCAAGCGACGGATTCTTCACGGTCCACGGCCCCATCGGGATCGCCGTTGATTCAGACGGTAGCGTCTATGCCACTGACCACAAGGAGCAACAGGGCGATGCTGTGCAGAAGTTCTCTGCAGACGGTGAATTCATTCTCAGTTGGGGTGGCTACGGCTCCAATGGGGGGCAGTTCGATTTTGATGGTGCCCAAGGTATCGACGCGGACTCTGCCGGAAACGTCTACGTCACGACGGAAGCAGACTCGTATGGCGGCAACGGGGACAGAGTCCAGAAGTTTCATTCGAACGGTGACTTCGTTGCAGAGTGGGGAACCACCGGGGGTGGCGCTGGCCAGTTTTCCGGACCGTACGGCGTCGCCACCGACCCAGCGGGAAACGTCTACGTGGTCGAGCGCTACAACAATCGCGTCCAGAAGTTCACCGCCGCGGGTGCATTCATCGTCAGCTGGGGACGCGAAGGGACAGCCCCGGGGCAATTCCTAGCTCCGGTCGACATCGACATCGATCCAGCGGGCAACGTCTACGTCGCTGATAGTGGGAACTCTCGCATCCAGAAATTCACTTCCGACGGCGCCTACATCACCCAGTGGGGCAACGACGCGCTGCTCTCCGAACCCCCCTCGCCCCCCGCCGCCTCCGCGAGCGCCCGCGTTACGATCACTTTCTCCCCCAAGGCTAGGACCACCAATCGCACTGCTGCCTTCCGCTTTTCCTCTGCTCAGGCCGGCGCTCGGTTCCAATGCAAGCTGACCGGCACCAGGGTCCCCAAGACGCTGAGGCGCTGGCGCCCCTGCACCTCCCCGAAGCGCTACAAGCACCTGAGGCCCGGCAAGAAGGTCTTCTGGGTCCGCGCCTTGCTCGGCCGCAAGTCGGGCAAGCCCGCCCGCCGCGCTTGGAGGATCGCCAACGCCCCCCAGCGCCTCACCATCCCCGCCACCGCCCGCAAGGCGATCTTCCGCGCCCGCTGCACCCTTGCCAGGCGCTGCCGCGCCAAGGTGCGGATCTCCGCCGGCAAGAGGATCCTCGCCCGTGGGCGCTACTCGGTCCCCGCCCACAGCAACCGCAAGGTCGCCATCCCCCTCACCAAGGCCGGCCGCACTACGCTGCGGCGCAGACACCGCGCCCCGGCGAAGCTGACGGTCGTCGACACCCGCACCCACAGGCGATCGACGGTCGCGGTCTTGCTGAGGAGGCGGGGGTGAGACTTCATGCGGTTGCGAGTGCTTCCGGTCGCTTCGAGCCGTAGCCGTCGGCTCGCTCCTCCGACTCCCGCCCCTCGCCGCAACCCCGGCTCGCTCTGCCCGCGAACGGACAGGAAAGCTTCGACCTGCCAGCAACCAGCCACGAGAGGCAGCATTACCTACCTCAAGTCGGCCGATCACATCCTGTTGGGTGTGAATCCGGTGGATCGAGGTTAGACAGCTGCCGCCGCCGGGCCGACGGCGTGGACGGTGACGCCGTCCACGCCCACGAGCGCCGCGGCCGAATCTGCGTCGGTGACGATCGCGTCCGTGGCCACCCACTCCTCGGCGATGCCGGCCAGGTCGGCCTCGGGGGTCGGGCTAACGAAGGCGGCCGCTTCGGCGTGGTTGCCGGCGGCGGCCAGCCGGTCGGCGACCGGCTGCAGCCAGCGCAGGGCGCGTGGCACCAGGGTCGCCTCCTTGACCCCGCGCAGCGCGTAGTCGGTTCGCCGCTCGGCCCGCGGCAAGTGCGCGACCAGGAACTGTGCGGCAGGCCCCGCCCCATCCAGGAACCGCTCGGCCTCGGCCAGCGCGGCGACCGCGTCCTCGGAGCGGTCGGGCGCGACCAGCACGCGCGGCCCCCCGGTCATCGTCGACAGCAGCACTGTGGAGGCGGCATGAATCGTCTTCTCACGCTCTTCCTCGGTGGACTCCTCGAGCAGGAACGCTTCCGCCAGCGGCGCGGTCATCAGCGTGGTGAAGATCGCCGCGATCACGAAGGCCGCCGCCATCGCGTCGGTGAGCACCCCCAGCTGCTGACCGACGACGGCGACGATCAGGATCTCGAGCCCACGGCAGTTGAGCAGCACGCCGAGCGCGTTGGACTCCCGCCAGCTCAGACCCAGGCCCATCCCGACCGGGACGGCGACGAACCACTTGCAGGCGATGCTCGCGACGAAGAAGAGGACGATGCCGCCGATCAGCGCCGGCTCCAGCACCCGCAGGTCGGTCTGGATCCCGGCCACCGCGAGGAAGACCGGGATCAGGAAGACGACGAGCAGCGTCTGCAGGCGGTCGGTGACCGCGGCCGCCAGCCCCGGCGCCTGCGGGACGGCCGCCCCGAAGAGGAAGGCGCCGACGAGCGCGTTGATCCCGATCGCTTCCGCTGCGAAGGCGCACAGCAGCGTACCCAGCAGGAGCACGGCGACGAGCTCGGTGTCGAGGCTCTCGGCCGGGTCGAAGCGGCGCTCGATCAGCCAGGCGAGGCCCCGCCGCACGACGAGGAATAGGAACGCCACCAGCGCCAGCGCCAGGGCGGCCTTCGTGCCCACAGCCCCGACCACACCCTCCCCGTGCGAGGAGGCGACGCCGCCGGCCAGGACCAGGAACATCAGGGCGCTGATCAGCGTGGTCGCGCCCATGCCGATCGCCCCCAGGTCGGTGTTCATCATCCGCCGCTCCTGCAGGATGCGAGCCAGGGCGGCCGACGCCGACACGGCGAGCGCCGCCGCAATGAACAGCGCGTGTGTCGTATCGCTGACCGGGTTGCCGACCACGTCCAGTTCGGCCTGCCAGACGCCCGGCGAATCGAGCACACCCCCGACGAGGAAGCCGAGGACGACGGGAACGGCGATCAGCGTCAGCGAAACCCCGACGATCTGGGTGCCGCGCCCCTTGAGCAGGCGCTGCTCGACCTCCATCCCCATCAGGAGCATGAAGACCACCAGGGTGACCGTCCCCAGCAGGGAGAGGAATTCGTAAACCTGCAGCGGGTAGAGATCGTTGACTAGGCCGGTGCCGTCGACGGCGGCTGCGCCGATCTCCGGGATCGCGGCGGTCGCCAGGCTGCCGCCGAGCACGGTGGGGCCGACCAGAATCCCGGCGATGATCTCGCCGACTACGCGCGGCTGGCCGAATCGCTCGAACAGCCCGCCCACCAGGCGGGCGACGAGCAGGATCAACGCCAGCGCGACGAGGACCCGTACGAGGACCTCGGGCGCATCGAGGACGGCGGGTTCAGGCATGCGGAAAACCTATTGGCTGTGGATGTCGATCACTGGCAGGCCGTACCTCTGGCGAGCTACCGGGCAACGAAGTAGGCGATCACCGCGGCCGCAGTTGCGATTACGGCCGCGTAGGAGGCGAGCACCGCGCCTCCCCGCCGCGCGGCGGAACCGCGAACCCGGCGGCGGTGCCGCGCCGGGCCGGCAAAGGACGGCGGGGCCGGGGCCTGCGGCGCGGGGGCTCGGTGGACCGCCGATGGCGCCGCTTCGGGCGCGGGCACGTCGCCGCTGCGCCCGCGCGGCAGAAGGTCGGCAGGCGCCTCGGGCAACTCGCCAAAGGTCGTCTCTCCCATGGTGGAGGCCTGAAAGCGCCAGCTGGTCCCGCCCAGCCGCACCGTGTCGCCGTCGGCCAGCGCCCGAACCCCCTCCACCCTCTCCGCGTTGACGAAGGTCCCGTTGCGCGAACCGAGGTCCTCGATCTCAACCCGCTTTCCGCTCGCCCGGATGGCGGCGTGCCGGCGCGACACTTCCTCATCGTCGAGCAGGATGTCGCAGCGCTCCCGGCCGATCGTCGTCTCCGCCGCCAGCGAGTGCCTCGCACCCCTGCGCGGCTCGATCTCGACCAGGATGAAGCTCGCCTCCGGCGCCGCCATCAGGCCTCCGTCCCCATCATCGGCAGGCCCGCGGCCACCTGCATCACGCGCGCGAAGGCGACCGGAGTCGGCGGCCTCTCGCCGGGCTCCTTTCGCAGCGCGCTGCAGACCGCGACGCCGAGCTCGGCCGGCAGGTCGGGGCGCCCGGCGCAGGGGTCGGCCGGCTCGTCCTGCAGGTGCGCCCACATCACCTTCATCGCGCCGCGCCGGTCGGCGAACGGGGCCGCACCCGCCAGGCACTCGTAGGCGACGCAGCCGAGCGCGTAGGTGTCGGTCGCGGCGCTCACCTCCTCGCCGCGAACCTGCTCAGGCGCCATGTAGTCGACCGAGCCGACCGCCTGGCCGGGCTGGGTCAGGACGCTCGCCTGGTGCTCTTTGACCAGCCCGAAGTCGGCGATGTAGGCGCGGCCCTCCTCGTCGAGCAGGATGTTCCCCGGCTTCACGTCGCGGTGGACCAGCCCGGCGCGATGCATGGCGGCGAGGCCGGCCCCGACCTGGTGGCACACCCTCACCACCTCCCCGGGCTCCAGCCGCGGCCCCGCCTCCAGGCGCTCAGCCAGCGAGCCGCCCTCGATCAGCTCCTGAACCAGGTAGGGCAGTCCGTCGTGCTCGCCCTCGTCCACCACCGCGACGACGTGGGAGTCGCTCACCTTCTGCGCGGCGCGCGCCTCGCGGGCGAAGCGGCGGCGGAACTCCTCGTCGGCGGCGACGTCGGCTTTGACGACCTTCAGCGCCACCTCGCGGCCGTCGGGGCCGAGTGCCTTGAAGACGTGCCCCATGCCGCCCTCGCCGATCAGGCTCTCGACTCGGTAGCCGCCCACCACCGCGCCCGCCTCGAGTTTCGACTCGCCGCTCATGAGGGCACCGAATGAGATCCGGAGGGGCTGGGCTTTCGCTCCAGAGGCCGGGCGTGCACGCTCGACGCCTCCTGGACGAGGGCGCCGGGGCCCGCCTGCGCCTCGGCCTGCGAGGCGATCACCGGCAGCGAGGCCTGCGACGGCGGGACCGACCATTCGGTGCGGCGGAACTCGCCCGCCGACTCTATGTATGTGAGCGAGACGATCGGCAGGATCGCGATCCTCGTCGCCGTCGCCAGCGCCCAGGAGACCCAGTACAGGCTGATCGCCTCCATCGGGGTCAGGTCGAGCTTCAGCACGTTGGCGAGGACGTAGAGCAGGCCGAACTCCGCGAGCGCCAGGATCCCGGTCATCCACGGCGGCTGGTACTTCAGCAGCCACGAGTACAGGCCGGAGTCCAGCGCCACCCCCATCAGCAGGAAAACCCCAATCAGGACGATCCAGCTCGGGTTGCCGGCCGCCAACGAGACCGCCGTCGCCAGCAGCGCCGGGCCCACAAGCGTCGCCACGCGGGTCTCGACCCTCCCGATCGGTGTGGGGCACATACCCGGCCGGCCCTTTAGGCGAGCTGCTCCGTCTTGCGGACCTGGCGCACGGCCTTCACCGTACGGCGGGCGAGCCCCAGCTGCATCGCCAGGCGCGAGCCGAAGCGGCGTCCTCGCAGGTCCTCGGCGCGCGCGACGTCGCCGACGAAGCGCCGCGCGATGTACTTGAGGCCGGCGATCGTGTCCCCGTTGGGCACGACCGTGTTGGCGGCGAGGCCCATCATGCAAAGGCGCGAGTCCTCGCGGTCCAGGGGCGGGAGCCCGCAGTTGGTCTTCAGCTTGATCCGCTCGCGTTCGACCGGCACGTCGTAGGTCTGGGCGAGCCGGCGAAGCAGCGGCAGCGCAAAGGCCGACTTGACGAAGCCCGTGCCGCAGACGATCCCGGTAACGTCGATCTCGGACTCCCCTCCGCCGTGCAGGCGCAGCCGCACCCGCAGCCCCGCCCGGGCGGGCCGGATCTCGGTCACCTCACCAATCGCCTCCTCGAACATCCCCTGCTTTCTGGCCTCGGAGATCCGCTGCGCCCACTCGCGCCGCGCAGGCGAGGTCCCCCGTAGCACCTCGCCGAGGAACTCGACCCGCTGCTCGAAGGAGAGTCCTTGGAAGGCGTCGATCCCGCTGCCGTCGAATAGGCAGCGCGGCACGTTTAAGTCCTGCTCCTCGGGCTGCGGGTTGCGCCGCAGGGCGATGCACTGGGCGCCGGCGTCCACGGCGTTGACCCACTCGTTGACCGAAGCGATGCCCGAGCCGAGCACCAGGTAGCGGCCCCCGGCGGCGTATTGCTTGGGCTCATAGGCCTGGACGATGCGCTCGTGCATCTCGGGGTCCTTGCGCGCCTCGCCGTAGATTCCGGGAAACGACAGCGGCCCGTGGCCGATCGCGATCATCGCGTGCTTGCAGCGCCCCAGCAGGTTGGCTTCCTCGTCATAGAGCGAGAAGTAGGGCGGCGGGCCCGGCTCGCGCACGACCCAGCCGACCTTGGTGCCGCCGAGCACGCGGGACTCATAGCCGAGCCGCCTGGTGACGATCGCCGCCTCGGTGAGGACATCGGGAACGCCAGGGTTGAAGCGACGCCTCACGGAGCGAAACAGCGGTGAGGGATCGCGCCGCGCCCAGGCGTCGATCTGCGCGAAGGTCGGCCAGTCGGCCGGCAGGAAGTGGGACTCCGACTCCGAGCGCAGCACCGTCTGGCCGAGGTTCCAGGCGAACTGCTGGTAGGTGGCGACCGGGTTCGTCTGCTCGCCGAAGATCCCCACCTGCTCGGGCCTGAAGCCGAGGTAGATCGCTGTGGTGTAGACGAGCAGCGCCCCGAACCCGTCCCCGATCACCCCGATCGTGGTGTCCGAGGACGGAAGGTCGGCGCTGCCAGGCCGAGGTGAGGACACGGCGGGAACCTACCCGATCGCCCCCCGGGGGCAACCAAGCTTCACCGCCGCTTCAGCACCACCGTGATCGTCTCGCGCTTGTGGGTTCGGGTGTCGACGATCTTCAGCTTCGCGCGCACGCGCTTCCTGTGCGACAGCACCCGGCGGCCGAGCCTTGGTCAGGCGGATCCTCACCTTGCGCGACCTGTGCGGCGGAACCGCGTAGCGGCCGCGGGCGAGGGTCTTCTTGCCGGCGGCGATTCGCACCCGGGCCCCGCAGCGCTTGGCGAGTGGGCAGACCGCCCGGAAGATCGCCTTGCGGGCGGTGGTCGGGATCGTCACGGGCTTCGGGCCGCTGCGCTTGACGATGTACCAGACCCGCCTGGCCGCCTGGCCGGCCTTGCCGCTCTGCACTGCCCGCACCCAGAAGACCTTCTTGCCGGGCTTCAGGCGTTTGTAGCGCTTGGGTGAAGTGCAGGCGGCCCAATGTTTCAGCCTCCTCGGTACTCGCAGACCGGTGAGCTTGCACTGAAAGTGCGCACCCGGCTGGTTGGAGGAGAAGCGGAAGACAGCGCGGCGCCTAGTCGTTTTTCCCTTGACGGTCGCGTGGAGCGTGGGTCGCGCTGCTCGCCCAACCGGAGCGGGCGCTGGGGACGGGGCCGTGCTCTCGCTATCCGGAAGGTCCCTGAACTTCAAGATCAGATCGGTTTCGAGCCCGACGTGTTCGAGCCCGACGTACAGATCGCCGTTCGAGGCGAAATCCAAGCCGCTTGGGCTGTACGGGGAGTAGCAGCACACCTCCTCCTCGGGGTTGATCTCGGCCTTTTCATCTCCCCCAGGACCGAAGACCTGGATGGTGGAGCCAGCCAAGCTGCTCGTGTAGACGTTTCCGTCTCGGCCGACGGCGACGTACTGTTTCGAGCCGCTGTCAGTGCCGCTACCGTCACCGAACGTCTTCAGCAGGTTCCCATCCGTGTCGTATTTGTAGACGCTGTAATAGCATCCGCCGCCTTCGGCGCAGTCTCCCCCATCCCACGTGGACTCGGCTACGTAGACGTTGTCGTCAGCATCGATCGCGATGCCAGTTGGCGACCAGGAGGGCACCGACTCGCCCCACTCCTTCAAGAACGTGCCGTCGGAGTCATACTTGACGACAACCCCCGCCTCATCCGCGACGTAGATGTTCCCGGCGCTATCTACGCCGACGCCCAAGGGACTAATAAGGTGGCCACCACTATCGGTACTGGGACCGAACTTTCGAATCAGGTCGCCTTCCGAGCTGAACACGAACACGCAAGCCGGGCGCCCACAGTAGTGGTCGGTCGCGATCACGTTGCCGCTCAAGTCGGTGGTTATTGCGGCCAAACCCCCGGGGAAGTCGGGATCGCTTGAGCCTTCGGCTTTCCAGGTCGCGCGAAGCGTGCCGCCAAGCGTGTAATTACTGATCCGATGCCCGATGATGTGGCCACCGGCCTGCCACAGGTCATCGCCGTCGATGGCGAGGTCTACGGTCGGAGCCTCGACGCCGAAGCGGTCGACCTCCTGAAACGTGGCGCTCGCGGAGCCAGTCAGGGTGAACAACAAAGCAACTGCACCGAGCAATACGGCACCGCAGCGTGTTGCCTGTTTTCCGTCCCGCCGACAGATCATCGCCATTTGCCGCATCCCTGACAAGGCGTTCAATCTAGCGGAACGATGTTCACCGGGGTCGCCACTCGGCAATCCGCAATAGAAGTTGGTTGGCGGGGTGGGTCAAAGGTCGCGGATCAGCGTGTCGAAGGGCACCACCAGGTGGCGGCGACTGTCGCGCAGCTGGGTGAGGCTGCCTTCGACCGATTCCGCCGCTTCGGCGGCACCTTCGTCCGAGAACCTCCGTCGCAGGGCTGCAAGCGCGCGATCGAGGCCAGTCAGTGCGCGATTCATCGCGCCCTTCCCGTCGCGTGCCTTCTGGCGCGCCCCGAATGCCCCCGGACCGGCGGCGACGGCGGTCAACTGCGCCGAGGCTTCCTCCAGGTTGCCGGCGCTGCGGCGCAGGTCCCCGCGGCCCGGGTCCCCCGCCTGCAGATCGCCGTTGGCGCGGTCGGACAGCTCAGCCGCATCGCGCCCCGACCCCTCGAAGGCGCCGACCAGGTCGGAGGTCGGCCCGCCGCTTTCGACCGATTCGGCCAGTCGCCCGGTGTCGTTGCCGATCTCCCGCGCCAGCGAGATCGTCTCGGTCGAGAGCCGCAGCGCCTCCGTCGACCCGCCCGACCCGCCGCTGCCACCCCCGCCCGTGCCGAGCAGCACCCAGGCCAGCACGCCGATCACCGCCAGGACCGCGAGCCCGCCGCCGAGCAGCGCCAGCCCTCGGCGGCGCCCGGAGCCGCCCGCCGGGCGCCGGGGCGCCGGTGCGCCGCGCCCGCCGCCGACCGTGGGATCCGACGCCCCCGCCGGCGCCGGCGCGCCGGGCACGGTCTCCACCTTGGCCTGGCCCTTGCCCGCGACCACCGTCTCGGCCGCCCGCGGGGGGCCCGCCCCCGCCCTGTCCGGCGCGGTCCCCCCGAGCGCCGCCCTGGCCGCTTCGATGAACTCGGTGCAGGTCGCGAAGCGTTCCTCCGGGGCCTTTGCCATCGCCCGCTCGATCACTCCGTCGAGCGCCGCCGGGGCCCCCTCCACCTGCCCGGAGATCGGCGGCGGGGTGTCGCTGAGGTGGGCGAAGAGCAGCGCCGGCTGGGAATCGCGCACGAAGGGGGGCGACCCGGTGGCACACTCGTAGAAGAGTGCCGCCAGCGCGTAGATGTCGGCGCGCCCGTCGACTGTCCCCCCTGGATCTGCTCGGGGGCGATGTAGTCGAGGGTGCCGACGAACTGCCCGGTCGTTGTCAGACCGGGTGCGACGATCGCCCTGTTGGGCGAGGCCGAAGTCGGTCAGATAGCAGTGCTCGGTGCCCGGCCCCGGGTCGCGGGCAACCAGCACGTTCGCCGGCTTGACGTCGCGGTGGATCAGCCCGCGCGCGTGGGCGGCGTCCAGCGCCGCGCCGATCTGGCCGGCGAGGGCCAGGGCGCGGGAGACCTCCATCTCCCCGTCGCGCCCCAGCAGCGCCGAGAGGTCGGCCCCCTCGACCATGCGGGAGACCAGGAACAGGACCCCGTCCTCCTCGCCGGCCTCGTAGACGGGCAGGACGTTGGGGTGGTCGATTGCCGCCGCGGCGCGGGACTCCTCGATGAAGCGGCGTCGGAAGGCGGCGTCGCCGGCCTGCCCGGGCGCGATCACCTTCAAGGCCGCGCTGCGGCCGAGTCGGTCATCCACCGCCCGGTATACGACGCCCATCCCGCCGCGCCCAAGTACCTCCTCAATGCGGTAGCCGGCGACCCGCGCGCCGATCCCCAGCTCGTTCACGGGCTCAGACTAACAACGCGCCCGAACGGTGAGGTCAGCCCTCCCGGCGCGCCAGTTTCATGTACACAGCGCCGAAGAAGAGGGCCAGGAAGGCGAGGAGGATGGCTCCGCCGACGACGGGGGCGAGGTCGAAGAAGGAGCGGCCGAACTCGGGCGCCACGTCTCCTTTCACCGCGGCGAAGCGGGCGTTCAGGTCCACCTCGGTGCCAACCATGGCAAACGACCAGCGCGCGAAGATCAGGTTCGAGATCGCCGAGATCGCCGCCCCCATCCGCTCCACCGGCACGATCGCGCCGGCGAAGAGAAGCTGCGGGATCAGCGCCAGCGGGATCAGGCTGGTTGCCTGGTCCTCGCTGCCGACCGAGGCGGAGATGAGCAGCCCCATCCCGACCGCGACGAAACCGGTCAGCATCAGCGTGCCGAGCACCGCCAGGTGGGTCATCGCCGAAGCGTCCAGCGGCCTGATCGCGAACACGACCAGCGCCAGCAGAAACGCCTGCACGGTCACCAGCCCGAACAGCACCACCGCCTTGGAGGTGAGGTAGGGGCCGACCCTGACCCCGGCGGCCTGCTCGCGTAGCGAGAGCGCCTTCTCCTTGATGATCTCTCGCGAGCCGTCGATCGAGCCGAACCAGATCGAGGTGGTGACCAGCAGGAAAAGCAGCTGCGCAGCGTCGTCGGGGCGCCCCTCGCCAGGGCCACCCAGTACCCCCGTCTGAAAGAGCAGCGCTGTGCCAAGGGCGATCACCGGCACCTGGCCGAGCAGGATCAGCAGGTTGCGACGGTCGCGGACGACCAGCTTCAGGTAGCGACTGACGAGCACCCCGGTCTGCGCGCCGGTCCGCCCCTTCGGCGCCTTCTCGCTGGCCTGGGCCGGCGCCTCCGGCGCGACCTCGGGGTCGGCCTCCAGGGTCGGCAGGTCCCTGCCCGCCTCGAACTTCCGCCTCCACTCGGTCGCCGGCCGCTCGTCGAGGGCGGTGTAGATGCCGTCGTAGTGCTCGACACCGAAAAACTCCTTGGCCTCGGCCGGTGGGCCGAAGAAGGCCAACTCCCCGCCCCGGCCCATCACGCAGACCTTGTCGGCCAGCGCCAGGTTCTTGGTCGCGTGGGTGACGACCATCACCGCCCGCGTGCCCTCCTCGGCGAGGTCTCTGAACAGCTCCATCATGCGGGTCTCCAGGCCCGGGTCGAGGCCCGTTGTGGGCTCGTCGAGGAAGAAGAGGCTGGGCCGGTTGAGCAGCTCTGACCCCATCCCGGCCCGCTTGCGCTGCCCGCCAGACAGCGAGCCGATCCGCGTCTCGGCGTGCTCGCTCAGCGACAGCTCCGCGAGCACCCGCCGCACGGCCTCCTCGATGTCCTCTTCGCTGGAGTCCTTCGGCAGCCGCAGCCTGGCCGAGTAGCGCAGCGCCTCCAGCAGGGTCAGGTGTGGGTGGACGATGTCGTCCTGGGGCACGTAGCCAATGTCGGTTAGTCGGGAGGTGACTGGGTCGCCGTTCACGGTCACCGCGCCGTCGGTCGGTGTGCCGACCCCCGCCAGCGCCTTGACCATCGTGCTCTTGCCCGATCCGCTCTCTCCGATCACGACCACCATCTCGCCGGGGTTGAGCTCCACGTCGGCCCGGTTGAGGATGACTTTGTCGCGGACCGCCACGGTCAGCCCCTCCGCGCGCAGCCGCAGGGCGCCGTGATCGTCGCGCTGTAGTAGGGAACTCCCGTCGAATAGCAGACGGAAGGCCCCGATCCGGATCTCCGAACCGATCTCCAGCCGCGCCCTCGTCACCGCCTCGCCGTCCACCCGGGTGCCGTTGCGCGAGGCCAGATCGCGCAACTCGACGGCGCCCTCGCCGGCGACAATTTCGGCGTGAAAGCGCGAAACGTTCGGGTCGTCGAGAACGACGTCGTTTGCGGCGTCGCGGCCGATCGTCACCTGCGCCCCCTCGACGCGGACCGCGCGAGGCGCCGCGCCGGTCGACGGCGACTCCCCGAACTCGGTCGCCTCGCCGGCGACAAAGCGAAGCGACTCGCCGCCGATCCTCAGCGTGTCGCCGCTGTTCAACCAGCGCGCCTCCTCGCGCAGCCGCTCGCCATTCAGCTGGGTCCCGTTGGCGGAGCCAAGGTCGGCGACGAAGTGCCGGCCCTCGCGAATACCCACGCGCGCGTGCCGGCGCGACGTGAGTGGCGTCGCGATCGCCAGGTCGTTGTCGTCGGTGCGCCCGATCGCCAGGCCCTGCGGGGGAACCGGTACGCGGCGACCGTCGTAGATCAGGTCGGCGGGCCGCGCCGTCTCACGCGGCGGGCTCGGCACCGCGCGGATCGAGGTCGGCGACCCGACCTGCTCGGAGGGGTCGGGGAACGAGGCGGCCTCCGGCGCGCTCGCGACGCTCTGCTGTCCGGGGACCGCGATGTCCGGGCCGGCGCCAACCTCGCGCACCGCGAGCACAGAGCGCCCCAGCTCGACCCTGTCGCCCGAGACGAGCGGGGTCGCCTCCGTGACGCGTGCGCCATTTACGAACGTCCCGTTCTTGGAGCCGAGGTCTTCGATCGACAGCGCCCCGTTCTCGCCCCGCCGCAAGACGGCGTGGCGGCGTGAGATTTCAGGGTCCCCGCCCAGGCAACCGTCACCCTCGGCCGCGCGACCGATCAGCAGCTCACTGGCAACGGCGATCTTTACCCCCGCCGCCTCGCCCTGCAGAACCTCCAGCGTCAAGCGCTACGGAAAGTAGACCGAGGCGTCGTTGCCACCAGTGCAAACGTGAGGGGAACCGCTGCTGCAGGTCATCGTGTACGTCTTCCCGGTCACCGGGCTGTAGACGTCGACCACGTTGGAGCCACTGCTCCGGTAGGCATCGGCCACGTTGAACGCGAACGGGCAGGTGGTGTTGGGCCCGACCGACACTCCGTTGCCGCAGGAGTTGGTGCCGCTGGTAGGGACCGACCCGCCGCCGCTGCCAGCCGAGGAGCCGGAGCTTGCCGAGCCTCCACCTCTTCCGTTGCCGTCGAGGTCCTTCACTTCCTTTTGCAGCTGGTGGATCCGCTCCGATTGGCGGGCCTGTTCGGCTGCTTCCGCACGCGCCCGGTCCAGTTCGGCTTCGCTCGCGTCGCCAGAGCCGCCGCAGGCGGCCAGGCCGCCGGCCGCAAGCACGATGCCCAATAAGGCAATGATCGAAAAGCGCCTCGAATTCACCCTGTCCCCTTCGTGTCGCAGTACAGCCTGCAATCTAGCCGAAACATGGTCGATTCCTCAGTCTCGTTTACCGGCGCGTGCGGCCCGTCAGCCAGGATGCGTTCGTATCGGCTGAACGATGTTCGGTGACCGAGCCACGCGTGGTTCAATGCGATGGGATGAGTCGGACCGACGAACCGGGTGCCGAAACCGCCGCCGCGGGAATCTCCCCGCTGCCGCTACCCGCACCGCTGCAGGCCGACCGCTGGGAGTGGCCGATGACCGGCCGCGACGCCGAGCTCGAAGCCCTCCGGCGCGAGCTCGACAAGGCCCGCGAGGGCAGGCGCTTCGTCTTGATAGGGGGCGAGCCGGGGATAGGCAAGACGCGGCTCGTCTCCGAGTTCGCGGGCGAGGCCCATTCCAGGGGCGCCTCGGTCTTGTTCGGGCGCACACGCGACAGGCTGGCGAAACCGTACCTGCCGTTCGTCGAGGCCTTCGGACACTGCCTTGAGCACACCACCCAGGAGACGCTTGCCGCCGCCCCCCGCGAGCTTTCCGAGCTCGCCAGGCTCGTGCCCGAGGCAAGCGACCGCCTCCGGGGATCGACCTACCGCAAGGATTCCCCTGCCTCCGAGCAGTTCGCCCTCTTCAAAGCCGCCCTCTCGCTGCTACGGCTCGTCTCCCGCGAGACCCCGCTCGTCCTCGTCCTCGACGACCTGCATTGGGCCGACGAGAGCACCCTGCTGATGCTCCAGTACCTGCTCGGCGGCCGCGGCGAGTTCGAAGGGTTGATCCTCGCCACCTACAGGCCCACCGACCTCGCCCCCGACAGCAGTCTCTCGCGAACGGTCGCCCAGCTCGGGCGCGAGCCCGGCTTCTCGCGGATCGAGCTGGCCGGACTCTCCGACGCCGAGACACTCTCCATGCTCACCGACCTGGCCGGCCGCGGCCAGCACGGCCACGACGGTGAGTTGGCCACCGCGCTGCGGCGCGAGACCAACGGCAACCCCCTGTTCACAGCGGAGTTGGTCCGCTCTCTGCTGGCCTCCGGGGGCCTGGCTGAGGTAGAGGGACGCTGGCGTCTGCTGGCGGAGGTCGACTCAGCCCCCCTGACGCCTGTTCTCGCAGACACGATCGCCCAGCGAGTCCGCAACGCGGGAGACAGCGCCGGGGAGGCGCTGACGATGGCAGCGCTCTGCGAGGAGAGCTTCGACCCCGAACTGATCGGCCGCGCCCTCGGGGGCGAGCGGGTTGAGCAGGCCCGGATCTGGGGCTCGGCCGAGCGCGCCGCGCTGGTGCAGGCCGATGCCACCGGGAAGGAGCTTCGTTTCTCGCACCCCGTAGTCCGCCGCGCGCTGCGCGACGGTCTCGGCGAGGCGGAGCGAGCAGTGCTCAAAGAGCGCATCGCCGCGCCGGGACCCGCCGGTGCGGGCGCGCCGAGCGAGGGCGCCGCCGGCGTCCTCGAGAGCCTCGGCGACCACTGGGCGATACGGCTCGGCGCCGCCGAGATGACGATTAGGGACCGCAAAGGGATTCGCTACCTCGCCCGGCTCGTCGCCTCGCCAGGGGTAGAGATGCACGCCATGGACCTGCAGGGCGGCCCGGTGGGCGTCGCGGCGCCCTCGCGCAGGGCCGCGGCCGTGGCGGAGCTGAACGTCCAGGGGGCGGGCTCCGATGCCGGGCCGGTTCTCGATGAGACCGCGAAGCGCGAGTACCGCGCCAGGGTGGAGGAGCTGGAGGAAACGGTCACCGAGGCCGAGGAATTCAACGACCCCGAGCGCGCCGCGCAGGCCCGCGAGGAGCTGGAGTTCATCGGCAGGGAGCTGGCGGCCGCGGTCGGATTAGGGGGTCGCGACCGCAAGGCTGGCTCGGAGGCCGAGCGCGCCCGGGTCAACGTGACCCGGGCGATCCGCCACATCCTCGACCGCATCGCGGAGAACGACGAGGCGATCGGCGCCCAGCTGAGCTCAGCCGTACGCACGGGGACGTTCTGTTGCTTTGAGCCGCTGCCCGGCCAGCCCAGGTGGACCGTCCGCGGCATCTAGGCTCGCGCGCCCCTCCCCCTCAGCACCCCGACGGCGCCCCGGCCAGCCCGGCGTGGTCGACCACCCACTGGGCTGCCTGCGTGGCGATCTCCTGGGCGGACTCGAACTGCCCGTCGGAGGCGATCGCGGCGACCGTCGCGACGATGGGGCGGCCGTCAACTTCGACCTCGCCCACCTGGCGCACCAGATAGCGGCCGTCGACGCCGGGGCCCCAGCCGCCCTTCCAGGCGGCCGGCAGGCCAAGCGCACCAAAGCCCCAGACGTCGGCGTTGCGACTCATCAGGTCCAGCACGTAGCGACGCGAGGCGCCGCTACCGACGCATCCCGCCACCAGGGAGGACATGAAGCGGTGCTGTTCGGGCAGGGACCACTCCGTCTGTCCGTAGGTCGAAAAGGAACCGCGGCCGACCGTCGACACCGAGGTGCTCGAGTCCCCCCCTTCGCGCAGCACTTCGGTCGTCGCGGCCGAAGCGCCGCTCAGCCCCCCGTGCGAGCGCTCGAGGCCTTCGAAGAGCTCGGCGGCGGCCTCGTTGTCGGAGACGGTGATCGCCCGTTCGGCAAGTTCGCTCTGGCGTGCGCTGAGCCCGTCGGGGCCCCTGGCGTCGGCGAGTACGCGCAGCACAATCGGTACCTTGATCGTCGACCAGGCCGAGCCGCTGTTGAGCGTCCCGCCAACGACGGCGGGGGCCCCTCCCACTGCCCCGAGGGTTACCCCAACCTCCCCGTCCACCGAACCCACCAGCGAGCCCAGCGGCACCGATTGTGGGTGGCTCACCGGAGAGGAAGATTCGCCGCTGGCCCCGTTCGAGTGCTTGCGCCGCTGTTGCTTCAGGCGGGCGACCCGCTCTTCGAGACGGGCGACCTTGCGTTTCCGCACTTCTCGCTTCAGCGTCTTCATCGCGGCGCCAGCCTTTTCCTCGGTTCTCTCTTGGCTCCCGCAGGCACCAAGCCCAAGACTCAAGACCAGTGGCACGAGAACTAGCGTCAGCGCATTCGGGGTACCGCGACGAACCAGGCGCGGGAGGCGGGACGTTTGCCAGCGGACGAGCAGCACGACGCGACAACTATGACAAGGCCGAAGGCGATACCCGACGGGTGACTGCTCCACCGACTTCGCGCATTTTCCCGCCACGGACCGGTCGCGCCAACGCCATGGGCCCTGTTCGCCCCCGCTGCTCAAAGGGAAGGTGAAGGGAAGGAGAGGGCCCGAAAACAGCCCTTTGCTGACTTTTGCTGACCTCTACTGACCTTTGGCTGCGCGCAATGCCGGATGGTCGCAAACGTACTTCCGATGCCAGATCCCGCTCTACAGGATGGATGCGAAGGAACGCGCCCGACAGGATTCGAACCTGTGACCTTCGGTTTCGTAGACCGACGCTCTATCCAACTGAGCTACGGGCGCTTGGCCGGCGCGATCGGCGCTCCGTGGGGAGCCGAGGCGCTGGGTTGGGGATTCTAGGGCTCGTTCGCGGCCATATGCTCGCCGCCATTGGCCTAGCGGCCCTCGAACTTCGCGTGGCCGGGGCCCCGCTCGAGGAAAGTCTTGACCGCGTTCTGCAGGTCCTCGGTGGCGAAGAGGTCGGCGGCGTCCTCGCGCACGGCGCGGTCGGCCGCCGGGATGCCGCCCTCGCGGAAGCGGCGCAGGATGTGCTTGGTCATCGCGTGAGCCATGGTCGGGCCGGCGGCGAGCTCGGCCGCGTAGGCACGGGCGCGCTCGTCGAAACCCTCGTCGTCGAACAGCAGGTTGACGACGCCCCAGCGCTCCATCGTCTCGGCACTGAAGAGGCCGCCGTCCATTACGAAGTGGCGGGCGCGGCCGCTGCCGGCGCGCTCGGCGAGTCGTTGCGTGCCGCCCATCGACGGAGTCAGGCCGACGACTTTCTCGACCAGGCCGAACTGGGCCGAACGCGCGGCGAGGATCAGGTCGCAGCCAAGCGCCAGCTCGAAGGCCGCGGTCAGGGTCAGCGCGTGGGCGGCGAATACGACCGGCAGCGGCAGCGCTTCGACCCGCTCGACCGTGCCGATCAGCTCGTCCCAGAGGGCGCTGCCCTGCTCGGGCGTCAGCCCCTCGAACTCGTGCACGTCGACGCCGCCGGAGACCGCACGACCCTCGGCACGGAAGAGCAGCGCCCGCGGCGGCTCGGCCTCGACCGCCGCGACGACCGCCTGCAGGTCCGCGAACAACTGCGAGTTGAAGAGGTTGAGCGGCGGGCTGTCGAACGTCGCAACTGCAAGGCCGCCGTCACGCTCCAGTCGAACCATTCGACGAAACATACGTACCCGCGTGCCTTGAGGCGTTCCGGGACCAAGCGATACAAGGAAGAGGGAGCCGGAAGGCTTCTGCCTTTCGGCTCCCCATGACGCCGTAGCGCGCCGGTACCCGGGGCGCCTCAAGGCACGCGATGCACCTCGAACAAGTTGGTTCCCAACTCCTGGTCCGGCATGCCCGCCACGATCGCCACCAGGTCACCCGACTTGGCGATGCCGTGGCGGACGGCGAGTGAGGCGCAGTCGTCGAGCAGGTCGCGCACCTCCTCCTCATGGTCGCTGACGATCGCGGTGATGCCGAAGAGCAGGTTGAGCCGCCGCACCGTCTCGATCCGAGGCGAGATCGCCAGTACCGGAACGTCGGGTCGGTGGGCGGAGACGAGGCGGGCGCTGCGCCCGCTTGTCGTCGGCACGACCAGCGCCGCCAGCCCGAGCCGGTAGACGGCGCCGACCGCGCTCTGGGCGACCGAGTCGGCGACATCCTGGGTGGCCTGGTCGGTGCGGGCGAACAGCCACTCGCCGTAGGGCAGGTCCGGCTCGGTCGCGCGGGCGATCCGGTCCATCGTCCGCACCGCCTCGACCGGGTGGTGGCCGACCGCCGTCTCCTCGGAGAGCATCACCGCGTCGGTGCCGTCGAAGATCGCGTTGGCGACATCGGTCACCTCGGCCCGGGTCGGGCGCCGCGCGGTCACCATCGAGGCGAGCATCTGCGTCGCCGTGATCGCCGGCTTGGAACGCTGCCCCGCCGCCCGGATCAGCCGCTTCTGCACGACCGGCAGCTGCTCCAGCGGCAGCTCGATGCCGAGGTCGCCACGCGCGACCATGATCCCGCCGCTCGCCGCGGCGACGATTTCCTCGGCGTTCTCGGCCGCGCCCTGCTTCTCGATCTTGGCGATCAGCGGGATGTCGGAGTCGAGCTCGCGCAGGCGCTCGCGGACCGGCTCGAGGTCGGAGGCGGCGGAGACGAACGACATCGCGATCAGGTCGAGCCCCTGCTCGACCGCAAACTCGACCCAACCGAGGTCGCCCTCGGTGGCGGCGCGGACGCTGGCGCCGGGGATGTTCATCCCCTTGTGCGAAGAGAGAGTGCCGCCGACCTCGACCTCGGCGTCGACGCCACCGTCTTCGGGCTCGCGCACGCGCAGCCGGATCGAGCCATCGGCCAGGTAGACGACTTCGTCCTCGCGCAGGTCGCCGACCCCGGCCCAGTCGACCGGGATCGTCCCCCGGTCCCCCTCGATCTGCTCCGGGGTCAGCTTCACGTGCATCCCGGTCTCGAGCTCGGCGACGTCGTCGCGCAGCGAGCCGATCCTCAGCTTCGGACCCGGCAGGTCGCCGAGCACCGCGACCTCGCGCCCGGCGCGCTCGGCCGCCGCCCGAATCGAGGCGATCGTCAGGGCGTGCCGCTCGCGGTCGGCGTGGGAGAAGTTGAGCCGGAAGACGTCGGCGCCGGCCTCGATCAGGCGCGACAGCACGTCATCGCCCCAGCTGGCCGGGCCGACCGTTGCGATGATCTTGGTCCGCCTGCCGTGCATACGTCACGTGACTGTAGAGGCTGGTGAATATGACATCGATCTGTGTAACACTGAGCGGATGACGCAGCTTGCCGATCCCGTCGCAGAGCCAGAGGACGCGAGCGCCGCGGGCTTGGTCGGCGAGGCGCCGCCCTCCCCCGCCGGGCCGATCGAGCCGGCCGAGGCGGCGACCCTGCCGGAGCCGCCGGCGATCATGCAGCCGCGGCTGCTGCAGACCCTGCGCTTCAACCAGCGCCAGATCGAGTTCGTCTTCCGCGCCCGCCGCGAGCTCGGCGAGGTCTTCCGTATGCGCGGCGCGCTGCCCGGCCCCGGACCGGTGATCACCAGCCACCCCGACCACGTTCGCTCGCTGTTCACCGCCAAGCCCGAGCAGGCGCCCTCGCTGACCGGCGAGTCGCCGCTGCGCCCGGTCGTCGGCCCCAACTCCGTCCTCACCGCGGTCGGCCCGCGCCATATGCGCCAGCGCAAACTGCTGCTGCCGCCCTTCCACGGCGAGGCGATCGAGCAGTACACGCAGCTGATTGCCGACGCCGCCGAGCGTGAGATCGACAGCTGGCCGCTCGGCACGCCGATCGCCCTGGCGCCGCGCATGCAGGCGATCACGCTCGACGTGATCATGGCCGGGATCTTCGGCATCGAGGGCAAGCCCGAGCGCGGCACCCGCGAGCACCGCCTGCGCCAGATGACCCGGCGCCTGGTCAACGCCTCGACCTGGCCGCTGGCACAGGTGAGCGAACTGATCAACCTCAACCGCGAGGAGCCGATCGGGTTGATGAAGACCGGCCTCGACCTGCTTGACCGCGCGACCTACGCGGTGATCGAGCAGCGGCGCAGCGCCGACGACCTGGAAGATCGCCGCGACATCCTCTCGCTGCTCCTGCAGGCGCGCACCGAGGAGGGCGAGGCGATGAGCGACAAAGAACTGCGCGACGAGCTGCTCACCCTCGTCCTCGCCGGCCACGAGACGACCGCCAACTCGCTCGCCTGGGCCTGGGAGCGCCTGGTCCGCAACCCCGCCGCCCACAATGCGCTGCTCGACACCGTGCGCGGCGAGGGCGACGCCGAGGACCGGATCGAGGCGACAATCGTAGAGACGATGCGCTCGCGTCCGGTGATCCCGATCATCGGGCGCCGGGTCAAGGTCCCGTGGCGGGTCGGCGCCTACGCGGTGCCGGCCGAGACGCCGCTGACGATGAGCATCCTGCTCGTCCACCACCGCGAGGACCTCTACCCCGAGCCCTTCGAGTTCCGCCCCGAGCGCTGGCTCGGCGGCCGCAAGCCCGGCACCTACGAGTGGATCCCCTTCGGCGGCGGCATCCGCCGCTGCCTCGGCGCCGCACTGGCGATGGCCGAGCAGCGCGTCGTACTCGAGGCGATGGCCCGCCGTCTCGACCTCGAAGCCGACGACCCCGCCCCCGAGCGCGCCGTGCACCGCAACGTGACGATGATCCCCTCGCGCGGCGCCCGCGTCGTGATCCGCTCGCGGCGCTGAGAGAGCGCGCGATGCCGCTGCGCGGCGCTATGGTTTTCCGGCCCGGAGAGGTGGCCGAGTGGCTGAAGGCACTCGCCTGCTAAGCGAGTAGGGGGCGCAAGCTCTCTCGAGGGTTCGAATCCCTCCCTCTCCGTTTTTTGGGACCTGGCCCGTGGTTAGTCTCGGAGCCTTGAATCCCGCTGTCGATCAGTCGCACGAGCGCTACGAGGCGATCTTCGCCGAGGTCGAGGCGCCGTTCGCCTTCGTCGACCTCGATGCGATGGCGGCCAACGCCGCGGCGATGCTCCAGCGCGCACAGGGCAAGCCGATCCGGGTGGCGAGCAAGTCGCTGCGCTGCCGGGCGCTGCAGGAACGTGTCCTGCGCGGCGAGTCGCGCTTCGAGGGGCAGCTGACGTTCACCCTGCCGGAGACGCTGTGGCTGGCCGAGCAGGGTTTCGAGAACCTGCTGCTCGCCTACCCGACCGCGGACACCGGCGCGCTCGGCGAGCTGGCGCTGCGCTCGGCGGCGAACCCGGGCAGCGCGCCTATCGTGATGGTCGACTGCGCCGAGCACCTCGAGGCGATCGAGTCGGTGCTGGGGACGGGCGCGGCGCCGGTGCGGGTATGCATCGACCTCGACGCCGGCTGGTGGGCGCTCGGCGGGCGGATCAAGGTCGGGCCGAAGCGCTCGCCGGTGCACACGGTCGAGCAGGCCGTCGCCCTCGCCGAGGAGATCGAGCGCCGGCCGCAAACCGAGCTGGCCGCGCTGATGGCCTACGAGGGCCAGATCGCCGGCGTCGGCGACCGGCCGCCGGGACGCCGCCTGCGCGGCGCCGCGATCCGCTTCATGCAGCGCCGCTCAGCCGCCGAGCTGGCCGAGCGGCGCGGCGCGGTCGTCGCCGCGATCCGCGAGCTCACCGAGCTGCCGATCGTCAACGGCGGCGGGACCGGGAGCCTCGAGCTGACCGGCGCCGAGCAGGCCGTGACCGAGGTCACCGCCGGCTCGGGCTTCTACGCCCCCGCCCTCTTCGACCACTACAGCCGCTTCACCCTGACCCCGGCAGCCGGCTTCGCGCTGCCGATCGTGCGCAAGCCGGCGCCCGCGGTCGCGACCGCGCTCGGCGGCGGCTACCTGGCCTCGGGCGGTGGCGACCCCTCCCGACTGCCGTCGCCCTGGCTGCCCGCCGGCCTGAAGCTCGATCCCGAGGAGGGCGCGGGTGAGGTGCAGACGCCGTTGCTCGGCCCTCCCGCCGCGCAGCTCTCGATCGGCGACCGGGTCTATCTGCGCCACGCCAAGGCAGGCGAGCTTTGCGAGCGCTTCGACCTCCTCCACCTGGTCGAGGGCGGTGCAATTGTCGATGTCGTCCCCACCTACAGGGGCGAGGGCAAGGCTTTCCTCTAACCGAGGACTCGCTCGGCGTACTCGTTGGTGAAGACGCGGCCGGGGTCGAGCTCGTCGCGAGCGGCCTGGAAGGTCGCCCACTCGGGATACAGCGGCGCAAGCGTCGCGGCCGTCTGGAAGTGGCGCTTGCCCCAGTGCGGGCGGCCACCGTACTCGCGCATGATCGCCTCGACCGCCTCGAAGTAGGGGCGCCACTCCATGCCGCGGTACTGGTGCACGGCGATGTAGGCGGTGTCGCGCTCGTGCGAGGGGCTGAGCAGAGCGTCATCGCCGGCGGCGACGCGCATCTCGATCGGGAAGAAAACGGGGTAGCGATTGGCTCGCACCCACTCGATCACCCGCCGCGCCGCCTCCGGCCCGTGCTCGCGCGGCACGCCGTACTCCATCTCGGTGAAGCGGACGCGGCGCTCGCTGGCGAAGACGCGGTCGCTGCGGTCGACGGTCCGGCCACCGGAGGCGAGCGCCGCGGCCAAGCGCGAGAGCCGGGGGATCGCCCGCGGAGCCAGCCGGCCCGAAGCCGAGAGCGCCTCCAGCGCCCAGTTCTCGAGCACGGTGTCGTTGAGGTAGGCGGCGACGCGCCCGCGCGGACGCGGCGGTCCCTCGACCCGGTTGCGCTCGAGCACCAGCGCTGAGTCGGCGTAGGGAAAGGTGAAGAGCTCGAAGTGATCGTGTCCGGCGGCACGCTGCTCGAAGCTCTCGAGCACCTCCTCGCGCGGGAGCGGCGAGTCGATTCGCTCCAGCACGAAGGCGGGGACGCAGCGCAGGGTCACCGCCGTGATCGCGCCGAGCGCGCCGAGGCCGACCCGGGCGGCGCGCAGCAGGTCGGGTGTCGAGCTGTCGAGCTCGCGCACCTCACCGCCGGCGGTGAACAGCTCGACCGCCTCGACCTGGGCGGAGATGTTGCGCAGCCGAGCGCCCGTCCCGTGGGTGCCGGTCGAGATCGCCCCGGCGACCGTCTGACGGTCGATGTCGCCGAGGTTCTCCATCGCCAGGCCCAGCCGATTCAGCTCCTCGTTGAGCTCGGCTAGCACGGTGCCGGCGCCGACTCTGACCAGACCCGACGGCCGGTCGGCCTCAATCGTGCCGCTGAGCGCGGCGACGTCGACCATCGTGCCGTCGGTCATCGCGGCCTCGGTGAAGGAGTGGCCGCTGCCGACCACGCCGATCTTGCGCCCGGCCTCGACCGCCGCCCTCAGCACAGCCGCCAGCTCATCGCGATCCTGCGGCCGCAGGATCTCGGCCGGGCTGCAGCGTTGATCGCCCGTCCAGTTGCGCCAGGTCTCGCCCATCGCCCCTACGCTAATCGCCCTCGCCGCTACGTCGTTGCCGGCCTGATCGTCGGCGGCGCCAGCGAGCGGAAGGCGTACGCGGCAGTGAGCAGGAGCAGCGCGGCGACCATCAGGCTCGGCACGGCATATCCCGTGACGCTCGCCAAGCCGCCGCCGGCGACCGCCCCCGCCGACTGCCCGGCCGCCCAGGCCATGTTGGAGAGGCCCGCCGCGAACCCCTGGTGGAGCCTGCTCTCGTCGGCCACCTCCGAGAGCGTGGTCAGCGCCGGCGCGAAGCAGATGCCGGCACCCAGTGAGCCGATCATCAGCGCCGCGAGCACCGGGACGAGCGCCCCCGCCACGGCGATGCCCACCATCGAGATCGAGCAGATGCCGATCCCGACCACGAAGGGCGTCCGGCGCCCGACACGATCCGAGTAGCGGCCGGCGACGGGTGCCAGCGTCGCCTCGAGGCCGGCGCCGACGATGAAGCCGCCGGCGATCGCAACGTGGCCACCGCCCAGTTCGTCGATGCGCAGCGGCAGCAACACCTCGATCGTGCCGAACATCAGCGACGGGACAGCCACGAAAGCCGTCGCGGTCATCACCGGGCGGCTGAGGATCGTCGTCGCGACCTCACGCAGCGGCTGGCGCGCGGGTGGCCCCGCTTCCGGCGTGCGCGCCGCAAAGACGGCGAGCAGCAGCGCGATGCCCATCACCGCGCCGAAGACGGCCTCGGTGCCGACCTCGGCCGCGACCGCGCCCAGCACCGGGCCGACGAGGGCGCCGGCGATCGCCGTTCCCAGCGCCGTGCCGATCACCGAGCCGCGCCGCTCCGGCGGGGTGCTTGTAATCAGCCAGGTCAGCGCGCCGGACCAGATCAGCGCGCCGGCGATCCCCTGCACAAAGCGCGCCGCGTCGAGCAGGGCGATCTGCGTGGCGAAGCCGAAGACGACGCTGGAGACGCCGAGCAGAAGCAGGCCCCCGATCACCGTGCGGCGGGGGCCGGCCCGGGTCGCGACCAGCCCCGCCGGCAGCGACGCCAGCAGGGTCCCGATCGCATATGACCCGGCGAGGATCCCGGCCTCAGCCTTGTTCAACCCGAGGTCCGCGACGTAGTCGGGCAACAGCGGCGCGATCGCCGCGTAGAAGGCGACGTCGAAGAAGACCATCGTCGAGGCGAGGATCAGCAGCCGGCGCATGCTCCTATCCAATCACCGCCCCCGATCCTTTGGTCATGCCTTTTCGTCCATAATCCTGCAGCTAGCATCGACGCAGCGTCCGAACCCGGAGGGGTGGCAGAGCGGTTGAATGCGGCGGCCTTGAAAGCCGTTAGGCCCGGCAACGGGTCTCGTGGGTTCGAATCCCACCCCCTCCGCTTTGTGATGTGTCGCGACATCGGAGACAGATGTCGCATGAGGGCTACCGTGCTCGAATATTTGACATGTAGCCCCGCCTATGTCGAGGCAGTCTCAGCCGTGACGCGAGTGCGGAAGGGCAAGCGGCTCTCACCGGCAAAGCTGCGAGCCGCCCTGGAGGAGCTGGACGCGATCTGGCTGACTCTCGACGTGCATGAAGTGACGGACAGGTTGATTCAACGTGCAGCGAAAACAGCTCGTGATCACGCGCTGCGCGCGTACGATGCCATCCACCTGGCGGGGGCTCTCGCCTTCGCCGAGGGCGAGGAGATCGAGTTTGCCTGCTGGGATCGCAAGTTGAGCGCAGCCGCGGGCAAGCATGGATTCGTACTGATCCCCGCGAGGCCCTGACGCCCGCTTGCGCGCGTCGTAGAGGTCGTCGCGTTTCATCCGGCAGAGGATCGCGGCCGCCGTGACCGAACTACCCGGCATGAGCCGTGAGCGGTGGCGACAGCGTGCACAGCGGGCCAACGAAGCCTTCGGGTTGGTGCTGCTGCTGGTCCTCGCGACCTACGTGCTCGGCTCGGTGCTCTCCAACGACGGCTGGGGGGCGGTGCTGCTGATGGCCGTCACCGGCGCGACATCGGTGATCGCGTTGACCAGCTCGCACGCGAAGCCGGTCAACGTCCGGCGGGCGCTCAACCTTGCCGTGCTTTCGGTCGTGCTCGCGGCGATCGCGGCGACCTTCGGCGGCCGCCACTGGCTCAGCCTCGCGAACTTCATCGAGATCGGCCTGCTCACGATCGCGATGGGCGCGGTGCTGCGCCGCGTGGTCAGCGCCCGCGAAGTCTCCTCGCGCACAATCCTCGGCGCGATCAGCGTCTACGCCGCGCTGGGCCTCCTCTTCACCTGGGCCTACGGCCTGGTCGACCGGATCGAAGACGGCGCCTTCTTCGGCGAAGCCTCCGTGCGCGGCAGCGACTTCCTCTTCTTCAGCTATACGACGCTGACCACCACCGGCTACGGCGACCTCGTCCCCAGCGGCCAGTTCGGACGCATGCTCGCCGGCCTGGAGATGATGCTCGGCCAGGTCTTCCTCGTCACCCTGGTCGCCGGCCTGGTCAGCCTCTGGCGCCCCGGCCAGGCGCTGCTGGGACGGCGGCGCGACGAGCCTGGCAGGCGCGAGGGGCCCTCCGTCAGCCGTTGAGCAGCTCCCCGATCTCGGCAAGTTGCGATTCGATCCCGGCGCAGACCCCGTCACACAGCTCCAGCACGCTCGGGTCGGAGATCCGGTAGAACGAGCTCGTCCCCTGCTTGCGCCGGCTGACGAAGCCCTCCGCGAGCAGCGCGGCGAGATGCTTGGAGACGTTTTGCTGAGAGCCGCCGAGCGCCTCCGTCATCTCGCCCACCGAAACCTCCTCGCGCCGGCGCAGCAGATCGAGGATGCGTAGTCGCGTCGGGTCGGAGAGGGCACGGAACCGACGCGCGATCAACTCGGCCGCGTCGCTTTCCAGGGGACTTCCCATCGGCATCTTCAATTCACCTCGATTCTCTGCTATTGTACCGATTCACAATTGTTAAGTTGTTAACTTGTAGAGTGAAGAAAGGGTAGCGATGGAGACCGAGTCCCATTCCCTTCCGGCCCGAACTGCGCTGTGGCCGCTGGAGCGCATCCTCTTCCTGATGGCGGGGACGATGACCGCGCTCAGCGCCGTGCTCGCGGCCCTGGTCAGCCCCTGGTTCCTGCTGCTGACGGGGTTCGTGGCGCTGAACCAGCTCGCCTACGTCGCCTTCGGCAACTGCCCCAGCTCGCTCGTGCTGCGCCGTCTCGGCTTCCGCGCGGGGTGCGACCGGTGACCCGCCTCGGGCCGGTCGGGCGGCTGGGCCGCTTCGCCGCCTCGCAGCCGCGCTGGATCTTCGTCGCCTGGGTCGTCATAGCGATCGGGCTCGGAGCGCTGGCGCCCCGGGTCGAGACGGCGCTTTCGGGCGCCGGCTGGCAGGCCAACGGCTCCGAGTCGGTCGCCGTGCGCGAACAGGTCGACCGCGCCTTCGCCGGCGGCGGCGCCTACGCGCTCCAGGTCGCCGTCCACTCGGAGCGGCTGACCGTTGCAGACCGTGGCTTCCGCGAGAGCGTGCGGCGCGCCGAACGGCTGCTCGCCGCCGACGCGGCCGTGTCGGAGGTGATCCCGCCCAGCCCCGGCACCTCGATCTCCGCCGGTGGGCACACCGCGGTGATCCGCGCCGGCGCCGCCCAGAACCCCAACGAGATGGTCGCTGCCGCCGGCGACCTCAAGGGGCCGCTGGGCGAGAGCGCCGCGCCCGGCGTCGAGACGAACCTGACCGGCGCCGCCGGAATGTGGTCGGACTTCAATGAAGCAAACAAAGACGCGATGCTGCGCTCGGAGGTGATCTCCTGGCCGGTGACGCTGGCGATCCTCGTCCTCGCCTTCGGCTCGCTGGTCGCCGCCGGTCTGCCGTTGATGCTGACGATCGCCGGCCTCGTCGCCTCCGCCGGCGTGCTTTTCCTCGCGACCCTGATCGCGCCGGTCTCGATATGGGCGATGAACTTCGCCCTGATGTTCGCCCTGGCACTGGGGATCGACTACGCCCTGTTCATCGTCATGCGCTTCCGCAACGCCCTCTTCGGCCAGGGCGTCGAGCCGGTCGACGCGGTCGGTGTGACGATGGACACGGCCGGCAAGGCCGTCCTCTTCTCTGGCCTGACGGTGCTGATCTCACTCTCGGCGGTGATGCTCGTGCCCAGCCCGGCCTTTCGCTCGATGTCGCTCGGGATCATGATCTCGGTGCTGTTCGTCCTCGCCGCGACGCTGACGCTGCTGCCCGCAGTGCTGGCCAAGCTCGGGCCGCGCGTCGACAGGCTCAGCCTTCCCTGGGCGCACCGTGGCGACCATCGCTCGCCGCGCTTCGCCCGCTGGGGGGAACGGCTCTGGCGGCACCCCTACCTGCTCGGCGGCGGCGCCGCGCTGATCCTCGTTCTACTGGCCCTGCCCGTGCTGGGCCTGAGGACCGGGATGCCCTCGATCAAGGTCGTCCCCGCGGGCGATCACTCGCGGCAGGGCTACGAGCAGATCGTGCGGGCATTCGGCCCGGGAGCGCCGGGCCAGCTCCAGGTCGTCTCGCCGGCCGCGGAGACGCAGCGCGTCGCCGCGGTGCTCGCGGCGGACCCCGGCATCGTCGCCGCCCTCCCGGCGCAAACGAGCCCTGGCGACGGCCTCGCGCTGACCGAGGCGGTCCCGACGGCCGGCCCTTCGACGCCCGCCTACGGCGACACCGTCGACCGCCTGCGCGCAGGGCTGCCGGCGGATGCCCTGATCGGTGGCCCGGCCGCCGAAAACCACGACCTCGAGTCGGCGCTGGCGGGGAAGACGCCGTTGGCGATCGGCATCGTGCTCGGCCTTGGCTTCCTGCTCCTTTTGATCGCCTTCCAGGCGCCGCTGATCGCGGCGATCGGCGTGCTCACCAACCTGCTCGCGACGGGGGCCGCCTTCGGCGTCGCCACGCTGATCTTCCAGGACGGCCACCTCTCCGGCCTGCTCGGCTTCGAATCGCAGGGCTTCCTCGACGCCTGGGGGCCGATCTTCTTCTTCGCGATGATCTTCGCGATCGCGATGGACTACACCGTCTTCCTGCTCTCCTCCGCACGCGAGCACTGGGAGGAGTCGGGGGACGCGCGCGAGGCGATGATCGGCGGCCTCGCCCACTCCGGCCGCGTGATCCTCGCCGCCGGCGCCGTGATGGTCGCGGTCTTCTTCACCTTCGCCCTCTCGGGGCCGCTGCCACCGAAGGAGATGGGCGTGATCCTCGGCGTCGCCGTCCTGCTCGACGCGTTCCTCGTCCGGTTGACCCTGCTGCCGGCCTTCCTGCGCCTGGCCGGGCCGGCCGCCTGGTACCTGCCGTCCTGGCTCGATCGGATCCTGCCCCGCGTCCACTTCGGACACGGGAAGCCCGGCGGCTAGTCGGCGAGCTCCACCCGTTCGATCTTCTGCTCGGCCAGCGGCCGGTCTCCGGCCCCGGTCTCGGTCTTCTCGATCGCATCGACAGCATCCATGCCGTCGGTGACCTTGCCGAAGACCGTGTGCTTGCCGTCGAGCCAGGGCGCCGCCTCGGTGGTGACGATGAAGAACTGCGAGCCGTTCGTGTTCGGCCCGGCGTTGGCCATCGCCAGCGCTCCGCGGACGATCTTGTGCTCGTTGATCTCGTCCTCGAATTCGTAGCCCGGGCCGCCGCGGCCGCTGCCCTCGGGGCAGCCGCCCTGGATCATGAAGTCGGGGATGATCCGGTGGAAGATCAGCCCGTCGTAGAAGCCGTCGGCGGCGAGCTTGCGGAAGTTCTCCACCGTCTTCGGGGCGTCGGAGTCGTGCAGTTCGAGCACGATCTCCCCGGCATTGGTTTGCAGCGTGGCCTGTGACATGGCCGCCACCCTAGCGCGGTCCCCGCACGCGCACGGTGACCGGACGGGAGGTGCCCGGCGCGTAGGGCCAGCGCTCCTCGGCCAGCGCCACCGCGCGCAGGCGGATCCGCGCCGTGCCCGTGACGTAGCGGAAGCGGTAGGAGGCACGGAAGCGACCGCTGTGGTCGCTGCGTGTAACCAGGACCGGCCGCCAGAGACGGGCGTCGCTCTCGTAGTACTGGATCGCGACCAGCTTGCCGCGTCGCGGCAGGGGTGCGCCGCGATCGCGGACGCGGCCGCGCAGGCGAACCGTCTGGCCGGTGCGCAGGCCGCGTGGGGTCGCCGCCAGGGTGGCGGCGCCGCGCACGCGCAGGGCCAGAGCGGGGCGCCGGGCCGGGGCCAGGCCCGACTCGCCCCGGTAGACGACGGTGATGCGTCGCGACGGCCCGCGCCGCAGCGCCAGCCTGAAGCCGCCCCGGCGACCGGTCTTGACGACCTCGACCCGGCGCCGCTTCAGCGCCCCGCGCGAGGGCCGCGAGACGACCCGCAGCCGCCGCCCGGCCAGACCGGCGCCCGCGGCGTTGAGCAGCCGGCCGGAGAGCGCCGCGCCGGCGCCGAAGGGAACCGTCACCCGCTGGCCGCGGCGCTTGCGCCAGCGCAGCTTGGCGAACAGGCGCGTCTTCGTGCGGGCGACGGCCGGCGGCGCGGAACGCCGGGCCTCGCCGTGGCTGGGCGCCGGCCGGCCCGGTGCGACCGGCGGCGGCACCTTGCGCAGCGCCATCTCGGTGCCGTCGACCCGGCGGGTGGTCGAGCTCGTGTTGCCGGAACCGTCTTCCGCGGTGGCACGGAAGACGTAGGTCCCGGGACCGAGGTCCGTCGGCACGGTCCCGAGCAGGCGCGCCTCTCCGGCCCGCTCGCCTGCCTGCAGCTTGGTCGGCAGCTCGAGCCAGCGGGCGCCGTTGAGGCGCCTGTACTCGATCTGGCCCGCGGCCGGCCCCGAGTGCGCGTCGCTCACTTCGGCGCCGACGACCCGCGGGAGCTCCGCGCTCGTCTTCTCGGCGACCGGCTCGAAGGCGACCCCCGGCGGCACGTCGTCGAGCCGCATCGTCCGCTCGACCGCCGAGCCCGAGTTGCTGTTGCCGGCTTCGTCGCGCAGCCAGATGCGAAACGTGTAGATGCCAGGCCGGGGCAGCGTGCGATCGGCGATCGCAGCGATGTCGCGCCCGCCGGCGAACTGCACTCCGGTGTCGAAGCCCGCCGGCCCGGTGATCCGCCAGTAGGCGCCCCAGATCGGGCTGGCCGGGCCCTGATCCGGGTTGCCCCAGGAGAAGTCGAAGTTGTCAACCCGCCGCCAGCCCTCGCCGCCGGCCAGCGTCAGGTTGCGTGGGTGCGCCGGCGGGTTGTTGTCGATCCCGACGGCCTGCTCGCCGGTGCAGCCGACATTGCCGGCGAAGTCCGTCGTGCAGTGCCGCAGGCTGTGGCTGCCGTCGCTGAAGCGTGTCGTGTCGATCGTCGCCCCGTCGGCGCCATGGCGGTCGCAGGGCTTCATCCGCGCGCCCCACCAAGAGCCCTCGATCATCGCCATCGAGCACGGATACTCGTGCAGGTCGATGCGGTTCCCGTCGAGCGTCGTCTCACTGAAGCGGATGCCGCTGCCCTCGTCGATTCCCGAGAACCCCACCGACTGCGCGCCGCGGCGCCAACCCCCCTCGGTCAGCGGGCCCCAGACCCAGGCGCCGGGACCGATGTCGTCGCGAATCGTGATCGCCAGCTCGCGGACCGACGACCAGGACTCGGGATCGAGCGAACACCACTTGCTCTCCCCCCGCGCGCACAGAAGCCGGTCCTCCAGCGCCGGCTGCGGCGTGTTCAGGTCGGCTACGAAGCGGCGCTGGGTCGTGTCGGTGCTCGCTGCCCGCAGGAACGGGGCGAAGCCGCCGCTCCAGGTTCCGGCGCCGACTCGCTGCTCCATGCCGTCGTGAAGGGCGTGCCACCAGATGCCGCTGACACGAGCGATGCCGGTTCCGGGCGGCGCCTCCCAGCGCCAGCGGGCGAAGCGGGTCCCGGAGACCGTCCCGCCGCCCCTGGTGAAGCTCTTCATGTGCGCGCCGTCGCCGCTCCCGCACCAAGCGTCATGGCGGAACTTGGCGCCGCCGGTGCTGTCGGCCCAACTCGCATCGGCACCGACGCCCCAGCCGCACTGCGCCACCGTGTACTCGGCCGCCGTCGCCTCCCGCGCCGCCAGCAGCAGCAGGGCCAGCGCCAGCGTCACCCCCATCGCCACGATTCGCATCAATCCGGCCCGCGCTCCCGACATCGCCCCTCCTCCAATCGACTTGCAGATGGAGGACCAAGGGTGCAGCGCCGAGTTCTCTCCCCCCTGCGGACGGATGTCGAGCGTGGAAGGCCGCACGGTGCGGCCTGCTCGCCGCCCCGCTTTGCGAGAATGACCGCGATGCCGCTGCCGAGCCAAGAGCAGATCACCGAGAAGCTGCGCGCCGTGATCGACCCCGAGCTGCGCCGCTCGATCGTCGAGCTGGGCATGGTCCGCTCGATCGAGGTCAAGGACGACGGCAAGGTCGAGGTGGTCGTCTCCCTGACCACGGCCGGCTGCCCGATCCGCTCGCACTTCGAACAGGCCGTCGCCCAGCAGGTCTCCGAGCTCGACGGCGTGACCTCGGTCGCGGTCGGCTTCGACGTGCTCTCCGACGAGGAGAAAGGCAACCTGCAGCAGACCCTCGGCCGCGGCAAGCTGCCCGAGGGCGCCCTCGCCCAGGTCAAAAACGTGATCTGCATCGCCTCCGGCAAGGGCGGCGTCGGCAAGTCGACGATGACCGCCAACCTGGCCGCGGCGCTGACCGCGGAAGGGCACGCCGCCGGCGCGCTCGACTGCGACGTCTACGGCTACTCGATCCCGCGCATGCTCGGCGTCAACCGCAAACCCGAGGTCGACGCCGAGCGCAAGATCCTGCCGCTGGAGGGCGCGAGCGGGGTCAAGGTGATGTCGATCGGCTTCTTCGTCGAGGAGAACTCAGCGGTCGTCTGGCGCGGCCCGATGCTGCACAAGGCGATCCAGCAGTTCCTCGAGGATGTCGCCTGGGGCGAGCTGGAGTACCTGCTGCTCGACCTGCCGCCCGGCACCGGCGACGTCTCGATGACCCTCTCCCAACTGCTGCCGCAGGCCAAGTTCGTGATCGTCACGACGCCGCAGCCGGCGGCGCAGACCGTCGCCAAACGGGCCGCCGACATGTCCGCCAAGTTCGACCTCGAGCTGCTCGGCGCGATCGAGAACATGTCCGGCTTCACCACACCCGACGGCGAGCGCTTCACGATCTTCGGCGAGGGCGGCGGCCAGCTGCTCGCCGACGAGCTCGACATCCCGCTGCTCGGCAAGGTGCCGCTATCCGAGCCGCTGCGCGAACACGCCGACAACGGCACCCCGCTGGTCACCGCCCAGCCCGACTCGCCCGCCTCGCAGGCGATCCGCCAGGCCGCCCGCGGCATCGTCGCCGCCACCCCGCAGGAGCTGCCGGTCCTACAGGCCACCCCGGCCCCGGCCGAAGCCCCGCCCGTCGGCGGCACGCCGCTGCCCGTCGTCCAGGGCTGAGCCGGCGCCCTCGGCGGCGCTCAGCTTCCGCAGTCGGCCTCGATCGGCGCGCGGCGCGTAAGGATCTCGCCTTCCTGACTCGTGAGCCGCACGGCGGCGACCGCCGGGAAGCGGCAGATGTCACGACTGAGCACGAGATAGCCGGTCTTGCCGCCGTCGAGGGTGAGCTCGAACGCATCCAGCGGGATCTCGGGAACGTCTTCGACGCTCGCCTCGATTCGCCGGCCGATGACGTCGATCCGGCCGCGCAGCAGCACCTCGGCGCCGCCGCCGCTAAGCACGTAGGCGGGACGGGGCAGGCCGCCGGAGCCGGAAACCGCGTAGACCGGCCCGGTCAGCGGCGCGTCGTAGGCGGGGCTGACCGCGCGCGCAGTCCCCATCCGCTGACGGCCGGCGCAGCGGTCATCCTCCAGCTCGCTCTCGCTGCAGAGGTTGCCGAGCGCCGCCTGGTCGACGAAGACCGCGGTCGGGAAGGCGATCGCCGCCGCGCGGATGCCCGCGTCGCCGGAACGCGGCGCGACCCGGACCTCGAGCTGCGGCTTGTCGGCCCGGGCGGTGCCGCCCACCGCCTCGATCGCGACCCTCGGTGCGAACGGCTCCGTCGCAGTCTGCTCGCTTGACGAATCGCCGCCACAGCCGGCGATCAGGACAGCGGCGGCGACGAGCGCCGCCGCGCAGATGCGGGAACCGCCTACGCAGATGCCTTGCTCTTGTAGTACTCGGCGTTGATCTGCGCGTATTTGGCCCACTCGGCGGGGAGCTGGTCCTCGGCGAAGCAGGCGTCGACCGGGCAGGCCTCGACGCAGGCATCGCAGTCGATGCACTCGTCCGGGTCGATGTAGAGCATTTCGACCGAGTCGTAGTCGGGCTCGTCCGGGGTCGGGTGGATGCAGTCCACCGGACAAACCTCGACGCACGAGTTGTCCTTGGTCCCTATGCACGGCTCGGCGATGACGTAGGTCATTCGAAGCTTTCTCCTGGGTCGTCTTTGCGATGCCTGGCTGGAACTAGGCGCCCTGCCAAGCGCGAGCGGACATTTTAGGGATTGCATGAGCGCGTGCGGCGACGCGGGGGTCTTTAGGGTTCAACCATGCTGCTGCTGACGGGGGCAACTGGAAGCATCGGGTCGCGGCTGCTGCCGCTGCTGCTCGAGCGGGGCGAGGATGTGCGCTGCCTCGTGCGCGAGCCGCGCCGCCTGGGCGCGCACCGGGTCGACGTGCAGATCGCGCTCGGCGACCTCGGCGAGATGTCGGATCCCTACCTCGTGCGCCAAGCGCTGCGCGGGGTTGACGGCGTGATCCACCTGGCGGCGACGATCCGCGACCAGCCGCCGCACCGGATCGAGGAGCTGAACGGGCTGGCGACGGTGCGGCTGCTGCGCGCCGCCGAGCGCAGCGGGGTCGAGCGCTTCGCCTTCTTCAGCGCGCTCGACGCGGCCGCGGCCCAGCGCACCCGCTTCTTCCGCGCCAAGTGGCTGGCCGAGCGCGCGATCGCCTCCTCGCCGCTGCGCACGACCGTCTTCGCGCCCTCGATCGTCTACGACCGCAGCGACCCCTGGGTGACGCTGCTGCGCCGCTTCTCCTTCCTCCCCGTGCTGCCGGTCTCGGGCCACGGCCAGGCCCGCTTCCAGCCGATCTGGGCCGATGACGCGGCCCGCTGCGTGATCGCCGCGCTCGACCGCGACCCGGCCGATACGCGCCAGCGCTACGAGCTGGCCGGCCCGGAGGCGCTCAGCTACGACGAGATGTCCGACCTGGTCAGCCGCGTCGCCGGGAGGCCGCGCCCGCTCGTCCATCTGCCCCTGCCGCTCGTCCGCGCCGGCCTGATCGCACTCCGCAACGTCTTCGGTGAGGCCGTGTTCGCAACCTGGGAGGAGGCAGAGCTGATGGAGGTATCGATGACGACCGAACGCGGCACCGCAGACGCAGAGGAGCTCGGCGTGACTCCGAGAAGGATGGACGATGTCCTTGCGGAGGCTTAGCCACGCGCTGGTCCTGGCGATCGCGCTCTTCGCGCTCGCCGCCGGCCAGGCAACCGCACGCACGCTTGTCCCCCCCGCCCCGAGCGTCTTCTTCGGGGTCAGCGACCGCGGCAACGTCGACGACTACAACGAATTCGCCGATCTGCTCAACAAGCACCCGGCGCTGTTGGAGACCTTCCACCCCTGGGGCAACAGCCTCAACAAGGCCTACGAACGCTGGCGCGAAACCGAGACGCGGCCGGTCCTGCACATCTCCACCGCCGATGACCAGACGCTGACCGAGATCATCACCCCGCGCCAGATCGCGCTCGGCCAGGGCGACGACTACCTGCTGCAGGTCAACAACTTCTTTGCCACGCACGGCGTGCTCGGCTACATCCGACCGCTGGGCGAGCCCAACCGCTGCCTCAACCTCTGGTCGGCGGTCAACTGTGACGGCAGTCAGAAAGGCGGCGACCACACGACCGGCTGGTACAAGCAGGCCTTCCGCCGGATCTCGACGATCGTGCGCGGCGACGCCACGCTCGAGCAGGTCAACGCGACCCTGGCCGGGATCGGCCTGCCGCCGGTGCGGCGCAGCAAGGGGCCGCCGCCGAAAACGCTGCCGGAAGCGCCGGTGGCGATCATCTGGAGCCCGCTGCCCGGCGGCGCCCCGCGGGTCAAGGGGAACTTTCCCGGCAACTACTGGCCGGGGGCCCGCTGGGTCGACTGGGTCGGCACCGACTTCTATTCGCAGTTCCCGGTCTGGCGGGACCTCAACCGCTTCTTCCGCGGCCGCTTCTGGCGCCGCAAGCCGTTCGCGATCGCCGAGTGGGGCGTCTACGGCAAGGACGAACCGCGCTTCGTCAAGCAGCTGGTCGCCTGGACCGCAAAGCGCAAGCGGGTGCGGATGTTCGTCTACTACACCGGCTTCGGCCCGGGCGAGAACCCCTACGCCCTGCGCCTCTACCCGCGCACGACCAACACCCTGCGGCTCAAGGCAAGGCGCCCCAACTTCCTCCAATACACCGAATACAACGTAGGCACCCTGCCGCCGCTGCCGCCGAAGCCGAAGCCCACGGCGACGGCAAAAGCGACCCTCAGGTAGACGAAGGGCCCGGTTTCCCGGGCCCTTCGCAAACCTCGGTCGCTAGAAGCGACTCACATCATGCCGCCCATGTCGGGCATGCCGCCGCCGCCCGGCATTCCGCCGCCGGCGCCGTTCTCCTCGGGCGGCTCGGCGATGATCGCCTCCGTCACGAGGATGTTCTTGGCGATCGAGGCGGCGTTCTGCAACGCCGACCGGGTCACCATCGTCGGGTCGATCACGCCGGCCTTGATCAGGTCGCCGTACTCGCCGTTGGCCGCGTTGAGGCCTTCGCCGGCCTTCAGGTCACGGACCTTGTTGACGACGACCGAGCCCTCGAGGCCGGAGTTCTCGGCGATCTGACGCACCGGCTCCTCCAGCGAGCGGTGCACGATGCGCGCCCCGGTCGCCTCATCGGGTTCGTCGAGCTTGTCCGGATCGAGGTTGTCCTGCGCGTTCAGCAGCGCGACGCCGCCGCCCGGCACGACACCCTCCTCGAGCGCCGCACGGGTCGCCTGCAGGGCGTCCTCGACACGGTGCTTTTTCTCCTTCATCTCGGTCTCGGTGGCGGCGCCGACCTTGACCACGGCGACACCGCCGGCCAGCTTGGCGAGACGCTCCTGGAGCTTCTCGCGATCGAAGTCGGAGTCGGTGTTCTCGATCTCCTGCTTGATCTGGTTGATCCGGCCTTTGATGTCCTCCGCGTCACCGGAGCCGTCGATGATCGTCGTCGTGTCCTTGGAGACGACGACGCGACGCGCCTTGCCGAGCTGGGCCAGCTGGGTGTTCTCGAGTTTGAGGCCCATCTCCTCGGTGATCACCTCGCCGCCGGTGAGGATGCCGATGTCCTCGAGCATCCGCTTGCGGCGGTCGCCGAAGCCCGGCGCTTTGACCGCGACGCCGGTGAAGGTGCCGCGCAGCTTGTTGACCACCAGGGTCGCGAGGCATTCGCCCTCGACGTCCTCGGCGACGATCAGCAGGGGCTTGCCGCCCTGCATGACCTGCTCGAGCACCGGCAGGATCTCCCGCACGTTGCCGATTTTCTGGTTGGCGATGAGGACGTAGGGGTCCTCCAGCACCGCCTCCATGCGGTCCTGGTCGGTGACCATGTACGGGGAGATGTAGCCCTTGTCGAACTGCATCCCCTCGGTGAACTCCAGCTCCATGCCGAAGGTCTGGCCCTCCTCGACGTTGACGACGCCGTCTTTGCCGACCTTCTCGATCGCGTCGGCGATCACGTTGCCGATCTCATCGTCGGCGGCGGAGATGGCGGCGACACGGGCGATCTGCTCCTTGCCGGCGACCTCCTTGGACTGCTTGCCGCGCAGGTCGTCGACGACCTCGTCGACCGCCTTCTCGATCCCGCGGCGCAGGGCCAGCGGGTTGGCGCCGGCGGCGACGTTCTTGAGCCCCTGGCGGACGATGATCTGCGCCAGCAGGGTCGCCGTCGTGGTGCCGTCTCCGGCGACGTCGTTGGTCGCCGTGGCGACCTCGCGCACGAGCTGGGCGCCCTGGTTCTCGAAGACGTCCTCGATCTCGACCTCGCGGGCGATCGTGACGCCGTCGTTGGTGATCGTCGGCGCGCCGAACTTTTTGTCGAGCACGACGTAGCGGCCTTTCGGCCCGAGCGTCACCTTGACGGCGTCGGCGACTGCGTCGACGCCTGCCTGCAGCGCCCCGCGTGCCTCCTCCTTGTACTTCAGCTCCTTGTGAGCCATCTGTGTTCCTTCCTCCTTGGTGTCTCTAAGTCCGTGGTCGGAGCTAGCCGAGCTTGGCGAGGACGTCCGACTCGCGCATCACGAGCAGCTCGTCCCCGTCGACGGTGATCTCGGTGCCGCCGTATTTGGAGTAGAGGACTTCGTCGCCGTCGCTCAAGTCGAGCGGGCGGCGGCTGCCGTCCTCCTGGATTGCGCCATCGCCGACGGCGATGACCTTGCCCTTCTGCGGCTTCTCTTTGGCCGTGTCGGGGAGGACGATGCCGCTCGCGGTCGTCTCCTCCTCCTCGATCGGCTTGACGATCAGCCGGTCCCCGAGGGGCTTCAGCTTCATCCGTGAACCTCCGTTGTGGGTGGTGGTGTACTGGTCAAAGTCGTGAAAATCGCGCCTCGGAGCCGTTTTCGCGGTCTCCGGGCGTTGGCACTCTACACATGTGAGTGCCAAGCGTTGTAAAGATAGCGCTACGGCTCAGTGGCTGGCGAGCAGCCGGCAGCCGAGCAGGCGCGCGATCCCCTCGCCGCCGCGCGCCATCACCCAGTCGTGGTTCCACTCGAAGACCGGGCGCGCCACCGGTGCGACCAGGTTCATCCAGGCCCTCGTCGTCGCCACGTTCCACTCGTAGAGGACCGCGGTCACGCCGTCGTCCTCATAGAGGCGCCAGCGGCCGGTGCCGCTGAGCTCGCCGACGGCACGGCCCTCCATCAGGTGCGGTCGCTCGACCCGGGTCGTCGTAACCTCGAAGCTGACCCGGTAGGGCAGCAGGCTGCGCCAGACCATGCGTGAGACCGCGCCGACCCGGTCGCCGTCCCCCGGATGCAGTTCGTCGGCCGCCTCGACCCCGCGCCACCACTCCGGCCAGCGCTCCTGGGCGTAGATCGCCTCCCAGACCCGCTCGCGCTCGCAGTCCAGCAGCCAGGTCGTGAGGAAGGAGTATTCAGTTGCGATGGGGGGTCTCGCCATTGCCGAAGTGCGCCCCCGGCGGCTCGACGATCTGCGAGAAGCGGATCACGGTGACGATGTCGTCGGGGCCGACGTTGCGGCCGTAGATCTGTTCGAGAAATTTGACCTCGTCCTCGAGCCGGCGGAACTCGGGGTTGTCGTGCTCGATGTCGCGCGGCGAGAGGTCGCCGATCTTCTTCACCTCGACGTCGTCGATCACCGCGGCGAAGATTTTCTCCCGCGGGCTGTGGCGGAAGCCGACCGTGATCCAGACCACCTGGCCGCGTTCGTACTTGCTCGTCTTGTCGCCGAGCCGGATCGTCGCCGTCTTGCGCCCGCGCTTGAGCTGGTCGACGAAGACGGTGGAGTAGAAGTTGAGGACGTAGATCCCGCCGCGCATTCGGGTGCGAGCGTATCCGAACCCGCAGGCGGGCCACTGCCTGGACGTTTGTTGGACCTACCGGTGTAGCCAGGCGTCAAACGGTCGATGGGATGAGCGATGCGATTCGCTCCTTCACACCCGGCCCGATTCCTCGCCGCGCTCGTCGCCTGCAGCGTCGCGCTGCTGCCGATCGCCGCCACGGGGCAGGCTTCGGCCGCCTCCTGCGGCGGCAAGCGCGCGACGATCGTCGGCACGCCCGGCAACGACGTGATCGTCGGAAAAAAGGCGAGCGACGTGATCTACGGCGGCGGTGGCGACGACAAGATCTCCGGCGGGCCGAACGGCAACGACACGATCTGCGGCGGCCCCGGTGACGACAGGATCGTCGGCGGGCGCGGCAACGACTCGCTCTACGGCGAAGGCGGCGACGACGTGCTGCTCGGCGTCACCGGCGGCGACAGCCTCTTCGGCGGTGGCGGCAACGACGCGCTCTTCGGCGCCAAGGGCCCCGACCGGGTAGTCGGCGGCGGCGGCAACGACAGCCTGCTCGGCGGCAAGGGCCCGGACAGCCTGCGCGGCGGCGAAGGCGACGACACGATCTACGCCGGCAAGGCGAGCGACCGTGAGATCGCCGGCGAAGGCGGCGAGGACCGCCTCTACGGCGGACGGGGCAACGACCCGATCAGCGGCGGCCCCGGCGACGACCTGGTCGACGGCGGGCTCGGCGACGACACCCTTGCCGGCGACGGCGGCAGCGACCGGATCTACGGCAGCCACGGCCGCGACGACATCTCCGGCGGCGAGGGCGACGAAGACATCCTCCGCGGCGACATCGGCTTCGACAAGCTCGACGGTGGGCCCGGCGCACGCGACATCGCCTCCTTCTCAACGGCCTCCGAGGCGGTCCAGGTCGACCTCGCCGGCGGCACCGCCTACGGCGACGGCCGCGACCGGATCGCCAGCGGCACCGAGGACGTCGTCGGCTCCGCCTACAACGACACGCTGATGGGCGACAGCGGCGCCAACCGCCTCGACGGCGGCGCCGGCTACGACGAGCTCGACGGTCGCGGCGGCTCCGATCTGCTCTACGGCGGACCGGACGGCGCCAGCTGCGACAACGCGATGCAGAGAGAGTCCTGCGGGAGAACCGGCGCCGCGAGTCCCGGGCCGACGGTCGCCAGCGTGCACAGCATCGACGGCAGCGGCGGCCTCAATGTGCACGGCAGCGGCGCCGACGACGCGGTGACGATCTCCTTCCAGGGCGGCAGCTTCATCGTCGCCAACGGCGGCAACCCGTTCCCGGCCGAGAACGTGCAGGGCTGCGTGGCGAGCAACGGCGGCGCCGTCTGCCCGACCGGGGTGCAGACGATCGTGGTCGACGTCGACGGCGGCAACGACTCGGTCGCGCTCGACGGCAGCGTGCCGCCCCAGATCGAAGTGCGGATCGACGGCGGCCCCGGCGCCGACAAGCTCGGCGGCGGGCCCGGCAACGACGTGATCGAGGCCGGCGACGACAACGCCCCCGACCTGCTCGAAGGCAACGCCGGCGACGACGCCCTGATCGGCGCCCGCACCGACCTCCACGTCCCCTACAACAGCGGCAAGAGCACGCTGATCGGCGGGCCCGGCAACGACGTGCTGGTCGGCGGGGACCCCTGCGACGGCGACCTCTTCGACGGCGGGCCCGGCAACGACAACGCCAACTTCTTCCGCTTCACGCCGGGTGTCTACGCGCAGATCGACGGCCCGGTGCGGCGCGCCGGCAGCCCCTGCACCCCCGGCCACGTCGACTCCTCGGTCGAGGCGCTGGAGGGCACGCCCGGCCCCGACACGCTGGTCGGCGACCACAGCGGCAACGCGCTGATCGGCAAGGGCGGAAACGACGTCCTGCGCGCCCACGGCGGCAACGGCAACCGCCTCGTCGGCGGTAGCGGCAAGGACCGCCTGTTCGGCCGCCATAAGCGCAACACACTGCGCCAGTAGAAGGTCCCCCCCAGCGACGGCGGCGTAGAGCCTGTCTCAGAAGATGTAGTTGCGCAGCTTCCCCGGCGCGAGGACCGTCACCCGGCCGCGCCCGGGGCGGACGATGCCGGCCCGCTCGAGATCGGCGAGAAAGCGGCTGACGCTCTCGCGCGAGGTGCCGGCGAGCTGCGCCAGGTCGGACTGGTTCATGCGGATCGTGATCTCGCCCCCGCCGCCCGTCCGCGGCTCCTCTTCGGCGACGAGCTGAGAGAGCACGCCGGCGACGCGGCTCGGCACGGTCTGGAAGGACTGGCGCGAGATCCGCTCGTTGGCCGCGCGCAGGCGCCGCACCAGGGCGGCGACCAGCTTCACGGTTATGTCCGGATGGCGACCGAGCAGCGCCCGCACCTCGCCCGCCGGCAGCGCCAGCAGCTCGCCGTCGCCGAGCGCTTCGACGCTGGCCGAGCGCACCTCGCCGTCGAGCATCGCCAGCTCGCCGAAGATGTCGCCCGGGCCGAGCGTCGCCAGCGTGATCGCCCGTCCGTCGGAGTGCTCCCGGGTGACCCGGAAGCTCCCCGAGCGGACGATGTAGCAGGCGTCGGAGCGGTCGCCCTCGTGGAAGACCCGCGTGGCGCCGGGGAAGGAGCGCGGCACCGCGACCTGGGAAAAGCTCTCCAGCTCGCGCTGCTCGAGGTCGGAGAAGAGCGGCACGCTGCGCAGCAGCTCGACCGGGCTGAGGCTCTCCTCGGCATCCCCCATTCGGCTGATTATCCACCCACGGGGGAAGAAACATGGCGGCTGTGCCCTTTATGGGGACATGAACTCTCAATCGGATGTTGTAGACATTTCTGTAGACTGGGGCGATGGTCGAAGTCGAGACGACGACGATCCGCGTGCGACAGAGCACCCGGCAGCGCCTGGCGAAGGAGGCGAAGGAGGCCGGCATGAGCGTGATCGAGATGGTTGACGCGGCCGTCGAGCTGTGGGAGGAGCAGCGACTCCTGGCCTCGATGGACGAGTCCTATGCGAAGTACGGGGACGAGATCCGCGAGGAGATGAAGGACTGGCTGGAGATGCCCGATGGCTGGCCCGACGCCGACGATTAGGCGGAGGGTCAAACGCGGCGATATCTGTTTGGCAGACCCCGATCCCGTGGTCGGCCATGAGCAGGGCGGGCGGCGACCCTTCCTGATCGTCTCGGTCGACGCGATGAACCGCTCGCACGCTGCGCTCACGATTGCGGTGCCGTTGACGACAACCGATCGCGGCAACAAGCTGCACGTGAGGCTCGAGCCGCCCGACGGGGGCATCGACAGGGTCAGCTTCGCGATGCCGGAGATGGCACGAATGCTCTCGACGCTCCGCCTGAAGCGCAGGCTCGGCCACGTCTCCCCCGACACGGTCGAGGCCGTCGCCAAGCATCTCGGCGTCCTGATCGGCCTCGGCCGCAGCCGCTGAGCGAGCACCGGCCTCTCGACCGGTGCTCGCTCTGTGCGCCCGGTACGGCTGGTGCTATCGCTGCCTGCGCAGTGCGCGCATGCGCTGCAGCAACCGCTGCCTGCGCAGAGCCCGCTGGCGCTTGCGCACCACCCGCTTGCGGCGCAGGATGCGCTGCTTTCGGTGCAGCCGCTGCTTGCGGTGCAGGCGATGGCGGAGCTTGCGCTCGCGCAGCTCGGCCCGCGGGCGGCTCGGAGCGGTGCGGATCACGACCGGGGCAACGGCCGTGGTCGCACTCGGAGTCGAGGGCGAAGCCGGCGCCGGCGGGTCGGGCGCGGTGCCGACGCCGGTCAGGACCACCTGGCTGCCGCCGTCGCTTTCGCCGAAGAGGCTGAATGTGGCTTTCTTGGCGCCCTCGCTGTGCGGCTGGAAGCGGAACTGCGCGGTGCAGGTCTCGGCCGGGGCGATGAGGCGGTTGGTGCAGGTCTCTTCAAGCAGCTGGAAGCTGCCGGCCGCGCCGCCGGAGATCACCGCGATGAACACGCCGCCGGGCCAATTGCCGGCGTTGGTCACCTCGATCTCGCGGGTGCTGCCCTCGCTGCCGACCTTGGCCGAGCCGAAGTCGACCGGGTTGGGATCGGCGGTGAAGTAGGGGCTGGCGCCGACGCCGCTGAGGCCGGCGTAGAAGTCGTAGCCGTTCGAGCGCGCACGTACCTGCGCTTCGTATTCGGCGAGCGGTTCGTTGGGGTTGAAGCTGACTTCGAGCGAGCAGGATTCGCCGGGCAGGACGGGGCCGCTCCAGCAGTCGCTGTTGCCGACCCAGAAAGAGCCGGAGTCGGGGCCGGTGGTCTGCAGCGATTCGATCCAGACTTCTTCGGCGCCTTCGTTGCGCAGCTCGAGGTTGACCTGAGCGGTGTCGTAGATCGGCTGCAGGCCGAAGTCATGGCTGCCCGGTTCGAAGCTGAGCACCGGTTCTCCCGTCGGTGCGGCAAGGCCGGCGGCGGGGCGGATCAGCGCCGTCGCGGCAAGCGTCAGCAGCGCGGCGAAGACGAGGATGGACGTGCGGGATTTGGACTTCTGTTTGAGAGTGGGCATGGACGCCTGATCGACCCCGGCCACGCCACGCTGAACGTTGGGGCGAGAAATTTCAGCCGGCGGAGGCGGTGAGTTTGCGGGGGCCGCGGGCGAAGCCGGCGCTGAGCAGCGCCCCCTCGTGGCCGGAGCCGATAACCGGCTCGCCGTCGAGTTTCTCGATGCCGAGCTTGGGCAGGCGGCCGGCCGAGACCGCGTCGGCCAGCGCCGCCATCGCCGCCGCGAGGTCGTCGTCGCCGAGCTCGACCAGGCGCAGGAGGCTGCGACCCCCGCGCTCGACGTAGACCAGCGGCTCGCCGTCGCGCAGCAGCACGTGGGCGCCCGGGGCGCGGGCGGGGCGGCGGCCGGAGGGAGGCTTGGGCCAGGGCAGCGCGGCGCCGTAGGGGTTGGCCGGGTCGGTCGCCGCGAGCACCTGGAAGGAGCCGTCGGGTTCGGGCAGCGAGCGCAGGCGCTCGACCGCGCCGGGCAGGGCGAACTGGGCGCCGCCCAGGCCCTCGACGAAGTAGCCGCGCCGGGCGGTGCCGAGCAGCTCGAGGTTGCCGAGCTCGGCGTAGAGGGTCGAGAAGCCGCCGGGCACGCCCTCGGCCAGCACGGTCTCGCGGGTGACGATCCCGTAGCGCTCCAGCATCAGCTCGGCCTGGGCGCGCAGTTTCGCCCCCGGCCCGGGCGCGTCGGCGAAGAGCGGCGCGGTCAGCGACCAGCGCCCCTGCACGGCGGCGCCGGCGCCCGAGCGGCGGCGGGCGAAGCGCCGCCCCCGGCGCTCGTTCGCGGGCACCGAGCGCAGCCGCGGCGCCCGCAGCGGCGCGAAGGCGTCGTTGGTCACCTCGCCCGACCAGGCCAGGTCCCAGAGGGCGTTGTGCAGCTCCTCGGCGGGAAACTCGAGGTCGGCGAGCAGGTCCAGCCAGAACGAGGGGCCGGCCGCGAGGCGCTCGCGGATCGCCTCCTGGGGGGCGCCCTCGGAGCGCTCCAGCTTCGAGTTGGCCGGCGGCGGGCCGGCGAGGCGCACGTCTTCGCGGAAGTAGAGGGCGACGCGGCCGTCGCTGCGCCCGCGCGATCCCGCCCCGACCCAGACGACTTCGCCGCTGGTGCAGAGCTCGTCGAGCCAGGCGGGCGAGTAGGCGCCGAGGCGGCGCGGCAGCACATCGCCCTCCCAGACCTTCGGCGTCAGCGCCACCCCCTGCAGCGGCACGAGCGCGTCACGCAGGCGGTCCGGGCCGGCGCCGGAGGCGCGGTGGGCGTCGACGTTCTGCCAGCTCGGCAGGAAGCGGGCGAAGCGGTCGCGTGCGGCCGGCTCGACCTCGCGCCGCAGCTGGGCGAGGCTGGCGCGGCGCACGCGGCGCAGCACGTCGGCGTCGCACCACTCGCGCTCGCTGCCGCCCGGGCGCAGCTCGCCGCGCACCAGCGCCCCCTCGCGCTCGAGCTCGCGCAGCGCCGGGGTCGGGTCGACGCCGTAGCGCTCGGCGAGCTGCGCGGTCGGGAACGGCCCGTGGGTGCGCGCGTAGCGGCGCACCAGGGCGCGCATCGCATCGGGGTGGTCTTCGAGGAAGGTCTCGGGCAGGCCGGGCGGCGGCGGGACGCCGAGCGCGTCGCGGTAGAGGCCGGCGTCCTCGCCGGCGATGTAGCGCTCCTCGCCGGCGACGCGGATCGGGGCGACGCGGCGCTCGTCGACCAGCTTCTCCAGCATCGAGACGGCCGAGTAGCCCTCGGCCACCCGCTCGGCGCACTCCTCGGCGCTGAGGTCGCCGACGTTGCGCAGCAGCTGCTGCAGCGCGTCGCGGTCGCCGGCGCGCCCCGCCTCGCTGCGGTGCTGGAGCTGCGCCTCGACCTGCTCCAGCGCCTCGGGGTCGATCAGCTCGCGCAGCTCCTCCTGGCCGAGCAGCTCGCGCAGCAGGTCGCGGTCCAGCGCCAGCGCCGCGGCGCGCCGCTCGGCGTTCGGCGTATCCCCCTCGTACATGTAGGTCGCCACGTAGTCGAAGAGCAGCGAGGAGGCGAAGGGCGAGGCGCTCGACGTCTCGACCTCGACCAGGCCGAGCTTGCGCGATTGCAGGTCGGTGAGGATCTGGCGCAGCGAGGGCAGGTCGAGCACGTCGCGCAGGCACTCGCGGTAGGTCTCGAGGATGACCGGGAAGCGGGGGAAGTCGCGGGCGACCTCGAGCAGGCTCTGCGACTTGAGCCGCTGCTGCCACAGCGGCGTGCGCTTGCCCGGGTAGGCGCGCGGGATCAGCAGCGAGCGGGCGGCGTTCTCGCGGAAGCGGGCGCCGAACAGGGCCGAGCCGGAGAGCTCGCGCACGACCAGGTCCTCGAGCTCGTCGGGCTCGACCATGACCAGGTCGGCCGGCGGCGGCTCGTCGGCGTCGGGCAGGTGGATGACGATGCCGTCGTCGGACCAGATCGCGTCCGCCTCGAGACCCTGCTCCTCGCGGATCTTCTGCCCCAGCGCCAGGCCCCAGGCGGAGTGGACGCGGCCGCCGAAGGGCGAGAGCACGCAGAGCCGCCAGTCGCCGATCTCGTCGCGGAAGCGCTCGATCACGATCGTCTCGTCGGAGGGGACGACGCGGGTCGCCGCCTGCTGCTCGCGCAGGTAGGCGACGAGGTTCTCCGCGGCGCGGCGGTCGAGGTCGTACTCGCCCGCCAGCTCGGCCGGCTCGCGCGCTACCGCCTCGCGGGCGAAGGCACCGATCGCCCGCCCC
>CAWEUU010000005.1:0-337742 GCA_963812335.1 uncultured Solirubrobacterales bacterium | reverse complement strand
GGCGGCTCGCCCTCCTCCCCCTCCGCCGCCAACTCGTTGAGGCGTTTCGCAAACGCTCCGCGGCGCGGCGGGCGTTGACGAAGATGATCGTCGAGCTGTGTTCGTGGACGAGCTTCAGCAGCTCCGGGTAGATCGCCGGCCAGATCGAGCGCACATGGGCGTTGGGCTCGCCCTCGGCCGGGACCCCATCGGAGTTGGGGAAGTTGGGCGCGCCCGGTTCGGACATGTCCTCGACCGGGACGACGATCTCCAGGTCCAGCTCCTTGGCGCGCCGGCGTCGACGATCTCGCACTCCCGCTTGGGGCCGACCAGGAACTTCGCTATCCGCTCCAACGGCCGCTGCGTCGCGGACAGCCCGATCCGCTGCAGCTCTCCGCGTCGGTGAAGTGGTCCAGCCGCTCCAGCGTCAGCGCGAGATGGGAGCCGCGCTTGCTCTGGGCGACGGCGTGGATCTCGTCGACGATCACCGCCTCGGTCCCGGTGAGGATCTCGCGCGCGCCGAGGAGAGGATCAGGTAGAGGGACTCGGGCGTGGTGATCAGGATGTCGGGCGGCGATCTGCGCATCGCCCGCCGCTCCGACTGCGGCGTGTCGCCGGTCCGCAGGCCGACCGAGACTCGGCGCCGATGCCGCGCAGCGGCGCCCGCAGGTTGCGCTCGATGTCGTAGGAGAGCGCCTTCAGCGGCGAGACGTAGACGATCTTCACCCCCTCGCCGAGCCGCGGCGCCCGCGGGAGCCGGTCGATGCCCCAGAGGAAGGCGGCCAGGGTCTTGCCGGAGCCGGTCGGGGCGCAGATCAGCGTGTCGGAGCCGGCGGAGATCGCCCCCCAGCCGCCCGCCTGGGCGGGTGTCGGCCCCTCGAAGGAGGCCTCGAACCAGCGCCTGACCGGGGCGCTGAATGGCGCCAGAGGGTCGGAGCTCTCGCTTGTCTTCCGATCGGTGCCCAACCTACCGATCTTACGCGCACCGGGGGGGAATCGGCCGGGGGAGAGCTAGGGGCGGCCGCCGGCGAACCGCGTGAAGGCGAACCAGGCGGGCTTGGGCACGAAGCCTTCGCCGAACAGACCCGAGCCGTCGCAGAAATTGCAGGCTTCCGGGCAGGTCGTTGACCGAGAACCAGTAGACGCGCTGCACGCGCCAGCGCCGCTGCTTGGCGCGCAGCAGCCGGAAGGCGCCCTTCAGCTGCTTCTCCTGGCCGCGCATGCCTTTGGCGAAGGCGTTGTTCTGCTGCGCCGCGGTTCGGAGCTCCAGCCGAGCTCGGTGATCCAGAGGCCCTTGCCGGCGTCGCGGTTGGCCTCAGCACCTGGCGCACTTCTTCGATGTAGGGCTCCAGGCGCTTGTACTTGCCGGTGTAGGGGTGCAGGGCGATGCCGTTGAACCTCCGCTTTATCCCGGCGTCCGCCTGTACATCTGGTCGAGGAAGTCGGCTGGCGAAGTAGGCCTGCCGCGGCCCGCGCTTGAGCAGCGCCTCGGCCGGGCGCGAGAAGAGCCCGCCGAGGACCAGCCGGGCGCCGCGGTCGGCGCTTTGATCGCCGCGTAGGAGAGCTTGACCAGCTTGCCGTACTCGGCCGGGTTGGGGCGCACGACGAAGTACTTGAAGTTCGCCTCGTTCCAGATCTGCCAGTTGCGGATCGGCCGCTTCGGCAGCTGCGGGTTTTCGGCCCAGAAGCTGCCGCGCGGGCCGTAGCGCCGGACGGCCCGCGTCAGGAACCGCTTCCAGCCGCCGCGCTGCTTGCCGTTGCGGACCGGCAGGAAGCGCGGCGCCGTGACCAGTCCGCGCGAACCGGGCACGACCGGCGCGGCACCGCCCAGTGCGGCGCTCCGAAGAGGAACGGGAGCACCTCGATCCCGCGCCCGCGGCGGCGCCGGCGACGAGCGCGTCGGTTCCGGAGAAATCGAGCGGCCCGCCCCGGGTCGGCTGCACCGAGCGACCACGGGATCGGGATCCGCATGCTGTCGACGCCGCCGCGCTTCAGGCGCTGGAACTGTTCGGCGCTCGGCGTCCGTCTGCGGCACCACGCCCCAGAACTTGGCGGGCACGCGCCGCCGGCGCGGCGCGCGACCGCCGCAGATCAGCGACGGCCAGCCGCCAGCGGCGGCGAGGCAGACGCAGGCGCGAGCCCGCAGGCCATTGCGAAGGTCTTCGTTCCGCATCGAGCTAGCCCGCCTCGGGCGAGACCGAGGCTCCGGGAGCGGCGGCCACCGCGGCGGCGCCGGATCACGAACACGCCGAGGGAGATCGCCGCAAGAACCGCGATCGCGATCAGGATCGGCACCAGCGGCGAGGAGCCGCCGCCCTCGTCGCCCGGCACCGCGGCCGGGTCGATCGCTGCGAGCGGCCGACCGTCCCAGGCGCTGTTAAGTCCGTCGCCCTGGCTACCCTGCTAACCGGTGCCGCCGTTGCCGTCCGGCGCTCGCCCCGACATCGAGGACGAGCCTCCGCATGTGACGAATCCGACCCAGCCGAACCGGCCGCCTCCGACCGGAGTCCCCGCGCCACAGGGCGCGGCGGATGACTTCCGCGGCGGTTCGGCGATCGTCGCCGGCCCGCCCCGCCGGTTACCGTGGGCGGGGCGTCCCGGTATTCGATTCCGCTCGAGTCCGCCTGAGCGAGCACCGGAAAGCAAGCCAGATGCGAGCAGAGCCAACACTGACAGAGCGAGTCGAGGGCCCGGACCGGGATCCGAGGGTATGGCGCGTCCCATTCATGGCGCGGCAAGGTTAGACCAATTGGCGGCGTTGCTTGCGCCGGTCGCGCTGATCGTCGGCCTTGCCCTGGCGGCGGCGGCTACGACGTCGGCGACCGGCACATCGCCGGTCTCGCGGTCTGGCTGGTCGTGGTCGGCCTGCTCGTCGTCGGCGTCGCGTCGAAGGCGAAGCTGGCTCGCCCGCTCTACTGGGCGGTGGGCCTGATCGGCGGTCTGGCGCTGTTGTCTGCATTTTCCTCCTTTGGTCCGGTTCGGTCGAGCTGAGCGTGATCGAGGCGGACCGGGTCCTGGTCTACCTCGGCTTCTTTATTGCCACCTTCCTTATCGCCCAAACCGACGAAAGGCGCCAACGTTTCGCTGAAGGCATGGTGATCGGGCTGGCGGCAGTCGCGATTCTCGGCCTCGCCAGCCGCCTCCTGCCCGACGTGCTCCAGCTCGCAACGCGCCTGGCGGCGGCCCTCGGCTGCGCTACCCGCTCGGCTACTGGAACGCCAACGGGGCGATGTTCGCGGATCGCGGTCGCGATGCTCCTCTGGGCCAGCCGCCGCGCCACCTGGGCGGCGTTGCGCTGGCTCTCGGTCGCCGCCATCCCGGCGGTCCTGCTCGCCCTCTACTTCACCTACTCGCGCGGCGGACTGCTGGCGCTCGCGATCGCCGCCGGCGCTCGATCGCCCTCTCCCGCGACCGCCTCTGGCTGCTCTCGACGCTGGCGGTCGGCGCGCTCGGTGCGCTGCCGGCCGTGCTCGCCGTACAGACCCGGCGCAGCCTCGCCGACAACTTCTCGGCTCAGCGCGGTCGACCAGGGCGCCGACCGTGGCGCTGATCCTGCTGGCCGGAATCGCGCTCACCGCTGCTCCTCTTCGCCGGCCTGCGCCGGCTCGAGCGCCGCGGGGACAGCTGACGGGGAGGGCGGTCGAGCTCTCGCGCAACCCGGCGCTGCTGCGCGGGTTCGCCCTCGCGGCGCCGTCGTCGCGATCGGCGTCGATCGTCGCGGTCGGCGGCCGCGCGTGGGACCACTTCTCCGGCGGCGACCTGCAGTTCCCGCGCCAGCCCGAGTACCACTTCTCGGACCTCAGCGGCGCCGGGCGCACGACTTCTGCCGCGTCGCGATCGACTCCTTCGGCGAAAAGCCGCTGCTCGGCAGCGGCGCCGGTACCTACGAGTTCGCCTGGGAGCAGCACCGCTCGATCGCCCAGCCGGTGCACAACGCCCACTCGCTCTACCTGGAGGCGTTCGCCGAGCTGGGCGCGGTCGGCGGCCTGCTCGTCCTGGCCCTGGTCGGCACGGCTGCTCTGGACGGGCTTCGCCGCCTGGCGCGCCGCGCCCGGCATCCACAGCGCGAGCGCTACGCGGCGCCTGCTCGCCGGATTCTCGCCTTCGCGGTCGCCGCGGCCCTCGACTGGTTCTGGGAGATCGCCGCGCTCGGCGCGGTCTTCTTCCTCGCCGCGCGGCCTGCTCGTCGCCGCCCGCTGCGCGCAGCTCGCGCCGCGGCACCGGCGACGCGGCGCGGGCAGGAGCCGCGCTTGGCCTCGCCGTCGCCGGCCTGGCCGTCGCCTGGATCGCCGCCATCGCGCTGGTCGGCCCGCTGCTGGTCGAGCACGAACTCGACGCCAGCCGAGCGCCGCCGCCGGCGGGCGAGCTTCGCCGGCGCCGTCGACCACGCCAAACGCGCCCGCTCGATCGAGCCCTTCGCGGCCTCCCCCTACATCCAGCTGGGCCTGCTCGCCGGCCTGCAGGGCGACTACGCGGCGGCGCGTCGACGACTCACGCAAGCGATCGAGCGCGAGGACCAGAACTGGCAGCGCTACTACCTGCGCTCCAGAGTCGAGCGGGAGGCCGGCGACCCGGCCGCGGCCAGCGCCGACCTCGAACGGGCGCGGCGGCTGAACCCCGCACCGGTGCCTCCGCGACCGGACTGCGGGTGACCCAGCCGATGACCAGAACGCGCGGACACCCCTCGCGCAAGCCCGGCCGGCGCACCGCCGCGGCCGGCGGGCCAGGCGGCGGCAGGACGAACGCCGGCCGCGGCCAGGGCGCCCGCGCAGCCCGGCGCGACCGGCGCGGCCCGCTGCTGCGGCGCCTGCTCGCGATCGGCGACTGGCTGAGCGCTGCTCGGCGCCCTTTGCATGGTCACCGCGGCGACCCCGGAGACCGATGTCGGCACCCTCTTCTGGGCGACCCTGTTCAGCCCGGTCTGGATCCTGGTGCTGAAGCTGCACGGCCTCTACGACAACGACCACCGCCGGATCCGCCACAGCACGCTCGACGAGCTCCCTCGGCCTGATCTCCGCCGCGGCGCTGGGCACGCTCGCGCTCGACGGCCTGCTGGCGCTGAGCCCCGTCGGTGCGCTCGCCGCCTCCAGCGCGATCGCGGTCGGCTTCGGCGCGCTGCTCGGCAGCTTCGGCTCGCGCGCCGTGCTGCGCTTCTTCTGGCACCGCCTGGCCGGCGCCGCGACCGGCTCGTGATCGGCCCGGCCGCAGCGCGTCGCCGTCGTCGCCCGCCGTGTCGCGACCCACCCCGAGACCCGCCTGCACCTGGTCGGATACCTGGCGCCGCGGGGCGAGGACGCCGCGCCCGGAGCCGGCGAGCTGCCCCGCCTCGGCTCGGTCGCCGATATCTCGCGGGTCGCCCGCGAACGCGCGGTCGAGCGGGTGATCGTGACCGAGCAGGAGATGAGCGAGCCCGCGGCCGAGCGCATGATCGAGGAGTGCAAGGCGGCCGGCCTGGCGCTGACCTTCCTGCCCCAGCACTACGGCCTGCTAGGGCCCGGGATCGAGCTGAACCGGCTGGCCGAGCTGCCGGTGCTCGACTTCCGCTTCTCCGACCCGCCGCGCTCGACCGTCGCGCTGAAGCGGACGCATGGACCTGGCGGTCGGCGGCGCCCTGCTCGTCCTGATCTCGCCGCTGCTGCCGTGCTCGCGCTCTGGATCCTGCTCGACTCGGGGCGGCCGGTGCTTTTCAGCCAGCGCCGGGTCGGCCGCGACGGCGACCCGTTCACGATGCTCAAGTTCCGCACGATGGTGCAGGGAGCCGAGCAGCAGCCTCGGCGAACTGGTCGACCTCGAGAAGCTCGACGAGCCCGCCTTCAAGATCGCCGACGACCCGCGCGTGACCCGCGCCGGCCGCCTGCTGCGCCGCTACAGCCTCGACGAGCTGCCGCAGTTCCTCAACGTGGTCAGGGGCGACATGTCGCTGGTCGGGCCGCGGCCCGAGGAGGAGGCCGTCGTCGCCCTCTACGACGAGCGCCAGCGGCTGCGCCTCGCGGTCAAGCCGGGGATGACCGGGCCGATGCAGGTCTACGGCCGCGGCGACCTCACCTTCGAGGAGCGGCTGGCGATGGAGCGCGACTACCTCGACAACATCTCGGTCACCGGCGACCTCTCGATCCTGCTCCGCACCCCCGCCGCGGTGATGCGCGGCGAGGGATCGCACTGAGGGAGCGCCCCGCCGAGGCAATCGACATCATCTCCCGCCCTTGACCCCCCCCTTCATCCGCAAACTGCCTGCGGCAGCGGCCGCTCGCGTCGGCGACGCGGTGCGCAACCCTTTGGGTTCGACGGCGCCAGGTCGCCTGGAGATCCTGGTAGCGGCCGTGCTGCTAACCCTGCTCGCGCTGGCGATCTACCTACCCCACATGATCCGCGGCGGCTGGTACGTCGACGACTGGATCGACATCGCCCGGCTGACCGAAACGAGCGGCCTGCTCGACGGCTACCGCTCGATGACAATCGACTCCTACCGCCCCGGCCTCGCCTTCACCCTGTCAGCGGTCTACTCGGTTGCCGGGCAGGAGCAGTGGGCCTACCTGCTGATCGGCGCACTGCTCGCCGCGCTGCAGAGCGCCCTCTTCTACGTCGTCCTGCGCCGGCTCGGCCTGCGCGGCCCGATCGCCGGGGCGGCGGCGGCGATCTTCGTCGTCCTCCCCTGTATCGACGCCAGCCGGCTCTGGTTCGCCGCCTTCCCGATCCAGGTCGCGGGCATCCTCTACCTCGGCGGCCTGTTGGTCGCCCTGCACGGCCTCGCCAACGCGGCCGGCCGGCGCGCCGTCGCCTGGCACGCCGGGGCGGCGGTCCTCTACTTGGCCGCCGTGCTCACCTACGAGCTGGTCGCCGGACTGATCGCGGTCAGCTTTCTGCTCTACGCCGTGCGCGGCGGCCGGCGCCCGGCCCTGCAGCGCCTTCCCGCTGACCTCGGCGCTATCGCGGCGGCGCTGGCCATCATTGCCCCGCGCGCCTCCGAGGACCGCGAGGCGGTGCTCTCGGTCGGCTTCCTCTGGGACCGCGTTGGCCAGGTCCTCGCCCAGGCCGAGGCGGTCTTCCGCTGGCTGTTCCCGTTCAGCGAGCTGCTCACCGGCCCGCTCGGCCTGATCCTGCTCGCCGCGGGCATGCTCGGTGCCGGGATCTCGATCGGCCGCCGCGACGGGCAGGCGCGCGCCTTCGCATCCTGGCTCTGGATCGTCTTGCTGGGGGCGGTCTTCGCGCTGGCCGGACTGGTCATGCTGCTACCCGCCGATCCCTACTTCGTCCCGCGCACGACCGGGACCGGCAACCGGATCGGTGCTTTCGCCGCGCTCGGCACGATCCTGCTGCTGATCGCGACGATCGTTCTCGTCGCCGGCGGGATCGGGGCGCTGGCGCGGCGGGCGCGACTGGGGTTCTACGTAGGGATGGCGCTGGTCTTGCTGGTCGGCGCCAACCTCGCCGTGCGCGAGCTGCGCCAGCAGGCCCCCTGGGGCGATTCCTGGGACCAGCAGCAGGAGGTCCTGGCAGCGATCGACACCGCAATGGACGGCCGCGTGCCGGCCGAAGCCTCGATTGTCAGCTTCGGCCACACGACCTACATCCTCCCCGCCGACGTGCTTGTCTTCGCCAATGCCTGGGACCTACGCGGAGCGATCTGGGAGACATTCGACCGGCCCGACGCGCTGGCCCATCCCTGGGAAGCCGGCGGCAGCTGCGACGCCGTCGGGCTCGACTTCCCCGACGAGGCCGGGCCCTACCCGTACGGAAAGCTGTTCTTCGTGGACGTGCCGAGGCGTTCGGCGATCCGGATCTCCGGCCCAGCGCAGTGCCGGCGGGCGGTCGCCCGCCTGACCGGCGAAGAGGCCTGAGATGGAGCTCGAGGTGATCGTTGTCAGCCATGGCGCCGAAGCGCTGCTGCGCAATTGCCTGTGCTCGCTGCGCGAGCATCCGGCGCAAGGCGGGATGCGAGTGACGGTGGTCGACAGCGGCAGCCCCGACGCGACCCCGGAGATGGTCGCGCGCGAGTTTCCCGAGGTGCGACTGATCCGACAGGGGAACATCGGCTTCTCCGCCGCCAACAACCTCGTCGTGCGTGAGAGCGAGGCGCGCGCCGTCCTCCTTCTCAACCCCGACACCGAGGTCCGCGCCGGGGCGCTCGACGCCGCGCTGGAGCGGCTCTGGAGCGAGCCCCGGATCGGCATGGTCGGGATCAAGCTGGTGCTGGAGTCGGGCGAGCTCGACCACGCCTGCAAACGCTCCTTCCCGACGCCGCTGGCGGCGCTCGCCCACTTCACCGGGATCGGCCGCCCCGACGGCGCCGTGGCGGCCCTCAGCCAGTACCGTGCGACCGGCCTCGGCGAGGACGAGCCCGGCGAGGTCGACGCGGTCAACGGCGCCTTCATGCTCTGCCGCTCCGAGGCCGTGCATGAGGTCGGCCTGCTCGACCAGGGCTACTGGCTCTACATGGAGGACCTCGATCTGGTGCCGCCGCTTCTGGGAGGCGGGCTGGAAGGTCTTCTACGAGCCCGCCGGCGTCGCCCTGCACGTCAAGGGAGGCTCGAGCGGCGCGCGGCGCGCGGCGCGCCAGGAGATAGCTTTTCACCGCGGCATGGGCCGCTTCTACCGACGCTTCGACGCCCCGGCGAGCAACCCGCTGCTCAACGCCGCTGTCTATGCCGGAATTAGCGCCAAGCTGGCGACCAGCCTGGCGATCACCGCCGCCGCGAAGGCGCGCAGGCGATGATGGGACGCTGGCGGGACGCCCTCGCGGCGTTCGCAGCGGTCGTGCTCGCCTTCGGCGCCGTTCAGCTCTTCTCCGGCGCCCAGGACGTCGGCATCACCACCGATGAGCCGGCACACACCGAGCGGCTCACCTCGTGGATGCAGACGGGCTGGTACCTGCCGGCCCCGGAACTACGCGACGGCGAGCCGGACCCGCGCAAGGGCGTGCTCTCCAGCCCCTTCGTCTACGGCCCGGCCTTCTCGCTCGCCGCGCACGCCGCCAACGTCGCGGTCGGCAACGAGGGCCGCGGGCAGGTCGCCTTCACCCGCGACGCCTGGGAGGTCCGCCACACCACGACGGCCGCGCTCGCTCTTCTCATCGCTCTCGTGGCCGGGATCGCGACCGCAATCCTCACCGGATCCTGGCGAATCGGCATCTGGGCCGCCGCCGGCCTGCTCGCCGTCCCCGCCTGGATGGGCCAGGGTTTCTTCAACCCCAAGGACATCCCCGCCGCTGCCGGCTACACGCTGGTCACGGTGGGGCTGCTGCTCGCGCTCTGGAGTCCTTCCCGAGAGCGCCGGAGGTGGTTGCGGCCGGCCGCGATCGCCGCCCTACTCGCCACCGGGGTCTTCATCGGCGCGGGCACCAGGCTCTTCTCTGGGCGCCCTTCTTCGCCTCCTTCGTCACCTACGCGGCCCTGCGTCTCGGCCAGGCCCGCCTGGGCGGGATCGCCCGCAGCCACGCGCCCGACCTCGGCGTGCTCGGCGGCGGCGTGCTCGGCGCCATCGCGATCGCGGCCGCCTATCCCAAGGCTGCGGCAACCCCGGTATCGCTGCTGGTCGAATCGGTCAGCGGCGCCGCTGGCTACCCGAACGAATCGGCCACGCTGACTGCCGGCGAGCTGCTCGGCTACCAGCCGCCAATCTGGTATCTGCCGGCCCATGTGGCCGCTTCCTATCCGCTGCTACTCGGGGCCCTCAGCCTCGCCGCCGCCGTGCTCGGCATCCGCGCCTTGTGGCGATCCTGGGACGGAGGCGGCGGGGGCGCGGCGTTCTGGGCACGCGACGATCTCGGCCTAGTGCTGGTCCTGCAGCAGGCGACACTGCTACCGCTGCTGGCGATGTTGGGTGGGGCCGTGATGTACGACGGGGTCCGGCAGCACCTCTATGTGATCCCGGCATTGGCGATCCTCGCCGGCGCCGGCGCCGCGCGGCTGGCGGGCTGGGCGGGCCGCGGTCGGGGCGCGGCGCGGCGTGCCTTCGCCGGCCTCGTGCTTGTTGCGGCGCTCGCCGTGCCGATGGTCGAGCAGACGATCCTCTACCCCTACAACTACGTCTATGTCAACCCGGTGGCCGGCATCGGCGGCGTGCAGGAGAACTGGGAGACCGACTACTGGCAGGCCAGCTGGCGCGAGGCGCTGAGGCGAATCCCATTCGACGTCAAGTTTCGCTGCTCCTACTCGCTCGTAGCGCCCGACGAGCCGTCAGGCGTCAATCTGAACTCCGTCCACTGCCCATCCACGCACCTCGATCCGTTCTCAGGCGAACGCGCATCCGAAAGCGACGCCCAGCCCGCACGCGAAGCACCGGCGCTGTGGGCAATCGCGATCAAGCGAGGCCGCAACGTGCCGCCATCAACCTGCGAACAGGTCGGCGACGTGACCCGCTGGCTGCGCGGCGAGAGGGTGACGATGTCCTATGTGCTGCGCTGCCCGTTCAGAACGGCAGCGTCTCAACAACCTCGCTGAGCCGCGGTGCGGCTTTGTCGCGCTCGCTCAGCAGTGGCTCGTCGACGGGCCACTCGACCCCTACGTCGGGGTCGTCCCAAGCGATCCCGGCCTCCGTTACGGGGTCGTAGGTGCTGGGGAGCAGGTAGCTGACGTCGGCCTCCTCGCTGAGCACGGCAAACTGCTCAATGCAGCCGTCTATGCGGGAATCGGCGCCAAGCTCGCCACGAGCTTGGCGATCACTGCCGCCCGCGGCCGCACATAACGTCAAGTAAGCTACATAAACGTAAAACTGATTCTCGAAATATGTAGCCTTTTTCGGGATTTTTGCTAAGATTGGGCGGTGCGACTGAGCGACGCCGAGATCCTGCGCCAGAACCGCTGGTGGAATGAGCCGGGCTGGCGGGAAACCGACCCACACCTGCGTGCGCTGCGCGATCAACCACGGCGCCTACCGGCGCAGGTGGTCGAGCAGATCGCTCTCGACGAGGCCGGCATCCACACTCTCCGCGGTCCTCGACAGGTGGGAAAGTCGACGGCGTTGAAGCTGCTCGTGGAGCGCGCGGTCGAGCGGTGGACCGGCCGTCGTGTCGCCTTCCTGGCACTCGACCTGCTCGAAGGCCTGCCGCTCGCGGACCTGAGCGCGACGCTCGTGCGCACGAAGGAGCTGGCAGCATCGGCCGAGCCGATGCTGTTGCTGCTCGACGAGGTGACGGTTGTCGACGGCTGGCAGACCGCGATCAAGGCACTGTGGGACGAGGGCATCCTGCGCGAGGACATCGTCGTCTGCACCGGCTCCTCCGCCGTGGATCTGCACGAGGGCGCAGCCGAGCGCTGGCCGGGGCGGCGTGGAGCGGGCGGTGACCACGCCCTTTTTCCCCACTCGTTCGCGACCTTCGCCGCCGCCGTTGATCCGGCCATTCCGCCCTCGCCGAAGCTCTCGGTCGAGTCCCTCGTTTCGGGCCACGGTCGGGAAGCGCTGCAAGAGGCGCAGCTGCACGGCCCGGCCCTCGAGGCGGCGCTGGAGCGTTACCTCGCCTTCGGCGGGCTTCCGCATGCGATCGCCGAGGCGTGCACCGGGGAGCGGACGCCCTCGGAGCGGACCCTGGCGGTGTCCAACGACGCGCTTTTGCGTGAGGTGCAGCGCCGCGGGCAGAGTCGCGCGGCGACTCACGCCATGCTGGAGCGGCTGCTTCGGTCGCTGGGCAGCAGCCTGAGTTGGACCAGCCTCGCTCAGGACATGGCGGTTGCGACTCAGACTGCACGCAGCTATGTGGAGTTCCTGGCTGCCTCCTACCAACTGCTGCCCGTCTATTCCTGGCGGGCCGACTCGGGGACTCCGGCGCTGGGGCGGGACAAGAAGGTGTACTTCGCCGACCCGCTCATGCACTCCGTCGCACATGCACAGGTGCCGGGGCTCTCGGTCGACCGGCCGGCGCTGGTCGAGAACGCAGCCGCGATCTGCCTGCAGCGACGCTACGAGCCTGCCGAGATTCGGATCGAGGGGTTCGACATGCCCAGCCGGCTGCACGTCTGGCGTACCCGCAGGTCCGGTGAGATCGACTTCGTCTGCGGATCGCGCGATGAGCTCGCCGCTGTGGAGGTCAAGTACCGGGCCAATCCGGACCGGCGCACCGCAGCAGGCATCGGCCGCGCCTTCCCGGGCCGGCCCGCCGTGCTGGTCACGCTGAACGACCTCGAAGCAAGGTCGGACGCTGACTTCGTCCCCGCCCACTTCTTTTTGTGGGCCCTCGACTGATCGCGCCGGTTCAGAACGGCAGCGTCTCGACCACTTCGCTGAGTCGCGGGGCGGCTTTGTCGCGCTCGCTCAGCAGCGGCTCGTCGACCGGCCACTCGACGCCCACATCGGGGTCGTCCCAGGCGATCCCGGCCTCGGTCGCCGGGTCGTAGGTGCTGGAGAGCAGGTAGCTGACGTCGGCTTCCTCGCTGAGCACGGCGAAGCCGTGGCCGAAGCCGGCCGGGACGAAGAGCTGGCGGTGGCGCTCGTCGTCGAGCTCGTGGCCCTCCCACTGCCCGTAGGTGGCCGAGCCGGTGCGCAGGTCGACGGCGACGTCGAAGATCCGCCCGCGCGGGCAGCGCACCAGCTTCGCCTGACCCGGCTCGGTCTGGAAGTGCAGGCCGCGCAGCGTGCCGCGCGAGGAGCGCGAGTGGTTGTGCTGGACAAACTCGACCCCGACGCCCAGCTCGGCCCAGCTGTCGCGGCGGTAGGTCTCGACCATGAAGCCGCGGGAGTCGCCGTGCACCTCGGGCTCGAGCAGGACGACGCCGTCGAGCTTGGTCTCCAGCCGCTTCGGCATCAGCCCAGCGCTTTGCCGTACTGGCGCTCGTAGTACTCGCGGTACTCGCCGGAGCGGATCGGGCCCCACCACTGCTCGTTGTCGCGGTACCACTGCACGGTGCGCTCGAGGCCCTCGGCGAAGTGCACCTGCGCCTCCCAGCCGAGCTCGGTCCTCAGCTTCTCGGAGGAGAGCGAGTAGCGGCGGTCGTGGCCGGGGCGGTCGGCGACGTACTCGATCTGCGACTCGTCGGCGCCGGTCAGCTCGATCACCCGCTCGATCACCTCGATGTTCTCGCACTCGTCGGGGCCGCCGACGTTGTAGGCCTCGCCCGGCTTTCCCTTCAGCAGCACCGTGTGGATGCCGCGGCAGAAGTCCTCCACGTAGAGCCAGTTGCGAACCTGCTTGCCGTCGCCGTAGACGGGCAGCGGGTCGCCGTGGACGGCGTTGAGGACCATCAGCGGGATCAACTTCTCCGGGTACTGGCGCGGGCCGTAGTTGTTGGAGCCGCGCACGATCGAGGCAGCGATGCCGTAGGTGTGGAAGTGGGCGGAGACCAGCAGGTCACCGGCGGTCTTCGTCGCCGAGTAGGGCGAGGAGGGGTCGAGCGGCGAGCTCTCGGTGAAGGAGCCGGAGTCGATCGAGCCGTAGACCTCGTCGGTGGAGACCTGCAGGTAGCGCTCGACGCCGAGCTCGCGGGCGGCGTCGAGCAGCACGCCGGTGCCGATCACGTGGGTGCGGGCGAAGGCGTCCTGGTCGTCGATCGAGCGGTCGACGTGCGACTCGGCGGCGAAGTTGACGACGGCGTCGCAGCCCTCCATCGCCTCGCGCACGATCGCCGGGTCCTCGATCCCGCCGACCACCAGGTCGGTGTCCTCGGGCAGGTTCTCGCGCCGGCCGGCGTAGGTGAGCTTGTCGAGCACGCGGACCTCGTGCTCGTCGCCGATCAGGCGGACGTAGGTGGAGCCGATGAAGCCGGCGGCGCCGGTTACGAGGATCTTCATGCCGCCGGCGCCTCGGCCTCGGTGCGGCGCTGGGAAAGGTAGGCGGCGAGGCCGTCCTGCCAGGAGGGCAGCTCGATCGGGTGCTCGCGCTGGCTGGCCAGCGCCGAGAAGGCGGGACGGGGGGCCGGGCGGCCGAGCATCTCGGTGGTCGCCGACATCACCTTGCACTCCACGTTGGCCTGCTCGAAGATCTCACGCGCGAACTCATACCAGGAGCAGGCGCCTGCCGCGGCCATGTGGTGGATGCCGAACTCGATTCCCTCGATCAGCCGCACGATCCCGTAGGCGAGATGCCAGGTGTAGGTCGGCGAGCCGACCTGGTCGCGGACGACGAGGACCTCGCCGTGGTCGGCGGCGAGGCGCAGCATCGTCTCGACGAAGTTGGGCCCGCCGGTGCCGAACAGCCAGGCGGAGCGGACGATGAAGTGGCGCTTGTTGGCGGCGCGGGTCGCCTCCTCGCCGGCCAGCTTGCTGCGCCCGTAGGCGGAGAGCGGCGCGGTCTGGTCGGTCTCGACGTAGGGCTCCCCCTTGCCGCCGTCGAAGACGTAGTCGCTGCCGACGTAGACGACCGAGGCGCCGGCCGCGGCGGCCGCGGCGGCGACGTTGCCGGCGCCGGCGCCGTTGATCCGCGTCGCCTCCTCCTCCGCCTCCTCGGCGCCGTCGACGTTGGTCCAGGCGGCGCAGTTGATCACCACGCCGGGCCGCTCGGCCTCGATCTTGGCATTGACCGCATCGGCGTCGCCGATGTCGAGCTCGGAGTGGCCGTAGCCGACCACCTGGTGGCCGGCGTTGCCCGCGGCGAGCATCACGTCGCGCCCGAGCATCCCGGCGGCGCCGGTGACGAGGATCTTCACTCGCCGAAGCCCATCAGACGATCTTGATCTCGCACTTGTCGCCGACCAGCATCCGCAGCGTCTTCGGCATCCCGTCGCTGCGACTGAGCTTCACTTCGCGGCCGAGCAGGCTGGCCTCCATGCGGGTGCCGAGGTCTTCGACCGCTGAGCCGGCGAGCACGATCGAGTGCTCGATTTCGGAGCGGCAGATTCGGACGTCGTCGCCGATCGAGGTGTAGGGGCCGACGTAGGCGCCCTCGATCCGCGCGCCGGCGCCGATCACGGCCGGGCCGCGCACGGTCGAGCCGCTCAGCTTCGCCCCCGCCTCGACCACGACCTTGCCCTCGATCTTGCAGTCCTCGTCGACCTCGCCGTCGATCCGCGTCTCCAGCTCCTCCAGCACCAGGCGGTTGGCCTCGAGCATGTCGGCGAGCTGGCCGGTGTCCTTCCACCAGCCGCGGACGACCTCCGACTGCACCTTGTGGCCGTCCTCGATCAGGCTCTGGATCGCCTCGGTTATCTCCAGCTCGCCGCGCCAGGAGGGCTCGAGCGCGCGCGAGGCCTCGAAGATCGCCGGCTGGAAGAGGTAGACGCCGACCAGGGCGAGGTTCGAGGGCGGGTCCTTCGGCTTCTCGACCAGGCGGACGACGTGGTCGCCGTCGAGCTCGGCGACGCCGAAGGACTGCGGGTCGTCGACCGGGGTGAGCAGGATCAGCGCGTCCGGTTCGGACTCGCGAAAGCTGGCAACGAGGCCGCGCAGGCCGTCGGCCAGCAGGTTGTCGCCGAGGTACATGACGAAGGGCGAGCCGTCGATGAACTGCTCTGCCGTGAGCACGGCGTGGGCGAGGCCGGCCGGCTCGTCCTGGACGATGTAGGTGATCTCGGCGCCGAACTGCTCGCCGTCGCCGACCGCCTCGCGGATCTCATCGCCGGTCTCGGGCGCGATGATGATCCCGATCTCGGTCACGCCGGCGTCGACCAGGGCCTCGATCCCGTAGAAGAGCACGGGCTTGTTTGCCACCGGCACGAGCTGCTTCGCCGAGGTGTGGGTGATGGGCCGCAGGCGCGTGCCCGCCCCACCGGAGAGAATAAGTCCCTTCAGGGGCTCCATTCGACGTGCAGCCTACTGAGCCGCCCAATCATGCGACCAGCGATCTACATCCCGACCTACGACGGCCGCGAGCGGTTGGGCCGCACCCTGCGCAGTCTCGAGTCGCAGAGCCGCCCGGCCGACGTCGTCGTCGTCGACAACGGCTCCACCGATGGCACGGCGGAGTTGCTGCACGACGAGTTCCCCGAGGTGGCGCTGCTGGAGCTCGGCCGCAACCTCGGCTTCGGCCCGGCGCTGAACCGGGCGATCGAGGCGCACCCGGGCGACCCGGCGATCCTGCTCAACAACGACGCCGAGGCCGAGCCGCGCTTCGTCGAGGCGCTGCTCGACGCCGCCGCCGAGGGGGCCGAGTGCATCGCCGGCGTGCTCGCGCAGGAGGCCGCGCCCGGACTGATCGACTCTGCCGGCGTCGTCGCCGACCGCACCCTGATGGGCTTCGACTACCTGCACGGCGAGCCGCTCGCCGCGGCGGAGCGGGCGGCCGACCCGCTCGGCCCGAGCGGCGGCGCGGCGCTCTACCGGCTCGCCGCCTTCCGCGCCGCCGGCGGCTTCGACGAGCGCATCTTCCTCTACTACGAGGACCTCGACCTGGCCCTGCGGCTGCGCGCCGCCGGCGCCCGCTGCCGGCTGGCCGCGGAGGCCCGCGCCGTCCACGCCTACTCGGCCAGCCTCGGCGCCGGCAGCGGCGAGAAGTACGCCCGCACCGGCTGGAGCCGCGGCTACATGCTGCGCCGCTACGGCGTGATGTCGAAGCCGGGGACGGCGGCGCGGGCGCTCGCCGCCGAGGCGGCGATCTGCGCCGGCCAGCTGCTCCGCGACCGCACGGCGCAGGGCCTCGCCGGCCGCCTGCGCGGCTGGCGCGACGCGCCGCGCTGGAGCGGCGCGAGATCGACGCCGGCGCGCTGCTCGACATCAGCCTGGGCGAGGCGCTGGCGCTGCGCCGGCGCCGGCGCGGCTGAACCCGCTCAGCGACGCAGCAGGCGGGCGCGGGCGCGGCGCAGGAACCCAGCGGTGCCGCCGCGCAACCGGTTGACCTCGTGGCTCACTCGTCGACCTGGCGGGCCTGACCCTGGACGCGCCGACCCAGTCCCTCGCCGTGTTGCCTCAGGCCGGCGCTCTCCGCCCGGCTCGCCTCGAGCTCGGCCGCCAGCGCGTCGCGCTCTTCCGCCAGCGCATCGCGCTCGGCCGCCAGCGCATCGCGCTCTTCCGCCAGTCGCCCGACCCGGCGCGCGCCGGCGTCGCGGCCGAGCGCGGGGCGTCGATGCGGCCAGCCTGAAGGTTGCGGATCTCCGCCGCCAGCTCGCCGTTCACCCGCAGCAGCTCCTCGACCCGCGCGCCTCGTCGTCCGCTGGGCGCCTCGCCTCGACGCTCGCGGGTCGACCCGGTGCGCCGCAGCACCCGCCTCGAGAGCGCCTCCTCCCAGCTGCGGTGGTGCGATGCCGTCGCCGTGCGACCGCATCAGCCGATGCGTCCAGGACCCGGTACTCGGACCAGCAGCTCCGGGATCACGACGCCGAACCTGCCGTCCTCCCGCAGCCACCGGTAGAGCTCCCAGTCGGACTGGATTGCCGCCGACGGGCTCGTAGCGCATAGCCGAGCTCGGCGAAGAGCCTGCGCGGGAGAGCATGGCGACGGTGTCGCCGTCCCAGTTTTCGCTGTCGTCGCGCACCACCCCGTTTCCGAGCGGCGCGTAGCCGGTCGGGTTCGGAGAACGGCGAGCCGTCGGGGCCGACGAACCGCAGCCAGCAGGAGACGTAGGCGAGCTCGGGCTCCGCGGCGAACGACTCCAGGGCGCGAGCGACGAACTCCGGCTCGAGCGCGTTGTCGGCGTCGAGCATCACCACGTACTCGCCGCGGGCCAGCAGTGCGCCCAGGTTCCGGGCCGAGGACTCGCCGCCGTTCAGCTGGTTGACGACGCGCACCCGCCGATCGCCGGCGAGCCGCTCGAGCACCGCGTCGGCCGGTTCGAAGGAGCCGTCGTTGACGACCAGGACCTCGAGGTTCGCGATGCGTCTGGGCGAGCAGCGACCCGACCGCCTCCTCGACGTAGCCGAGGCGCGGTAGTACGGGAACGACGCCGGTGACCAGCGGCTCCTCCGCGGCCGCGGCGGCGGCTCGGCTGGCGCGGGTCGAGCGCAGCCGAGCAGCGCGCTCGTAGCCCGCCAGGATCGGCTCCGGATCGGCGAGCCGGAGGAAGCGCTCGAAGATCGCGCCGGAGGCACGGAGCTGCTCGCAGACCTCCTCTCGATCTTCGAGCAACCGCAGCAGGCCCCGCTGGACCGCCGCCGGCCCGATCCCGTCGGTGAGCCAGCCGGTGACTCCCGGGCTCGACCAGCTCCGCCGGGCCCCCGACCGGCGTCGCGAGAACCGGGGAGGCCGGCTCGCATCGCCTCCATCGTCACGTTCGACCAGACCTCGAACCGAGAGGGGACGACGAGCAGGTCGTGCTCGGCGAAGCGTCGCTGCAGGTCCCCATAGGAGACGGCACCCTCGAGCGTTACCCGCGGGTCGTCGCCGAAGACCTCCTCGACGGTCATCTGCATCGACTGGCCCGTCGGCGCCGTCGGAGTGTCGGCGCCGATCATCGTCAGCTCCCAGTCCTCGCGGGGCAACCTGCAGGCAGCGCCTCGGCCAGGTCGAGTCACGCCCTTGAAGCGCTGCAATCGGCCGACGTAGAGGATCCGCAGCGGCTCGCCCAGGTCGCGGTCGGGATTGCCGGCGGGACGTCCGGGCGGTCGAACGGAGGCCCGATCCGCACCGCTGCGGGCAGCGGAACGGCGGTAATAGCGGCGATAGAGGTCGAGCGTGTCGCCGCCTCGCCAGATGATCGCCGTCGGCCAGCCGCAACTGCTCGCGCTCGAGGTCGGCGAGCGAGCTGGCGGCCGGGGCTCGAGTGGGTGCGGTCGTGAAGGCTGAGCAACTCGTCGCTCGACGCAGAGCTGCACCGCAGAAACGTGTCTCGCGCAGCAGCGGGTTGCCCGCAGCGCTCGGCGCCTGCATCGCGACCAGGCCATGCGCGCCGGAGTCGGGAACCTCGACGTAGTCGGGCCGCGCCGTCGACGTAGGCGTCCTCGATCGCCTCCAGGACCGCGGCAGAGCGGCGATGGCGTCGTCGCTGAAGGCGACCGCGCGAGCCGCGGCGCGAGGCTCGACGAAGCCTCGCGCACGCCGGAGTCGGGCGCGGTCGGCGTCCGCCGTCGGCGCCGCGCGATGAGGGTCACCTCGTGCGCTCCGACAGCAATCGACGCCAGGCGCCTGCGCGTAATGCCGATCGCCGCCCGGGCCGGCGCGGAGGCAGAGTCACGGCAGCTGCTTCCGCCGCCCCGAACGCTCGCGACCCGCGCCGGCGCACGGTCCCGAGCGCCCCAGCCAGCCGTGGCCCGCCGAGGTCGCCGCCCCGCAGCCGGCGCTCGGCGCGAGCCAGGCGCCAGCAGCGCAATGCGCCCAGCTTGCCGCGCAGGGTGGCGAGCAGGCGTCGCTCGCGGGCGGCGCGGGCAGAGCGAGCCGGCCTCGACCGCGGCGATCCGCGGCGTCGCGGCGAGCGGCATGAACTTGAGCTGGGTCGCGAGCCGGTTGCGAGCGACCAGGCGGGCGTTGTCGGCGCCCGGGGCGCTCGAAGCCCTCCGCCAGGACGCGTTGCCGACGTGCCAGACGACCGCCTCGGGAACGTACTCGAAGCTCCAGCCGGCGATCCGCGCCCGCACGTTCAGGTCGACGTCCTCATAGAAGGCGAAGTAGGTCTCGTCGTATCCACCCAGTTGCTCGAACGCCTCGCGGCGCAGCAGGCAGGCGGCGCCGCAGACGCCGAAGACCTCGCGGCGAGCGGTGCTCCACGCCCCTGCGCCTCGCCCATGCCCAGCTCGAAGGCGCGGCCGTCCGCGGTCAGTGCCTGGCCGGCGCTGTAGAGGCGGGCCGCCGGCGGCCGGGCCCGCCGTCGCGCCCTCCAGCTGCAGGATGCGCGGCTGCACTCCGCCGAGCGTCGGATTGGCCTCGAGCGCCTCGAGCAGCGCTGCGACGCAGCCCGGCTCGAGCACGGTGTCGGCGTTGAGGGCGAGGACCGCCTCCGCCGCGGTGCGCGCGACCCCGAGATTGACGGCGGCGGCGAAGCCGATGTTGCGCGGCAGCGGACGTGGGGCACGCCCTTGCGCTCGAGATAGTCGACCGAGCCGTCCTCGGAGCCGTTGTCGACGACCAGCGTCTCCAGCCCGACGCCCTGGCCGCCGAGCGACTCCAGACAGGCCGGCAGGAAGCCGATCGTGTTCCAGCTCGGGATCACAACCGCGACGGATGGGGCGTTCATCGACCCGCCACGCTAGCGTTCCGCGCCGTGTCGACGACCGCGACAGCCATCGAGGCACGGGGGCTGGAGAAGGCGTTCCGCATCCCGACCCACCGCGTCGACTCGCTCAAAGAGCGGATCGTGCGGCCCTTCGCCAGCCGCGACTACCGCGAGCTGCGGGCGCTCGACGGCGTCTCCTTCGAGATCCGCCAGGGCGAGTTCTTCGGCATCGTCGGGCGCAACGGCTCCGGCAAGAGCACCCTGCTGAAGCTGCTCGCCAGCATCTACCGCGCCGACGCGGGCACGATCCGGATGGCCGGCCGGCTGGCGCCCTTCATCGAGCTCGGCGTCGGCTTCAACCCCGAGCTGACCGCGCGCGAGAACGTCGTCCTCAACGGGGTGATGATGGGCCTGACCCCGCAGGAGACGCGCGAGCCGGCTCGACGCGGTGATCGAGTTCGCCGAGCTCGAGGACTTCGTCGACCTGAAGCTGAAGAACTACTCCTCGGGGATGCTGGTCCGGCTCGCCTTCTCGCTGATGATGGAGGCCGACGCCGACATCCTGCTGATCGACGAGGTGCTCGCGGTCGGCGACGCCGCCTTCCAGCAGAAGTGCGCCGACGCCTTCCGCGAGATGAAAGCGGCCGGCAAGACGATCGTCCTCGTCACCCACGACATGGCGACGGTCGAGGAGTACTGCCACCGGGCGATGCTGATCGACGACGGCGAGATCCAGCACATCGGCGACCCGGCCGAGGTCGGCCGGCGCTACCTGCGGCTCAACTTCGAACGCGGCAGCGAGACCGGAGCCGGCGACCGGACGCCGAGGCGAGCGACGAGGTGCGGCTGCTCGACGCCTGGATCGAGGACGCCGCCGGCGAGCGCCTGACCAGCGTCGAGCACGGGCAGCGGATCCGGCTGCGGGTCGAGCTCGAAGCCCTGCGCGACGCTGCCGGGCATCGGCGTCGGCTTCATCATCGCCAACGCCGACGGCGTCGGCGTCTTCCAGTTCGGCGACCGGGTCGCCGACGCGACGGCTCCGACCGCGCTCGCCGCCGGCGAGCGGGTCAGGGTCGAGGCCGAGATCGAGAACCTGCTGGCGCCGGGCCGCTACTTCGTCCACTGCGGCGTCAACCGGCGCCGGCGGCGGCGTCGCCCTCCACGTCGCACAACGCCGTCGACTTCGTCGTCTTCGGCGGCGAGCCGCACGCGCGCGGAATCGTCTCGCTGCCGCACGAGATCGAGGCGCACGGTCGAGGGCGAGGAGCGCGACGTGAGCGGCGGAGGCGCAGCCGGCGGAGCTGCGCGAGGTCCGCGGGCCCTCGGCGCTCGGCGGCGGCTCGCGGCGCTTCTTCGACCTGCTCTGGCTGATGTCGGTGACCGAGTTCAAGCGCGTCTACTTCGGCACCGTGCTCGGCTACCTCTGGTCGCTGATCCGGCCGCTGATGCTGTTCGGGGTGCTGCTCTTCGTCTTCACCAAGGTCTTCAAAGTCGGCAGCGACGCTGCCGAACTACCCGGTGCTGCTGCTGCTCGGATCGTCCTCTTCACCTTCTTCCAGGAAGCGACGCAGAACGCGGTCACCTCGGTCGTCGCCCAGGAGGGGGTCGTCCGCAAGACCCAGTTCCCGCGCCTGGTGATCCCGCTCGCGACCGTCCTCACCGGCGCCTTCAACCTCTGCCTCAACCTGGTCGTCGTCTTCGCCTTCATCCTCGCCTTCGGCGTCGACCCGACCTGGACCTGGCTGCTGTTCCCGCTCGCCGCTGGCGCTGCTCTTCGTCTTCACGCCGCGGTGAGCATGGCGCTCTCGGTCCTCTACGTGCGCTTCCGCGACGTGGTGATCATCTGGACCGTGCGTCGCCCAGGTGCTCTTCTACGCGACGCCGATCCTCTACCCGATCGAAGTCTTCCACAACCCGACCTACGAACACCTGCTGATGATCAACCCGCTGGCGGTGATCTTCGAGCAGATCCGCGTCTGGGTGCTCGAACCCGACGCGCCCACCGCGGCCGAGGTCGGCCGGCGGCGTCGCCGGCCTGATCCCCGCCGCCGCGATCTTCATCGCCGTCTGCGTCTTCGGGTCTGGATCTTCAAGCGCGAGGCGCCCCGCGATCGCCGAGGAGCTGTAGCCGGAGGCGCTCAGCGGCAGACGCGGACCGGTTGCCTGGCGTCGACCCGCAGATGCCAGGGCTGCGGGACATCCCCATCGCGGGGATCCGCAGCGTCAGGGTCCGAGCCGCCGGGCGTCGCCTTCGAGCGGCGACGGGTATTCGCCCGAGGCGAAGCGGCGCAGGCCCAGTGAGGCGGCGCGGGCCGGGAGCGACTTCGATCCGGTGTCGCCCCGGGGCGCAGACGCAGATCCGGAGCGCGCCGCGCCGCCGCGAGCTCAACGCAGTCGGCGCCGGCGTGGCGAGGAGCACGCACGGCGCGCATGGCGGTCGAAACCGGCAGCGCCTGGGAGAGGACGACGTCGGCCCAGCGCCGGCCCTGCTCCGGGCGCGGCCCGAGTTCGGCCGGCGGTGTAGGCGGGGGAGCCGTGGTCTTCGACCGCGGCCAAGTACGCGCCCGCGTGGACGTTGATCAACGAGGCGGTGCCCGCGAGTTCGGGGCTGAGCCAGAATTCCGGGGTCGACGGTGCGCCGCGCGATCTCGATTGCGGCCAGGTCGGCGCGGGCAAGGACGCTCTGCTCCCGCAGCCGGTCGCGCCCTTCGAACAGCGGGATCAAGTTCAGAGCAACGGCAACCGCCGCGATCGCTCCCGCCGCAACCAGCGCCCGGCGGGGAATCCGCACTCCCGCCGAGCAGGTTGGCCAGCAGCAGGAAGGCGAAGATCGCGCCGACGTGCATGTAGCGGCTCGCCCAGGGCGCCCGGCCGGGCAGGTCGTTGATCCCGGCCAGCCCCCAGAAGGCGAGCGTCGCGCCGAGTACCGGCCAGAGCCCGGGTGCCGGGCGCGGGAGGCGCAGGCTTCCGCCGCCGCGGCGGCGCCAGAGCGCGTATCCGGCCACAGCGGCGACCAGAAGCAGAGCGGCCAGCCCGAGGCAAGGCCGCCTCCTGGCTCTCGATTCCCCCGGCCAGGGCGCGCAGCCCGAGGATCGAGGCGAGCGAGGAGGCGATCCCCTCGGCGACGAAGACCGGCGCAGTGGCAGCTCGCTGTGGACCGAGCGCAGCGCTTTCCGCGTCGTGGCCGCAACCGACGTACCAGGCCGCGTAGGCGAGCAGCGGGACGGCGGCGACGTAGGCGCGCCCCCAGCCGCGCTCGCGGCGTCGCGTGGCGATGTCGACGAGGGCCGCGAAGAGGAAGGGGATGCCAAGGCTGGAGAAGCCGATCGAGATCGCCAGCAGGGCACAGGCCACCACGTCTCCCCTGGCGATCGCCGCGATCGAGCGCCAGCAGCATGCCCAGGCCGGCGAGGGTCGAGCCGGCCAGCGTCGATCTCAAACGACCTGTTCATCACCTCCCAGGCCGGGCCGAGGAAGAGCACGACGACCGCGGCGGTCATCGCCGCCCAGGCACCGAGCCGGCGGCGCACGGACACGAACCGCAACGCCGCCGTCGCCGCGATCATCGCCGTCAGCAGCCACCCGTTCGGGGAGGCGCCGACCCCATCCCGAACAGCGCCAGCAGCAGCTTCTCGAGCGCGACCGAGAGCACGCTGATGTGCTTGTTGTGCGGCCGCAGGAAGTCCCCCGCCAAGAGCCCCCTGCGTTCGAGCAGGAAAGACCCACGTCCTGAAGTGCAGCGTCCCTGCCGATCGCCAGCCAGCAGGACAGCGGAGGCGCCCAGCGCGACGCTCAGCAGGACAATCGCCGGATTACGGCCTCAGCCAAGCCACAGGCAGGCGAGTGTATTGGCCTGCCGGCAGATCCTTTCGGCCTGCACCGCATCCGCCGCAGGTACCACGGTTGCGCCACCGGATCGCGAAGAATGCTCAGCAGCGTCGTCGAGTCGCCCGGAGCGCCTTCGGTTCGGCACCGGGTAGCCCGCGGTCGCGAAGCGGCGCAGGCTGAAGGCGGCATGGGGGCCCGGCTCGACTTCGATCCGAGTCGACACCGAGTGAGATCGCCAGCTCGGCCGGGGCGCCGCCGAAGCACAGTCTCGCGGCTCGCCGCCGGCCTGGATGCGCAGGCCGGCGGAGGTGCTGGTCGAGATCGGCAGCGCCTGGCCGAGCACGATGTCGGCCTGCCGCCTGCCGCCGGCGGGTGCGCCCTCGAGCTCGGCCGGGTGTAGGCGGGGGAGCCGTTCTCGCGCTCGGTTTCGAGGTACTTGCCCGCCTGGACTCGATCAGCGAGGTCGTCCCCGCCACTTCGGGGATGAGGGCGAAGTTGGGGTCGATCGTGGGCCACGAGATCTCGATCGCGGCCAGGTCGGCCCTGGTCAGGACGGTCTGGTTTTCCAGCAGCGGCCGCCGTCGCGAAGGATGACGAGTTCGTGGCGACCGCGGCCAGCGCGATCGCGCCGCAGACGAGCAGCGCCTGGCGTCCGAACCGGACATCACGCAGCAGCTCCGCCGCCAGCAGCAGAACGAAGACGCCGCCCGCGTACATGTAGCGGCACAGTGGTCGGCTCACGACCGGGATGTCGTTGAAAAAGCAGCGAGAAAAACCAGTTGGTCACAATCGCGCCGCGGCGACGACCCAGAAGCCGCGCGAGAAGCCCGGCCGCCGCGTTTGCCTGTAGACGACCAGGCCGATGACGGCGACCAGCAGGGGCTGCCCCCAGCCGACCTTCACAACGCCCTCAAGCGGCGCGTTCGGCGAGGCCGAGCAGCGACTCGAGCGACGCCACCAGCCCTTCGAGCACGAAGAGCGTGTAGGAGAGGATGTTGGTCCTGCCGAGGTGGCTCTCGGCTCATGCCCCCAGCCCGAGGTACCAGGACCCGAGAGGGCCGCCGGGATCGCGAAGACATAGGCGCGGCCGAGCCCGCGCTCGCGCCGGCGCAGAAAGACCTCCACCGCCGCCGCGGCGATCGAACGCGAGGCCAAGGCTCGAGAACCCGGCGGCGACGGTCAGAAAGGCGTAGACGGCGATTTCGCCGCGGCGATCGTCACGATCGAGCGCGACCAGCATCGCCAGTCGGAACAGGATCGAGCCGACGAAGCCGATCTCGAACGGCCAGAGGATGCCCTGCCAGGCCGGCCCGAAGAAGAGCAGCAGGACGGCGGCGATGAACGCCGCCCAGGTGCCGAGGCGGCAGCGGACGTGGAGCGAAGAGCAGCGTCGCCGAGGCGAGCAACGCGGCGATCGAGCAGGCAGTTATTCAGGCAGCGCCAAGGACATCCCCGAAGAGCCGCAGCAGGACAAGCTCGATCGCGACCGGGATGACGACGATGTGCTCGTTGTGCCGCTTCAGCCATGGCATGAACAGTGAACTCGTCGCCGTTTGATCAGGAAGTCCCAGGTGTCCTCGAAGAAAGTGAAGGCCCACTCGTCAGGGCGAGCAGCAGCGCGGCCGACGCAAGCAGCGCCGCGCCCAGGAGAACCACGGGGGCGTTGGGCCTCGGCCACGCCATCAGCGCGCGAGTGTATTGGCCCCCGCGAGGCCTCGCGCCCGCGGAAGGCGAGGACGACGAAGCCGCCAGGCCGGCTGCCGCGAGCAGGGCGGCGAGGACCGGTAGCCGCTGCCCGAGGGCGGATCGAAGGCGTGACGGGGAGCGCGGCGTCAGCGCCGCTCGCGTCCCACGTACCAGAGCGCGAAGCGCGGCAGGATCGCGCGCAGGGCCGCCACCGAGGCGCAGATGGCCAGGAGCGGGATCAGCATGCTGCCGACGTCGACCGGGCGTTGGACCGCGGCCCGCCAACATCAGCAGGCCCCAGACGAGCAGCCGATCAGGACCACGGACCAGCAGAGCAGCGAGAAGCGCCACTCGCGCCGGACGGACGGCCGCGGCGCGCGCCACCGCCATCGCGATCGGCGCCAGCAGCAGCAACCGGCGAGAAGGAGATCAGGAAGAAGAAGGGGCGAGGTTGACCTCCGCTCCGTCGAGGTCGCCGGCCCCCAGCTCGCTCGCCGCCCCTCGAGAGTTCGATCGCCGCGATCCGACGATATCCTTCGAGTTTTCCACTTGTTTTCAAGCGTCCCCCCAGCCGTAGGCGCCGATCGCCGTCGCCGATCGTTTCCACGGTGCCGCGGTCGTCGATTGCAGTCGCCGCCGAGGTGCCACTTGAGCAGCCGGTTGCCGGGCGGGTCGTCGTAGCGCTGGTAGGCCGACCAGGACCCCATCAGCACGATCCCGACGGCGAGGCCGGCGCCGATCCAGCGCCAGCTCGGCAGTCCTCCGCGGTAGAGCGCAATCAGGACCAGCGGGATCGCACCGTAGATGCTCGAGCCGTGCGCCGAGCATCGCCAGGGCGAGCAGGGCCGCGAGCAGTCCCGCCAGCCAGGGCTCGGTCCGGTAGCGCCTCCACTCCGGTGAGATCACCAGGGCGAGCGCGGCGAGCAGGAAAGCCGCCGCGATCAGCTTCGGCCAGACGAAGAAGCCGTGCAGGATCGCGACGTCGCTGACCATCGCCGCGATCATCGCCAGGCCGCGCGTCCGCGGGCGCAGGCGCGCGGCGCAGAGCAGCGCCCACATGCCGACGATCCAGAGACACTGCACGATCACGCAGAGGACCTCGTAGCGCAGTTCGGCCGTGTCGTCGAGGAACGCCCGCTGAGAGAGCACGTAGCCCACCTGCAGCGGGGGGCGGTCGCTCATGTGCCATTCGTTGATGAACAGCGGCGGCGTCCCATGGCTGCCGTGCGCCGCGAACCAATCGGCGAAGAAGCGGGGAATGTCGTTGTCGGGCGGCAGCGGCCCGGAGAAGCGCGCCGAGGAGACGCCCAGGGCGTGCCCGGTGCCCCCGTGCAGGAAGCCGAAGTAGACGACGAAGACCGAGCCCAGGACCCAGAGCAGCAGCGGCGTCAGCAGGGCGCGAAGCAGATCGCGGTCGAGCCCGCCCCGGTAGACGGCCCATGCACCGAGCTGCACCGAGCCGAACAGGACCAGGAAGTCCCAGGCCTGACCGAGGGTGGGACTCGCGTAGTAGGCCCAGAAGGAGCCGAAGGCCGCCAGGCCCGAGGCGGCGAGCGCGATCGCCAGCACCAGGGGCACCGCGGCGACCCCGCGGCGCACGGCGAAGAGCCCCGCGGCGACGCCCGGCGCGGCGGTGAGAAAGAGGAAGAGGACGAGCATCCAGGCCAGTTCGGCGTTCCAGCTCATCGCGTGCGCGCACCCCCGCAAGACGACATCGGGGGAGACTGTCACAGATACACTCGCCCGATGGCCGAACGGGTGACACCGATCAAGCCGGGCATCGATTTGCGGCACCGCCCCGAGGATCGGGCAGAGCTGCTGCGCGAGACTCGACCGCCGAGACGAGGAGATCCTGCGCCTGCGCGACCTGCTGATCGCCAAGGACGCCGAACTGGGGGCGGCGCGGGGGCGGCTGAAGGAGCTGGGCCGAGCGCGCCGCCCGGCTGACGCTGCTCGCGCGACGCTGCGACGCCCGGCTCGCCGCCCTCCCGGCGACGATCTTCGCGATCCTCGCGGCGCTGCGCCGCCGGGGCTGACCCTTGCCCTCACCGCGCTTCTCGGTCGTCACGCCGGTCTACGAGACGCCGGCCGGCGTCCTGCGCGCGATGCTCGACTCGGTGCGCCGGCAGAGCTTCCGCGACTGGGAGCTCTGCCTGGTCGACGACGCCTCGACGGCCCCGCATGTCGGCGCGATCCTCGACGAGGCGGCGGCCGCGACCCGCGGATCCGGTTCGAGCACCGGGCCGAGAACGGCGGCATCGTCGCCGCCTCCAACGATGCCCTGGCGATCGCCGGCGGCGAGTTCGTCGCCCTGCTCGACCACGACGACGAGCTCCACCCCGACGCCCTGGCGAAGGTCGACGCGGCGCTGCGGGAGCGGCCGGAGGCCGACTACCTCTACACGGACGAAGACAAGCTCGACGAGCGCGGCCGCCGCACCGGCCCCTTCTTCAAGCCGGACTGGTCTCCGGAGCGCTTGCGCACGCAGATGTACACCTGCCACCTGAGCGTGATGCGGCGCTCGCTGGTCGAGGAGTGCGGCGGCTTCGACGCCGAGTACGAGGGCTCCCAGGACTGGGACCTGGCGCTGAGGGTGAGCGAGCGCGCCCGCGACGTCCTCCACCTGCCCGAGCCCTCTACCACTGGCGCATGCTCGAGACCTCGGCCGCCGGCGGCGGCGAAGAGGCGAAGCCGTAGGCCTTCGAAGCCGGCACCCGCGCCCTGCAGGCCCACTGCGAGCGCACCGGGTTCCCGGCCGAGGTGGAGCGCGACGCCGAGCGATCCCGGCGTCTACCGCCTGCAGCCGCGGCTGCGCAGCAACCCGCCGGTCAGCATCGTGATCCCGACCGCCGGGGGGCGCCGCGAGGTCCGCTTCGAGCAGACGGTCCTCGTGCCCACTGCGTGCGCAGCATCGTCGAGACCTCCACCTACGAGAACTACGAGATCGTCGTCGTCGCCGACGCGTCGATCGAGGAGGCAGTGCTCGACGAACTGCGCGAGATCGCCGGCGAGCGCCTGCGGATCGTCCCCTTCGACCGCCCGTTCAGCTTCTCGGAGAAGATCAACGCGGGCGTCGTCCGCAGCGGGGGCGAGCACCTGCTGCTGCTCAACGACGACATGGAGGTCATCACGCCGGACTGGCTCGAGCGGATGGTCATGTACTCCTCCCGGCCGGGCATCGGCGCGGTCGGCGGCAAGCTGATCCTCGAGGACGGGCGGCTGCAGCACGCCGGAGTCCTGTTCGAGCGGCGGCCTCCCCGGCCACCCGTACCACGGCTTCGCCGGCGACTTCCCCGGCTACGGCAACGGCGTTCTCGTCGCCCAGCACCTGCTCGCCGTGACCGGCGCCTGCCTGATGACGCGCGCGGGCGACTTCGACGAGGTCGGCGGGCTCACCACCACCTTTCCGGTCAACTACAACGACATCGACTACTGCCTGAAGCTGCACTCGCGCGGCCTGCGCATCGTCTACGACCCCGGTACGGTGCTCTACCACTTCGAGTCCTCGAGCCGCTCCTCGGATGTGTCCAGACTGGGAGATGGAGATGCTGCGCGAACGCTGGCTGCCGCTGACGATCACCGACCCCTCGACCAATCCAAGCCTGCGACATGGCATGCAGCGCCTGGGGCCGTCGCTGCTCGGGCACGCCCCGCGAACTCTTCTGCGCCGCCTGTGAGCGCCTTCCGATCACCCAAAGGCAAACTCTCGGGGCTTCTCGTCGAGAGGCTGGTCGAGTTGAAGGCGACGCCCGCCGTTCGCGGCGCGCTGACGGGGGCGGCGTTGACGACCGCCGGAATCGTGCTCCGACGCCCCCGGGAGGGAATCCTCGCCGGGCTGGCGACCGGAATCGGCGTCGGTGTCGGTGTCGGTGCGACGGCGAAATTCGAGCGGGCCGCCCACAACTCCGAAGACGCAGCAACGCTCGCGCCCCGCCTCGGCCCTCATCTGTCCGCGCTCGGCGGCTGGGCCATCGATGCGGACTTCGCGCGCCTGATCGTGCGCGAGCTGGAGTCGGCGCCGAAGACCGTGGTCGAGTTGGGGTCGGGCCTCTCGACCATGCTGATCGCTTCGATCCTCGAGGAACGCGATTCGGGCAGGTTGATCAGCGTCGATCACGATCCGCGCTTCTCGGCCGGGGCGAGCCGGCGCCTGCAACTCGCCGGGAACTCGGACAGGGTCGACCTCGTCGTCGCTCCCCTACTGAGCCAGACCTTCAAAGGCATCGCGACCGATTGGTACGACGCCGCGGCGCTGACGCGAGCGCTGCCCGACACCCCGATCGACCTGCTGATCGTCGACGGCCCTCCGTCGACCTCGGAGTGGACGCGTTGGCCCGCGATCGAGGTCCTCGCGCCCTACCTCGCCCCCGGAGCCGTGGTGCTGCTGGACGACGGTCGTCGGCGGGCGGAGCGGGTCGCGGCCCTGCGCTGGGCGCGCGAGCACCGCTTGAATCTCTGGTGGCTCGACACCGAAAGGGGTGCGTGGCGACTGGAAAGGCACGAGTACGAGGGCGCTCCGTTCGCGGTCAGGGTCGTGCGGCGGGCATTTCGGGCACTGAACCCGAGTCCACCGATCGGCTTCGGGCGCTTCCCGGTCCAGCGCTGACAGGCATGGAAAAGCCCCCATCTCGATCGGTATGCTGCGAATCGTGCCACACACGCCAGCCTCGAAAGGCCGCGTGGCCGGGGGTGGGCAAGGCACCCGCGTTCTTGTCGTCGGTTGCGGCTTCATCGGTTCCCACGTCGTCACCGAGCTTGCCTCCAGAAACCGGCCGCCGAGAGTTCTCGACCCGCTCGCGGCCCGGGGGTGCGATTCTGCCCGCGATCGCCCCGGGCGACCTGCATCTCGGCGACGCCGGCGACAGCGCCGATCTCGAGCCTTTGCTTGACGGGGTCGGACAGGTCGTCTACTGCGCCGGTGGGCTCCTGCCGGTGCAATCGGAGCAGGACCCCGAGCGTGACTCGATCCTGACCCTGCGCCCGCTTCGCGGCCTGCTTGCGAGCCTGCGCAAGCGGCCCGAGGTCACCCTCACCTACATCTCTTCAGGCGGCACCGTCTACGGCCAGCCGGACCGACTCCCGGTCGGCGAGAACGCGCCCACCGACCCCGTCGGCTCGTACGGGAAGCTGCATCTGGCCTGCGAGGAGGAGATCGTGCGCCACTGTCGCGAGCACGGGCTGGGGGCGCGGATCGTGCGCTGCTCGACGGTTTACGGCGAGCATCAGCTCCCCGGGCGAGGCCAGGGCGCGGTCGTCACCTTCCTCGACAGGATCGCGCGCGGGCTCCCGATCGACCTCTACGGAGGCGGAACGACGATCCGCGACTACGTCTACGCCGGCGACGTCGCTCGGGCGCTGGCCGAGCTGATCGAGTGCGACGAAAGCGCCTCCCCCGTCAACCTCGGCAGCGGCGCGCGTACCTCGCTGCTCGAGCTGGTCGGGCTGGTCGAGACCCAGCTCGGACGCAAAGCCGATGTCAGGGTCCATCCCGAGCGCGGCTTCGACGTCCACGAGATCGTCCTCGACACGGCATTGCTGGAGAGCATGATCGAGTTTCAGCCGACCACGCTCGAGCGCGGGATAGCGCTGACCCACGACTGGCTCCGGGAATCCGCGTCCGGGGGCGACGCCGAGCAGGCGGAGCTGCGTACCGCCCGATGAGCACCGGCGCAGCGCAGAGAATCCCGGTTCTGTACATGGCTCCGTGGGTCGACTACGGGGGCAGCGACAAGAACACGATCGACTGGTTCCGCTGGATCGACCGCGACCGCTTCGCCCCGTCGCTGGTCACGACCCAGCCCTCGCCCAACCGGCTGCTGGCGGAGGTCGAGCCGTTCGCCGAGGAGGTATGGGTGCTGCCCGACCTGATGCCAGCCCGGGACATGCCGGGCTTCGTCTTCGACTTCCTGCAGTCGCGCGATGTCCGCGCCCTCCATCTCATGAACTCGCGGATCGGCTTCGAGCTCCTGCCCGACCTCGTCTGCCTGCCGTCGCCGCCAGGCGTGGTCGTCCAGCTGCACGTCGAGGAGGAGGATCGCTCCGGCTACGTCCGCTACGTAACCACCCGCTACGGCAACCTCGTCGACCGCTTCTCGACTTCCAACCAGCACGTCGCCGATGCCGTCAAGGGCTACGGCATTCCGGCCGTTCGCGTCCGCGTCATCTACACGGGGGCGGATCCCGACGACGAGTTCTCGCCCGAGCGGGCCGAGCCGATCGCCCAGCTGCCCGACGACAAGCTGCAGATCCTCTTCGCGGCGCGCCTGGTCGCCCAGAAGGACCCGATGCTGATGCTCGACGTCGCCGCGGCGCTGCGAAAGATCGGCGTCGAGTTCCAGATCCACGTCGTCGGCGAGGGGGAACTGGAAGAGGAGATGCGTCGCCGGATCGACGCTGAGGGACTCGGGGAGCAGGTGGAACTGCACCCGCCGACCCCAGGCCTGCAGAGCTGTACGCGGCCTGCGACGTGCTGCTGATGACGAGCTCCTTCGAGGGGATCCCCTGCGTTGTCTTTGAGGCGATGGCGATGGGGCTGCCGATCGTCGCCCCCGACCTGCCGGCGATCGGCGAGCTGCTCGGCGAGGCCGGCGATGCAGTGATCGCCCGCGGGATTCGGTCGACGGCTATGCCGCAGCCCTGGCGCACCTGGCCGGGGATCGAGCCCACGTCGAGGCGCAGGGCGCGCTGATGCGGGACCGGGCGAATCGCAGTTCACCGTCAAGCAGATGGCCGAGGGCCACGCCGAGCTCTACCAGGAACTGGCGGCCAAATACCCGACTCGCGCCGACCGCGAGCAGCCGGAATCCCCCAAGGGCGAGCGGATCGACTTCTCCGCGAGGCCGAAATCCGGGACACCGCTGGTCTCGGTCCTCGTGCCCCACTACAACCAGGCGCGATTCCTCGCCGAGTGCATCGACTCCGTGCACGCGCAGGGCTACCCGGAGATCGAGATCGTGGTCATCGACGACGCCTCGACGGAGCAGGGCACCGATGCCGTGCTGTCGAGGCTAGAGGCGGACGGCGACGTCATAGTGGTGCGCCTCGAAGACAACGGCGGCCCGAGCCGCGCCGCAACATCGGCCTGGAGCGGTGCAGCGGGCGCTTCATCCTCCCCGTCGACTCCGACAACCTGCTGCTGCCGGACGCGGTCGAAAAGCTCGTCGAGCAGCTGCTTGCAGCCGGAGATGACGTCGGCTTCATCTATCCCAACATCCAGTACTTCGGCAATCGCGAGGACTACTACGAAGTTCCGGCATACAACGTCTACACGCTCCTCCACGGCAATTTCTGCGACACCTGCTCGCTGATCGACCGCGGGATATTTGACGCTGGCGAGCGCTATCGCGAGGAGATCCCCTTGGACACGAGGACTGGGAGTTCGTACTGCGGCTATCGGCGCGAGGCGTCCGCGGCGAAGGCCCGCACGGACCGACCGTCCTCTACCGCAAGTGGGGCTTCAACCGCTCCGATCTGGTCGACCACGCAGGCGAGCGCTTCGACGAGGTGCTGGCCGAGATCTCCCCGTTCAAGGGGCGTGAGGCCGAGATCAAGGCGGCCGAGTCCCCAGCGCTCTCGCTTATCCCGCTCGCCCATCCAGAGGCCGGCTCGGAGGCGGCGCGACATCTGGCGGCCGCCCATGCCGCCCAGACCTGCCGCGACTCAGAGCTGATCGACGCGACCGACCTGATGAGGCCCTCTCGCAGGCGCGCGGTTCCTACGTCGCAATCGCCTCCGGCACGGGGGCAGCGCTGCTCGACGATCCGACTTTCTGCGAGAAGGCGCTGCGCCGTTTCGTCGCCACCGAAAGCGAGATCGACGCGATCGCGCTGACCGATGCGGGCGCGGCCGGGCGCTTCCCTTTCCGGGCGCTTCTCCCCGACGAGAGCGGCGGGACGCCGTCGCCCATACGGTCATCTGGCGCCGCACCGCCGAGCTCGAGCTGCCGCGGGGGCTACTCGCGGACCGCGGCGATCCGGCCGGCTCGATCGCCCGCCTGCTTTCCGGCGCCGGGCTCCAGGTGGCCTGGCGGCACATGCCGGGCGAGGAAGGGACCGTGCGTGCAGACGGCGCATGGGAGCCGATGCCCGCGAACCCGCTCACGGCCGAAGACCCGCAGAACCTGCGCCCAGGTGCGAAGCCCCTGCTCCCCGGCGCCGGTCGTTACACCGTCCCTCGCTGGGAAGACCTGCCTACCTGGGTGCCAGCACTGTCGACGATCGTAGTTCGCTATCGGGAAAGCCACGGACCTGGCCGCCGGTCCCAGCGGCCGCCCCCGGTCGGGTTCAACCTCGAATACGACCTAGGGGTGCTGCGGGCGACCAGCCTGCAGGGCACGACCCGGCTGGTCCGGGTCGGCGACGAGTACACCGCGACTCCACGCGGGGGATGGACGGCTCTACCGACGAGGACGCCGAGGCGATCGGTTACGCGGAGCCCGCCGGCTTCCCGCAGATGGACTCGTTGGCACTCGCGGTCCACCGCGAAACCGGGCAACAGATCGTGGTTTCGCTCACTCCCGAGGACCCGATCCTTAACGAGGTCGACGTAGTCGAGCACATCGGCTTCGTCGAGTCGTTCCCGCCGCGGCCGCGGCGCATTCTCGACGCCACCCGGCCCGTCGGGCTACTGGTTTGACCCGGGCTATGGACAACCAGGCACGGCGCCATCGCTACGCAATCGGCAGGGCGCCACAGGGCGAGCTGCTGTCGGAGCTGGGCGGACTAGCCGAGTCGGCGCGACAGGGGGAGATCGGTGCCTGGATCGTCGACGGCTACCTGCTCACCGAAGAGCACCGGCCTCCGTCGCAGTGCCGATCGAGCTCCTTCGCCGCCGCCCGCTGGATTGCTGAGCCGGCCGCCTGGCGGGGCCTGGCCTCCCCCACGGCGCGGGCAAAGGTCTCGGCGAGAAGGGCTTCGATCGCAGTCGGGCGCGTCACGCGGCGCGTGCGCTCGACCGCCGAACCGGACGGCGAGCCGGACGGATGGCTGTTCGATTCCGAGCGACCCGGCCGGCTGCCGCTCTTCGCCGCCTACCACCCCGTAACCGGCGACCAGCTGCTCTCGCGCTCACGGGAGGACGCGGCGCAACTCGGCTACGGCCCGGCGCAGCTGCTCGGCTACGTACGCCGCGCGGCGCCTGTGACCGGTGAGCTCACTCCCCGCCCGCTTGCGATCCCCTGGGCGAGACGGTTCGGCGCGGTGCCGCTGGCGGGATCAGGGACGCCGAAAACAAGCGCTTCTGGTTCGCCGTGTTCCTGCTCGGCCTGCTGGCGATCGTCGCGATGAACGTCTGGTGGATCGCCACCTACCGACACGGCTACCCGCTGACGATCGACGAGTCCGGCTACATCGCCTTCGCCCTCGAGGATCACTTCGCCCTGCAGAGCGGCGGTCTTCACGGCTGGTGGGACGCGGTCCAGGGACATGCGCCATATGCCCCGCTCGTTCCCGCCGTGACCTCGCTGGCCTTCGTGTTCAAGACCGGTGTGCTCGAGGGCTTCGGTGTCCTGATCGGCTTCCTCGCGCTGCTTGGCCTCGCCAGCTTCGGGATCGGCGAGCGCCTCGCCGGCCCGCGGCTGGGCGCGCTGGCGGCGATGGTCGTGGTCACCACCCCCGGCGCTTTTCTCTTCACCCGAGAGTACGTCTTCGCGATCGCGGTCGCGGCCCTGCTCGCCGGCGCGGTCTATGCGCTGCTGCGCAGCGACGGACTCCGCTCCTCCCCCTGGGCGATCGCCTGTGGCGTCGCGCTCGGCCTGATGCTGCTGGCGCGGACGATGACGATCGCCTTCCTTCCCGGTGTATTCTGGCCGGATTTGTGGCGATTCTGATCAGGGGCCGCTACATAGATCGACCGCAGGGCGAACTAGGGCGGCGGTTTCTGAACCTTGCCTTGATCGCCGTCTCGGGTTCGGCCGTTGCGGCGCCCTGGTACGTCCACAATTTCAACGCCGTATTCGACTACCTGACCGGTTTCGGATATGGCGCTGAGAGCACCTACTATGGCCCCAGCCATGCCTGGATCTCCTGGGGTCGTTGGCGCGATGTCGCCGATCGCTTTGTTCTCAACGACCTGCTGCTACCCCTCGCGGTGCTGATCCTGCTCGGCCTGATCGTCGTCGGGTTGGTCGCGGCGGGGCGCATACTGAACGCCGAAGATCGGCGCGATACGACCCTGCGACTGGCCGGCAGCGATGCCTTCAGCGTTGCCCTCGTCTTCGCCTGTTGTTTCGCGGCACTGACCAGCTCGCGCAACGGCGGCGAGGGATTCACGATTCCGGTCACGGTCCTACTCCCTCCGCTCGCCGTGATCGCGCTCCTCCACCTGCGCAAAACCGCAGCCGTCGCAGCCCTCTCGGCCCTTGCCATCGTCATCGGCTTGAATGTGGCCGCCAGTAGCAACCTGTGGGACTCGCTTGCGCGAACCCGCTACATCTCCGTCCCGGCCTTCGGCTCATTGCCATGGATCAATGGGACACCGCAGGCGGTCAGCGCGATCCGCGGTCAGGCGCCCGGACCGGCGACGCGATTCACGGGGCGCGACCGCGGTTGGCCGGAAGCCGACAGGGTGCTCGCCTCGCTGGTCCTGCGACTCTCCAATGAAGGAGCTACGCAGCCAGTCGCCTTCGCTTCACGCAATCGAGTCCTCAACACCAGCACTCTTCTGCTCGCCGGCATGCTCGAGGGACATACGAGTATCTGGATGGCGCAGCTGACCGCGGAGCCGGACGACTCGGTCGCGACCTATGTTCATCAACTCGCCTCGCCGGACCTGGGTATGCCCGGCGTCCTGATCACCATGAGCGACAACAGCGGGACTTTCCCCCGTCGATTACGCAGGGCTACGCGGAAACGGCGGCGCGCCGTCTCGGCTTCCGCAAGATTCGCACGATGACCCTGCCCGACGGCCGCCTGCTGCGCATCTGGGTCAAGGGCGAGCGGTAACCCGATAGTCCCCCCGGCTCAGCGTCGCCTCGAGCCAGACGTAGAGGACGATGAAGAGGTAGCGGCTGCCCATCTCTTTCATCGCCAGCTTCGCCTCGCCGCTGGTCCGGTTGGTCCAGTCGGTCGGGATCGACCTCGAGGCGTGGCCGCGGACGATCGCCTTCAGCGGCATCTCGACGGTCAGGTTGAAGTGTTTGGAGAGCAGCGGCTGGATCGTCTCGATCGTCTCGCGCCGGTAGCCCTTGAAGGCGTTGGTCGTGTCGTTGTAGTGGTGGCGAAAGAGGACCCGGATGAACCAGTTGGCGAGCCGGTTGACCGTCAGCTTCAGCCGCGGATAGTCGTGCACCTGGGCGCCCGCCATGAAGCGCGAGCCGAAGGCGCAATCGGCGCCCGCCTCGAGCAGCCGGTGGTAGCGGGCGACGTCCTCGGGGTCGTCGGAGGCATCGGCCATCGCGATCACCACCGCGTCGCCCTCGAACAGGTCGAGCCCCGCCCGGATCGCCATACCGAAGCCCTTTTCGTAGTGCGAGGGGCGACAGCGCACGCGCGGGTTGCGCTCGCCGATCGCGCCGACCACGGCGGCGGTCGAGTCGCTGCTGCCGTCGTCGACGACGAGGACCTCGTAATCGATCGCCTCGCGCTCGAGCACCGCGGCGATCCCTTCGACGGTGCCGCCGACCGAGCCCTCCTCGTTCTGGGCCGGGATGACGACGGAGAGCTTCACGCCGGGCTCGCGGTCCAGCGCTCGACGTTCTGCTCGTGCATCTCTCCGCAGGATGTCCTCGACCCCGTAGCGCAGCTTCCAGTCCGGGTAGTCGGCTTCGAACGGCGCCAGGTCGGAGATCCACCAGCGGTGGTCGCCGATCCGCGGCTCCTCGCCCATCTCCCAGCTCAGCTCGCGGCCGGCGATCCGCTCGCAGATCTCGATCGCCTCGAGCATCGAGCAGTTGCTGAAGCGGCCGCCGCCGATGTTGTAGACGGCGGCGGCGCGCGGGGCGCGGCGGTAGGCGTCGAAGGCGGCGATCAGGTCGGCGCTGTGGATGTTGTCGCGGACCTGCTTGCCCTTGTAGCCGAAGACGGTGTAGGGGGTGCCGGTGACGGCGCACTTCATCAGGTAGGCGAGGAAGCCGTGCAGCTTCGCGCCGGCGTGCTGGGGGCCGGTCAGGCAGCCACCGCGGAAGGCGACCGTGGGCATCTCGAAGTAGCGCCCGTACTCCTGCACCAGCAGGTCGGCCGCCGCCTTGGAGACGCCGAACAGCGAGTGGGTCGAGGAGTCGATCGACATCGAGGTGTCGATGCCCTTGTAGTAGGGGTGGTCCTCGGGCAACTCGAGCCGCTTCTCCAGCGATTCCAGCGGCAGCCGGTTGGGCGTGTCGCCGTAGACCTTGTTGGTCGAGCAGAAGACGAAGGGCGCCTCGGGGCAGTGGGCGCGGGCGGCCTCGAGCAGGTTGAGCGTGCCGTTGGCGTTGACGCCGAAGTCGGTCTGCGGGTCGCTCGCCGCCCAGTCGTGCGAGGGCTGGGCGGCGGTGTGGATCACAAGCTCGACCTGGCCGGCGTCGCGGAAGATCCGCTCGACCGCCTCCGTGTCGCGGATGTCGGCGTTCTCGACCCGGAACTCCGGGTGCTCGGCGACGAGCCGCTCGGTCACGTGCGAGGTCGAGGACTCGGGGCCGAAGAACTGCGCCCGCATGTCGTTCTCGATGCCGACGACGTCGAAGCCCTCACCGACGAAATGGCCGACGGCCTCAGAGCCGATCAGCCCCCCCGATCCCGTCACGATCGCAACCGGCATTCGCGCACCTATTCCCTTCCCCCACCGGGGTGTCGATGTCTAGTGCCCGCCCCAACAATCGGCAAGCGGTTCGGAGTTCGCGAAGGTATCAACAAGCCCCCCGTCCCGACGCGGCTCCAACTCGGGATTGACATCGAATTGCATGAAGTATTGATGTTTCTCAATATTTCATGCAAGTAATGAGCAATCTCTATACTTCCCGTAATGGCAGACCCGGTTTCAATTCCCGAAGCCGCCTCCACGCTCGGACTCAGCGCCGGTCGGGTTCACGCCATGGTGATTAACGGCCGGCTGCCCGCAACAAAGGTCGGCGGACGCTGGCTGATCGAGCGGGGTGAGGTCGAAAGGCGGCGCCGCCGGAGGCCGCTGAAAGGACGTCCGTTCGCGGTGCACAATGCCTGGGCTCTGCTCGCGCTCGCCTCGGGCAAAGATCTGGAAGGAGTGGATCCGAGCGCCCGTTCGCGCATGCGCAGAACCCTTTCGCTGGAGGGGGTGGAGGCGCTCGGGCCGCGGCTGGAGCGGCGCGGCGAGTCCCACTACTTCGATGCCCACCGGGGCGAGATCCCCTACATCGTCGAAGACCCGCGCTTCGTCGCCTCGGGGGTCAGCGCCGCCGGCGCGCATGGGCTGAATCTCGTCTCCGGGGCTGAAGCCGACGGATATGTCCGTGCGGGAGCATTGAAGGATTTCGCTGCGGACCACGCCCTTCGGCCCGCCGTCCGTGGCTCAAACCTCCGCCTACGGACGGTTCCGGACCGGGCCTGGCACTTCCTGGAAGGCGCCAGGGTGGCCCCGATAGCAGCCGTCGCTCTCGACCTGGCCGAGGATCCCGACCCCCGCTCGGCTGAAGTCGGGCTGATGGCCCTGAAAGAACTACCGTCCTCTTGAACGCCGTAATCGAGATCGACCCCCCGACCGCCGAGGCCAGGCGCCTCTGGGAGAGCGCGCTCGAGCTTGCCCATGACTTCGGCGCTGACGACCGCTGGACTCTGGTCGGTGGCCTGATGGTTCAGTTGCACGCGTTCGAGCGCAACAGAAGCTCACGCCTCACGGACGATGTCGACTTTCTCGGCGACTCCCGCCGCCGACCGTCGATGACCGTGCGCATCGCCGAGATGCTGAAGCAGCGCGGAGGGAGGATGGCTACGCCACCGCTCAACAACGAGAACCTCGGCTACAGATTTGAGGTCGACGAATCGATCATCGAGATCCTCGGCTCAGAGGGCGTTCGCAAGGATCCAAAAACGCTCGGGAAATACACGACCTTCCAAGTCCCCGGCGGCACCCAGGCCCTGGCGCGAAGCGAGGTCGTGCGCGTCTCGCTCGCAGGGGGAGAGCCGGTCAAGGTGCGGCGACCCAATCTGCTGGGCGCGATCCTGATCAAGGCTCGCGTCGTGGCAAAGAAGCGGGGCAAGTTCGAGTCCGACCGACAGGATCTGATTCGCCTCCTCGGCTTCGTTGAGGATCCGAGGACAGTGGCCGAAGAGTTCAGGGGGAATGAGAAGAAATGGCTGCGGGAGATCGGAGCGCTGCTCGCCTTCGACGACGACGCCCTGAGCGATCTCTTCTCCGTCACCGAGCTCTCAGCGGCCGAACAGGCCTACCGTCTGCTGGTGGCGTAGCGCGACGGACGCCAGCGCCTACCCCGCGGGGGCGTCGATGTTCAGGGCCGCCGCGATCCGCTCCTCGTCACCGGCGATCCACTCGTGGATGTCGGCGAGGACCTGCTGCGCGCTTCGCTGCGGGCGCCACTCGTCAAGGCCGAACAGTCTTGCGCAGTCCGACAGGTAGATGGGGACGTCCCCGGCGCGCGTCTCCGGCTCCGGCTCGATCGGCACCTCGTTGCCGCTCAGCTCGCGACAGATATCCGTCGTCTCGCGCAGCGAGAGGCTGCACTCGCGGCCGCCGCCGACGTTGACCGTGCGCCCGTCCCACTGCTCGGGCGCGAGCAGCTGGCGCTCGACCAGGTCAACCAGATCCTCGACGTGGAGCAGGTCGCGAACCTGCTTGCCGGCGCCGCCGAAGCCGATGTACTTGAGCGGCTGCTTGAAGCGGTGGGCGAGCATCCAGTGGGTGAAGACCCCCTGGTCGACCTTGCCCATCTGCCAGGGGCCGGCGATCACGCCGCAGCGGTCGACGACCGCGCGCAGGCCGAAGGCGGCGCGGTACTCCTCGATCAGCAGCTCGGCCGCGAGCTTCGTCGTGCCGTAGAGAGTGCGGGCGCCGCCCAGCGGGAAGTCCTCGGAGATCCCGGCGGGCGAGGCGCCGGCGACCGGCTGCTCGGCGGCAAGCTCGAAGCGCGTCTCGGTCTCCTCCAGGGCGAGCTCGAGTTGCGGCGCCACGGGGTAGACGCGGCTGGTCGAGAGGAAGAGCATGAAGGCGCCGGCGCGGCGGGCCAGCTCGAGGCAGTTGTAAGCGCCGGTGAGGTTCGTGTGCAGCAGGTAGGAGGTGTCGCCGTCGACCCCACTCATCACCGAGGGCTCGGCCGAGCACTCGATCAGCGCCGTCGAGTGAACCGAAGCGCTCGAGGTCGCCGGGCTCGCGCACGTCGCCCTTGACGAACTCGACCCCGGCCGCCTCGAGGCGCGGCAGGTTGAGCTCGGAGCCGCGGCGGTAGAGGTTGTCGAGCGCTACGACCTCCCACTCCGGGTGACGGCCGGCGAGTGAGACGGCGAGGTTCGAGCCGACGAAGCCGGCGCCGCCGGTGATCAGGATCCGGCTCATCGCGACCCGCCTCCGTTGAGGCGCAGCAGCGGCACGCGCCAGATCGCCTCGGCGACGATCGCGCGGTTCATCTTCGAGGCGCCGGCGACACGATCGCGGAAGACGATCGGCACCTCGACGACCTCGAACCCCTTGCGGATCGCGCGGTAGGTGGTCTCTATCTGGAAGGCGTAACCGCGCGAGCGGATCGAGTCGAGGTCGATTGCTTCCAGAACCTCGCGCCGGAAGCACTTGAAGCCGCCGGTCAGGTCGCGCACCTGGACCCCGAGCGCCAGCCGCGCATAGGCGCTACCGCCGCGGCTGATCGCCCGTCGCAGGGCGCTCCAGTCACGCACCCCACCGCCGGCGACGTAGCGCGAGCCGAGCGCCAGGTCGGCTCGCGAGGTCGCGTCGAGAAGGCGCGGCAGGTAGGCGGGGTCGTGGGAGAAGTCGGAGTCCATCTCCAGCACGTGGCCGGCGCCCTCGGCGAGGGCGCGGCGGAAGCCGGCGATGTAGGCGGGGCCGAGACCTTCCTTGCGCGGGCGATGCAGGACCGCCACCCGCTCGTCGCCCTCGGCTAGTCGCGCGGCAATCTCGCCGGTCCCGTCGGGTGAGTTGTCGTCGACGATCAGCATCCGGGCCGAGGTCGGCAGCTTCTTCCCCACCGCCTCAACCAGCCGCTCGATGTTCCCGGCCTCGTTGTAGGTGGGCAGGACGAGCCAGGCCGGCCCCGTTGAGGCGCTCTCGGGCATGGCCGCGATGCTATTGGCCCCCCTTCGCGCCCGACTCGCCCGTGCCGCGGGCGCAGACGCGCACAGGCTGCTTCGGCTGCAGTTGGGCCTGCCAACCGCGTGCCGCCCGGGCGTCGGGCAGGCGCACTTCCGCGGCGCGGCCGCCGAGCGCCTCGAAGCCGACCGCGTAGGCATCGCCGAAGCGGCGTAGGCCGACCGCGACGGGCGCGCCCGTCTGCGGCTCGATCCAGAGCCCCCCGAGGGGCACCGGCAGCAGCATCTGCGCGGAAGCGGTCAGCGGTTCGAAGCTGGCGCAGCCACCCCGCCAGCTCAGCCGCCCGCCTTCCTGGCCAATACTGGTGCCGGCCGGCAACGGCCGCGGCGCGGTAGTTGCCGGGAGTAGCTCGACCGGCAGCCCGCGTGCGAGCAGCAGGTCGGCCCCCTCGCGCGCGGCGGCGCCCGCGGCGCGCAGATCGGCGAGCGAGTAGGCGGGCGTGCCGAAGCTCTCCTTCGCCGCCCGGTAGACGGACAAAGAGAAGGGCAGATCGGCGTAACCGCCGGCCGGCAGTTCGGCCTCGGCCTCGATCAGGGCGTCCGCCGCCGTGGGACCGAGCAGGTCGGCGGCGCCGAGCACGGCGCGGTCCTGGTTCGACTGCTCGCGAAAGAAGACGCCGCCGTCGCGGATCGCCTTCAGGTTGGGGATCAGGCCGATCAGGCAGACGCAGGTCAGCGCCACGGCCCCGCGCCGCGCCGCCGCCGAGGCGGCGATCGCGGGCCCGGCGACGAGCAGCAGCAGGACGACGCCGGAGTAGATGTAGCGGGCGACCTCCGGCTGGCGGGCCGGGCTGGCGACCATGCCGGTGGCGAGCCAGAGGGTCAGCAGCGCGACCAGCGGCGGGATCGCCGCGCGCGGCGGACGGTATCCCCAGCCGGTCACGGCGGCGCCGACCGCTACCAGCAGCGCCCCGGCGAGCGCCTGGCCGGGGGCGAGTTGGAAGACGTTGTCGGTGCCGCCGGCTTCGCGGAACAGGCCCGTCAGCGCGGCGAGCTCGGCCGCCAGCGAGTCGAAGGCGAAGGCCGGCAGGCCAGCGAGGTTGGCGATCGCGAAGTCGCTCTCCTGGCCGCTGCCCTCGGTCAGCCGCCAGAGCGCGTAGAGCGCCAGCGGCAGGGCGACCACCCACTGCCGGCGCCGTCCCGAATCGCGATCGAGCCAGACGATCGCCGCGGCGCCGGCGATGAACGGCAGGGCGAAGCCGTTGGAGGCGATGCCGGCGACGAGAAGCAGCGCCGCGGCGACGTCCCAGCCCGGTTTCTTCCGCCCGAGCGCCAACCAGGCGGCGAGGCCGGTCGCCGCCGAGAGCTCGATCGGCAGCGCGTGTGAGCCGACGAGGATGTCGACGGCGGCGCCGAGGAAGAGGAAGAGCACGGCGGGGGCCAGCGCCGAGACGGCGCCGAGCGAGCGGCGCAGGAGTACGAACAGCATCAGCCCCATGGAGAGATGGGTGACGACCGCGACGAGCCGCAGCGGCAGCGCGGTGTCGGCGCCGAACAGCTCCAGCGAGGCGCGCGTGATCAGGATCGGCAGCACCGCGAGATGGCCGTTGTCGGGTTCGAGCAGCGTCGTCAGAGTGAAGTCCTGACGGGCGAGGTAGCCGAAGAACCACTCGTCGACGAACAGGGTCAGGCCTCGCCCCTCCCAGAGCAGCAGCGCCGCGGCGAGCGCCATCGCCAGTCCCAGGCCGGCCCAGGCGAGCCGCTCGCGGTCCGCCCCGCCCGGCGCCCTCGTCCTCACCGCTCCGCGGCCGGCAGCATGAACTGGAATTCGCCAACCTCCTCGACCGGCTCGAACTCATCGAGGATGTAGCGGGTCAGGGGCCGGTCGGGGGGTGGCTCGCCGGTCAGCCAGAGTTCGGCCCGGGCGTCGCTGCGGATCGCGCAGGGCCGTGGCGTGGCGCGCAGCTCGTCGACGACGCGCTGCTGGCGCTCGGCGTCGAGCGCCTCGATCCAGGCGCCCGGGGCCTGCGGCGGTGGCGCTTCGATCCCCGACCAGATGTAGAGACTGTCGATGTTCGGATAGCCGATGAAGCTGCTGCAGCGGTTGCTCTGCAGCAGCTCGACCAGGCGGGCGTAGGTCTCGACTTCGTCAGCCGGCAGGCGCAGCTGGCCGGCGCCCGGGAAGGGCAGCGGCACCCGGTCGCGGTAGTTGATGATCCCGTTCGCCGCCGGGCGGGCGATCGAGTTGAGCGCGAAATCGGCGGCGACGGCGGCGCTGAGGATGCCGACGACGACGCCGAAACGCGCCAGCGCCAACCCCCCGCGGGCCTCGCTCCAGCGGCGCAACCCGGCGAGGCCGTCGGCGAGACAGAGCGCGCCGACCGGGACGTAGGCGAGCGCGGCGATCCCCATCTGGCTGCCGGCAACCGGGTAGACCTGCAGCGTCTCGGCGACCGCCAGCGCCGGCAGCATCACGCGCAGGAATCGCTTGAACGGCGACTCGGGGGCGCCCGCCGGGGCAAGCACGGCGACCCAGGCCAGGACCGCCGGGAGCGAGTCCGGGTTACCCGCCGAGGGGTTGAGAGCGACCGGGACGATGCCGGCGAGCGCAAGCCAGATCGTCAAGCCCGCCGCGCCCCGCAGCAGCCCCGGCCAAATCGAGGGAGCCCCGTCGCCACCGCCGCGCAGGCGCACGCCGAGGGCCGCTCCGGCGACGGCGGCGAGCGCCCAGTCGACCGCAGCCGGAGTCGAGGGGAATTCGGTCATGTTGACCTCGCGCACCCGCATCGCCTCGGTGACGACGCCGTCGTAGATGTCGGCCGGCGCGGAGCCGTTGAGGACGATCGCCAGCAGGATCGCGACCGAGGCCGCGAGGAATCCGGCGACGGCGCCGAGCAGCCAGCGGCCCGTGCCGTCGCCCGCCTCGCCCCGCTGCGGGCGCAGCGACCAGGCGGCGAGCACGATCGCCGCGATCGCCAGTGTCTCGGCCGCCGCCAGATCGCGCACCCAGCCGACCGAGAGGTCGCGCGCAGTCAGCGCCAGCGGCATCGCCAGGAAGGCGGCGATCGCCGGCCAGCGCAGCCAGCGCCGTCGCCACAGCGGCTCGTGCACGAGCACCGCGGCGAGGATGACCGCGGCCACCGCGAAGACGCCGAGGTTGAGCTTGGTCAGCGCCAGCGCGGCGAGCAGGGCGCCCGCGCCCGCGCCCATCCAGACGGCGCGGCGCCCGGGCCCGAAGACGGCAAGCAGGGTGAAGGCGCCGAGCAGCAGCACGCAGAGCACCTGCGGGTGCATCGGCTCGCCGGCGAGCACGAAGAGCGCGCCGAAGGCGGCGATCATCGCCGTGACGCCGAGCAGCAGACGCCCGGTCAGGCGCTGCGCGGCGGCACCGTAGAGGAAGCTGGTGGCGAGCCAGAGGACGAGCACGATCGTGCGGCTGGCATCGGTCGTCACGTCCTGGCCGGAGAGCGCGAAGAGGCCGCCGAAAAGCTCATGGTAGAAGGGGCCGTAGGGCGAGTAGACGTCGCTGTAGAGGGTGTCGCCGTGGGCGAAGGCCTGCAACGTGACCAGCAGCGTGCCCTCGTCGTCGTAGGGCGCGAACAGGGTGAAGAGGGTGAAGTAGGCGGCGACGGCGGCGGCCATCGCGACGATCGCGTAGAGGCCGATCGCCTGTAGCGCCGGGTCTTTCCAGCGACTCATGAGCGGCGCAGACGGTACGCGAGGCCGCTGATGTCATGCAGCATCTGCAGTCCGGCGGAGCCGACCCGGACGCTGGAGCGTGGGTCGTGCAGGTAGAGAATCGGCACCTCGGCGATCTTCATCCCCTCGCGGTCGGCCCGCATCAGCAGCTCGACGTCGAAGGCGAAGCCGGGACAGGTCTGTTCGGCCAGCAGCCGCCGCGCCGGCTCGGTCGGGAACAGCTTGAAGCCGTTCTGGGTGTCGCGCAGGCGCAGCCCGGTGAGCAGGCGCACGGCGCCGTTGAAGCTGTTGCCGAGCAACTTGCGGTGGGTCGGTCCGCGCTCGACCACGGCGCCCGGCACGGCCCGTGAGCCGATCGCGATGTCGGCCCCGTCGCGGACCGCCGCCGCCAGCTTGCCCAGCTCGCTCAGCGGCGTCGAGAGGTCGACATCGGCGAGCAGCACGTACTCGCCCTGCGCCCGCGCGACGCCGGCGGCGAAGGCGGCGCCCTTGCCGCGGTTCCGCTCGTATGCGTGCACCGGGCGCAGGCCCGGATTTTGCTCGGCGCCGGCCGCGAGGATCGCCGCCGTGCGGTCGCTGCTGCCGTCGTCGACGACCAGCGCCTCGACCAACTCCATGCCGGCATCAGCCACCGCGGCCTCGGCCTGGTTCGCCAGAGCATCAAGCAAGGCCGGAAGCCTTGCCTGCTCGTTGTAGGCGGGTATGACGATCGAGAGGGTGCTCAGGCCGCTGCCTCCGGGTCGGCAACCTTACAAATGCGCGGCTCTTGCCGCAGGCGGGTCCGATTTGGATCGACCTGAAACGATTGGCATTGCATGGCGAGCCAGCTGCACCATGAGATCGCCGACTTTGAGATGACCCCCGGGGAACTCTCCTTTGAGGCGCAGATCGGCGATCGCGCGCAGAGGGTCTGGATCCGCACCGAGTCGCCGGTGACCCCCACGGCCGATGCCGCGCTCGCGGTCTGCCTGATGCCGGCGATGCGCTTCGGCGGCCGGCTCGAGATCAGCGAGCCACTCAGCCCCAAGCTGATGCGGGAACAGGTCGCGTTTCAGGCGATTCAACGAGCCTGGTCGCGCGCCTGGACATTCGGCGAACCGCCGCTGCAGGAGGTCGAGCTGCTGGCCCAGCCCGACCGTGCCCGGGAGCGCGTCCCGACCGGACGGGTGGCGACCTTCCTCAGCGGCGGCGTCGACTCCTGGGCGACGGTCCTCGATCATCCCGAGGTCACCGACCTGATCTTCGTACGTGGCTTCGACCTGCTCTACTCGGACAGAGATCAGCTCGCCCTGGCCGACGAAGTCGAGGCGAGGATGCGCTGGGCTGCCGCCGAGGTCGACCTACCCCTGCACGTGGTCGAGACCAACCTCAGGCAGTTCACCGAGCCGCTTGCGCAGTGGAGCGCCTCCTTCGGCACCGCAGCGGCCGCCGTGGCACTCTTCTTCGAGCCGCTCTTCGACCGCGTGCTGATCGCCGGCGACTCGGATTACGAAACGCAGGCGCCGATGGGATCGAACCTGCTCGTCGACCGGCTCTGGAGCACCGAGAACCTCGAGATAGTCGACGACGGGGGGCGCCGCAGCCGGGTCGAGCGCACCGCGGCGATCGCCGGCCATCCGGCCGTGCAGCAGACGCTGCGGGTCTGCTGGCTGAATCACGACGAAGCCTACAACTGCGGCCGCTGCCGCAAGTGCCTGGTGACGATGATCACCCTGGAGGCGCTCGGGATGCGCGGTCCGATTGTCACCTTTCCGCAGGAGATGGACATCGCACCGCTCGCCGAGGTGGAAATCGAGCATCCGGTCGCGTTGAGGCTCTGGGAAGACGCGCTCGACGCGGCGCGAGCGGCGCGCAGGCCCGATCTCGAGAGCGTGCTCGAAGCGTGCGTGACCAGGAACCGGCGAGGCCTGGGTTACCGGCCAATACCCGCCACCGCGTAGGCCCTGGGCCACCCCCAACGACGCGCATCGCCGTGGTGATCCCGGTCTACCGCCAGGCGCAGTACCTCGCCGCCGCGGTCGCCTCGGCGCTCGAGCAGCGGATCGAGGCCGGCGTCGGCATCGTCATCGTCAACGACGGCTGCCCCGACCCCGAGACCGACCGCATCGGACGTACCCTGCGCGACGCCGAGCCGGAGCGCGTCGCCTACCTGCACCAGCCGAATGCGGGACTCTCCGCAGCCCGCAACGCCGGCATCCGGCGGGCTTTCGCTCGCTGGCCCCAGCTCGAGGCGATCTTCCCGCTCGACGCCGACAACATGCTCTCGCCGGGCACCCTTGCCGATCTCCGCGCGACGCTGGCCGAGCACCCCGAGGCGGCATGGGCCTCGCCGACGCTGGAGTTCTTCGGCGCCGAGGAAGGCGAATGGAGGATGCCCGACCCCTACCTCACCTACCGGCAGCTTTTCGCCAACCAGTCCGACGCCGGCAGCCTGATCCGGCGGGCGGTGTTCGATGCGGGGGTCGAGTTCGACGCGACGATGACCGCCGGCTTCGAGGACTGGGAGTTCTTCCTGCGGGCAAGCCTCGCCGGATTCCGGGGCGTCCACGCCGGGCGCTGCGGCTTCCGCTACCGCCGCCGCGTGAGCTCGATGCTGACCGAGGCGCAAAGCCATACGGCAGAGCTCGAAGCCGGGCTGCGACGACGCCACTCGGCCGCCTACCGGCCGGGCGAGCTGGCCCGTCGCGAGCACGTGGAGGCTCCGCGCTTCGGCCTGATCCGCTGCGACGTGGGTGACGTCCTGCTAACCGCGGCCTGCGACCTAGAGCCACACCGGGTACCGCTGGACAGCTTCCTGCGCCCGCGCAGCGTGGCCCCGGACGCCGCACCGCTCGCCGCTCACATGCCGGCGATCTCAGTCCTGACGACCGGGGCAACGATCGAGTGGCTCGAAGCCGACGGCAAGCTGGCGGAGGTCCTGCTCCGGCTGCAGCTCGAGGTCCACGACCACAGCGTCGTCGAGTTACGCTTCGCCACGGCTCCACCGCGCCCGCGACGACGACGCGACCGACCCGATCCACCTTTCGCAGCCCTGGCCGTGCGCACGCGCGGCCTCGCGCGGCTGCTGGAGATGTCCGCGCCGCTCAACCCCGAAACGACGGTCGACGTTCCTGCCGACCGTCGCAAGCCGCCTCCACCGCTCCCCGAGGAGGTACTCGAGTCCGCCCTCTCCCGCTTGAAACGCGGGCTACGATCGGATCTGCCGGTGATCCGTCGTGATTCCCATGCCAACCATTTCGAACATCGCCACGTCAACCTGCTCGAAACCGTGCTGCCCTCCACCGCCGCCACATCGATGTTCGAGCTGGCCTCGCGGTAGATGATTCCTACGACGCCCATGCTCTACGCCACCCCGGAGACCACCGAGGCGGTCTCCCGCGCGCGGGCCGCGGTGCTCCTGATCGGCGGCTACGACGGCTCGGGCAACTACGGCGACCTCGCCCAGCTCGACGCGGCACTGGCGATGCTGGCGCCGCTCGAACCGGCCCTGATGCCGCTGTCCGTGCTCGAGCGCTCTCGACTCGACGACTACCGCGCGGGGCATGACGACTTCGCCCACCCGCCACGGCACACCGTCTTCTTCGATCCCGGCGAAGGCCATGAGGACGACCTGCTGCCGCTGCCGGCGCCGGCGCGGCTCGCCTTTCGGCCTGCTACCTGTACGGGGGCGGCTACCTCAACCCTTCCTGGGGGGAGAGAAGGATGGGGATGCTGCGTGCCGCCGAGGCGCTGCTGGAAGAGGCGGGCGCGCCCGTATCATGCCGGTTATCGTCCGGGCTGCAGGTCGACACGGCGTGGATCCGCGAGCCCGCCCAAGCCGAGCGCCTGCGCTCGTTTGAGCCGCTCGGCGCCCGCGACCCGCGCTCTGCCGAAGCGCTCGCATCACTCGGCTCCGGTGCACGCGTGGTCGATACGCCCGACGACGCAGTCGGAGCGCTGCGGCGGCTCGACTCGGCAGTTGCGACGCCCGCGCCGGAGGGGGTCCTGGCGCTCAACCTCCACGTCGCCGAGCACGCGTGGGTGACCGAGAGGCCAGAAGCGATGGTCGAGTTCCACGCCAGCCTGGCAGCCGAGCTGGGACGCCACGCCGGGATGCGCGTCCAGGCGCGGCCGCTGATCGCCTATTCCGACCAGCACGTTGACGACCGGAGCGCCCTCGACCGGCTCGCAGCGGCTTGCGCCGCGCAAGGCGTAGAGGTGGTCGAGCCCCGCCGCCTGCAGCCGGCGGGGCTGGGCGAGGCGCTGGCCGAGATGCGGGCGGCGGCGCTGACGGTCAGCTGCTCTTACCACGTCGCGCTCACCTCGCTGCTGCTGGGCGTCCCCGCGGCACTACTGCGTGACAACGCCTATTACGAGCAGAAGGCGGCCGGGCTCGACGAGGCGTTTGGCCTGCCCGCCGGCTTCGCCCTCAACTCGGGCATGGACCCGGGCGCGGTAGCTCCCGTTCTCGCCGCGGCGGCGCTCGACGAGCCCGATGCGGCGATTCTTCGCGGTGAGCTGCTCCTGCGGGCGAGCAGGATGGGTGAGCGCCGAGCCGAGATCGAGACGGAGCTGCTCGCCCGGCTGTGCGGCGCCGCCACGGCCGCATTGGCCGGCGGCCTCGACGAGGCCTCCACGCAACTACGCGAGCGCTCCGCCGAGCCGGCGCGACTGCAGATTGAGTTGGCGCGGCTGCGAGAGCAGACCGGCACGCCGGTCGCCGGCGAGGAAGCTGCCATCCCGGTTGCGGACAACGGTGCGCAGGCGATCCTCGACGAGCTCACAAGCTCGCGCTCGTGGCGAATGACGGCACCGCTACGGCGCGCCGGCGCCCTGCTACGACGCGGCTAACCGGCGATGCGCCCGCCGACGAGCGAGATGCATCTCTGGCTGGCACGGCTCGCCGCTGGCGGCTGGCCCAACGCCGACGGCCTTCCCGAGGACGAGCGCGAGCGGGCCGAGCAGATGCGCGAGGGCAAGGTGCGGATCGCTGGACCGCCGCCCGTTGGGCGCTGCGCGGCGTGCTCGGGCGCTATCTCGGACTCGACCCGCTCGAGATCGAGCTGAGCCTCGGTGAGCACGGCAAGCCCCGACTCGCGGATCCGAAGGCGCCGCTGCGCTTCAACCTCAGCCACAGCGGCGAGCTGGCGCTGATCACAGTCTCAGCCGAACTGGAAACCGGCGTCGATGTCCAGAGGGTCGACAAGCGCCCGGCCGCCTTCTACGCGGACTGGACGCGGCGAGAGGCGATCGTGAAGTGCCACGGCACCGGCCTCGGGCGGCCTGTGCCCGACGCTCCCGTGGCGGTCACGGGACTCCACATCGGCCCGGGCTACGCGGGCGCGGTCGCCGTCGCAGGCGCGGCTGTGCCGCCGCTGCGCCGCTTCGAGATCGAGCCGGCGGAGCTGACCGGCGCCGTCGCAGGCTAGGGCCGCACCCGCCCGCCGGTGATGCCGACGAAGGTGCGCCAGGCGGGCTTCGGCTTGAAGCGCTCGCCTTCGCGGAAGAAGCCGGTCGAGTCGCAGAAGTTGCAGGAGCCGCGCAGCGTCCTTCCAGGTGAACCAGTAGGTCCCACGCAGGTTGAGCCGCCTGCGGTTGTGGATCATGTAGTTGTAGGCGCGCGCGCATCTCGCGGCGCTGGAAGCCGACCCCCTGCTCGAAGCTGACCAGGTTGGGGTTGTTCTGGGAGCCCCAGCCCATCTCGGTGATGTAGAGGCGGGTGCGCCGGTCGCCGTTCTGGACCACGACGCGGCGCATTTCGTTGGTCATCCGCGCCAGGTCGGCTGCCGTTTCCGAGTAGGGGTGCAGGGCGACGCCGTCGAAGCTCGCCTTGATCCCGCGCACCCGGTACAGCCGCCGCAGGAAGTCGACCGCGTGCATCGCGTTGGGCGGCTTGGCGCTCGGTTCGCCGAAGAGGCCGGAGACGATCGTCTTGACGCTGCGATCGCCCCGCTTCAGCGCCCGGTTGGCGATCTTCAGCAGCTGTGCGTAGCGGGTCGGCGAGGCCGGCTTGGCGAAGTAGAAGAAGTTGGCCTCGTTCCAGATCTGCCACTCGCGCAGCGGCACCTTCGGCACGAAGTCGCCGGAGCCGCGCCGGTGCTCGCGCCAGAACTCGCCGTGCGGGCCGTAGCGTTCGGCCGCCGCGCGCAGGAACGCCGCCCAGGCGCGGCGCTGCCGTGCGTTGTTGACCGGCAGCGTCGTGTACTTGCGCGCCAGCCACGAAGGGGTCGAGTAAACGAAGGGGAGCACCCGCAGGTGCTGCCGCGCCGCCGTCTTGACCACGTCGTCGAAGCCGCCCCACTCGTAGCCGCCGTTGGGCGTCGGCTCGACGCCGCCCCAGGCGAGCGGCCAGCGCACGGCGCCGATCCGGCCTACACGCATGTATTCGGCGTCCGTCTCGGTCAGGTTGGTCTGTGGCCCGATGCCGAAGAACTCGCGCGGCACGGCACGGGCTGTGCCGGGGGAGAGCGAGACCGCGATGGCGGCGAGAAGCAGCACGGTCGCGACGAGGGTGGATATGGCCAGCTTCGCTCTCATCTCTCTCTTCTTCAGTAGCTGCCGCCGAGCTTACGGTGATCCCAGGTCGCCGTCCGCAGCGGCTTGAAGTGGATCGCCACCCGCTTCGGGGCCTGGGCTTCGAGCGCCGCCTTGGCGTCGCCCTCGACCGAGGAGATCCCCTCCGCGTAGCGCACGGTCAGCTCCTCGGCGAACCCGATCACGGTCTCGAAGTCGCGGTGGATCTCGGCCTCGGCCTCGATCTGGGCGCCGCGCAGCTCGCCGTACTCGCGACCGGTCTCGACCAGCACCGTTGCACGGGGGTCGCGTTCGAGGTTGCGCACCTTCTGCGACTTGGCGTAGGTCCAGATCCAGACCTCGCCCCCGCGCGGCACGAACCAGAGCGGCATCGAGTGGGGCCAGCCGCGCGGTCCGTTGGAGGCGACGACCGCGATCCGCTCGCCCTCGAGTAGCTCGAGCAGCTCGGCCTCGCTCAGCCTGATCTGGTCGCGACGGCTCACGGCGCCTGACTCTAAGGCCTGCGCGGCGCTACTTCAGCCGCACCGAGCGCGCGGTCCTGCCGCCGGGGATCGCGACGACGAGGTCGGCGCGCAGCCGGCGGCGCGTGCGGGCCAGCGTGCGGCCGCCCCTGCCGAGCGCGACGCGGAAGCTGTGCGAGCGGCCGCCGGTGAGGCGGAAGCGGCGGCGCCCGATCGAGCGGCGCACGACGCGGGACCTGATAACCGGCCGGCCGCGACGGCGGATGCGCAGGCGCTTGCGCACGCGGGTGCGCAGCAGGACCTGGCCGGGGCACTCGGTCCCCTGCGGCCAGTCGCAGCGGATCCCCACGCGCACGCCGTTGCCCTCGGTGTCGATCGAGGTGAGCGAGATCGGCAGCGGCACGCCGACGTGGCGGCAGCCGAGCAGCCGGTCCGAGCCGGCGCCGATGTCGAGCGCGTAGACGCAGACGCGCTGGCGGCCGCTGCCGACCACCGGGAAGCTGACGTCGAAGCCGTGCGGCGAGCCGGCACGCGGGTAGGTCGCCGGCAGGTCGGCGCGCTCCCGCGAGGCGACCGGGCCGAGCTCGTAGCGGGCGGCCCCGCCGGCGCCGGCCTTTTCGCCCAGGTAGGCGCGGATCGAGAGCGGCTTGCGCGGCGCGTTGGGGTCGAAGGCCCAGCCGGTGATCCGCACCTGGCCCGGCGCCGGCGCCTCGACCGCGTCGAAGTTGCCCTTGGGATCGTCGCCGGAGGGGGGGACGCCGCTGCCCGCCGTGCCCCCTTCGACGTAGTTGTTGTCGATGTTGATCGTGACTCCGCCCCAGGTCTCGTTGTGGCCGCCGCGGTACTGGTGGATGCGCTGGTGATCGCTCCAGGCCGAGTTCGGGATGTAGGAGTCGGCGGCGTTGGCGCGGCCGTTCCAGTTGGCGAACCAGACGTGGTCGGGCTGCGAGTACAGGCTGCCGAGGCGGGAGACGAGGTCGGCGATGCCGGAGGCGCTGCTGCTGTAGACGCCGGATTCGTAGCCGAGCGCGCGTATGCGTTTCGTCCAGGCGGCGAGGAAGGTCAGCGTCGCGTTGGTCGCGCTCGAGGTGCGCGAGTAGCTCTCCATGTCGAAGTAGATCGGGCTGCCCTCGCCGATGCCGACGAGGCGGGCCTCGTTGACCGCGTCGCGCGCCGCCGCGGCGCCCTGGAGCGAGGCGCTGCCGGGGCTGAGCTTGGCGCAGGAGCTACAGCTCGAGGTCGGCGCCTGCAGGCCGACGTAGGTGGGGATCAGGCTCCAACCGGCGGCGACCTGGGCGGCGACCCAGCTCGCGGTCAGGTTCGGCTGCGAGCAGCCGCGGTTGTTGCCGCCGATGTAGACGCCGATCGCCCGGTAGGGCGATTTGCGCCAGGCCGACATCGAGCGCCGCGAGGGCGCCGTGCAGGCATCGAAGCCGAGCCCGGTGTAGTTGGAGGCGGCGGAGAGCCGGGCGGGGCGCACGCGGCTGGCTTCGGCGCGGGCGCGCGAGGCACGCGCCTTTGCAGCGGGGTCGACGAGGATCGCCCGGCGGCGGCCGATCGCGTTCGCCGGGCAGCGCTGCGCCGGGCTCGGCGTGCCCAGGTAGACGGCCTTGCGGTCGAGCCGCACGCAGGTGTGCGGGCGCTCGGCCAGGCGGACGACCGGCCAGCCGTCGGGAACGGCGACCTCCGCCCCCCGGAAGTCGACCGTCTTCGCGCCGGCGCTCGCGGGCAGGGCCGCGGCCAGCGCCAGCAGGCATAGAGCAATGCGGCGCATCTACCCCCCAACCATGCCAGCCCGCGAACGTTGCGGCCCGCTTGCGAGCCCGTCCGCAAGCTCTCCTTCAGCCGGGGAGGAGATCCAGCTCGCGCCAGGGACCCTCGCCGGCCATCGGCTGGGTGCGGCCGTCGAGCCAGTCGGGCTGCAGGTCGTCGTAGTGCGGGCTGGCCGGGTGGCCGGACTGGCCGGTGAACATCTGCCAGCGCGAGCGGCCGGGGTCGGTCGGGTCGGCGACCATGCGCCAGCTCGGCGCCCAGACGGCCTTGTAGGGGTCGTTGGGGTCGTAGGCGATCTGGCTCACGGTCTCCTGAGCGCCGCCGGCCTTGAGGCTGCGGTTGAGCAGCTTGCGCAGCAGCGGGTTCGCCTCGCCCAGCGCGTGCGGGAACTCCATCTCGTGCACGTGGCCCCAGCGCCAGCCCTCGGGGTCGGGGCCGAAGCGCTCGGCCAGGTCGTCGAGGGCGCCGCTCAGCGCCTCCAGCACGAGCCCGTCCCAGGGGCGGCCGATCAGCCCCTCGTCGCCCTCCTCCCAGAGCTTCATCAAGTGCGAGTGCCAGCGCCAGGGCGAGGTGATGTGCGGCATGAAGCCGTTGTCGGCCCGGTCGAGCCAGCGCTCGCAGAGGTCGCGGTCGCCGATCGCCGCGCGCGCCACCTCGCGCGCCAGGCGCAGCAGGAAGGCCTGGTAGATCGTGCCCGCGATCGAGTCGGGGTCGAGCCGCCCGTCCCAGCTGCGCAGCCGCTCGAGCGCGCTGATCTCGCGCTGCCCCGGCGGGCTGAGCCGGCCGAGGCGCCGCGCCGCCTCGAGCCCGGGCAGCGAGAGGTTGTCGGACTGCATCGCCTCGAAGCCCTCGATGTCGTGCTCCTCGCCGGCGCGCAGCAGCTGCTCGATCCGCTTGGCGCGGTAGCCGTCGAGCCATTCGCTGGTGATGTGGTGCGGGTACTCGTCGCCGACGATGCGGTTGTTGGCGGTGACGAGGAAGCCGCTCTCGGGGTCGACGGCCTCGGGCAGCTCGTCGTAGGGGATCGCCCCCTCCCACTCGAACTCGCCGTCCCAGCCCGGCTTCGGCAGGTCCGGGCAGCCGCCCCTGCGCAGCGGCAGGCGGCCGATCAGCTTGTAGCCGATCGAGCCGTGGCGGTCGGCCCAGATCAGGTTGGAGGCGGGCGAGGTGTGGCCCTCGAGGCTGGCGACCAGCTCCGGGCCGGAGCGGATCCCGTGCAGCTCGAACATCCCCTTGAAGGCGGTCGGCTGGTCGAGCGCGATCCAGCGCAGCGCCAGCGGCTCGGCGTCGTCGGCGCCGAGCGCCTCGTTCACCATCGGGCCGTGGTGGGTGAGGCGCACGTCGATCGACTCGGGCTCCGCGCGGCCCTTGACCTCGATCTCCTCTCGCACGATCTCGAGCGGCCGCCACTCGCCCTCGAACAGGTAGCGGTCGTCCTCGACCCGCTCGACGAAGAGGTCCTGGACGTCGGCCATCACGTTGGTGAAGGTCCAGCAGACGTCGTTGTTCTGGCCCATGTAGACGCCGGGCATGCCCGGCAGCGAGGCGCCGCGGACGAAACGATCGCCGAGCGTGAGCCCGACCTGGTACCAGATGCCCGGCATGCTCGGCGGCAGGTGCGGGTCGCCGGCGATCAGCGGCGAGCCGGTCGCGCTGAGCGCCCCGCTCACCGCCCAGTTGTTGGAGCCGCTCGCCTCCGCCGCCATCCCGATCGAGTGGCGCACCGCGTCGATCTGCTCGGCGAGGCCGAGGCCGTCTCCCGACCACGGTTCCTGGGTGACCACAGGGTTGCCGGCCGGGTAGCCGGGGTCGAGCCTGGCCGCCAGCTCGGGGCCGAGCTCGCGGGTCATGTCGGCGCGCAGCAGCTCCTTCTCCCAGTTGGTCGAGAGGCCGAAGGCGAGCAGCTTGCCGAGGCCGAGGATGTCGGCCGGGCGCCACGGCTCCCAATCCAACCGCAGCAGCTGCATCTCGAACGGCAGCGCCCTGGCGCTCGCGGCGGCGGCGTTGACGCCCGCGCAGAAGCGCTCCAGCAGGGCGCGCAGCTCCGGGTCGAGCGCCTCGGCCTCGGCCTCGGCGGCGCGGCGCATGCCGAGCGTGCGCATCAGCCGGTCGACCGGCAGCCCCTCGGCGCCGGCGAACTCGGAGACCCGGCCGGAGAGCGCGCGGCGGTAGAAGTCCATCTGCCAGAGCCGGTCCTGGCCGTGGCAGAAGCCCTCGGCGAACCAGATGTCGGCGGCGCTCTGCGCCTCGATGTGCGGCACAGCCCAGCGATCGCGCCGCACCCGCACCGGCCCCTCAAGCTGCGGCAGCTCGATCTTCCCCTTCTGCTTCGGCAGCGGCCGTCGCGCCAGCCAGTGCCAGGCGGCCGCGGTCGCCGCAGCGGCCAGCCCGGTCCCGGCGACCCCAGCCACAAGTCCCGCTCGCGCCGCCCGTCCTCCGTCCATCCGCTCACTTTACTGGCCGGCTGGCCAGCGTCCTCGAAGCGCATCCGACTTTGACCGCACCAGAGCAAGGTCAAAGTCGGATGCGCGGGAGAACGTCCGTCCGCTACTCGATCAGGCCGCCCGGCAGCCGTCCCTCCGCTTCGAGCTTCCCCAGGTGGGCCTCCATGACCAGGGCCGCGGCGCCGCGCAGCTCGGCGGGGACGTCGTCCCAGGCCTCGGCCAGCAGCGCCTGCTTCGAGCGCTCGCCGCGTTCGAGCGCGGCGAGCAGGCGGCGCTCGCGCATCTCGCGGTGCTCGACGTACTCGGCCAGCTTCGCCGCCGGGTCCGTGACCCAGGGGCCGTGGCCGGGGCAGATCAGCTCGATCGGCTCCGACTGGAGCAGGCGCAGCGAGTCCATGTAGGCGGCCAGCGAACCGCCGTCGGGCGGGACGAAGGTCGAGCCCTCGCCGAGCACGATGTCGCCGGCGAAGCACACCCCGTCAGCCGTGAACAGACAGACGTGGTCGGCGGCGTGCCCGGGCGTGGCGAGCGCGCGCAGGCCGCCGTGCTCCTCGCCGTCGCCGGGCAGCACGACCTCGGGCTTCCAGGCCGCCCCGCCCGCTCGCGCTCCTTCTCTCTCGACGGCCGCCACCGCCAATGCCTCCGCCCCATCCGCGTGATCGCCATGGCTATGAGTGAGCAGAACCAGCTCAATCCCACCCCTCTCCTCGGCGGCCTCGCACACGGCCGCGATGTGCCCGGCGTCATCCGGCCCCGGATCGATCACCACACACGGGTCCGACCCATACAGGTAGGTATTCGTCCCCGCCAGGGTCATCGGCCCCGGGTTGGGCGCGACGATCCGCAGGATCTCTGTGTGGCCGGGAGCCTCCATCACGTTCCGCTGTTCCTTTCCCTCATATAGCGCGGCAAAGGAACAGCGGAAGGAGCGTTCAAGCTGCGCTGGCCGTGACCTCCGCGGCGATCGCCTCGCGGGCCTCATCGGGTTCGAGCACGACGAGGTCGCCGGCCCCGCGCAGGATCTCGCGGACGAGCCAGGAGGTGCCGGCGTAGGGCAGCTCGACGACGACGGCGCCGTCGGCCAGCTCCTCGACCACGGTGCGCTCCTCGCGCAGCCAGCGGGCGCGCTCCGGCGAGACCCAGACCCGGGCGACCTGCGCGGTCGGCACCTCGCCGTCGGTCATCCAGCCCTCGACCCCGGCCAGCTCTTCGACCTCCTGCCGGGGCTCGTAGGTCTGCTCGCCCGGGGTCGCCTCCTTGATCCGTTCCAGCTTGAAGTGGCGGATCCCCTCTTTGGTCAGGTCGTAGCACTCGACGTACCAGCCCTCGCGCCCGTTCTCGAGCCGGTAGGGCTCGACCCGCCGCTTGGTGAACTGGTCCTCGTTCTCCTTGTAGTACTGGATCTCGAGCACGCGGCGGGCGGCGATCGCCTCGTTGACGGTCCGCGCCACCTCGAGGTCGCCGCCGCTGCCAGCCGCGATCTCCAGCCCCTCCTCGGAGGGGTCGTGGCCGAGCGCCGCGACGATCTTCCCGCGGGCGCTCTGCAGGCCGCCCTGGGGCAGGTGGTCGCCGAACAGGTCGATCGCCGCGATCAACGCCTTCGCCTCCAAAGGCAGCAGCCGCGCCGGGCGGGCGAAGTTGTCGCCGTAGGGTTCGGAGTCGACCGCGATCTCGTCACCGATCACTTCCGCGTAGAGGACGTAGGTGCCGCCGCCGAAGTTGACGACGTTGAGCAGGTCGATGTCCTCCTGCAGCTCCCCGGCGGTCAACTCCAGCCGGGTGCGCAGCTCGGAGGCGTGCAGCCGCTCGCCCTTCTTCGCCGAGTCGATCAGCAGGCCGGCCAGGGTGACCAGGCGGGCGAAGCGCTCGGGCCGGATCGCCGCCTCGCCGCGGCCGTTGCCGCGCGCCCGCGCCGGCGCCTCGCGCAGCGGCCGGTCGACGACCTCGGCCGTTTCGAACTCGCCGTGGTGGCGGTCGTGCAGCAGGTCGAGCCGCTCGCGCGCCTCCTCGCGCAGCTCCTCGGGCTCCAACACCTCGGCGTTCTGGCGCCAGCGCAGCACCCAGGCGATCAGCTCACGCGGCGAGGCGTAGTCGGTCTCGAAGACCGAGCCCTTGCCGGGGGCCTCGTCGGCCTTGCGCGCCGGGCGCAGCTCGCCGTAGGCGCCGAAGTCGCGCTCGATCAGCCAGGAGATGCGGTCGCGGACGAAGATCCGCGCCGTCTTCCGGATCTCGCCCAGCTGCCAGTCGGCGCGCTGGCCGTAGTCGCGGCGGTCGAAGTCCTCGGGCGGCGAGAAATCGTGCTCGGCCTTCGAGGCGTAGCCGACCTTGCCCTGGATCCGCGAAAGGCGGAAGACGCGCACCGCCTCGCGCTCGTGCGAGAGACCGATCAGGTAGAACTGGCCGGAGCGGAAGACCAGGTGGTAGGGGTCGACCTTGCGCTTCTCGGTCTCGTCGCGCTCCATCGTGTAGTAGGTGAACTCGATCGTCTTGCGGCGCGAGATCGCGGTCTCGATCTTGGAGAGGCGCTGCGAGAGGTCGCGCCCCCCGGCCGAGGCGGTCATCGCCATCTCGACCGGCGCCCGTTCGCCCTCGCTGATCGGGTTCGGGTGCCCCCAGGCGACCTGCTGCAGGGCGAGCCGCAGCGGCTCGGCGTAGGCGAAGCCGCCGTCGGTGAGCAGCGAGAGCGCCGTGCTCAGCGCCGCCAGCTCTTCGTCCTCGAACTCGATCGCGTCGAGGTAGAAGTTCTCCGGCGGCAGCGAGTAGAGCTCGGCCTCGAAGAAGCCCTCGCCCGGTTTCTCCACCCCGAGCTGGATGCCGAGGCTTTCGAGCTCGGCCCGGTCGGCGTAGAAGCGGCGCGCGAAGGCGTCGTCGTTCATATCGCTGTAGCCCTCGACCTCGCGCTTGATCTCCAGCGCCGAGACCGGCCTGCCCTGCGCCATCAGGAACGAGATCAGCGAGAGCTGGCGGATCAGCTTCTCGGTGTCCTTTGCCACGAGTCCAGAATAGTGAGGGCGGCGTGGCGGACCCCGCCCGGATACCGCTCTATTCCCGCATTTTGCGGTGCGGCTGGACGCTCAGGCCGCTTCGCGGCTGCCGCCGAAGTAGGCGGAGCCCGAGAGGGCGCGGTCGAACCCGGACCAGGACTCGCCCGCCGGCAGCTCGCGCTCGAGCCGGTCGAAGCTGCCGAGCCGGCCGCCGAGGTTGTCGATCATGTGGACGAGGACCGCCTCGCGGGTGGCCGGCACGACGGGCGAGCCGTGCTCGAGCGAACCGTGGTGGCTGAGGATGATGTGCAGCACCGCCTGCTCGAGGCCGGGATCGAAGTCGGCGATCTCCTCGATCTCGCGGCGCACCGTGTAGTAGCCGAGCGGGATCTCACCCTGCAGGCGGCCGGCGTCGGTGAGGTCGATTGCCAGCGGGTCCTCGTTGTAGGCGATCGTCTTGCCGATGTCGTGCAGCAGCGCGCCGGCGACCGCGACCTCGCGGTCGATGCCGGGGAAGAAGTTGGCCGCGGCGCTGACCGCCTGCGCGACCGAGACGGTGTGCTCGAGCAGGCCGTGGCGGTAGGCCTGGTGGTAGCGCTTGGCCGCCGGGGCGTCGCGGAAGCGCGCCCAGAACTCCGAGCGCTCGCCGAAGAAGCGCCCGAGCAGCTCGCCCAGCTGCGGCTCCTGCACGGTCTCCAGCAGCTGGCGCAGCCTCGCCTCGAGGTCCTCGAAGGAGACCTCGGACTCGGCGGCGAGCTCGGCCTCCTCGTAGGAGCCCGGCTCGGCCTCGGTGAGCTCAGAGAGCTTGATCTTCGGGCCCCAGCGCTCACTGATCTCGAAGACCCCGGCGAGCAGCACCACGGCGCCCGGCGCGGCGATCGCGTAGAGCGCCTCGGCGTCCTCCCAGGCGACCGCCTCGGCGCCGCCGCTGGCGTCACCCAGCAGCAGCCGCAGCCACGGCTCGCCGTTGCGCTTGCGCCGCAGCTCGCGCTCGCGCACGGCGTAGGCGCCCTTGACCCGCTGCCCGTCCTCGAGCTCGCCGAGCGGCACGCGAGCGGACCCGGCGGGGGCGGGCGGAGCGGCCGGGGCCGAGTCCGAAGCGGGCTCGGCCGGCGGCCCGGAACTGTCGATCAGCGCCTGCTGAGTCATCGTGAGATCACGGTAAAGACGACCGCGGACGGTTCGTCGCACGGCGTGAGTTCGCCTTTTGTCGCCCCGTCGCCGACAAAAGGCGAGCTCGCTAGATCGCGCCGCCGAGCCAGCTGCCGAGCGCGACCGCGGCGAAGCCGGCGACGAGCGAGAGGCCGATGTTGAGCCAGACGAGGTGGGTGTGGCCGGCCTCGGCTAGCCGGTGCGAGTCGAGGATCCAGGTCGAGAAGGTGGTGAACGAGCCGATCCCGCCGCCGGCGACGATGATCAGCGCCTGTCCTTCCAGCGCCGCCCCGGCGACCAGGCCGAGGGCGAGCGCGCCGCCGATGTTGATCGCGAGGATGCCGAGCGGGAAGGGGTGCTCGCTGCGCGCCGTCAGCGCGGCGTCGATCAGGAAGCGCGCCGCGGCGGCGGTCCCGCCCAGCAACCCGACCGCGACCCAGCCCGCGGCGCTCAACTCGGCCTCCGGGGCGCGTCTGCCGGGATATCCCTGACAGGCGCGCCAGGTATCCGCTGCTCGAGCGCGATGCCGAGGCGGACGAAGGCGTAGCCGGCGGCGAGCGTGGCGGCGACGTATGCGGCGGCGAGTCCGAGGTAGCCGCCGTCGACCAGCTCGAACAGCTCCAGCTGCAGGGTCGAGAAGGTGGTCAGCGTGCCGCAGATCCCGGTGGTGAGGAAGGGGTGGGTGAGGCTGTCCTCGGGGTGGTCGCGCAGGCGGGCGAAGAAGTAGCCGAGCAGCAGCGCCCCGGCCATGTTGACGGCGAAGGTCGCCCACGGCCACTCCCCCGCTCCGTGCGGCACCGCCTCCGCCAGCCCGACTCGCGCCAGTGCCCCCAGCGTGCCGCCGACATAGATCGCCGCAAGGCGCCGCAGGTCGAATCGGGTGCTTCGCATCACGGGTCTCCTATCGTCGTCGAAGGACGTAACAGGGACCGTCAGCGGACTCAACCGCGGTTATCGAGGAGCGAGCCCCATCGCTCAAGTCAAATATAGAGATTCGGCGCTATTTCTCTGAACTCCGCCGAGCCAGGCCGTCGAGGGTTCGCCTCATAACGACAATCTCCTGATCGCCGGTGATATCGGCCGCAGCCCGGATGATGTGCTCCAAGTCTTGACGGCGCACTTCAGCGGACTTCTTCGAGAATTTGGCGGCGCTCGTCTTCTGGGACAACGCCCGCGAATGGAGTGCTCTGCCTGAGATCTCGCATCGACTCGCTGTCTTCGACCAGACGAGCCTTCAGCTCTGAGAGCGGCAGGCGCAATAGATCACTCCATTGCGCCGCCCAGCGATGATCCACCGGACCGTCGGCAGCGAGCCACCCTTCGACTCGCTCGCAAGCCCTTCCCACGGCATCGAGATCCAAGCGCTCGACAACAAGACGATGCAACGCGATGCTGCGTAGCTCGGCCGTCCGATGACCGTTAGGAGCCGGGTTAGAAGCAGCCATAGGGCCTATCTTCGCAATACCTGCCGTCGCCGTGGTGAATTTCATTGAAGTTTGTCAATGAATTGGTAGCCTAGTCCCGATGCCGACCGCCGAGCTGCCCGTGATCGAGTGCTGTACGCCGCTGGCGGGGTCCTCGCTGTCTGACGAGCGGGCGGCGGAGCTGGAGACGGTGATCAAGGCGCTTGCCGACCGCCACCGGCTGCGGATCGTCAACCTGCTGCTACGTGCGGGCGGCGAGCCGGTCTGCGTCTGCGAGGTGCAGCCGCTGCTGGGACTCTCGCAGGGGACGGTGAGCCATCACCTGAAGCTGCTGGTCAATGCCGGCATCGCCGAGCGCGAGACCCGCGGCACCTACAGCTACTTCAGCCTCATTCCAGGCGCGCTCGATTCAGTGCGCGAGGTGTTCTCGACCTCCACTCCCGCGGCGTGACCGGGCGTCCCGACCTGCTGCGCCGCTCCACCGCCGAGGGGATCGGGGCGTTCGCGCTCGTCTTCGCCGGCTGCGGCGCGATCGTCACCGACACCGTGAATGACGGGGCGCTCGGCGTGGTCGGGATTGCGCTCGTTTTCGGCCTCGTGATCATGGCGATGGTCTACGCCACCGGCCACCTCTCCGGCGCCCACCTCAATCCCGCGGTGACCCTCGCCTTCGCCCTCACCCGCCACTTCCCCCGCCGCGAGGCGCTCGCCTACATCGGCGCGCAGCTGCTCGGCGCGCTTGCCGCGGCGGCGCTGCTGCTCGCGGTCTGGCCCAGCGAGCCGGCCTCGCTCGGCGCGACGGTGCCCAGCGTCGGCGCCGGCAGCGCCTTCGTCTACGAGCTCGTCCTCACCGCCTTCCTGATGTTCGTGATCATGGCCGTGGCGACCGACACGCGCGCCGTCGGCGCCGGCGCGGCGATCGCAATCGGCGGCACGGTCGGCCTCGACGCCCTCTTCGGCGGCCCGGTGACCGGCGCCTCGATGAACCCGGCGCGCTCGCTCGGCCCCGGCCTGGTCTCCGGCGAACTGCACGAGATCTGGATCTACATCGCCGCCCCGGTCGTCGGCGCCGCGATCGGCGCCCTCGCCTACCAGCTCGTCCGCGGCGCCCCGCGTTCGCCTTTTGCCGGGACTGAGACGACAAAGGGCGAACGCGCCGGCCAGGCGGCCTCGTCCGAGGGCCGGCCCTGATGGCCCGGGCGCTCTTCGTCTGCCTGCACAACGCCGGCCGCTCGCAGATGAGCCAGGCCCTGTTCGAACGCGCCGCCGAGGGACGGCACGAGGCGCGCTCGGCGGGCACGACGCCGGGCGAGCGGGTCCACCCCGAGGTGGTCGAGGCGATGGCCGAGCTCGGCATCGACCTCTCCGACCGCGTCCCCCACGAGCTCAGCCGCGAGGACGCCGAGTGGGCCGACGTCGTCGTGACGATGGGCTGCGGCGACGAGTGCCCCTACATCCCCGGCAAGCGCTACGTCGACTGGGACCTGCCCGATCCGAAGGGCCGCCCGCTCGAGGAGGTTCGCGCGACCCGCGAGCAGATCGAGGCCCGCGTGGAGGCGCTGCTCACCGAGCTAGGCTGACCTCGCCCCATGAGCGAGATCGGCATCTTCGCCGCGGTCCTGTTCGGCTACAGCCTCGTCTCGAGGCGGCTCGAACGGCTCTGGGTGAGCGCGCCGATGGCCTTCGTCGCCGCCGGCATCGTGCTCGGCCCCGACTGCCTCGACCTGATCTCGCTCGAGCTGACCAGCGAGACCGGGCTGCTGCTCGCCGAGGCCGCGCTGGTCGTCGTCCTCTTTGCCGACGCCTCGCGGATCGACGTGACCGCGCTGCGCAGGAGCCGGGCAACGCTGCCGGCCCGGCTGCTCGGGATCGGCATGCCGCTGACGATCGCGCTGGGCACCGCGGCCGGTGCGCTGCTGCTGACCGAGATCGACTTCTGGGAGGCGGCGATGATCGCCGCGGTGCTCGCGCCGACCGACGCGGCGCTCGGCCAGGCCGTGGTCTCCAGCGAGGCGGTGCCGAAGCGGATCCGCCAGGCGGTCAACGTCGAGAGCGGGCTCAACGACGGGCTCTCGATCCCCTTCCTCTTCCTCTTCACCGGCCTTGCCCTGAGCGAGACCGGTGTCAACGCCGGCGACTGGCTCGGGTTCGCCGCCGAACAGATCGGCTTCGGGGCGCTGGTCGGGATCGGCGCCGGGCTCGGCGGCGGCCTGCTCGTCGACCGCGCCGAGGCGCGCCGCTGGATCACCCCTGCATTCGCTCAGCTGGCGATGCTCGGGCTCGCGCTCGGCGCCTGGGCGCTGGCCGGCGAGCTCGGCGGCAACGGCTTCATCGCCGCGTTCAGCGCCGGGCTCGCCGCCGGCCGCGTCGCCAAATCCCACTGCGCCTCGATCCTCGACTTCACCGAGGACGAGGGTCAGCTGCTCAACCTCGCCGTCTTCTTCCTCTTCGGGATCAGCGCGATCGGCTTCCTCGACGCCGCCGGCTGGGAGGTCGTGCTCTACGGCGCGCTCAGCCTCACCGTGATCCGCATGCTCCCCGTCGCGCTGGCGCTCGCCCGCTCCGGCCTGCAACCGATCTCGGTCGGATTCATCGCCTGGTTCGGCCCGCGCGGCCTCGCCTCGATCATCCTCGCCCTGGTCGTGATCGAGGAGGAGCCCGACCTGCCGGGGATCTCAACCCTGTTCGCGGCGATGACCGTGACCGTGCTCGCCAGCGTCGTCGCCCACGGAATCAGCGCGCGGCCGCTGACCCGCGCCTACGGCAGGCGAATCGCGGCCAGCGGCGAGGACGCCGCGGAGATGCAGGCGACGGCGGAGATGCCGGTCCGCGGCTCGCTCGGCGAACGGCTCTGAGCGCCGCGGGCCGAGCCGCCGCTCAGCTCGCCAGCCCGCCGATGCAGAGCGCCGGGGCCGAGTAGGAGCCGTCCTCGTTGCGGAACGGGGCGACGTTGGCCTCGATCGCCTCACGCGTCGCCTGGCGCTCGTCGTCGTCGAGCGCCTTGATCGCGTATGCAAGCGGGCCGGCGAGCCGGACCAGCGAGTCCCAGAGATCGTCGAAGTCCTTGTACTCGAACTGGAAGGGGATCTCCTCCAGCTCCGGCTCGCCGAAGCCGGCGCCGCTGACCAGCGAGCGAATGCGGTCGTGGTCGGCGAGCGCGAAGATTCCCGGCGAGCCCGGCTCCGGCGCCGGCATGTGACCGCGTTCGACCAGCGTTTTGGCCGGCACGGCCGCCCAGGGGTTCTTCTCCGGCGCGGCCCAGACGGCGAAGGCGAGCGGGCCGCCGGCGTGCAGCACGCGCTTGGTCTCACTCAGTGCCGCGGCAGGGTCGGCCATCAGCATGTAGCCCCAGCGGCAGACGGCCCGGTCGACGCTTTCGTCGTCGAGGTCCATCTGCTCGGCGTCGAGCACCCGGTACTCGACGTTGGTCAGCCCCCGCCCGTCGCCGATCCGCCGCGCCGCCGCGACCATCTCCGGCGAGAAATCGGTGCAGAGCACGTGGCCGCCGTCGCCGACCCGCTCGGCCGCCCGCAGGCCGAGATCGCCGGGGCCGGCCGCAATGTCGAGGATCGTCTCGCGCGACTGCGGATCGACCTTCTCGAGGATCCAATCGTTGACGGCGCCGGCCTCTTCGCTCATCCACTTGTTGCGGGCCTCCCAGCCGGCGGCCATCTCGTCCCAGGTGGCGAGGCTCTGCTCGCGAAAGGCATCAAGCTCGGTGTCCATCCAGTACCTCCACATCGTTGCTCGGTTCAGGCGACCGTAGCGAGTCTCGGGCCGCACGGCGGCTCGGGTAGATTCCCCGCCGATGAGGCTCTGCCGCTTCCAAGCCGGGGACGGCGACCCGGCGCTCGGCCTGGTCGAGGGCGAGGAGGTCATCGACCTCTCCCCTGGCGGCGCCCCGGCCGAACCGGCGCGGGCGCTCGGCGAGCTTGGGAAGGCGCGGCTGCAGGAGCTCGCCGCCGGCTCACCGCGCCGGCCGCTCGCCGATGTCCGCCTGCTCGCGCCGGCGACGCCGCGCAAGTACCTGGCGATCGCGCTCAACTACCGCGACCACATCGCCGAGATGGGGATGGATGCGCCCGAGGTGCCGGTCTTCTTCAACAAGCAGGCGACCTGCGTGGTCGGGCCCGGCGCTGAGATCCACATGCCGAAGGTCTCGACCTTCCTCGACTACGAGGCAGAGCTTGCGCTGGTGATCGGCAAGCGATGCCGCCACGTCGCGCCCGAGGACGCGCATGAGGTGATCGCCGGTTACACCTGCGCCAACGACGTCAGCGTACGCGACTGGCAGGGCAAAGCGCAGACGATGACGATCGGCAAGTCCTTCGACACGCACGGCCCGCTCGGGCCCTGGCTGGTCACCGGCGATGAGCTCGGTGACCCGGGGGACCTGGCGATCCGCTGCTACGTCGGCGAGCAGCTGCGCCAGGACGCGCGCACGAGCGAGATGGTCTTCGACTGCTTCCAGCAGGTCGCCCACCTATCGGAAGCGTTCACGCTCGAGCCGGGCGACGTGATCGCCACCGGGACCCCGGCCGGCGTCGGCCTCGGCCGCCAACCGGTGCGCGACAACCTGCTCCAGATCGGCCAGGAGGTGCGGGTCGAGATCGAGGGAATCGGCGACCTGGTCAACACTGTGGTCGAGGAGCCCGAGGGCTTCCTCGCCGGCGGCCCCGTCTGAGCCGTGACAGGCTTGCGGTCGTGCTGACCGAGCCGGTGGGACGAGCGCGAACGCTTCACCGAGCGCTGGCACGGCGCTCTGCGCGCCTGGCCGGGAGCGCTGACCCTGGCCTGGGGCCTGCTCGACCCGGTCGCCCGGGTAGAGGTCCTGCGCGGTCGCGCGCCGGATAGCTCAACGGAGGCCGACTCAGGTCACCGGGCTCCGGCGGCGGCATCGGCGTCGGCCCGCAGCGGCGTCGCGCCCTTGATCAGGTCTGCGGCGCGCTCGGCGACGGCGATCACCGGCGCGTTGGTGTTGCCCCGCGGCACGGTGGGCATCACCGAGCAGTCGACGACGCGGATCCCGTCGAGCCCCTGAACCCGTAGATCCTCGTCGACGACCGAACCGATCGCACAGGTCCCGACCGGGTGATAGATCGGGAAGACGGTGCGGGCGACGTGGGCAGCGATCGCCTCGTCGGATTCGCCATCGGGCGTCCAGTGCGGCTCCGAGCAGAATCCTCCCAGCGCGGGTCGGCCGCAGATATCGAGGGTCAGCCTCATCCCGGCGACCAGCCGCTCCAGGTCGGACCCGTCGCTGAAGAACTGGTTGCGGATCACCGGCTGGGCGGTGGGGTCGTTCGAGGCGAGGGTCACCGAGCCGCGGCTCTCGGGGGTCAGCAGGCAGACCGAGGCGACCATGCCGTGGCCGTCGGGGTCGGCGAAGCCCTCGTCGACGATCTGCACGGGCACCGTGTGGAACTGGACGTCCGGGGCTTTGGCTCCCGCGCCGACCCTGGCGAACCCGCCCGACTCGGCGAAGTTCGAGCTGAAGACGCCGGTCTTCGAGGCTTCGTACTGCTCGAGGGCGGCCGGCTCCATCGCATCCAGCAGGCTCGATTGCTCGGTCGCGGTCCAGACGCCGTAGGTGCAGGCGTGGTCGCTCAGGTTCTGGCCCACCGCGGGCTGGTCGAGCAGCAGCTCCACTTCGCGCATCGCCAGGTGCTCGGCGGGGCCGACTCCGGAGAGCATCAGCAGCTGCGGCGAGTTGAACGTGCCGCCGCAGAGGATCACCTCGCGCTCGGCGCGCAGCTCCTGCGCCTGGCCGAGGTGGGCCGCCTCGACGCCGACGGCGCGGGTGCCCTCGAACAGCACCCGGTTGACGTGCATGAAGGGCATGACGGTCAGGTTCGGCCGCTCGGCCATCGCGGGGTGCAGGTAGGCGACCGCGGCGCTGGCCCGCATCCCGTCGCGCTGGGTGACCTGGTAGGTGCCAACGCCGTCCTGCTCGGCGCCGTTGAAGTCGTCGTTGAGACCCAGCCCGGCTTCGGCGCCGGCCGCGGCCCAGGCGGGGGCGAGCGGCATGCCGGAGCGCTGCTCGGAGACCGGCAGCGGCCCGCCGACCGCGTGCCACTCGGAGGCGCCGCGCTCGTTGTCCTCGGCCTTGAGGAAGTAGGGGAAGAGGTCGTCCCAGGCCCAGCCGGAAGCGCCCCATTCGTCGTAGTCGCGGCGATTGCCGCGGATGTAGACCATCGCGTTGATCGAGGAGCTGCCGCCGAGCACCTTTCCGCGCGGCAGGGCGATGCGGCGACCGCCGCAGTTGGGCTCCGGCGCCGAGACGTAGTCCCAGTCGACGTCGGTGCGCTGCAACTGCAGGTAGCCGAGCGGGACGTGGATGTTCTCCTTGGTGTCCGGGCCGCCGGCCTCGAGCAGCAGGACGTTGGTGTCGGGGTCCTCGGAGAGCCGGGCGGCGAGCACGCAGCCGGCCGAGCCGGCTCCTACGATCACGTAGTCGTACATCGGATCCTCCTCCGCCGATCCCACTCGGCCAGTTCGGGTCCGCCCATCGTAGACCCGGCCGGCGCGCCCGGCCGGCGATTACTTGACCGACGCCGTTCAGCCCTCAGTTTCCGCGCATACTCGGCCAGCTCACGCCAAGGCCCGGCATCCCAGTACCTTCGGGCTGCACCGGACGTCGACGGCAGAACCCAGACCGCGGCGCCGCCGATGCGCTCGGGCTGAGGCCCGTAGTCGACCTTGTGGCCGAGCGCGCCGCGGGCGGCGTTCTTGCCGTTGAAGGCGAGGTTGGCGGGTTCCGCCGCGGCGACCCGGGCTTCCAGCCCGGCAACGTCGAACTCACCGGTCCCAACCTCCTGGTCGGAGCCGTGAAGCACCTTGCAGATGTCGGTGAGGCCGATCCCGAAGTCAGGCAGCAGTTCGAACTCCACCGGCGAGAGCCGCGTGGGTGTCAGTCCCGTCGAGTGAAGCGTCGCCCAGAAGGCATTGCCGGGACCCGCGTAGTAGGCGGCAGCTCGAGCGGACGCCGTCCCAGCCGCCGTCCCGCAGATGACGACTCGCAGCCCTGGTCTCAGGATGTCAGGTAAAACACCCCCCATCGGCGACACGCTACCCCGAGCTACCCAACTGCCGCCAAGACGCCTGTGACCACGCGGAGGCGGAAGTCAAGACAGGCCTGTATACACTGCTGCGCTCAGCGACCAGGACGCGCTTTGGTTGCAAGTGCGTCCGCTTCGGCATTCCACTTTCGCGGAATCCACGAAATCCTGATGTTGGGAAACTCCTGGAGCAGGGAGCACGCTTCCGCGTGCAGGGGTCTGATGTGCTCCTTGCCAACCTTCGCGGAGCCGTTTACCTGGTCGACCACGAGCTCGGAGTCAAGGAACACCCGGATGCGTTGGATTCCGCGACTGCGGGCGAGCTTGAGTCCTTCGATGAGAGCCCGATACTCCGCTTCGGTGTTGATGACGGGTCCGATCGGTTTGGAGATCTCTTCAATTAGCTGACCATCGGGGTCCCTGAGGACGACTCCGATCGCACCTTGAGCTGGTTTGTCGATGGTCCCCGTGCCGGAACCGTCCGTCTTCAGTAGATAGTTGCGCTTCGACGGCTCCGGATGGTCGCCCTCGTGCGCTTCGGACACCGGCATGAAGCCAATCTATCCCATACCGATGCGCGCGCCGAACGGATGCCTCCGTTCAAGCTCCGCAAAGAACCGCTGGACAACATCGACGGCATCGGCCCGCAGTTCCGTCTCGCCAACCTCGGGTTGTATTTCCAAAGCCTGCCTGGCATATCCGACCGGCCCGCTGTCTGCGGTCCCGACGTAGCGCTCCCGCACCTCCAGAAAGGTCGTCCTCAGCGAATTGAGATCGGCGGCGAACTCGCCATTGAGCAGGCGATGGGCGGCCTGCTCCGGCCCTCCCGCCCGGTTGTGCTGCAGGACGTAGACGAGGTCGTAGTAGTCCTTCGTGGCGGCGCGGGTGCGCGCCGCCACGCACTTGGAGAGCAGGTAGCCCTCGAGGCCGGCGAAGCGGGCGCGCACAACGGCCGTGGTGCCATCGGCGAGTTCGCCGCTCAGCTCCTCCCAGGCGAAGTCGCGGGCGACGTAGCCGGTGCCGCGGAGGTTCTGAGCGCTGAGCGCCCGGCAGCCGCTCGGCCGGACGACCTCGCCCTCGCGGTAGTCGGGTAGGTCGCAGAGGAACTCGAGCTTCACCGGCACTCCTTCGATCGGACCGCGCCAGCGCCAGCCGTCCTCGTTCGGGTCCGGCTTGAAGTCGAGCTGCTCCAGCGCCCGCTCCACGGCGCCCAGGTCGGCATCGGGGTCGACATGGGTGATGAGGAGGACGTCGACATCGGTAGTGCCGAGATGCTCCGGCACGAGAGTCTCGTCGCCAGCGAGAACCTCGGGTACTAGGCCACCGAGCACGACCAGAAAGACGTCCTCATCCCCAAGCGCGTGCAGGAGCCGTACCAGCGCGAGCTCGGCGCGGGCGCGGGTCTCACGGGAGCGCTGCTCATCCATCGCCGGCATGGTCCTGAATCGACTCGCCGGGATGCAGGGGATCGATCAGCTCCGCCTTGACGTGGTCGGCTGCATCGCCCCCGCGGCCCCCGAACGAAGACAGGTCGGCGAACAGGCGCGGGGCGCTCACGACGGGGACGTCTTCGACTCGCCGGGAGAAGGCGAAGATGCGGGCATCGGCTGCCCAGAAGGTAACTCGGCCACCCTCGTCTACCTCGCGCAGACCGGCCTCCTCGATCGCGTCGCTGAGCGGCGCGGCAAAGTCGGCCTCCGCGACGTAGATATGCAGGCTGGGAGTGGTGGTCGCGAAGGGTGCGACGAGCTCGAGGCCGGCCCAGCCGCTGACAGCCCAGCCCACAGTTCGCTCGAAGGCAGAGACGAGCTCGTTCACGCAGGAGCGCCATCGACGTCTTTGGTCGCACGATGGGCGACGCGGGTTGGACGAGGCGATTCGGCCATCGCGCCCGACCAAGCAGCGAGCAGTCCGCCGCATCGACCAAGCTCCGGTGCGCACCGGGTCCACGCGAAGCTCCCTGCTTAGCGGTCCAGCCTTGGTTGTCGAACGCCTTGAGAACTTTGGCGGCCTGCGCGGTAGACCAGTCAGCTCTCCTCCGCTAGCTCGGCCACGCGCAGAGGGCGATCCTCGTAGGCCAGAATCGCCTCCGCGATCGGAATCGCCGACTTCGACCAGGAAAAAGAACGCGGCGTGCTCTGCTTGTCGGGCAACTGAGCCGGTTCGCGGATCACGACCAGCCCACCAGGCCCGACGATGTGAGCCTGGCCGGCTTCGTCGGCCCAGTTGGCGCCGCGCTCCCGCAGCCACTCGATCGCACCGGGAGAGAGGCTCCGCGCAAGAAGGACCACATTCTCCGGCCACCGCTCGCCGACCGTGCCGGCCACCCGCCGGACATCCTGCGGCCAGCCCTCGCCGGCCCACTTCACCTCGATCTCGATCGTCCGGCCATCGCGAGTCCGGACCGCGAGATCGCCGCCGCATCGCTCGGCGCAGCTTCGACGGTCACACCCTCCAACGCCGATGCAAGGATCTTCTGCCAGCGCTTTTCTACCTCAGACACATTTTCTACTATACCAGTAGAAAATTTATTTGAGTAGAAATTAATGGCGAGGGTGGGAATCGAACCCACGACACCACGATTTTCAGCAAGGCGAGACGTTCTCGGTTCTTCTCGGGTAGCCGTCGTTTCGCCAGGTATATCGGGCGATCGGCCCGAATCGGCCGCGAAACGTTCTCGGGCCTTATTGGGGCTTCTGTTACCCGCGTGTTGCCTGGTAGCTATTGCCCGAGAACCGGCGGTGGCGTATAGCCTCGGGCTCCCTGGTCCGCCCCGGACGTCTCGGCGGAAGCGGCTGGCTCCTGCTCCTGGTCATCGTCGGACTCGTCGCTTCGACCCTCGCGGCTTTCCATCGAGAGCTGCGCGCGCTTCGGATACTCGTAGACGACCTTCAACATCATCGCCAAGAAGGTGAGCAGGGACTCCGCCTCCTCCTTTCCCATGAGGACGATCTCGTGATTGGCGTCGTTCCCAAGCTCTCGTATCTCGTCTATCCACTCCTTCATGTGGACCGTAACGACGCCCTGCTCGACCAGCCAGTCCACGTAGTGCGCGAAGGTCTGGTTCTGCTCCGCTCCCTTCTCGACCGCGACATGCATCAAGAGCTTTCGGCCAACAACCACCGCAGCCGTGAAGTCGCCGCGTCCAGCAGCTCGGCGCGACTGGGCGTAGAGCGCCGATACGTCATCGGGCAGATGCTCCACGTCCTCACCCGCTTTCGCCCCCGGCAGGCGCTCGTCGCCATAGAGGTAGGTCGGCTGTGTGCAGTTTGGGCAAAGCACAATCGAAACCCACCGCACGTCTCCCCCCGATCTCCAGTCGTCGGACTCGCCTGACCAGCCGCGGGACGCCGAAACCACGTGGTCGCACCAGCCGCAGCGGTAGCGGGTGGCGCCGATGTCGTCTACGCCTGAGAATCGAACATTCATCGTTGCAGCAAGGATAAATGCGATCGGACCGCCTTCGCGCTTCCCGGCCTGAGGAGACCGCCGCTGAGGGGCCAGCCGGTCCCCCGGAGGGCCACAAGATGCGCTGGGACGGAAGCTGGGGGCCGCCTAGGTCGTAGAGTCAGAACCAAGAAGTCCCGGCTGGGTGGTGCTTCGCCGGAGCTTCCTACTCGGACTGGGTGTCCGCCCGTTGCTGATGCTCATTTTCGGCCTTCGCCGCTTCTTCGGCGACGGCCTTCTCGCTCCGACCGCCGACGACGGAGGGCAGCAGGTTGTCGATTCCGCCAGCTTCATCGCGACTTGCGTTGGCGCGACCGGGAACTTGGAAGCCAAGCATCGAAACCAGTAGATCAATGCAGACGCCTGCGAGGTAGTTCAGAAAGCGACCGGAGAGATCAACCTTCAGTCCGTGGTGGACTACCTTGCTCCTCAAGCCAAAGATTCTGCCTATCGCGAATTCCGATCCGACTTCGGACTGGTCGATCTCGTAGGCGGCGCAAAGTTCCCTGTTGATTCGGGAAACGACCTTCTCGTCAGCGCTCGCCGTCAGGATCTCAAGGGCAAACCAGAGCTTGAGGAACGCGTCGGTGCCGGCGCTTCGTTTTGCCTCGTCTATCCAGCGCAACGACAGCCAAAGCCGGTCTGGCTCTTCCGAATCCGCAATTGCCTGCTGGGCCAGCTTCCACTTCTCCTGAGCGTCGCTTGAGACAACTGGAGTGTCCCACCACGTCGTGTTCAGGATCACTTTCGCGGCGCCGGAAAGCCCATTGCCCGGATAGTTGATCCAGTAATCCTCAACGTGTTCGAACGCGAGGAATAGGCTTCCGAGAGTCGTAAGCTGGGCGATCACGTCATCCGCGCGAGTCAAGGCCTCTCCTGGCGTAGCGGATAGGGCGGGGTTCACGATGAAGAGGGCGACTGGGCCAGCAGGATGCCTGCTGTCTTTGTCAGCAGACTTCAGCTCGAAGTTCAATTTGCCGTCGGCCCGAATCTCAAATCCGCCGTCGATGGAGAGGCGGGGAAGTGCCAGCCACGCCATGAGGACGCATACATCGCCGAGCACAACGTGAACCGGAGTAGAAAGATCATTCTTGGCAACCCCGGCCATCGAGTAGGCCCGGGCGAAGCATTCGCTGCCCGGCTTGTTCCAATCCTCCGGAAGGATCTCTCCAAAGTTGATCGCCTTTCGTGGGGGCGATCCTCGGTTGGCTTTGCCCATACGGAGTTCCTCCTGTTACCCAGAGCGTTACCCCGGCCCAATCGCCCGATCCCGGCCCAAGCCTCGATTTGAGGCCAGACCTGGGAATCGGGGGATGGCGAGGGTGGGAATCGAACCCACGACACCACGATTTTCAGTCGTGTGCTCTACCAACTGAGCTACCTCGCCTGGACCGCGCAGGCCTGAGGGCCGCGCCGAGGGGAAGGCTAGCGGCCCGGGGCGGGATCGGGCTGCTTGGATTGGGGCTTGGTCTGGGCTCGTGCAGGAATCGTCTTGGCGGGGGTCTGCCTCGTCGCCGTCCTCGCCTCCTCGGGGGGATCGAGTGTCGATCCCCCTGTGCCGCGTGGCTTTCCCGGAATCGTGCCGGCGTTCATGCTCGGTGCCGGCGTCGAAGAGGTACGGCGGCGGCAGGACTGGCGAGTCGGGAGCGACAGCCGCTCGGGACCAGCGCTGGCTGGAACGGGCGACGCCGCTGAGCGACGCCGCTCCACCCTGGGCGCGGGGCCTCTACCGTCGCTCGCTGCTCGTCCTACGCGCCTCCGCCGCCCCCAACGGCGCCGCCGTGGCGGGGGCGCGGCCGGGCTGGGCCTACGTCTGGCCGCGCGACGCGGCGACGGCCGCGATCGCGCTGGCCGAGTCCGGATACTGGATGGAGGCGCGACGAATCGCCCGCTTCCTCAAGCGCCTCGACCTCGACGCCGCCGCGCGGTTCGACACGACCGGCGCCCCCGTGCCGGGACGCGCGGCGCAGGGCGATGCGGCCGGCTGGGTCGCCGCGGCCCTCCGTGCCGCCGAGCTCGAACCGCGGCCCGCGGCAAATCTCAGTGACCGGGCGGCCACGGGATTCGAGTGGCGCGACCGCGCCGACTACCAGGAGGGTGACTCGGGCGACTACGTAGCCAATGCCCTTGCGTCAACGGGTTCCGCTGCGACTTATGCCCGCCAGGCGCACATAAGTCGCAGCGGAAGCAGCCGAGGACCCTGGCGGGACTTCGCCGGCAACGCAGGGCTTGTGCGGATCGCCGGCGAGCCGGACTCCGGCTGGGACTCCGCGGTCGCCTGGGGGGTGCGGCCTTTTGCTCAGGCATCGCTCTTTCCCGCGATCCGCCGCACCTTGCATCGGGCGGCCAGCTCCAGCGGGCGCTTCGGCATCGTCCCGTCGCAGCACTGGCACGGCGGCGAGGACCCCTGGACCGCGCCGACCGCCTGGGTCGCCCTGGGCCTGGCGGCGCTGTCACGGGACGCAGCGGCAGATAGCCGTGCCGTCGTCGCCATCCGCGACCGCCGCGCGGCTCTGAGACTGATGGCCGACCTGCGCCGCGCCGCGACGCCGCTCGGCCTGCTCCCGGAGCGCGTCGACGCCGAGACCGGAGCGCCGGCCTCGACCACCCCCCTAGCCTGGTCCCACGCCTTCGCCGTCCTCGCGATCCGCGAGCTCTGGCCACGTGCCTCGAGTTAGCGGACCCTATGGGTACTCAACTTGAGGCACGTCAGCTGGCGAGGGCGTCGAGGGCGGCGGCGACCGCCTCGGCGGCGGTCTCTACCGGGACGACGCCGGGGGCGCCCTCCATCCGCTCGCGGCCGGTCAGACCCCAGCTGCGCAGGGCGACCACGGTCTTGCCGAAGGTGCGGGCATGGCCGATCTCCGAGAGCGTCCCCCACTCGCCGCCGACCGCGATTACGACCTCGCCGCTAGCGACGACCGCCAGGTTGCGTGCATACCCGATCGCGCTGGCGACCACGTGGGTGCAGTGTGGATTCGCTTCCTCGACCGAGACCCCGGGAACGATCCCGACCACCTCGCCGCCCGCCTCCGCGGCGCCCTTCGAGGCGGCCTCCATCACCCCGCCCAGGCCGCCGCAGACAACCGTGACACCCGCCTCTGCCAGGCCTTGTCCCACCTGCTCCGCAAGCGTCCATGCTTCGGATCCGCGATCACAGGTTCCGCTCCCGATCACTGCGATTTGCTCTTGTTGACGTTCCATTTCAGTGAAGGCGTGAGTGAAATTAGCGCGAGTCCGGGGAGGTCAGAGACCAAGCGAGGCGGTCACGAGACGGTTTCCGCGTAGCAGCGCTACGTGGGAACCGGGGAGGGGCCGCGTCGCGCAGTGTCGCTGGCCTCATCCGGGCCGCGATCATTTCACTCGCGCCTTCATCAGGCGCATGAGTTCCAACGCCCCGGCCTTGTGCAGCGGTTCGTTCAGGTTGCCGCACTTCGGGCTCTGCACGCAGGAGGGGCAGCCGGACTCACAGGGGCACTCGCCGATCAGCCGCTCGGCGTCGCCGAGCAGGCGCTCGAACTGCTCGTAGCCGCGCAAAGTAATCCCGACCCCACCAGGGTGCCCGTCGTAGATGAAAATCGTCGGCCGGCCGGTCTGGAAGTGGACGTTGGTCGAGAGGCCACCGATGTCCCAGCGATCGCACATCGCGATCAGCGGCAATACCGCGATCTGGCCGTGCTCGGTCGCGTGCAGGGCGCCGAGCAGGACGTCGGACGGCAGCGCCCCGCTCAGCCGCTCGGGCAGCACGTACCAGAGCGCCTGGGTGACGAAGTGCTGCTCGGGCAGCTCCAAGGCGACGATGTCGATCGGCTCCTGCTCGGAGATCGAGACCCGCTGGAAAGCGACCACCTGCTCGCTGACCGAGACTTCGCCGAAATGCAGCTCGACCCCCGCCGTCGTGCGCTGCTCGCGCACCCGCTCGATGTAGATCTCGGTCTCCTTTTTGGGCCGCGTGTACCAGTCGCCGTCGAAACGCGAGACGATCGCCCGCCGCCCCTGGACGTCGAGCTGCTCGACCTCGTAGGAGCGGCCGAGGTGGAGGTAGACGGCGCCCGGGTGGACCGTGGTGAAGGCACGCTCGGCCTCGACCAGGCCGAGCATCTCGCCCGAGTCGCGCTCGATCACCGCGACCGAGTCGGCCGAGGCCGAGCGCAGCGAGATCTTCGCCGCGACGAAGCCGCTTTCGGCCGGCAGCAGGCGCCCGCCGGCCCGGCGCAGCTCACCGGCCGCGGTCAGCCGCCCGGCCCGCTCGCGCCAGCCGTCGCCGAAGACCTCGTCATCCGCGTCGCTCAGCGGCAGCTCGTAGGCCGCCGCGACCATGTGCCGCGAGGCGATCTGCTCGCTCTCGTGGTCGAGAATCGCCGCCTCCACCGGCCGCCCGACGAACTCGTCCGGGTGGCGACAGAAGAACTGGTCGAGCGCGTCGGCGCCGGCCACGTAGAGCGCCAACCCGCGCCGCTCGCGACCCGCCCGCCCCCACATCTGGCGCAGGCTGGCGACGGTGCCGGGGAAGGTGACGCAGATCGCCGCGTCGAGCTCGCCGATGTCGATTCCCAGCTCGAGCGCGTCGGTCGCGACCACGGCGAGCAGCTCGCCCGCACTCAGCCGCTGCTCGATCTCGCGCCGCTGCTGCGGCGTGTAGCCGCCGCGGTAGGGGGCGATCCGCGCCGCCAGCTCAGGCTTGCCGCGCCGCTCCAGCGCTTCGCGGGCAAAGCGCTGGATCAGCTCGATCCCGCGGCGGCTTTTGAGGAAGCAGATCGTGCGCACCCCGTGGCTGACCAGCTCGGCGAGCAGATCGGCCGCCTCGGAGAGCGCCGAGCGCCGTGTGCCGCTCGCCTTGTCGATCAGCGGCGGGTTCCAGATCGCGATCTCGCGCCCGGCCCGTGGCGCGCCGTCGTCGTCGATCAGCTCGAACGGCTCGCCGACCAGCCCCTCGGCCAACTCGACCGGGTTGGCGATCGTCGCCGAGGCGAGCAGGAAGCGTGGCTCGGCGCCGTAGGCGCGCGCGACCCGGCGCAGCCGCCGCAGCACGTTGGCGACGTGGGAGCCGAAGACGCCGCGATAGGTGTGTGCCTCGTCGACGACCACCCAGCCGAGGTTGGCGAGGAAGTCGCCCCAGCTCTTGTGGTTGGGGAGCAGGCCGACGTGCAGCATGTCGGGGTTGGTCAGCACTAGGTTGTTGCGGCGGCGGATCGAGGGCCGCTCCTCGCGCGGCGTATCGCCGTCGTAGATCGCCTCGCGTAGCCCGGGTGGGCGCAGCGCCGCGAGCTTGCGCGCCTGGTCCTGGGCGAGCGCCTTGGTCGGGTAGAGGTAGAGCGCGCGGCGCTTGCCGTCGCGCGCGATCCCGTCGAGCACCGGCAGGTTGAAGGCGAGGCTCTTGCCCGAGGCGGTACCGCTGGTGATCACCAGGTTGGAGCCCGCCGCCACCTTCAGCGCGTCGCGCTGGTGCGAGTAGAGCCGCTCGATCCCGGCCCGGCCCAGCGCCTCGACCAGGCCGGCGTCGAGCGAACGCGGCATCGCCACCGGCCTCGACTTGCGCTCTCCCTCGCTGCTCTCGGCGACGATCCGCCCGTCGCGCCGCGCCGGGTCGATCGCGATCGACCAAGGGCTCTCCAGCAGGCTCTTGGCCATCAATCCCCGCCCCCGGTTGGCGCGTTGGTCGCACTATTTGCGACCAACTCGCCACGGATCGCGCCAGCGACCTTCACCGCCTGAAGCGTGCTGCGGTCGTGGATGCGCAACACGTCGGCGCCCTCACGCACCGCCAGCGCCGCCGCCGCGACCGTGCCCCACTCGCGCTCGCTCGCCGGCAGGCGCTGCTCCCAGCCGCCGCCCAGCACGGCCCCGATGAAGTCCTTGCGCGAGAGCGAGACGTAGAGGGCGGGACCGAGCGCGCGCAGATCGCCGAGCCGGCGCAGGATCTCCAGGTTCTGCTCGACGGTGAGGTCGAAGTCGAGGCCCGGGTCGATTGCGATCTGCTCCACGTCTACCCCAAGGCTCCGGGCGAGCTCAATTCTCCCCCCGAACCACTCGATCAGGTGCTCGACCACGTCGCCGTGGTCGCGCGGAGGCCGGTCCACGCGCGGCGGCCCCTCGATGTGCATCAGCACGTAGCCGCAGCCGCTCTCCGCGACCAGCTCGAACATCTCCTCCGAGCCGCCGGAGATGTCATTGATCGCGACCGCGCCCGCCCCCAGTGCCCGCCGCGCCACCGCGACCGAGAAGGTGTCGGCCGAGACGGGAACGCTCGCTGCCAGCCCCTCGATCGCCGGGATCAGCGTCTCGGCCTCGTCGCCGGGCTCGACCGGCGGCCCGCTGCGCGCCGCCACCGCGCCCACGTCGAGCATCTCGAAGCCGGCCTCGACCAGCGCCCGCCCGTCGGCGACCGCCCGCTCGGGCGTGACGCTGCGCGCCCCCTCGAACATCGAGTCGGCGGTCACGTTGACGATCCCGGCCCCGATCGGCTGCGCCAGCTCGAGGGTCCGATCGGCGAGCTTCCAAAGAGACACCGGATCGTGAGCCGCTCGCTCGCGAAAAATCAGATTTCGACGCTTCGCTCGCGGCTCACTCACGGCCGCTACGGTAGCGACCGGACCATGGCTCTGAGTTGCGTCTACACCGACCTCGACGGCACCCTGCTCGGCAGGGGCAGCTCGCTGTTCCGCGACGCCGAGGGTGGCTTTTCGCTGGCACAGTCGCGCGGGCTGGAGGCCTGCCACCGAGCCGGGGTCGAGGTCGTGATCATGTCCGGCCGCCGCGAGCCGCAGGTGCATGAGGCGGCCCGGCTGATGGGCCAGACCTCCTACATCTACGAGGCCGGCTGCGCCTTCGCGATCGACGGCGAGACGACGCTGCTGACCGGCGACCTCGTCCCCGACGAGGAGGGCACGGTCTACGAGAAGATCGAGCGGCAGGGGATCCCGAAGATGCTCTTCGAGCGCTTCCAGGGGCGGCTCGAGTACCACGCGCCCTGGCACCACGGCCGCGTCCTCTCCCACCTCTTCCGCGGCAAGGTCGACGTCGACGAGGCCAACGAGCTGCTCGCTGGCGCCGGCCACGAGAACCTTCGCCTGCTCGACAACGGCGCGATCGGCCGCGAGATGGCCGCCGTCGATGGGCCGACCCACGCCTACCACCTGGTCCCGAAGGTGGTCAGCAAGGCCGGCGCCGTCGCCGCTCACGCCCGCGCCCGCGGCTTCGACCCCGCCGAGTGCATCGCCGTCGGCGACTCGGTCGAGGACCTCGAGGTCGCTGCCGCCGTCGGCCGCTTCTTCGTCGTCGCCAACGGGCCCGAGCGCGACCCCGGCCTGCGCCGCGCGCTCGCCGCCTGGGACAACGCCACCGTGACCGAGGGCGCGATGGGCGACGGCTTCTACGAGGCGGTCGTCTCGACCCTGATGGCGCGAGGATAAGATCGGGGCCGTGGAGCAAGCGACGGTCGCCGAGCAGGAGTACCTGGAGAGCATGTTCTGGCTCGAGGAGGCGGGGTTGCCGATGACCGGCGCCAACATCGCCCGCGCGATGCAGCTCTCGCCGCCGACGGTGCACGAGATGGTCGGCCGCCTGGTCGAGGACGGCTACGTCGAGCGCAACGCCGACAAGTCGCTCGGCTTCACCGAGTCGGGCCGTGAGCACGCCAACCACATCGTCCGCCGCCACCGGATGATCGAGCGCTTCCTCACCGATGTGCTCGGCATCCCCTGGGACGAGGTGCACGAGGAGGCCGAGCGGATCGAGCACGCGATGTCGCCGGTGCTGGAGGAGCGCATGCGCGCCGCGATCGGCGACGCGACCACCTGCCCCCACGGCCACCCGATCGTCGAGGGGGTGCGCGAGCGCGGCTCGCTGCTCGCCGACGTCGAGGTCGGCGCCAAGCTGGTCGTCCTGCGCTTCGAGAACGAGGCCGAGGAGTTGCTGCACTACCTCAAAGCGGCCGGGCTCGAGCCGGGCCTCGAGGGCACGGTCGAGCGCTCCGACGAGGAGGGCGTGACGGTCGCCTCGCCCGACGGATCGCACCAGGTCTCGCGCAGCGTCGCCGAGACCGTCTCGGTCCGCGCCGACCCGTCGCCGCCGCCGCGCGCAGCGATCCCCGAGCAGCTCGTGCTCTCCTCGGACCGCTACGGCCGCTAGGCGGGCGAGCCGGCGCGGACGCGCTCCAGGGCGCGCGCGATACGGCCGACGCCCTCGGCGATCCGCTCCGGCGGCACGCTGGCGAAGGAGAGGCGCAGGCTGTTCTCGCCGCCCTCGATCATGAAGTCGGGGCCGGCTACGAAGGCGACGCCCTCGCCCTTGGCCTCGGCAAGCAGCGACGGAGTTTCGGTGCCCTCGGCGAGGTCGAGCCAGAGGAAGTAGCCGCCCTCGGGGACGACGAACTCGGCCTCCGGAAGCTGCTCGCGCAGCGCCTCGACCAGAGCCTCACAGCGGTCGCTCAGAGCGCCCTTGACGAACTCGATGTTGTCGTCCAGAGCGCCGGAGCGACAGAGCTCGAGCACGACCGACTCGGCCAGCATGTTGGGCGAGATGTAGGTCTCGTTGGCGCGCTTGGCCAGCACCGCGATCTCCGCCGCGGGCCCGGCGAGGTAGCCGACCCGCACGCCGGGGCTGACCGTCTTCGAGAACGAGGAGGCGTGGACCACGCGGTCGGCCCGGTCGAGCGAGAGCATCGACTCGAGTGCCTCGCCCTCGAACGGCAGCTCGCGATAGGGGTCGTCCTCGAAGATCCAGAAGCCGTGCTCGGCGGCGAGCTCGACCAGGCGGGTCCGCTTCGCGGCCGAGAGCGTGCAGCCGGCCGGGTTATGGAAGTTGGGGATCACGTGGGCGAGCTTGATCGGCCCCTCGGCGAGAGCAGCCTCGAAGGCGTCAACGTCGAGCCCGTCCGGCTCCAGCGCCACCGGCACCAGCTCGACCCCGAGCCGCTGCAGCATCAGCAGCGTGCGGTCGTAGGTCGGCTGCTCGACGACGACCCGGTCGCCGGGCTCGAGCAGGTGCTCGAACAGCATCCAGCCGGCCTCCAGCGAGCCGTTGGCGATCATCACCTGGCCGGCGTCGAGCCCGCCGTGGCGCTCGGCGACCCACTGACAGAGGCCGGGATGGCCGATGCCGGTGCCGTAGGAGAGCGCCTTTTCCCAGTCCTCGGCGAGCGCCCGGCCGGCTGCCTCGGCGACGGCGTCCCTGGGCAGGATGTCGGCGCTCGGCGCCCCACGGGCGAAGGAGATCGTGTCCGGAGTCATCGCCGCCGAGCCTAGCAACGGCGCAGACAGGTGACCCCGCCGAGGCTACGAGGACGTGGGGCCGCGCAACACGGAGACGCCCGAGTGGGCGGGGTCGCCGTTGTCCTCCTGCAGCGAGACGTCGAAGTAGCGGTAGCGCGAGGGCTCGACCGGCAGCGGAAGGTCGACCTCGGTGGCGCCCCCGGCGCCGACTGGGAAGGAGCCAAGGGCGATCATGCGACCGTCGTCGTCGAGCAGCCAGAGCTCGTAGAAGCGGTCGGGTCCGGTCGGGTCGAGACCGGCGAGCTCGAGCTTCGCGCGTCGCTCGTCGCCGGTCAGGAGGACGTCGCCATGCGCCCCGGCGGGGCCGTCGTCGATCCGGTTGAGGACGAGGTCGGGGCCGCCGCCCTGCGTTCCGGAGCCCTCGCCGCCGCCGATCGCCAGCCCCCCGGCAACCCCGATCGCCAGCAGTAGCCCGGCGAGCCCGCCCGCCAGAGCCGGGCGCAGGGTCAAGGTCGGCAGTCGCAGGCGGGGGCGTGCGCGCGGCGGGCGCCCCTCGGCCTCGGCGGGCATCCGCAGCGGCGGCGGCTCAGGCGGGTCCCAGACCTCGTCGGGCAGCTGCTCGAGCCTGGCGACGACGGGGCGCAGGCGCTCGACTTCCTCGTGCAGCGCCGGGTCGCCGGCCAGGCGCCGCTCGAAGGCGGCGGCCTGAGCCGCGTCGAGCTCACCGAGCAGGTAGGAGGAGAGCTGGTCACCGTCGCCGTTCATCTTCCCTCCTCCTCTTCCTCGATCATCTCACGCAGGCGGCGCAGGCCGCTGAACATGCGGGTCTTGATCGTGCCCAGCGGGATGGCCTCGCGGGTCGCGATCTCCGACTGGCTGAGGCCGCCGTAGAAGCGCATCCGCAGCGGCTTCGCCTCGTTCTCAGGCAACCGCTCAAGCAGGCCGCGCAGCCGCCACCGCTCGACCAACTCGCCGATCCGGTCCTCGCTCGCCGCCCCTTCCAGCGCCGCAGCGCTCTCCTGCGGGTCGAGCGGCTGCGGCACGCGCCGACGCTGGTGGTCGATCGCGCGGCTGCGCGCGATCATCATCACCCAGGTCAGCAGCGAGCCGCGGCCCGGGTCGAAGCTCGCCCCCCGCTTCCAGACCTCGAGGAAGACCTGCTGCTGCACGTCTTCCGCTGCGCCGCGATCGCCCAGCGCCTTGACGAGGAAGCCGAAGGCGACCCGCGCACAACGCTCGTGGACCTCGCGCAGCGCATCAGGGTCACGCTCGCGCAGGCGCTCGGCCAAGCGCGCCTCATTGCCGGGCGTTGCCTCCGCGGACGTCACCCGCGACATCTTGCCGTACCCAGGACGTGCCGTGAGGCGGGGTGTGGCCAATGCGATCGACTCGCTCATACATAGGTAAGTACGAGCCGGGTAGCAAAGAGGTTGAGGGGACCCGAAAACCGATCGCAGCAGCGCCGCCGTAACCCCTCCGACCCGCTCGCGCCACCGGCGCGGGAGACATCGACCGAAGGGAACCCATGTTGAAGCGAACGTTCCTACTCGCCGCTTGCCTGCTCGCGCTTGCCGTCGGCCTCGCCGCCTGCGGCGGCGATGACGACGACGCCACCAGCGGCGCCGCGACCACCGAGCAGACGAGCGAAGATGCCACTGCGCCACAGGAAAACATCACCCAGGTCGCCCAGGGGACGCCCGACCTCTCGACCCTGGTCGAGGCGCTGACCGTGGCTGAACTGGCGAAAACGCTGGAAGGCCCGGGGCCCTTCACCGTCTTCGCCCCGACCAACGAGGCCTTCGAAGCCCTCGGCAACACGCTGACCACGCTGCTCAAACCGGCCAACCAGGAAGAACTGGCCGAAGTCCTCACCTACCACGTCGTCCCGGGCGAACTGACCTCGTCCGAACTCAGCAACGGCCAGATGCTCGAAACCGTCCAGGGCGACTCGCTCGAAGTCAAAATCGAAGGTGAAGAAGTGACCGTCAACGGCGCCGCCGTCGTCACCCCCGACGTCGAGGCCTCCAACGGCGTAGTCCACGTGATCGACGAAGTGCTGATCCCGTAGCTCGGAGCGCCTGCGCGGCGGCTCAGCTGCCGCGCAGGACTTCGACGGCGATCTTCGCCGTCTCGGTCGGGCTTTCGCCGACCCGCACGCCCTTGGCCTCGAGCGCTTCCTTCTTCGCCTGGGCGGTGCCCGAGGAGCCGGAGATGATCGCCCCGGCGTGGCCCATCTGCTTGCCCGGGGGCGCAGTGAAGCCGGCGATGTAGGCGACGACGGGCTTGGAGATCTCGGACGCAATGAACTCAGCGGCGCGCTCCTCGGCATCGCCGCCGATCTCGCCGACCATCACGATCAGCTCGGTCTCCGGGTCCGCCTCATACAGCTTGAGAATGTCGATGAAGTCCGAGCCGATGATCGGGTCGCCGCCGATGCCGACGATCGAGGAGTTGCCCTCGCCCGCCTGCTTGAGCTCGTTGCCGATCTGGTAGGTCAGCGTGCCCGACTTGGAGACGACGCCGATCTTGCCGGGGTCGAAGAACTGGGCGGGAATGATGCCGACGTTGGCCTTGCCCGGCGAAAGCACGCCGGGGCAGTTCGGCCCGATCAACCGCACCCCGGCCTCCTTTGCCTTCCAATACGTCTGCAGCATGTCGAGCACCGGGATCCCCTCGGTGATCGCGATCACCGTCTCGACCCCGGACTCGATCGCCTCGTCGATCGCCGGCGCGGCGAAGCGCGCCGGCACGAAGATCATCGAAGTGTTGGCGCCCTCCCGCTCGACCGCCTCGCGGATCGAGTCGAAAATCGGCACGCCCTCCACGTCCTGGCCGCCCTTGCCGGGCGTGACCCCGGCCGCCAGGTAGGTCCCGTAGGCCTTGTTGCGCAGGCCGTGGAAGGAGCCCTCGCGGCCGGTCAGGCCGGAGACGACCAGCTTCGTCTTCTCGTCGACGACGATCGACATCAGCCGGCCCCCCCGGCCAGCTCGACCACTTTGCGCGCGGCGCCGAGCATCGTCGTCTCCTGGTGCAGGTCGGGTAGGCCGGCGTCGGCGAGGATCGCCAGCCCCTGCTCGGAGTTGGTCCCGTCGAGGCGGACGACCAGCGGCACACCGAGGTCGATCTGCGCGGAGGCCTCGACGATGCCGTTGGCGATCTCGTCGCAGCGGGTGATCCCGCCGAAGATGTTGAAGAGGATCGCCGTGACCTTCTCGTCGGAGGTGATCACGGTCAGCGCGTCGACGATCGCCTCCGCCTTCGAGCCGCCGCCGGCGTCGAGGAAGTTGGCCGGGGCGCCGCCCGCCTGGGCGACGACGTCGAGGGTCGACATGCACAGGCCGGCGCCGTTGGCGAGGATGCCGACGTTGCCGTCGAGCTTGACGTAGGTGAGTCCCTTCTCGCGCGCCATCGCCTCCTGCGGGTCGTCGATCGCCTCGGCGTCGAGCTCGGCCAGGCCCTCGTGGCGGTAGAGCGCGTTGCCGTCGATCGTCACCTTCGAGTCGAGCGCGACGACGTCGCGATCCTCGGTCACGATCAGCGGATTGACCTCGATCAGCGTCGCGTCCTCGGCCATCGCCGTCTCGGCCAGCTTCGCCAGCGTCTCGGCGGCTTCGTCGAGCGCGTCCTCGGCGAGCCCCGCGGACTCGACGATCGGCCGCGCCGCAGCCGCGGTGAACGGGCGGGTCGGGTCGATGTGCTCCTTGACCAGCGCCGCGGGGTCCTCCGCGGCGACCGCCTCGATGTCCATGCCGCCCTTGGCCGAGACCATCGCCAGCAGCTTCTTCTCGCCGCGGTCGAGGATCACCGAGGCGTAGTACTCGTCGGCGATCGCCGAGCCGCCCTCGATCCAGACGCGGTCGACGCGGAAGGGGCCCTCGCCGTGCGGGCCGACGATGTCCATGCCGAGGATCGCGCCGGCGTGCTGCTCGGCCTCGTCGCGGCCGGCGGCGATCTTGATCCCGCCCGCCTTGCCGCGGCCGCCGATCAGCACCTGGGCCTTGATCGCGCAGGGATAGCCGATCCGATCCGCCGCGGCGACGGCATCGGCGACCGTCTCGGCCACCTCGCCGCTCGGCACGGCGACGCCGTGCGCGGAGAAAAGCTGCTTGCCCTGATACTCGAGGAGGTCCATTTCGTACACGCCCCTGCCGGGCGCGGCGGGCAGCCTATCCGAGATCGGGAGCGCGATGCCGCGTCGCGTCTCGGTGACATAAGATGCCGCGCCTCGCATGGCTCTCCCCGCGCTCAAATCCATCAAGTGGGTAACCACCGACTGCTACGGCACCCTGATCGACTGGGAGAAGGGCATCGTCGATGCGTGCAAGAAAGAGGCGGCCAAAGACGGCTTCAGCTTCGAAGAGGGGCCGTTCCTCGCCCGCTTCTTCGAAGTCCAGGCCGAAATCATGGCCGGCTCCTACGAACTGTACGCGGAGGTGCTGCGCCGCACGATCGTCAAGGTCGCCCGCGAGGTGGGCTGGGAGATCGAGCCCTCGCGCGCCCAGTTCCTCCCCAACAGCGTCGCCTACTGGCTGCCGTTCCGCGAGGCCAACGCGGCGATGGACCGGCTCGGCAAGCGCTACGAGATCGGGATCATCTCCAACATCGACGACAAACTGCTCGGCATCTCACGCCGCCACCTGCGCACCGAACTGGACCTCGTCGTCACCGCCCAGCAGGTGCGCAGCTACAAGCCCGACCCGGTCCACTTCAAAGAGTGCGCGCGCCGGATCGGCGGCAAAAAAGGCTGGGTCCATATCTGCTCCAGCTACGACACCGACGTCGCGCCGCTGCTGAAGATGAAGGTGCCGGTGATCTGGGTCAACCGCCACGGCGAGAAGCTCGAAGGCCGTAAAGCCCCCGGCGCGACGGTGAAAAACTTCCGCGAAGCGGCCAAGAAGCTCGGCGCGTCCTAGCCGTTTTCTAGCGTTCGCCTCGCAACTTCGCCCGCCTGCGACGGTTTCGACCCGTAGGTCCCCCCGGGGGGCAGGAACCACCGATGCACCGAGCCAGCGACACCAGAGCGCCTTGGCGCGCCCGCCTGCCGATCGCGGCGGCGCTGCTCGGCCTGCTCTGCGCGCTGGCGCTGGCGGTTGCCGCGGCGAACGCCGCCCCGACGCCGCCCGCGGAGGAGGCGCCGCTCAACCCCAACTCCGATCCGCCCAGCTTCGTCGTGATCCAGACCGACGACCAGACGCTCGACGGCCTCTACGCGCGCTTCAGCGCCTACCCGGGCGCGCCCGAGACGCGAGCGATGCCCAACACGCTCGACCTGATCGGCAAACGCGGCATGACCTTCAACCGCTACTACGTCCCCTATCCGCTCTGCTGCCCGTCGCGGACCAGCATGCTGACCGGCCGCTACTCGCACAGCAACGGGGTCAAGGGCAACGTCCAGCCCAACGGCGGCTACTTCGGCTTCTCCTTCCGCGCCGCCGCCTCGCACAACATCGCCACCTGGCTGCAGGGCGCCGGCTACCGCACGATCCACACCGGCAAGTTCCTCAACGGCTACGGCGACGAGCCCTACAGCGACGGCGCCGAGGTGCCGCCCGGCTGGGACGCCTGGTACTCGATCGTCAAAGCCGACACGCACCATCTCTTCTACGGCTACACGCTCAACGTCAACGGCGAGCTGGTCGGGCCGTTCGGCGACCCCGGCAGTTGGGACACGCGCGAATACGGCGTCCGCGACGACGTCAGCTGCCCGCTCGAACCGATCAACGGGCCCTGCAATCAGGTCGACGACAAAATGACCGAGATCGCCCGCGACGAGATGCTGGCCACGCCGCGCGACCAGCCCTTCTACGTTCAGGTCGACTACGCCGGCCCACACGGAGACTTCCGCCGCCCCGCCGGGCCGGAGCCGGCGCCGCGCCACTACGACTGGTTCAAGGGCGTGCGCCACCCGCATAACCGCTCGGAAGGCTTCGACGAGGGCAACGTCAGCGACAAGCCCCGCTTCATCCGTGAAGCCAATCACCTGACCCCGATCGAGAAGCGGATCTACCGCGTCTACTACCAGAAGCAGCTGGACTCGCTGCGCACCATTGACGACGGGGTGAAGCGGATCCTCGACACGCTCGGCCAGATGCGCCGACTGCGCAACACATACGTCATCTTCACCTCCGACAACGGCTTCTTCTTCGGCGAGCACCGCCTGCTCGGCGGCAAGTTCCTCGCCTACGAGCCGGCCACGCACATGCCGTTCCTGATCCGCGGGCCGGGGATCAAACAGGGCAGCCAGACCGGCGAGCTGGCCGCCAACATCGACGTCGCGCCGACCCTGCTCGAGCTGGCCGGCGCCGAAGCCGACAAGAGCATCGACGGCCGCTCGATGGTCCCCTACCTACGCGATCCCGACCTGCGCAGCCGCCGCCCGATCCTCTTCGAGTCCTTCGTCGAAACCAGCGACGTCGAAGCCAACGGGGCGATCGCCAGCACGGGCGAAGGCGACGGCGGCAAAGGGGGCGGCAACGGCAGCACCGGCAAGAAGGCGGGCGCGTCGAGCGCGACCGCAAAGGCCTCGCTGCTGGCGCCGCCGAAGGATTACGCGGGGATCCGGCTCGGCCCCTACAAGTACATCGCCTGGCCGACCGGTGAGAAGGAGCTCTACAACATCAACAAGGACCCGAACGAGCTCAACTCGCTGCACAACGTCCCCAACTTCTTCCCGATCCGCAACTTCCTGCACCGCCAGATGAAGCGGCTGAGCGACTGCGTCGGCCGCGGCTGCCGCGAAGTCACGCCGCCGATGCCGATGACCCGGCGCCAGTTCCAGAAGCTGCAGGCGCAGAAGCGCCGCGAACAGCGCGAACGGGAACGGGAACGGGAACGGGAAAAGGCGCGGCGCGAACGCGAAAAGCGCCAGAAGCAGAAACGCTAGCTACTCGATGACGGCCAGCACGTCTCCGGAGGAGACGGCTGCGCCTTCAGAGACGTTCAGGGTGGTGACTTTCCCCGCGCGGTGGGCGGCGATCTCGTTCTCCATCTTCATCGCCTCGATCACGCAGATCAGGTCGCCCTCGGCGACCTCGGCGCCCTGCTCGACCGCGACCTTGAGCACCGTGCCCTGCAGAGGCGAGGGCAGCGACTCGCTCGAGGCGCTCGCGCCGGCGCCGCCCTTGCGCTCGCGCTTCGGCGGCTTGCGGCCGCCGCTTGCGGCCGGAGCGACGCCGCCCGCAGCGGCCTCACCGATCACCTTGACGTCGAAGAGCTTGCCGGAGACCTCAACCTTGTAGTCGCGGGCGACCGTCTCGGCGCCCTCCTCGGCCTCGGCGGGAGGCGCGGCGTCGGCCGGCGCGGTCGTCTTGAGCCAGTCGCGATCCTCCATCAGGCCGCGGCAGGTCTCCCCGTTCGCCCACTGCTCGGTGGCGAGGATCGCGCTGTGGAAGGGGATCAGCGTGGTCAGGCCGCCGACCTCGTACTCGCCGAGCGCGCGCAGCATGCGCCGTGTGGCGTGCTCGCGGTCGACGTCCCAGACGATCAGCTTGGCCACCATCGGGTCGTACATCGGCGTCACCTCGGAGCCGGCCTCAACCCCGGAGTCGACCCGCACGCCCGGTCCGGCCGGCTCGCGGTAGCTGGTGATCGCGCCCGGCGCGGGGGCGAATTTCTTGTGCGCAGCCTCGGCGTTGATCCGGCACTCGATCGCGTGCCCGCGCAGCTCGATGTCCTCCTGCGCGACCGTGAGCGCCTCGCCGGCGGCGACCAGCACCTGCTCGCGGACGATGTCGATCCCGGTGACCATCTCGGTCACGCAGTGCTCGACCTGGACCCTGGTGTTCATCTCGAGGAAGAAGTACTCGTCGCCGACCTGCATGCCCTCGACCGTGCCGGCGCCGCGGTAGCCGACCGCGGCCGCCGCGTCGGTGGCGATCTTGCCGATCCGCGCCCGCATCTCCTCGTCGACCTGCGGCCCCGGCGCCTCCTCGATCACCTTCTGGTGACGGCGCTGGATCGAGCAATCGCGCTCGCCGAGGTGGATCGTGTTGCCCTGCGAGTCGGCCAGCACCTGGACCTCGACGTGGCGCGGGTCCTCGAGGTAGCGCTCGACGTAGACGCGGTCATCGGAAAAGAACTTCTCGCCTTCGCGGGCGGCGCCCTCGAACGCCTCCTGAAGCTCGTCGGGGGTCTGGGCGACACGGAAGCCCTTGCCGCCGCCGCCGCCCGCGGCCTTGCAGGCGACCGGGTAGCCGGCCTCCTCGGCCTGAGCCCTGGCGGCCTCGACGTCGGCGGCCGGCTCGGTCGCGCCGGGAACGATCGGCACGCCGGCCTCGGCCATGATCTCGCGGGCGCGGGTCTTCGAGCCCATCGCTTCGATCGCCTCCGGCGGCGGGCCGATGAAGACGATCCCGGCCTCGGCGCAGGCGCGGGCGAAGTCGGAGTTCTCGGCGAGGAAGCCGTAGCCGGGGTGGATCGCCTCGGCGCCCGCCTGTTTCGCGGTCGCGATGATCTTCTCGATGTTGAGGTAGCTCTCGGCCGGGACCGCGGGGCCGATCAGGAAGGCCTCGTCGGCCTCGCGCACGTGCGGAGCGTCGCGATCGATCTCCGAGTAGACGGCGACCGAGCCGATGCCCATCTCCTTGAGCGTGCGGGCGACCCGGATCGCGATCTCGCCGCGGTTGGCTATCAGCACTTTCTCGAACACGGCGGGGCAGTCTATTCGGACGTGTGGCGGAGGGGGTGGGGACACCCCAGCCCGGACTCGCTCGCTTCGCTCGCTCTGAGTATCCGCCCGTTCTGGGGTGTCCCCACCCCCTCTCGTCAGCGCGATGAATAGGGTCCCGGCCATGCTGATTGAGCTTCAATCGCACTCCACGGTGTCGGACGGGCAGCTTGCCCCGGCCGGCGTCGTTGAGGAGGCTGCGAAAGCTGGTGTCACGACGCTGGCATTGACGGATCATGATGCGATCGCCGGGGTGGCTGAGGCTGCCGAGGCGGCGACGAAGCTGGGGGTCGAGCTTGTGCCGGCGATCGAGATGTCATGCGTGCACGAATACGCGGAAGACCTTCATGTGTGCGGGTACTGGGTCGACCTGGGGGAGATTGCGCCGGCCTGCGAGCGGGCGCAGCATGAGCGGGTCGCGCGCGCCGGGGAGATCGTCGAGAAGCTGCGCGGCGAGGGCTTCGACCTCCACCTCGAGGACGCTGTGCGCGAGGCCGGGGACGCGCTCTCGATCGGGCGTCCGCACATCGCCCGCGCGGCCGGCGCCGAAGGCGACCTCGGGCCCTTCTTCGAGCAGTACCTCGTGCCCGGCGCGAAGGCCTTCGTGCCGCGTCGCTGGCCGACCGCCGAGCAGGCGGTCGAGACGATCAAAGCCGCCGGTGGCGTCGCCGTCGTCGCCCACCCCTACTGGGACATCTCCGACCCGGCCGAGGTCGACGAGCTGATCCGCGCGCTCGACGTCGACGGAGTCGAGACCTTCTACCCGACCCACAGCGAGGAGCAGACGAAGCACCTGCTCGAGCTCTGCGACGAGCACGGCCTGATCCCCACCGCCTCCTCCGACTACCACGGCCCGACCCACAAGACCTTCGCCGAGTTCGGCGCCTACGACACCTACGGCCTGGCCGAGCCCCAGGTCCCGGCGCGCCCCTGACTCAGCGGCGGCGCTTGCGCTTCAGCAGGACCGGCCGTTCGAACGTCCGTCCGGGGGCGCCGCTGAACGGCTCGAAGGCGACGTTGATGCGGATCCGCGCCTTGCCGCGGCGCTTGAGGTAGCGCTTCAGCGGGATCCTCGGCCGGACCAGCAACCGCACCCGACCGGCGCGGCGGCCGGCCCGCCTGAACGGCAGCGCCCCGCGCCCCCAGACGAACAGCCTCCCCGGCTCCGAAACCCGCACGAACAGCACGGCGCGGCCGTTGCTGCGATTCCGCCGCAGACCCGCGTAGCGCAGGCGTGGCTGGGGCACCCCCACCACAGGCTCAGCAGGCGAATAAACCGGCGCCTCTTCATAGACAGGCCCATCGGCAGCCGCAGCGCCCGCGCCGCCAGCCAGCGCCACAACCCCAACCAGCATCGCGAAAACCAGTCCCCGCCTCATCTACGGGCAGGTTAGCGAGACGACGGGGTCGTCTCCCCTAGGCAGCGACAGCCGAGGCGGGGATCAAATCCCGCGACTCGAGGTACTCGAGCAGCTTCTGCGCCGACTCCTCAGCCGTTTCGTTTTCGGTGTCGCAGACGACCTCGGGGCTCTCCGGAGCCTCATAGGGGTCCGAGACGCCGGTGAATTCCTTGATCTCGCCGGCGAAGGCTTTCTTGTAGAGGCCCTTGACGTCGCGCTCGGCGCAGGTGTCGACCGAAGCCTTGACGTAGACCTCGATGAACGGGGCCTGCGCTTTCTCGCGCGCTTCGGCGCGGATCTCGGCATAGGGGGAGATCGCCGCGGTGATAACCGGCACGCCGTTGCGGCTGAGCAGGTCGGCGACGAAGGCGATCCGCCGGATGTTGGTGTCGCGGTCCTCTTTGGAGAAGCCGAGCCCCTTGGAGAGGTTTTCACGCACGATGTCGCCGTCGAGGATCTCCAGCTTCGAGCCGCGCTCGCGCAGGTGGCCCTCCAGCAACCGGGAGATCGTCGTCTTGCCCGCGCCCGAGAGCCCGGTGAACCAGAGTGTGAAGCCTTGCTCGCCAGCCATGTCTACGTCAGTCCTCCTTGTAAGCGTCGATGAGTATGTCGGCGACCTCGTCGCGCGAGAACTCGTGCGGCGGCCGCTGGCCGTTGCCGAGCATCTCGCGGACCGCGGTGCCGGAGAGGAAGAGTCGGTCCTCCTGCTCGTGCGGGCAGGTCTTGTTCGAAGCCAGCCCCTCGCAGGCGTTGCACCAGAAGGTGTGCTCGAACATCAGCGGCTCGATCCCGAGCTCGTCGATGTCGATCGTCTCGAAGATCTCCTGCGCGTCGTAGGTGCCGTAGTAGTCGCCGGCGCCGGCGTGGTCGCGACCGACGATGAAATGCGTTGCGCCGTAGTTGCGGCGGACGATCGCGTGCAGAACCGCCTCGCGCGGGCCGGCGTAGTGCATCTTCGCCGGCTTCACGCCGAGCACGACCCGGTCCTCGGGGTAGTACTTCTCCATCAGCACCTCGTAGCAGCGCATGCGCACGTCGGCGGGGATGTCGCCGGCCTTGGTCTTGCCGATCAGCGGGTGGATGAAGAGCCCATCGCAGGTCTCCAGCGCGGCCTTGGTCAGGTACTCGTGGGCGCGGTGGATCGGGTTGCGGGTCTGGAAGGCGACGATTTTCTTCCAGCCGCGCGCCTCGAAGTCGGCCCTGTGCTCGGCCGGCGTCTTGTAGCGGCGCATGAAGGCCTCCTCGTGATCGGGAAGCGCGTCGACCTCGATCGGGCCCGCGATGCAGCGGCTGCCCTCGGCGTAGATCGCGGCGACGCCCGGGTGGGCCTCGTCAGTCGTGCCGTAGACCCGCTCGGCCTCGCTGCGTGCGTCGCGCTCCCAGATCTCCTCGACCCTGATCCGCCCCAGCGGCTTGCCTTCGTCGCTGGCGAGCGCGATCGTGTCGCCGACCTCGCACTCCAGGTCGGTCGCCAGGGTGATCGGTATCGGCCAGTACTCGCCGTCGGCGGTGCGCATCTCGGCGCAGACGCGCTCCCAGTCGGCGGAGCCCTGGAAGCCGGTCAGCGGCGCAAAGCCACCGTTGCCGATCATCTCGAAGTCGGCCGTGTGGCGCTCGTCAAGGGTCAGGGAAAGCTCAGTCATCGTCTCGCTCATGCGGATGTCTCACCAATCGTTCGGGGGGTCGGTTCAGAGGAAGGTCGTTCGGGCGGCAGTCGCTGCGTGGGCCGCTAATTGATCCCGCACTCGGTCTTCTGCGTGCCCGCCCAGCGGCCGGCGCGCGGCGAGCCTCCCGGCCCGACCGGCTTCGTGCAGTGGGTGCAGCCGATCGAGGGGTAGCCCTGATCGTGCAGCGGGTTGTACGGGAGGTGGTGCTCACGGATGTAGTTCCAGACGTCGCGCTCGGACCAGTCCGCGATCGGGTTCAGCTTCCAGAGGTCGAAGCGCTTGTCCCAGGTGAACTTCGGGGTCTTGGCGCGACTGGCTGAGTCCTCACGGCGGACACCGGCAAGCCAGCAGTCTACGGAAGAGAGAGCGCGCCGCATCGGCTCGACCTTGCGCAGGCCGCAGCAGGCGTCGGGGTCGCTCTTCCACAGCTCGTCGCCGTACTGGGCGGCCTGCTCGTCGATCGTCAGGTTGTGGAAGCGGTCGAACTCGACCCCGAGATGGGCGGCGAGCTCGTCCCGGGTCTTGTACGTCTCCTCGAAGAGGACGTCGGTGTCGAGGTAGAAGAAGCGCGCCTCGGGGTTGACCTGGCTCGCCAGGTGAGCGGTCACCGAGCTGGTCTTCTGGAACGAGCAGGCGATGTAGTGGCTCGCGCCGAAGGTCTCGAACATCCACTCGATCGCCTCGGGGGCGTTCTTGCGCTCGAGCTCCGCGGCGACTGCCTCGGCATCGATCTCCGGGGCTATCGCCGCCGGGGTCATATCGCGCACTCGCCCTCGCCCCGCTCCACCTTGTAGGGGCTCTGGCGGTTCCAGTCGATGAACTGCTGCATCGTCTCGAGGCTGAACTCGGCCGGCAGCGTCAGCTCCTTGATCTCCGCTTCGAAGCGGGCGGCGCCGAGGCGCTCGGCGAGGTCGTTGAACTCCTCGCCCTCGTCGCGCTCGGCCTCATAGAGGCGGATCCAGCGCTCGACCGCCTCGGGGACGCGCTTGGCCGGCAGGCGCGATTTGAGCCGCGTGCCGAAGATCACCTCGCCGCCCTCGTATTTGCCGCCGATGTGTGGGATGTAGGCGGGCACCGGGCGGCCGCCGACCTTCAGCGAGGCGCCGTAGAAGCCGATGTTGGCGATGTGGTGCTGGCTGCAGCCGTTCGGGCAGCCGCTCATCTTGATGTGGATCTTGCGGGTCAGCGGGTCGCTGATGTCCATCTCGACGAGCCGCTCTTTGATCGCCCGGTTGAGCCCCATCGAGCTGGTGATCCCGAGTTTGCAGCTGTCGGTTCCGGGGCAGCTGACCACGTCGGTGATCTCGCGCGCGCCGGGCTCGGCCAGGCCGAGCGCCTCGAGCCGCTGCCAGACCTCATACAGCGCCTCGTCGCGGACCCAGCGCAGGACGAGGTTCTGCTGCACGGTGCTGCGCGCGTAGCCGCCGCTGAAGTCGCGCATGATCGTGGCCAGGCCGCGGAACTGCTCCGGGGTGAGGTCGCCGCGCTCGATCTTGACCTCGACCGCGACGAAGCCCTCCTGGCGCTGCGGCTGCACGTTGCCTTCGATGAAGCGGTCGAACTCGGTGCGGTCGCCGTTCGGCGAGGCGGCGGCGGGCGGCGCCTCGGGGGCGCGCTCGCCTTCGTCGTCGTCGAAGCGCAGGCGCTCGACCAGCTCCGGGCCGAAGTCGCGCTCGCCGACCCAATCGCCCTCGAGCTCCTCCTCGACCTGCTCGCGAAGGGCGTCGATGCCGATCTTGTCGACCAGCACCTTGATCCGGGCGCGGGCGCGGTTGACGCGCAGCCACTCCTGGCGATCGAAGATCCGCAGCACCGCCTCGGAGACCTTGAGGTAGTCGCCGTTGTCGGCCTCGACGAAGTCGTAGAGGGTCGGCGCGACGCGGGCCATGATCGAGGTGCCGCCGCCGACGCGGACCTCGAAGCCCTTGACCCCGTCGCGTTCGCGGCTGAGGAAGGCGATGTCGTGGATGCCGGTGATCGCCCGGTCCTCGTCGGAGCCGCTGAAGGCGGTCTTGATCTTGCGCGGCATCAGCTGCGTCGTCGGGTGGCGGACGAAGTAGCGGACGTAGGCGCCGGCGTAGGCGGTCGGGTCGAAGATCTCGTCGGCGGCGACGCCGGCCCAGGGGTCGCCGGTGACGTTGCGCACCGTGTTGCCGCAACCCTCGCGCGAGGAGAGCCCGACCGAGGAAATTTCGCGGATCAGCGCCTCCATGTCGCGCAGCGGCACGTGGTGGATCTGGATGTTCTGGCGGGTCGTGATGTGGCCCTTGTTCAGCGGCGCCCACTTCTCTACGACCTGGCCGAACATTTCCATCTGCTCGGGGGTGACGCCGCCGAAGGGGAGCTTGACGCGGACCATCTGCACGTCCGCCTGGCGCTGGCCGTAGACGCCCTGTTTGAGCCGGAAGCCGATGAACTGGTCCTCGGCGAGCTTGCCGGCGAGGAACTCCTCGGCTTCGGAGTCGAAGTCGTCGAACTCGCGCTCGATGATCGGGATCACCTGCCCGGGGACGTTCTCGTAGGCCTCCGGGTTCTCGAGAGTGCCGGTGCGGCCTTTGCCGCGCTGCTGCTTGTCCTCGTCTACGACGACCTCCACGAGGAGGAAAATAGCAAAACCTGATTGGGATTAGGGGATTTATGTCCCCAGGCGAGGAATCAGCCCTACGAGGCCTTCTTGCGGGCCTCGAGAATCGCCGCGGCCTCGCCCGACTCGGCGACGTAGCCGTCGTCGGGGTCGAGCGGCAGGCCGGCCTCCGACCAACCGACGATCCCCTCCGTGAGCTTGGCGGCGTCGAAGTCGGCCTCGGCAAGCGCGTCGGTGGCCATCGTCGAGCGGGTGCCGCCGCGGCAGTAGAGGACGACGGGCCGTTCCGGGTCGATCTCCCCGGTCCGCCCGGCGAGCTCGTCGAGCGGCAGGTGGGTGGCGCCGACGATCCGCCCGGCGTCCCACTCGTGAACGGCGCGCACGTCGACCAGCTGCGCGCCGTCCTCGATCAGCTTCTGCGCCTCGTCGCGCGAGACCTCGCGGGTCGTTTCCTGTGCCTCGTCGGCCATCGGCGCCGAACCCTACCCGGCGCCGCTAATCGACCTCGGTGCCCTCGACCAGGAACGCGACACGCACATGGGCGCGGTACTCGTCGAGGTTCTCGCCGCGGATCCCGGTCGAGACGATGTCGACCGCGCGAATGTTGCGCAGCGTGCCCTGGGCCTGGGAAAGCGCCTGTTTCGCCGCGTCGTCACTGGACGTCTTGGAGCTGCCGACCAACTCGATGATTTTCACGACTGCCATTTGACTCCTCCTCCTTCAAGGTGCTTCTGGACGATGCCCTTCGCGCCGACCCCCTCGGCCAGCGCAGCCCGCTGCCACGGGCTCACCGCGTCTCCCTCAGCCGCAGCGACCGGAGCCGTGTCCGCCTCGAAGCGCGCCACGGCCGCGGCGATCGCCGCGGCCTCTTCGGGGCTTGAGCTCAGGTGCATGGGTCAAGCCTACTCACCCTCGGCCGGCCTTCTACGCGGCGCCGTTGCCTTCGAACTTGTAGCCGATCCCGCGCACGGTGACGATCAGCTCGGGGTCCTGGGGGTCGCGCTCGACCTTCTGGCGCAGGTTGGAGATGTGGACGTCGCAGGCGCGCTCGTCGCCGTCGAACTCGGTCTGCCAGAGTTCCTCCATGATCTGGCGGCGGGGGAAGACCTCGCCGGCGCGGCCGACGAGCAGGCGCAGCAGCTGGAACTCCGAGCGGGTCAGGTTGACCGGCTCGCCGCGCACGGTGGCGACGTGGCGGACGAGGTCGATCGTGACCGGCCCGGCCTCGACCTTGACCGCCTGGGAGAGCGGCGCGCGATCCAGTTCGCGGCGGCGCAGCTGGGCGCGCACGCGGCCGAGCAGCTCACGCACCGAGAAGGGCTTGGTCACGTAGTCGTCAGCGCCGACCTCGAGGCCGACGACCTTGTCGACCTCGGCGTCCTTGGCGGTCAGCAGGATGATCGGCACGGCGCTGCGCGAGCGCACCTCGCGGCAGATGTCGAGCCCGCTCGGCCCCGGCATCATGATGTCGAGGATCAACAGGTCGTAGGGGATGCCGTCGCCGACCCGCTCGGCGGCCTCGTCGCCATCGGCCGCCGAGGTCACCTCGAAGCCGTCCTGGGCGAGCGCGTAGCCGACCGAGTCGCGCACCGAGGGCTCGTCGTCGGCGACGAGTATCCGCCCGCTGCTCATCGTCCCGGCCCCCATATGTGTGGACAGGGGCGGTTCATGCGACCGGAGTCCTGCTCGGCTGCGCGACCGGCAGGCGGACCCAGAAGGTGCTTCCCTCGCCCTCGACCGAGGACGCGCCGATCTCACCGCCCATCACGCTGACCATGCGCCGCGCGATCGCCAGGCCGAGCCCGAAGCCCTCCTGCTTGCGCGACTCGTCGCGGCGGTAGAAGCGCTCGAAGACGCGCTCGATCTCCGCCTCTGGAATGCCCGGTCCCGTGTCAATCACCTCCAGCACCACCTCCTTCTCGCCGTCGCGGCGGCCGCGAACGGTAACGCGCCCGGGCAGCGGCGTGTGCTTGAAGGCGTTGGTGAGCAGGCCGACCATCACCTGGCGCAGCAGGGTCGGGTCGCCGACGGCGGCCAACTCCGGCTCGACCTCGGTCGCCAGCTCGATGTGGTCGGGCGCCTCGGCCGCTTCGACCGTGTCGCGGATCGCGCCGCCGATGTCGACGTCCTCGGTCTCGCCGCCGCCCAGCGACTCGACCCGGGCCAGGGTCAGAAGCGAGCGCGTCAGCCGGTTCATCCGCTCGGCGTCCTCGGCGAGCCGGCCGAGGAAGTGGTTGAGCGCCTGTGGGTCGTCCTTGGCGCCCTCCTGAAGCACCTCGATCGCGCTCGAGATGCCCGCCAGCGGGTTGCGCAGCTCGTGCGCCGCGTTGGAGATGAAGTCGGCTTCGGCGAGCTCGCGGCGCATCTCATCGGTGCGGTCGCGGGCGACGACGAGCACGGCGCGCTCTTTGGGCAGCGCCCGGGCGCTCATCGCGTAGGCACGGTCGCCGATCCGCAGCGCCGGGTGGGCGGCGAAGCCGAGGTCGTGGGCGCGCCGCAGGTGCGGCCGGATCGACTCTGGCGGCTGGCCGAGTGGGTCGAGCAATTTCGCCGCGGCCCTGTTGGAGAAACGCAGGCCGCCGTCCTCGTCGACGACGATGACGGCGTCGGTGAGGCCGTCGAAGATCGCTTTCAGCTTGTTGCGGTCGGCGGTGAGCACGCCGAAGCTCTCCTTCAGTGAGGCGCGCATCGATTCCAGCGCCCGCGCCAGGTCGCCGATCTCGTCGCGGCCGCCGACGTCGAGATGGGTGTCGAAGGCGCCCGCGGCGAGCTCGCCGGCACCGCGCGAGAGGCGGCGCACTCGGCGCGAGATGCCGAGCGCGATCAGGAAGCCGGAGAGGATGCCGAGCGCGATCGCGCCGAGCACGGCACGCGGCCGGTCGCCAAACAGGTAGACGACGCCGGCGGTGAGCAGGGTGACCGCGGCGAAGGCACCGACCAGCCAGAGCCTGATCCCGATTCGTCTCATCGGCAACAGAATGACGGCATGGGAGAATCGCCGCAATGAGAACGCTGGTCTTCATCCCCGCCTGGAACGAGGCCGACGCCGTCGCCGGCGTGATCGCCGGGGTGCGCGAGCGCCTGCCCGACGCCGACGTGCTCGTCGTCAACGACGGCTCAACCGATGCGACCGCAGCGCGGGCCGCCGAGGCCGGCGCGACGGTCGCCTCGCTGCCCTTCAACCAGGGCCTCGGCGCGGCGCTGCAGACCGGCTACCTCTACGCGCTGCGCGGCGGCTACGACTTCTGCGCCCACCTCGACGCCGACGGCCAACACCCGCCGGCCGAGGTCGCGCGCCTGCTTGAGGAGGTGCGCGCCGATCGCGCCGACCTCGTGCTCGGCTCGCGCTACCGCGAGGCGGGCGACGGCGAGCACGACGCCGAGACGATCGCCGGCGAGGATTACCAGCCGACCCTCTCGCGGCGGATCGGCACCAGCGTCTTCCGCTTTTTCCTCACCCTGGCTACGCGGCAGCGCTTCACCGACACGACCAGCGGCATGCGCGCCGCCAACCGCCGTGTGATGGAGCTGTTCAGCGAGAACTACTCACCCGACTTCGCCGAGATCGAGTCGCTGCAGCTTGCCGTGCGCGAGGGGCTGAGGGTCGAGGAGGTGCCGGTGCGGATGCTGGAGCGGGTCGGCGGCTCCTCCTTTCTCACGCCCGTGCGCTCGGCCTTCTTCATCTTCAAGGGGATGATCGTGCTGCTGGTCGGCCAGTTCCGCCCGAGGACGGAGCGATGAGCGCCGCGCTGCTGAACGCAGCGGCGGCGGCCGAAGAGCCGACCGTCCACCTGACCTCGCAGACGCGGATCCTCGCCGCGATCATCGCGATCGCCTTCATGGCGCTGATCCTCGAGCTGATCCGCCGCGACAGCCTGCAGGAGCGCTTCAGCGTCGTCTGGTTCGTCGCCGGCCTCGGCATGCTCGCCGGCGCAGTCTTCCCCGGCCTGCTGACCGCGGTCGCCGATCTGATGGGGGTGCGCGACACCAACGTCGCCCTCTTCTCGATCATCCTCCTGCTGCTGCTCGGCCTGACGCTCAACTTCAGTGTGATCATGTCCCGCCAGGCCGCCCAGATAACGAGGCTGGCCCAGGAGCGAGCGCTGGAGGGAACGCGCCAAGACGGGGCTCAAACGTCGTCAGACAAGGATGCAGGGAGTGGGAATGGCAGCGCTATTTCGACGACTGAGGACGCCGAATAAGGGCGTCTGAGACCGTCCGCCCAAGTCTGAATTGCAAAGCCTCCAGGGCTAGCTCCTCGGAGACATTGAGGTCGAGGCGGCGGCGGGTGTCCTCGACCAGCTCGACCGCGCGGCGGGCGGCGGACGGGTCGATGCCGTCGGCCTGCGGGCGCAACAGGTCGAGGCGATCGGTGTTGTAGGCGAGGTCGGCGGCGCCGGAGGCGACGGCGGTGAGGTCACGGAACCATGCCGCGAGCAGGCGCAGACCGAGGTCGAGCAACTCGGTGCGGCGGCGGCGGCCGGCGCGTTTGGCGGCGTCGCCGATATCGCGGGCCGAGCGCTTCATCCCGGCCTCCTTTTCGCTCTCCAGCGCCTCGCGGGCGACCGACTCAGCCTCCTCGCCCGCCTCCTCCGCGGTCTTCAGCATCGCCCGCCAGGAAGGCGCTGCGTCGCCGTCGCTGAGGACGGCCGTGGCGAAACCCTCGACCTCGCCGCGCAACTTTCGTCCCTGCTCGGTCAGCAGCAGTCGGGCCAGCTCGAGGTCGCCGGCCGAGAGCCGCGCGGCAGCGGCGATCTCGTCCCCCTCGCCCCCACCGCCGCTCTCTCTCAGCGACGCTTCCACCGCCTCGGGCGGCAGCGGCGCGAAGTCGACCGGCTGGCAGCGCGAGGCGATCGTCTCCAGTAGCGCCGAGGGCTCGGAGCTGAGCAGGATCAGGTGGACGAACCCGGGCGGCTCCTCGAGCGTCTTCAGCAACGCGTTCTGGCTCTCGTCCCGCATCGCCTCCGCCGCCTCGATCACGAACACCCGCTTGCCCCCTTCATAGGGCCGGTACGCAGACGCCCGAATAACCCGCTCCCGCACCTCCTCGACCATGTGCTGCGCCCCCTTCGGCGCCAGCCAGACCAGGTCGGGATGCGGCGAGGGGTCCATCAACGCCCTGCGCCGCACATCCTCGGAATCCTCAGCAGCTCCCGCCAGGACCTCCGCGGCAAACCACCGCGCCATCTCGCGCTTGCCGGCGCCCCGCGGGCCTCGAAACAGATAGGCATGCGACGGCCCAGACTTCAGCGCGGCGTCCAACGCCATCTGTGCCCGGGGTTGGTGGGCCGTGCTGTCCTCGATCGCCGCCGTCATCGAAGCGCGTCCGCCTTTTGTTGCGCTGGGCGAGACAAACAGCGAACGCGAACCTCGCCTCTCCCGCGTGGACCCGCGGTCACAAGCTTCTGTCCCTAATCGCGTCCATCACCCGCGCATGAACCTCCTCGACGCTCCCCTCGGCCTCGACCACCACAACCCGGTCCGAGGCGATGACCGCTATCTCGTCATACGCCTCGGCCACCGCCCGCTGCAGCTCCAGTCCCTCGGCCTCGAAACGGTCCTCGCCCCCGGCCCGCGCCAGGCCCGCCTCGGGGTCGATCCGCAGGTAGATCGTCAGGTCCGGCCAGAGCCCGTCGATCGCCTGGTCGACCAGCGAGAGCACGTGGCTGGTTCCGAGCCCGCGGGCGCCGCCCTGGTAGGCGACGCTTGAGTCGGCGAAGCGATCGGCGACGACCGTGCCGCCGCCCTCGAGCGCCGGCCGCACGACCCGCGCCAGCAGGTCGGCACGCGCGGCCGAGAAAAGATGCAGCTCGGCGAAGGGGTCGATCTCCAGGCCCGGGTCGGCGAGCAGCCCGCGGATCCGCTCCGCCGCGTCGGTCCCGCCAGGCTCCCGAATCAGCGTCGTCTCCGCGCCCAGCGCCTCTGCGAGCAGCCTCGCCTGCGTGCTCTTGCCTGACCCGTCGACTCCCTCCAGAGAGACGAACATCAAACGACGACCCCAGATCGTCGCCATGCGGCGTCCTCAGTCGCCCAAATAGCGCTGCTATTCGGGCGACCCCCGCCGAAGGCGGGGTGCGAGCGCCCCAGCGCGAGTTCCTTGCCTGGCGACGCCTGGGTCACGTCATTTGACCGCGGTTTTCGCCCGTTTCTTCTTGCGGGTCGCAGTAGAGGATTTGTCGGGCGGAGCCTTCTTGGCCATCTCGGCCTTGGCTTTTTTCGCAGCTTCGCGTTCGGCCCGGCGTTTCTTCATCTCCTGCATCGACTCGCAGTCGTCGTTGAGGCAGAGGTTCCAGGGGCGGCCGCGGAAGGGGACGACTTTGAGCCGCGGCGTCTCGCCGCAGACCGAGCAGCGGTCTTCGAGCTTGAAGACGTCGCCGCGCTGCGGCAGCGGGAAGGTCTGGTCGCACGACTCGGGGTCGTCGAGCACTCCAGCCGCTGCAGCCGACGAAGCGTTTGCCCGATTTTTTCGCCCGGATGATGCGTAGCATGTGGGGCGAGCCGTCCTCCTTCTTGCGGCCCGCCTCTTCGCAGACCTTGCACGGCCCGAGGATGCGGTCCTCGTCCATCCCTTTCCAGATCACTTTCGCCAGATCCTCGCGACTCCCGTCGATCTCGGTCCAGGTCTTGTGCAGCAGGTCGCGGCTCTCGCCGACGACGTCGCCCTTGCTCATCTCGCCGCCGGCGATCCGGTCCATCTCCGCCTCGAGCTGGGCGGTCATCTCCGGCGTCGCCATCGCCGGCACGTAGTTCTTGAACGCCTCGTAGAGCGCGATCCCGGTCTCCGAGGGGATCGGCGGATTGCCGTAGACGTAGCCGCGGCCGAAGAGCTTCTGGATGATGTCGGCGCGGGTCGCTTTCGTGCCCAGCCCGCGCTCCTCCATCATCTCGATCAGTTTCGCCTGCGAGATCCGCGAGGGCGGCTGGGTCTCCTTGTCGACCATCCAGGGCTCGCCGTCGAGCTCCAGGCTCTGGCCCTCCTCCAGCTTGGGGATCTCCTCGTCGGAGGAGCGGGCGTAGGTGTAGATGCCGGCGTATCCGGGGTCGACGACGACCGAGCCGCGGACGAAGTAGGTCTCCGAGCCGGCCTCGATGTCGGCGCGGGTCGACTCGGTGATCATCGGCGGGCTGAAGGTGGCGAGGAAGCGCCGCACGACCAGTTCGTAGACGCGCTTCTTCGAGCCGTCGAGGGCGCCCGGGTGGATCGCCTGGGTCGGGTAGATCGGCGGGTGGTCGGTCGTCTCTTTTTTGCCCCGCGTCGGCTTCAGCTCGCCGTCGAGCAGGCCGGAGGCGGCGGAGAACTCCTTCACGCGGACCAGCGAGGAGACCAGCTCGCGCACCGGCAGCGAGGGCGGGTAGACGGTGTTGTCGGTGCGCGGGTAGGAGATGAAGCCGTCCATGTAGAGGTCCTCGGCGATCCGCATCGCGCTCGCCGGGGTGATGCCGAGGCGGCTGGAGGCGTCGGTGCTGAAGGCGGTCGTGTTGTAGGGGGTCGGCGGCCTGCGCGTGTTCTTGCGCGCCGTGACCGACTTGACCGTGCCCGGACCGGAGGTGCCGGCGAGGGCGCTGTCGGCCTCCGCCTTCTCCCAGAATTTGTCGGTCGCGTGGTGGGCCTCGAAGCTGCCATCCGGGTGCTGGAACTTGGCGAACAGTTCCCAGAAGGGTTTGGCGACGTGGGCGCGGCGTTCCATCTCGCGCTCGACGATCAGGCCCAGGGTGGGGCTCTGCACGCGGCCGACCGAGAGGAAGTTCGAGCCGAAGCGGCGGCTGGCGAGCGAGACCGCGCGGGTCAGCGTCGCCCCCCAGAGCAGATCGATGTCCTGGCGGGCGGCGCCGGCGTTGGCCAGCGGGTAGGAGAGCTCGTCGAGCTCGTTGAAGGCGCGCTCGATCTCCTCCTTGGTCAGCGCCGAGTAGCGGGCGCGCTTGATCCGCAGGGCGCCGCTGTCGGCGTCCTCGCGCGAGCCGAGCTTCGGGTTGGCTTCGAGCATCTCCTGCAGAGCCTCGAGCCCGATCAACTCGCCCTCGCGGTCGAAGTCGGTCGCGATCACCAGCTCGTCGGCCCCTTTGGCCATTTTGCGGATCGCTTTGACGACGTTTTTGTCGGTCGGCTCCTTGATCAGCGTCGCGTCGATCAGGTCGTGCAGGTCGGTCTTCTGCCAGTTCGAGTAGCCCTCGGGAAAGGCCGGGCCGAGCACGTGGCCCTTGAGGCCGATCGTCATCTGCTCGTCGCCGTTCTCGTCGGTCCAGGTGTAGAAGGGGACTTTGTAGGTTTTGTCCGCCTTCGCCTCGTTGCGACCGAGGATGTCGGCGATCTTCTTGGCGCTGTTGTTCTTCTCGGTGACTATCAGCCTCATGGGGCGGCGAGGGTAGCAGGCGCTCGCAGCTCCGCGGCGCCCGACGGGACGAAAACGCAACTCCGGCTCCTCGTTTTCGGCCCGTCGGCATTAGGATCGCCGCGCTGATGAAGGCTTTGGTCACCGGCGGAGCGGGATTCATCGGGTCGAATCTGGTCGACGCGCTGCTGGCGCGCGGCGACGCGGTGACGGTGGTCGACGACCTCTCGACCGGGCGGCGCTCGAACCTCGACGGGGCGCTCGCCGCCGGCGCCGAGCTGGTCGAGCTCGACATCCGCGATGGCGCCGCACTGGCCGAGCTGCTGGCCCGGGTCGAGCCGGAGATCGTCTTCCACCTGGCGGCGCAGATCGACGTCCGCAAGTCGCTCGCCGACCCGGCCTTCGACGCGGCGATCAACGTCGGCGGCACCGCCAACCTGCTGGAGGCGATGCGGGGTGCGGGCTCGGGACGGATCGTCTTCGTCTCGACCGGTGGCGCGATATACGGCGAGGGGGCGGGCAAGGAGCTGCCGCTCGACGAGAGCGCGCCGATCGAACCGTTCTCCGCCTACGGCCAGAGCAAGTTCGCCGCCGAGGGCTACCTGGCGCTCTACGAACGGCTCTACGGCGTCTCCGGCGTCAGCCTGCGGCTCGGCAACGTCTACGGGCCGAGGCAGGACCCGCTCGGCGAGGCGGGGGTGATCGCGATCTTCTGTGGCCGCCTGCGCGCCGGCGAGCGCCCGACTGTGTTCGGCGACGGCAGGCAGACCCGCGACTACATATATGTGGGCGACGTGGTCGCCGCTGCCCTGGCTGCGGCCGAGTCGGAGGCGAGCGGCCCGATCAACATCGGCACCGGGATCGAGACCGACGTGCTCGAGCTGGCTGCGCGCTTGGCCGAGATCGACGGCAGCGAGAGCTTCGAGCCGGAGCTCGCCCCGGCCCGTGCCGGCGAGGTCCAGCAGATCGCGCTCGACGCGGGCCGGGCCGAGCGCGAGCTCGGCTGGCGGGCGACGACCGGCGTCGCCGAGGGATTGCGCCTTACCCTCGAAGCGATCTGAGGCTTCCGGTGCGCCTTTTGCTTGCTATAGGCACATAAGGCGCACCGGAACCGATCATTAACCTGTGGGCATGCCCGCCCAGGCCTATGCAGGCAAGGAGTGCGTCTGCCAGCTCCGCAAGGGGATCTGCGACCAGTCGTGCGTGCGCGACATGCTCGAGACCCCCTTCTACATCGCCTGCCTGAAGCTCAAGGGGCGGCGCTGCCTGGTCGTCGGCGGCGGCGACATCGGCCTCGAGAAGGTCGAGGGGCTGCTCGCCTGCGACGCCGGCGTCACCCTGATCGCGCCGGTCGCCCACCCCGAGCTCGAGTCGCTCGCCGCAGAGGGCTCGATCGAGTGGGAGAAGCGCCCCTACGCCGGGCCGGACGACCTCGACGGCGCCTTCATGGCGATCGCCTGCACCGACGACAGCGAGGTCAACATCGGCGTCTTCGACAACGCCGAGAAGCGGGCGATGCTGGTCAACATCGTCGACGTGCCGCCGCTCTGCAACTTCATCCTGCCGGCGATCGTGCGCACCGGCCCGCTGGCGATCGCGATCTCGACCGCCGGCGCCTCGCCGGCGCTGGCGAAGCGGATGAAGCGCGAGATCTCCGAGCTGTTCGGCGAGGAGTACGCGCGCCTGGCGGTGATCCTCAACGACGCCCGCGGCTGGGCCAAGGGCACGCTGCCGACCTACCAGGACCGCAAGGAGTTCTTCGAGGGGATCGTCAACGGCGACCCCGACCCGGTCGAGCTGCTGAAGGCCGGCGAAGAGGTGCAGGTGCTGGCGCTGATCGAGGCGGCCAAGGAGCGCGCGGCGGCGGCGTTGGCGTAGGTGTGACCGGGTTCCCCTGGTGGAACCCGCCGCTGGATCCGCCTTCAAGGTCCACGGTCAGGGGCGTGCTCACAAGTTCCCCCAGGGGAAACCCCCGGACTCCTCGCGTGTCAAGCGGCAGGGAGCGCGAAGAAGGCGATAGCTGAGAAGTGGGCTGCGGCGGCGGTATGACGAGGGCGTGGAAGACCTCGTGGTAGCCGAAGACGCGGGGGTTTGGGTTGGGTCGCTGGGTGGCGTAGACGACGGCGCCGGCGGTGTACAGGAGGCCGCCGGCGGCGACCAGCAGGGTGCCGGCGACCCCCATGTCCGACCAGAGCTCGGGGAAGGCTACGCAGGCGACCCAGCCGAGGGACATGTAGATCAGCGCCGCGACCCATTTCGGGTGGTCGATCCAGACCATCTCCACCATCGCGCCGGCGATCGCGCCGATCCAGACGACGACCAGGATCGCGTCGGCGAGCGGGCCGCTGAGCACCAGCAGGGCGAAAGGCGTGTAGGTCCCCGCGATGAGGAAGAAGATCATCGAGTGATCGAGCCGGCGCATCCAGCGGCGCACTTCCGGCCGCTTCCAGTTGACCCGGTGGTAGAGCGCGCTGGTGCCGAGCAGGGCGGAGAGGCTGAGCGCATAGATCGCCACCGCCAGGGTCGCCTTCGGCGTCTTCGCGGCGACGATCAGCCCGATGCCGAGGAAGAGCGAGACGAAGAAGGCCCACTGGTGCGAGACGCCGCGCAGGCGCGGCTTGACGGCGGCGATCGCCTCATTTGCAACTTCCTTTGCAGATTCGGCCCTTTCGGCCGCCCGCGCCCTGCAGTTTCGGCCCGTGCCCGTGCCATCGTCCTTGTCACCATAGAGGGAGTTGGCAGCTCAATTTCTGCGGCGTTTGCGGAGTTCAGTCATCACAAAGTCTGTCCGACTCGTTGACGATCCTGGGCAGCTCCCCCCTAAAACCGCCCCGAGAGGAGAAGTTCGATGTCCCAGACCGCCACCAGCAGCCCGAAAAACGGTCTCCAGGGCCTGGCTGTCGAACGCCGCTTCTCCTCCCCGGGAACGCACCCCTTCGACGAGATCGAGTGGGAAGTCGCGCGACGCCGTGATCGGCGATCCCGCGGCGCCGGCCTTCGAGCAGCGCGAGGTCGAGTTTCCCGAGGAGCTGGAGCCAGAACGCGACCAACATCGTCGCCCAGAAGTACTTCCGCGGCCAGCTCGGCACCGAGCAGCGCGAGAGCTCGGTCAAACAGATGATCGGCCGCGTCGCCGGGACGATCTCCGGCTGGGGGCGCGAGGGCGGCTACTTCGCCTCCGACGAGGACGCCGACGCCTTCGAAGCCGAGCTGACCTCGATCCTGCTCAACCAGAAGGCGGCATTCAACTCGCCGGTCTGGTTCAACGTCGGCTTCGAGGAGCAGCCGCAATGTAGTGCCTGCTTTATCCTCAGTGTTCGACGACACGATGGAGTCGATCCTCGACTGGAACACCAAGGAGGGCATGATCTTCCGCGGCGGCTCGGGCTCGGGGATCAACCTCTCCAACATCCGCGGCTCGATGGAGCCGCTCAAGAAGGGCGGCCTCGCCAGCGGCCCGGTCAGCTTCATGCGCGGCGCCGACGCCTGGGCGGGGACGATCAAGTCGGGCGGCAAGACGCGGCGGGCGGCGAAGATGGTCGTCCTCGACGTCGACCACCCCGATATCGAGCACTTCATCTACTGCAAGGCCGACGAGGAGGAGAAGGCGGGCGCGCTGCGCGACGCCGGCTTCGACATGTCGATCGACGGCGAGGGCTTCACCTCGATCCAGTACCAGAACGCCAACAACTCGGTGCGGGTGACCGACGAGTTCATGGAGGCGTTCGAGGCCGGCGAGGACTGGGCAGCTGAAGGCGCGCACCACCGGCGAGACGACGAAGACGCTGCAGGCGCGCGAGCTGATGAACGAGATCGCCGACGCCGCCTGGCGCTGCGCCGACCCGGGCGTCCAGTACGACACGATCATCAACCGCTGGCACACCTGCCCGGAGTCGGGTCGAATTAATGCGTCTAATCCCTGTACCGAGTACATGCACGTCGACGACTCGGCCTGCAACCTGGCCTCGCTCAACCTGATGAAGTTCCGCCGCGAGGACGGCAGCTTCGATGTCGAGGACTTCAAGCACGCGGTCGACATCGTCTTCCTCGCCCAAGAGATCGTCGTCGGCTTCTCCAGCTACCCGACCGAGGAGATCGGCGAGAACGCCAACGCCTTCCGCCAGCTCGGCCTCGGCTACGCCAACCTCGGCGCGCTGCTGATGTCCGACGGGCTGCCCTACGACTCCGACGAAGGCCGCAACGTCGCCGCCGCGATCACGGCGCTGATGACCGGCCGCGCCTACCGCCAGTCGGCCGAGATCGCCGCCGGAGCGACCGGCCCCTACGACGAGTACGAGCGCAATCAGCGAGGCGCACAACGGCGTCATGCGGATGCACCGCGACGCCGCCTACGACATCGACCCGACCGGGATCAAGGCCGACCTGCTCGAGGCGGCCCAGAGCGCCTGGGACGAGGCGGTCGAGCTCGGCGAGCAGCACGGCTACCGCAACGCGCAGGCGACGGTGCTGGCGCCGACCGGGACGATCAGCTTCCTGATGGACTGCGACACGACCGGGATCGAGCCCGACTTCTCGCTGGTCAAGTTCAAGGAGCTGGTCGGCGGCGGGCAGATGACGATCGCCAACCGCTCGGTGCCGCTGGCGCTGCAGCGGCTCGGCTACGGCGAGGCCGAGATCGACCAGATCAACGCCCACATCACCGAGAAGGCGACGATCGTCGGCGCCCCGGGGCTGAAGGACGAGCACCTGCCGGTCTTCGACGTCGCGGTCGGCGAGCGGGCGATCTCCCACACCGGCCACATCGACATGATGGCCGCGACCCAGCCGTTCATCTCGGGGGCGATCTCGAAGACGGTCAACCTGCCGCAGAGCGCCACGGTCGACGACATCGCCGACGCCTACACGCGCGGCTGGAAGGGCGGGCTCAAGGCGCTGGCGATCTACCGCGACGGCTCGAAGACCGCACAGGCGCTGCGCACCGACGCGCAGGACGAGAAGGGGACCGAGGTCGTCGTGGCGCCGCCGGAGCGCAAGCGGATGCCGCGCGAGCGCGAATCGATCACCCACAAGTTCTCGATCGCCGGCCACGAGGGCTACATCACCGCCGGCAAATACGAGGATGGCTCGGTCGGCGAGATCTTCCTCACCGACATCGGCAAGGAGGGCTCGACGATGCGCGGGCTGATGAACGCCTTCGCGACGGCGATCTCGCTCGGCCTGCAGTACGGCGTGCCGCTCGAAGACTTCGTGCGCAAGTTCAGCTACATGCGCTTCGAGCCGGAGGGGATCACCGGCAACACCGAGATCCCGTTCGCCAAATCGCTGCCCGACTACATCATGCGCTGGGTCGCGAGCCGCTTCATCGAGGACACCGACACGCTCGAGGAACTGGGGATCATGACCCAGGCGGTGCGCGCCAAGCAGGAGGCGGAGACCTCACAACTGGGGCTCGGCATCGCCACCGACACCGCCGGCCCGTCCAACGGCGGCAACGGCCACGCGAAGCCCGGCAACGGCGCCGAGAAGGCCAAGGCAAGCGGCGGCGAGCCGGTCCCCGCGACGGCGGCCTTCACCGAAACGCCGCCGGTCGTCCCGGCCAGGATGCAGGGCCTCGACCTCGGCCCGGCCTGCGAGCAGTGCGGCGGCATGATGCAGCGCACGGGCTCGTGTTACACCTGCTCCTCTTGCGGGAACAACACCGGCTGCGGTTGATCGCCTGAGGCAGGCGAAGGAGGCGCCGAGGCAGCGGCGAACGCCGCCGCCGAAGGGGATCCAGGTGTAGGTGCCGGGCGGCGTCTCGAGGAAGCGCTCCGGCTTGAACGCCCCGGGATCCGGATAGACCTCGGGGTCGCGGTGGGCGAGGTAGATCGAGGGGGCGACCGAGATCCCCGCCGGCAGCTCGTAGCCGCCGATCTCGACCGGCTCGGGCCCCTGACCCTGACGTTACAGCGGACGCCGCAATTGTCGTGTGAGATCGGCCCGCATAGCAGAGCCTTCGCGATATACCCCCTAGGGGTATCTGCTACGGTGACGCCCGAGAACTTCCCGGACCAGGAGATCGCATGGACGCCAGCGCTCACGTAGAACACGCCCGCACCCACGACCACCACGCGATGCCGACCGAGGGCGCCGCGCTGACCGCGGTCGCGATCTCCGCCACCCTGCACTGCCTCACCGGCTGCGCGATCGGCGAGGTGGCCGGGATGGCGATCGGCACCGCCCTTGGGCTCTCCAACCTCGCCACCGTCGCGCTCGCGGTCGCGCTCGCTTTCCTCTTCGGCTACGGGCTGACCAGCCTGCCGCTGCTGCGCGCCGGGCTCGCGCTCTCCGCCGTGATCCCGATCGCACTCGCCTCCGACACGCTCAGCATCGCGACGATGGAGGTCGTCGACAACGCGATCGTCGTCGCGATCCCGGGCGCGATGGAGGCCGGGCTGGGCTCGCTGCTGTTCTGGGGCAGCCTCGCCTTCGCGCTCGCGATCGCCGGCATGATCGCGGTGCCGGTCAACCGCTGGCTGATCGCCCGCGGCAAGGGCCACGCAGTCGTCCATGAGACCGGAATCCACGGCGGCCCGCCGGTGCGCGTGGTCGCCTACGTCGCCGGCGCGATGGCCCTCTTCGGTGGCGCCGTGCTGCTCGCGGAGCTGTTCGGATGAGCGCCGGCGCGGAGACCCGCGGCTACAGCTCCGACAGGGAGGCCGTGCTCAGGCGCCTGCGCCGGATCGAGGGCCAGGTCCGCGGCGTCGCCGGCATGGTCGAGGAGGACCGCTACTGCATCGATGTCGTCACCCAGCTGACCGCGATCCAAGCCGCGCTCGACAAGGTGGCCCTGGAGCTGCTCAGCGACCACGCCTCGCACTGCGTCGTCGGCGCGGACGAGGCGGACCAGCCGCAGCGCACCGAGGAGCTGATGGCGGCCGTCAGACGGCTCTTGCGTCATGGCTAGGCCAAGGTCGTCGTAGGGGTAAGCAGATCAAGGACGCAGGAGCGTGGCGTGCTCTGGCACGCAAGTGACCTAGGACGCCGATATGCGCTGCACCTAGGACCTTGGTTCTACTCGTACTGGAGCGACTCGAGCACGTCTAGGCGTGAGGCGCGGCGGGCGGGCGGGATCGCTGCGAGCACGCCGGCGAAGGCGGCGAAGAGGAGCATCGCGATCAGCTGTCCGATCGGGTAGGAGAGGACGAAGCCTTCGTCCTTCAGCGGCTGGGCGATCAGCGCCGCGAAGACGACCCCGATCGCCATTCCCAGCAGGGCGCCGATCAGCGCCGTGATCACGGCCTCGTAGCGGATCATCGTCCGCACCTGGCGGCGCGACATGCCGATCGCGCGCAGCATGCCCAGCTCGCGGCGGCGCTCGTGGATCGAGAGCGCGAGCGTGTTGGCGATGCCGAACAGGGAGACGATCACGGCCAGCGCCAGCAGGGCATAGATCAGGCCGAGCAGCTGGTTGATCTGTTCTTCTTGGCTTTCCTTCAGTTCCTGCTGGTTGCGCACCTCGGCAACGGGAAAGTCGCGGTCCATCCGCCGCACCAGCCGCGCCTGGGTCGCCTCGGCGTCGGCGCCCGGCGCCAGCTTGACGAAATCGAGCGAGTCATCGCGCTGGTCGAAGGCACGGGCCATCAGCCCCTGGGTGACGATCGCGCCGCCAAACAGCCCAGCCCGGTCCTCAAACTCGCCGACGACCCGCAGGCGCGGCCTGCGGCCGGTCTGGGTCAGGAAGCGAACTTCGTCGCCGCGCTCGAGCCCGAGGCCCGAGGCGAGCGACTCGTTGACGACCACCTCGCGGTCGCTCAGCCGCCGCAGCGTTCCCGGGCCTCCCTCGACCCAGTTGATGTCGAGCACCGCTCCCGCATCGGGCGCGAGCGCCGAAACGCGCTTCTTGCCCCCGCCGTCGAGCACCCTCGCTTCCGACGCGCGCAGGGTCGAGACCAGCGCGACACCGGGCTCCCGCTCAGCGGCGACTGCGGCCTTGGGCGAGATCGGTGAGAAGCCGTCCGTGTTCTGGATCACCAGCTCGCCCTGAAAGCTCTCGTCGACGGCGGTCGCGATCGAGCTCTTGATTCCCGAGGCGAAGACCGTGACGAAGGCGACGACGGCGAGCCCGATCATCAACGCCGCCGCGGTGACCGCAGTGCGGGCCGGGTTGCGCTGCGTGTTCTCACGGGCGAGGCGGCCAATCAAGCGCCGCAGCAGCTCCAGCGGCCGCCCCGCCAGCGACGCCAGCGGGCGTACCAGGCGCGGGCTGAAGAGCGAGACGCCGAGCAGCACCGCCACTGCGCCGCCGCCGATCAAGCCGGCCGCCGAGCCACCGCCGGCGCCGCCGAAGAGCCCGGCGAGCACCATCGCCAACCCGGCCAGCCCGAGCAACACGGCCAGCCCGACCACCACAACGCCTTGCCGCCGGCTCTGCGGCAACTCCAGCGCCAGCAGAGCGGCGATCGGCGGCACCCGCGTCGCGCGCAGGGCGGGAATGAAGGAGGAGACCAGAGTGACGCCGATCCCGATCGCCAGCGAGACGAAGATCGTGCGCGTCTTCGTCACCAGCGCCGTGGTCGGCAGGTCGATCCCGATCGCGACGAAGAGCCCGTTGAGCGCGAGCGCGATCGCATAGCCGCCAAGTAGCCCGAGCAACGCGCCGATCACCCCGATCGCCAGCGCCTCGACCACGACCGAGCCAAGGATCTGGCCGCGGCCCGCGCCGAGCGTGCGCAGCATGCCGAACTCCCTGATCCGTTGGGCGACCGTGATCGAGAAGGTGTTGAAGATCAGGAAGGCGCCCACGAAGAGGGCGACGAAGGCGAAGACGAGCAGCGCGATCCGCAGGAAGCCGAGGTCGTCGCGGATCTGGCTGGAGTTGCGTTCGGCGTTTTCCGCCGCCGTCTCGACCAGCAGATCGGCGGGAACGCGGGGTGCGATTCGGCTCCGCAGCTCCGTTTCTGAGACCCCGTCGGCCGCCGCCGCCCAGAGTTCGTCGAACTGGCCCTGCTTGCCGGTCAGCCTCTGCGCCTCGGGAAGGGTCAGCGCGGCGATGCTGGCGCCGCCGAAGGATGCATCCCCCAGCTTGACGATGCCGACCAGGCGAAAGCTCTTCGCCCGCTCCACGGCCGCCAGCCGGATCGTGTCGCCGAGCTCGAGGCCGGCCTCGTCCGCCGCCCCCTCGTCGATCGAGACCTGCGTGGCGTCGCGCGGCTTGTGGCCCTCGACATAGGTGATCGATTCGAGCGCCTCGGGGCGATTCGAGCCGATGAACTTGGGGGCGAACTTGGAACCGATCGGATCGCCGTCGGCGTCGAAGAACCCACCCGGCGAGTTGATGATCCCGGCCGCAGCCCGGACGCCGGGAGCCCGTTTCACCCGCGGCAGCACGGTGGAGCTGAAGCTCGGCAGCTCGCCGTTTTCCTGGCGCACCGCCTCGCGCGCGGTGATCACCACGTCGGTCTTCGCCAGCGAGTCTTCGAAGATTTCGTCGAAGGCAGCGAAGGTCGTGTCGGTGAGGATGTAGGTGCCGGCGACGAAGGCGACGCCGATGACGACGGCGACGGTCGTCGCCAGTGCCCGCATCTTGCGTGCCCAGAGGCTCTTGAGCGCGAGCCCGGTCAAGCGCTAATCGATCTGCTTCATCAGCTCGATCACCTCGTCGGCCGAGCCGGGCGCCGCGTCGTGGACGATCTGCCCGTCGCTGAGGGTGATCAGGCGGTCGGCGTGCGCCGCCGCGGCGGGATCGTGGGTGACCATGATCACCGTCTGCTCGAACTCGTCGACGGCCTGACGCAGCAGCGCCAGCACGCCGGCGCTCGCCTTCGAGTCGAGGTTTCCGGTCGGCTCGTCTGCGAAGACCACGGCCGGTTTGGAGACCAGCGCCCGGGCCACGGCGACGCGCTGCTGCTGGCCGCCGGAGAGCTCCGAGGGCCGGTGCGTGCGGCGGTCCTCGAGCCCGACCGTGCGGATCAGCCGCTCGAGCCACTCCGGGTCGGGCTTGCGGCCGGCGATCGAGAGTGGCAGCACGAGGTTCTCTTCGGCGCTCAGCACCGGCATCAGGTTGAAGAACTGGAAGACGAAGCCGAGTTTGTCGCGGCGCAGCCTGGTCAACGCCGCGTCATCGAGGCCCGTGATCTGCTCGCCGTCGAGCGTCACCGTGCCCGCGGTCGGGGCGTCGAGCCCGGCGAGGATGTGCATCAGCGTCGACTTGCCCGAGCCCGACGGCCCCATGATCGCGGTGAAGCGCCCACGCTCGAAGCCGGTCGAGACGCCGACCAAGGCGTCAACGGCGGCCTCACCCTCGCCGTAGCGGCGCGAGACGTCGGAGGCGACGACGACCTGGCCGTTGGCGGAACTCACGGCGGGCACAATACGCGAGGCCTAGCGGGGGCGTCCGGGTAGGGCTTCACTTAACTTTTTCTGAAGACAGTCGAGGGTCGTCCGCGAGCGCCCGCCCAGAAAAAGTACAAGACGTTTCGCCCCTACCCGGACGCCCCCTAATAGCCTGGGCGCACTGATGGCGCTGATAGATGGCTTCGACGGGCTGCTGGTGGATCTGGACGGTGTCGTCTGGGTTGGTCGGGAGATGGTGCCGGGCTCGGCCGACGCGCTGACCGAGCTGCTGACAGGCGGGGTGGAGATCGTTTTCGTCACCAATAACCCCGGCAAGCCAGCGAGCGAGTATGCGCGGCGGCTGGGCGAGGCGGGCCTCGTGATCGGGGTTGAGCGCATCGTCACGGCGGGCGAAGCGACGGCCGACCTCGCAGCCGAGGGCGCCGGCGCGGGTGCGACGGCTTTCGTGATCGGCGCGCCCGCCTTCCACGAGACCGTCGCCGCGGCGGGATTGGAGCTGTGCGAGGGCGAAGCCGGGCGCGAGGCGGACGTTGTCCTAGTCTCCGGCCATCGCGGCTTCGACTACGAGGAGCTGCTGACCGCGACGCTGGCGCTGCAGGGCGGGGCAAAACTGTTCGCCACCAGCCGCGACCCGACCCTGCCGATGCCGGGCGGCGCCTGGCCCGGCACGGGCGCGGTGCTCGCCGCGATCGAGACGGCCTCCGGAAAGCAAGCGGAGACCGGCGGCAAGCCTGAGCCCCATCTCTTCGAGCAGGCACGGAAGCTGATCCCCAATGCCAAGCGGGTGGCGATGGTCGGCGACCGGATCGCCTCGGATATCGAGGGCGGCCGGCGGGCCGGATTGACGACGATCCTCGTCCTCACGGGCGCTTGCAGCCGCGCCGAGGCCGAGGCCGCCGCACCTCCCCCCGACCACGTGATCGACGACCTCCCGGCTTTGCTGCGATGACCGAGAACGCGCCGGTCGCCCGTCCGGGGATCGCCTTCGCCGGGGTCTTTGCCGTCACCTTCTCCGGCCTGCTCGCGGTCGGCGCGGTGCTGCCGGTGCTGCCGCGCTACGTCGACGGGCCGCTCGGCGCCGGCAACATCGCCGTCGGGGTGGTGGTCGGCTCCTACGCGGTCACCGGGCTGCTGCTGCGCCCCGTCGCCGGCCGGCTCGCCGACCACCGCGGCCGCAAGCCGACCGTGCTGCTCGGTTCGATCCTGGTCGCGGCCGCCGGCTTCCTCTACCTGCTGCCGCTCGGCGTGCCGGGCCTGATCGGCGCCCGGCTGCTGCTCGGCGCCGGCGAGGGGACGGTCTTCACCGCCGGCTCGGCCTGGATCGTCGACATCGCCCCGCCCGAACGGCGCGGCCGGATCATCGGCCTCTACGGGCTCTCGGTCTGGGCCGGGCTCAGCCTCGGGCCGCTGCTCGGCGAGCTACTCCTGCACGCCTCCGGCTACACCGCGGTCTGGCTCTTCGCCGGCGCGGCGCCGCTGGTCGGCGCCGCGATCGCCCTCCGCCTCCCCGACCCCTTCCACCCCAAGCCGGGCGTCGACGAACACCACCCGCTGATCGCGCGCGAGGCGGTGCGACCTGGGGCTGCGTTGGCGCTGGGCTCGCTCGGCTACGCGACCGTCGCTTCCTTTGTCGTCCTCCACCTCGACCAGCGCGGCCTGGGCCACGGCGCTGTCGTCTTCGGCGTCTTCGCGACGATGGTTGTGCTGACGCGACTGGCCGCCGGCGACCTGCCGGACCGGATCGGGCCGGCGCGAGTGGCGATCGGCGCCGCGCTGGTCGAGGCCGCCGGCCTGGCGACGCTCGGCGTCGCCCATAGCCTCGCCGTCGCAGTCGCCGGTGCGATGGCGATGGGCGCCGCCTTCTCGCTGCTCTACCCCGCGCTGCTGCTGATCGTCGTCGACCGCGTCGCGGAGACGCGGCGCGGCGCGGCGCTCGGCACCTTCACCGCCTTCTTCGACGCCGGGATCGGCTTCGGCGCCCCCCTTGCCGGGATCGCCGCCGCCCTCAGCAGCTACGAGGGCGCCTTCCTCTTTGCCTCCTGTGTCGCCCTTGCCTCGGCGACGATGATCGTCCTCACGATCTCCACCCGCGGCCGCGCCCTGCTCGCCACCCGCTGACGTGCCTCGATTTAGAGGCCACTATGGGTGCCCAAGTTGAGGCACCTCCCCTTCAGGGGCGTTCGGCGATCATCAGCGCCTGGGCGGCGCGGCCGATGCGGCCGCGCTCGTCGGATAGGACCGACTCGGCGGTGCCGATCCCGTTGCGCTGCGGCAGCGTGACCGCGTCGACGCAGACCCACTCGCCCTCCGGCATGCGCTCGAGGTGGACGCTGAGGTCGACGTTGATGAAGAGAAAACGGCGCCAGTCCAGCACGGCGCTGATCCCATTGCCGACGTCGGCGGCGACGAGGGTGCGCTGCAACGGCGTCGGCTCCTCACCGGCGACGAGCTGGCAGTCCATTCTCATCCACACCGTCGCCGGCCCCGACTCCCGAAACCCACCGCCGACCGACCGCCACTCCATCGCCGTGTGGTAGCCGACCGACTGCCCCGTGCTGAAGAACTCCGGCTTGCCCCCCTGCTCCGGACCGGGAGGCGCGGCCGGCGTCGTCTCGACGTCCTCTGGAATCTCAATCTCAACCTCCCGGATCCGCCAGGCCCGCGCCCTCATCAACTCCGTCCCGTCCTCCCCCCGCAGCGCCCCCTCGATCATCTGCACCGACCGCCCCGGCCGCACCACCTCAGCCTCAACGCTCACCGCCCCGATCGGCACCGGCCTGAGGATCTCAAAGGTGATCCGCGCAATCTGAAATCCCTCACCGCCCTCGACCAGCTCGATCTCCCTGCCCAGCAACCCCGCCGGCGGCCCAGCATGCTGAGCCCCCGGGTCCCAAGGGCCCCTGGTCAGCTCCGTGGCCAAGAACCCATCGCCAGCATGTTCGTAAAAGGCCTCGGGCATCGTGGCGGAATCCTATGAGGCGGAGCGGTGCTGGGGCCTGAGGCGCCGGGGGTCGCCCCGTCGGTGCCTCGCGAAGCGGCTCCGCAGAGTGACCCTCAGCCGCGAAGCGGCACTCCATTAATCCGCCGAAGGCGGATTTAGGCACCGACGGGGCGACACCCGGCGCCCTCTACGCTTAGTCCATGAAGAAACCCGACCAGCACTGGCGTGAGGAGCTGACGCCGGAGCAGTACGAGGTCACCCGCAACGCCGGCACCGAGCGGCCGTTCACCGGCCCCCACCTGGACGAGAAGCGTGAGGGCATGTTCCGCTGCGTCTGCTGCGGGACCGAGCTCTTCTCCTCGGACGCCAAGTTCGACTCCGGCACCGGCTGGCCCAGCTTCACCGAGCCCGCCAACCTCGAGCACGTCGAGTTGCGGCCCGACAACGGCCTGATGATGCGCCGCACCGAGGTCGTCTGCAAGCACTGCGACGCCCACCTCGGGCACGTCTTCGACGACGGCCCAGCGGAGCAGGGCGGCAAGCGCTACTGCATCAACGGCTGCGCGCTGACCTTCGACGAGTAGCGAGCCGCCCCCGGACGCGGGAGCCAGAGCCTGTCCATATCTGATTCTTCAGGCTCTGGCGGAAGCAGAGGAGGCGGAGTTGTTCACTTGACGCCGCCGCCGGCGCCGAGGTAGCTGAAGCGCACGGCCAGCGCGACGGCCTCGGTCCGCGTGTCGACCTCGAGCTTGGCGATCGCGTTGCGCACGTGCGTGTGCACGGTCGCCGGGCTGAGGTCGAGCCGCTCCGCGATCTCTTTCACCCGCAGGCCCTCGGCGAGCAGCTCAAGGATCTGCCGCTCGCGCGGTGAGAGCAGCAGCAGCTTCTCAACCTCCGACGGCTTGCCGCCGGCGAAATCGCCGCCGAGGAAGGTGCCGCCGCCGGTCACCGCCTTGACCGCGCGGGCGATGTCCTCGGCAGGCGCCGACTTGAGCACGTAGCCGGAGGCGCCGGCCCGCAGAGCGAGCGCCAGCAGGTCGGGCTGGGCGTGCGCGGTGAAGACGATCACCTTGGTCCGCGGTCGCGCTTTGAGCACGTCCTTGGTCGCCTCGATCCCGTCCCGCTTGGGCAGCTCGACGTCGATGATCAACACGTCGGGTTCGAGCTCCTTGACCACGTCGACGACGTCGCGCCCGTTCGCCGCCTCGCCGACGATCTGCAGCGTCGTCGAGTCGGCCATGCGCGATTTGATCGCGTCGCGGACGATCTCGTGGTCGTCGCAGAGGACGACCCGCTTAGCGTCGCGGACGGAGGTGCTCAACCCGGGCCGATCCTTTCAGGGCACCCATAGTCGTACAGAATATTGGGTAGCGTGAACCCGCCGTCTTCGTCTTGTCTGTTCTCGATCAGAGCGATCATCGTGCGTCCGACGGCTACAGCCGTCCCGTTCAGGGTGTGGGCCACCTGCGCAGCTTCGTTATCGGCAGGCCGATACCTACAATTGAGGCGTCGCGCCTGGAAATCGGTCGTGTTCGAGCATGAGGTCAGCTCGCGGTAGCGCTCCTGGCTGGGGATCCACGCCTCGCAGTCGTACTTCTTCGCCGCCGGGGCGCCGAGGTCGCCGGCGGCGACGTTGACCACGCGGTAGGGGATCTCCAGCTCGCCGAGGATGCGCTCCTCGATCGCCAGCAGCCGCTCGTGCTCGGCCGCCGATTCGGAGGGCTCGACGAACGAGAACAACTCGACCTTGTCGAACTGGTGGACGCGGAAGATGCCGCGCGTGTCGCGGCCGGCGGCGCCGGCCTCGCGGCGGAAGCAGGGAGAGAAGCCGGCGTAGCGCAGCGGCAGCCGCCCAGCGTCGAGGATCTCGTCGGCGTGTAGGCCGGCGAGCGCGACCTCGGAGGTGCCGACGAGGAAAAGCTCGTCCTTGGGGATTTCGTAGATCTGGTCGCGGTCGCCGGGCAGGAAGCCGGTGCCGTAGAGCGCCTCCTCGCGGACAAGCACCGGCGGCACGACCGGCTCGTGGCCCTCGCCGCGGACGAGGTCGAGCGCGAAGCGGACCAGGGCCAGCTCGAGCAGCACCAGATCGCCCTTGAGGTAGGCAAAGCGCGAGCCCGAGAGCTGCGCGCCCGACTCCATGTCGATCAGGCCGAGCTCGGTGCCGAGCTCGAGGTGGTCGCGCGGCTCGAAGGTGAAGCTCGGCCGCTTGCCGACCTCGCGCACGACGACCGCGTCCTCCTCGGTCATCCCGTCGGCGGCGTCGGGATCGGGCAGGTTGGGCAGCGTCGCGGCGAGCCGCTCCAGCTCCGCCTCGACCCTCTCCAGCTCGGCCTTGCCGGTCTCGATCCGCCGCTTCAGCTCAGCAACCTGCTCGATCGGCCCGGCCGCGTCCTCGCCGCGCTGCTTGGCCTCCCCGATCTGCTTGGAGAGCGTCTTGCGCTCCGCCTGGGCGCCCTCAATCTCGGGCAGTAGCTCGCGCCGGCGGGCGTCGAGCGCGAGCAGCGCGTCGACCTGCTCTGCGGCGCCGCGGCGGGCCAACGCCTGCTTGACCCGCTCGGTGTCGGAGCGGATCAGCTTCAGGTCGAGCATCGGGCCTCCTGGTTAGGGCGAGGAGTTGCCGCCGGGGCGGGGCGGTTCCCCGGCTTCGCTGCCGGAGTATTCGGCGACGAACCGGGCCAGGGCCTTGGCCTCGTCGCCGACGACGATGTTCTGCGGCATGATCGCCCCGGAGAAGCCGCCGTTCTGGATCGCGAAGAGCGCATCGTCGTAGGTCTCGGTTCGCTGGTCGAGGTTCGGACCCTGCGTGCGCACGCTGCGGTTCCCGCTTCCCTGCGTACCGGCCGCGCTGAGCGTGTGGCAGCCGCTGCAGTGGGTCGCGAAGAGCACGGCCCCGTTGTAGTCGGGGTCGTCCTGGGATACCTCGAGGCCTTCCTCGCCGAATCCGCAGGCGCCGAGGGCGAGCGCGGCCGCTAGGGCCGCTGCTATGGCGAGTACTGGTCGCACGCGGCGCGCATCATATTGTCCAGCCGAGATGTCCGACGCCCGCTCAAGGCCAGACCCCGCCGCTTTCCGCGCTGCGATCGGGATGCTGCCCACCGGCGTCACCGTCGTCGCCGCCTCCGGACCGGGGGGACCGGCCGGCGCGACGGCCAACGCGGTCAGCTCGCTCTCGATCGAGCCGATGCTGATGCTGGCCTGTCTCGACCGCGGCTCGCGCACCCTGCTCGCCGTGCAGGCCGCCAACCGCTTCGGGATCAGCGTCCTGCACGCCGGCCAGGAGGCGATCGCCCGCTCCTTCGCGACCAAGGCCCCGCCGGCCGAGAAGTGGGAGGGCATCCCCTGGTCCGAGCACGACGGCGTCCCGATGATCGACGACGCCCTCGCCTTCGTCGCCTGCGACCTGCGCGACGTGATCGCCGGCGGCGACCACGTGATCGTCACCGGCGAGGTCACCGCCCTGGAGACGAGCGAGGGCGACCCGCTCGTCTTCCACGGCGGCGAATACCGGCCGCTGGGCTGAGCCGGCTGCCTACGGCTGCTCCGGCGCCCCGATCAGCGGCGTCTTGACCGGTGCCGCGACGCCGAGGTAGGCGACGATCTGGTAGCCGCCGGGGTTGGTCTGGATCGGCGCGTTCTTCCAGTTGTTGGTCGCCCAGACGTTGCCGCGGCTGTGCGGGCAAGGCTTTCTCCTTCGAGGATTCGAAGTTCCGGCGGGCGCCAATACGCTATCGGCCGCCCCTGATCGCAACCGCCTCTCATGCTGAGAGAATCGTGTCGTGGACACCGGAATCCTCTGGCGCGTAGCGCTCGTGCAGGTCCTCGCCGTGGCCCTGCTCTCCCTCCTGCTCGGCGTCATCCTCCCGCACAGCTTCTTCGAGACCTGGGGCTGGCTCACCGGCCCCCTGGCCTGGCTCGCCTGCGCCTGGCTGACCGCCCGCATAGTCCGCCTCCCCGAGCCCCAAGTCCTGATCCGAGCGGTGCTTGCCGGGATCCCGAGCTTCCTCTTCGTACTGATCGGACTGCACTGGCTCGGCGTGATCGCAGCCGTCGCGATCTTCGCCGTCGCCTGCGCGTACCTCCCGCGGCCGTCGGCAAGTGCCGATCCAGCTGCACGGCCTTCGGCTTGAAAGACCGAGGGTGGCGCGCGTGATTGCGGCGGCTATGCGACAGGACTAGGACCGCCGAGTCGATCTGGTGAAGTTCCACTCGCCGGCGACCAGCACGCGCCCGCAAGCACTCCACTACGGTCGGATTCGGACCTCTCTACCTGACAACCCGGAATCGCCGGCTCTGCTTCTGGCGCGCCGGGTTCGCGACGCGATCGACCGCCCCGGCCCGGATCCGGTATGGCCCGCCGGCCTTGAGCGCTCGGCGGCCGATGCGGCCGCTGAAGCGGACGCTGTTGCGCCCTCGCCTGCTATTGCGGACGATCCATCCCTGCAGCTTCCATTGCCTGCAGCGGGTGCGGCGTGGGGCTTTCTTCCGCGCCCCGCGGCAGACCGTGCGGCTGCCACGCTTCACCCTTCTGCCGCGCACGAGCCGCTCGACTGCGAGCTTTGCGCTGGCCCGCTCGGAGAGCCGGAAGCGGATCGCCACGCCGCGGTGGGGGCGCCGGGCGGAGATCACCGGCTGGGTCGGCAGAGGGGAGATCACCAGGCGCGGGGGTACGGAGATCGTGCCGGCGAAAGAGGGCGGGATGCGGTCGGCGTCCGGCCCGACCGGCTGCCAGCTCGGACTGTGATTGTCGCTGTCCTCTTCCCCCTCCCCGAAGATCCCCGTTCTACCTCCGGCGGTTAGGTTGCGTTGGCCGCTGCCGTCGGCGTTCATCACGTAGATGTCGCCCGGGTAGTTCGAGATCGTGTGAGGATCCGGGCCCTGATTGTGGCGGTGAGTGAACGCGATCATCGAGCCGTCCGGCGAGAAGGCGGGGTCGGTGTCCTCCCAGGGATCGGTCGTCAGCCTGGTCTTGCCGCTGCCGTCGGCGTTCATCACGTAGATATCCGGATTGCTGACCAGCTTCGTCCGGCTGACGATGAACGGGTCGACGACGTAGGCGATGCGGGAGCCGTCGGGTGAGAAGTCGGGGTCGTACTCCTGCTCGAAGCCGTCGGTCAGGCGCGTCTGCTGGCCGCTGGCGAGGTCAATCGCCCAGATATCGATCTGGGTTTCAAACCCGTGGGACTGAGTGCGTTCGAAGGCGATCCTCGAGCCGTCGGGCGACCAGCTGGGGTTGCCGTAATCGACGTCCGCGGATCCCTGGAGCAGGTGAGTGTGGCCGCTGCCATCGCTGTTGACCAGGTCGATCCCGGGGAAGCCGCCGTAGGCGAGGGTGGTGAAGGCGATCCGGGAGCCGTCGGGTGAGAAGGCCGGATCGGACTCCTCGGCGGCGGTCGTGGTGAGCCGCCGCCTGTCGGTGCCGTACGCGTTCATCACATAGATCTCTGCGCCTTCTTCTCCTTCCCCCTCGCCGCCGGCGTCGCGTAGCCCGGCGAAGGCGATCAGCCGACCGTCCGCCGAGAAGGAGGGGTCGCTGTGGTCTTCAGAGCTGGTCGAGAGGTTGGTCGGGTTCTGCCCGTCAGGCCCCATCACGAAGACCTGATCGCGAAAGAGGGCGGCCCGTCCGCCGGCCGAGAAGAGCGGATCGCGGTCGCTGACGAAAGAGATCTCGCCGTTCGAGGCGCCCGGGTATGTGGCGCCTGCCGGCTCCGGCGCGGTCACCGCGACGACGGATGATGCGAGGAGAGCGACGGTCACCGCCGCACCCGAGCCCAGCTGCCTTCGAATCGATGGGCGAATCCTGAGCATCCGCTCTCTCCTCCTCTTCGAACCCGTTCAGCCCTTGACGCGGACCTTCCGCTTCGCCCGCGTGTAGCCGCCCCGGTGGACCGCCGCCGAGTAGCGCCCGGGCCTCGTCCCCGCGGGCACCTTGATCGTCGCCTTGCCCTTGGCGTTGGTCTTCTTCGAAAGCTTCTTCTTGCCGAGCTTGAAGGTCACCCAGGCGCCCTTGACCGGCGTGCCAGCGTCGCTGACCCGGAAGCTCGCCTGCTTGCCCCGCTCTACCGGCTTCGGCTGGACGGACAAGCTCAGCCCGGGCAGGATCCGTTGGTGGAAGTAGCCGAGGCCGCCCTTGGCGTCGGCCAAGGCGAGCAGATCCAGCGGGCCGCGCGAGCCCTCGCCGTTGAGCCGGTAGATGCTTCGCGTTCCCTTGGGCGCCTTGAGGGAGACGATCGCCCCGGGCTTCTTTGCCTTCCTGTCGGTTCGCACCGCGTAGAGGCGGCCGTCGCGCTCCCAGTAGAGCCAGAGACGGCCGGCTGGCGCCGGCGCCAGACCGGTGTGCTCGGCATCGCGCTGGCGCTTGAAGATCCTCGGCTGCTTGGTGCCGACCCGCCACCAGGCCGGCCTGGCGGAGAATTCGTTGCCTCCCGAACCGTAGGCGACGTAGACACCGCCGGCGCCGATCCGGCCGCTGATCGAGACCCGCTGACCGATCCACCGGGCCGCGGAATTCGGCGCGGCCAGCACCGAGCCGCCCTGCAGTGCCATCACACGCAGCGACCCGGGTTCGATCCCACCCAGCACGTTCCACGCGATGTAGCCCGAGCCACTGGCGGAATCGAAGGCGACGTTGGGATTGACATTGCTGGCGGCGACGCCGAAGGGGTTGTCGGGGTCGGCGGGGCTGAGGCCGACGTGAAAACCGCCGTCGCCCGGTCCCGAGTCTCCCCAGGTCGAGACGACGGTACCGGCGGGCGATACCGCTCCACCGATCCCGGCCGCGATGTAAACCGGGCTTGGTGTACCGGTGCTCGATACGGCGAGCGGCGGCGTCCACCCGGTGCCGGTCGCCGAAGCGGTGGAGGTCGACATCACGACATCGATCCCGCTCATCGGGAACAGCCCCGAGAACAGCACCCGCAGGCCGCCACCCGGTGCCGAAACGAGGTCGACGCTGCCGTTCAGCCCGTTGTTGGGGGGACCGACGATCGTCACCGGGCCGCTGACCGACTTCGTATTGGCGGCGATCGCGCTCTGCATCAGCGCGTCGGCGAGGCCGGCGGCGCGACGCGTCCAGGCTACGTGCAGGACGCCGTCGGCGGTGCGCTCGAGGCCGACCTCGTCGGTGTTGAGCGCCTCGACCCCATCAGCCCCGGTGACCCGGGTCCACTTGCCGGGCGGTCCGGCGAAGGCCGGTCCGGTGACCAGCAGGGCAAGCACGACGACGGCCAAGACTGACGCAAGGACGACCCGCGCATACACAGATCGGAATGTAGCGCGTTGCGCGGCGAGGGACAACTCGCTCGTATGAACGTTGAAACACGTTCCAGCGGCGCGAACACTCTCCGCCCGGTCCGCGGAATCCCTGCAATATCACGATCTCCCTATGCGCCCGACGAGAATCGAACTCGCGACCTCCGGCTTGAAAGACCGGCGCTCTTTGGTCCCCGTGAAGGGACCGTTGACCACTGAGCTACGGGCGCCCTGCGCGATAACTTTATCGGCGTGAACTCGTTCGAGCATTCCCGCCCGCGACGGTTAGACGGTTGGCGTTCCCGGTGGGCCCTGACGGGTGAGCCGGCATGGAGCTAGGGCTGGAGGGGCGCGTCGCGCTGGTGATGGCGGCCAGTCGCGGGATCGGGCGCGGGATCGCGACCGTGCTTGCCCGCGAAGGGGCGCGGGTCGCGATCGCCAGCCGCACGCCTGGGTCAATCGGGGCCGCAGCCGAGGAGATCGCCGCGGCGGCGGACGTCGGCGACGGCGACGGGCCCGAGATCGTTCCCTTCGTCGCCGACACCGACGACCTCGACCGCCTCGCCGAGCTGCCGGGCGAGGTCGAGGCGGCGCTCGGGCCGGTCGACGTGCTCGTGCTCAACAGCGGCGGGCCGCCCTTCGGCGGCGCGCTCGACCAGGACCTCGACGAGTGGAACACCGCCTACCGCTCGCTCGTGCTCGCCCCGCGGGTGCTCGCCGGCGCCGTCGTCCCCGGCATGCGCGAGCGCGGCTGGGGGCGAATCGTCAACGTCGGCTCCAGCTCGACCCGCGAGCCGATCCCCGCGCTCAACCTCTCCAACGCCAACCGGATGGCCGCCGTCGGCTTCCTCAAGACGCTCGCGACCGACGTCGCCGGCGACGGGATCACGGTCAACACCGTCGCCACCGGGCTCTTCGCCACCGAACGCCTCGCCGACTCCTCCGGCTCGCTCGCCGGGGCCGAAGCGGGCGCCCGCGAGGACGTGCCCGCCGGTCGCCTCGGCCGGCCCGAGGAGTACGGCGACCTCGTCGCCTTCCTCTGCTCCGAGCGCGCCGCCTACCTCACCGGCACCGTTATCCCGCTCGACGGCGGCGCCCTGCGCTCGATCTTCTGACGCGCCGCCTGAGCCCCACCCGAGGTGTAACGATGGGGTGGCGATGAGCCACTCCCACGCGGGCCACAGCCACGGCGCCAGCGCCGACGCCGATCGCGGCAAGCTGACGATCGCGCTCGTCCTGATCCTCGGCTTCATGGCGGCCGAGGTGGTCACCGGGATCCTCGCCAATTCGCTGGCGCTGCTCTCCGACGCCGCCCACATGCTCACCGACGCGGCGGCGATCGGCCTCTCGCTGGTCGCTATCCGGCTCAGCAAACGCCCCGCCGAGGGCCGCATGACCTTCGGCCTCAAACGAGCAGAGATCTTCTCCGCCCAGATCAACGGCATCACCCTGCTGGTGCTGGCGACGATCATCGCGATCGAGGGCGTGCGGCGCCTCTTCGACCCGCCCGGCGTCGACGGCGCCCTCGTCCTCTTCGTCGCCCTCGCCGGGATCGTCGTCAACCTCGCCGCCACCGCCGTGCTCGCCAGCGCCAACCGCCAGAGCCTCAACGTCGAGGGCAGCTTCCAGCACATCCTCACCGACCTCTACGCCTTCGTCGGCACCGCGATCGCCGCCACGGTGATCCTCACCACCGGCTTCGACCAGGCCGACGCGCTCGCCTCACTGATGGTCGCGGCGCTGATGCTGCGCTCCGCCTACGGTCTGCTGCACGACTCGGGCCGGATCTTCCTCGAGGCCTCGCCGAAGGGGATCGACCCCGACCTGATCGGCCGCAGGATGGCGGCGCAGCCGGGCGTCATCGAGGTCCACGACCTGCACGTCTGGGAGGTCACCTCCGAGTTCCCCGCCCTCTCGGCCCACGTCACCGTCACCAAGGACGCCGACTGCCACCGCTCCCGGCTCGAGCTGGTCGAGCTGATCGAGCGCGAGTTCGACATCCACCACACGACGCTCCAGGTCGAACACGAGCCGGAACCGATCATCCAGATCGAGGGTTAGCCGCCCTCGCCCCGCCCCTCCCCCGGCGCCTCGCGCATCGAGGGGAAGAGGATCACGTCGCGCAGCGTCTGGGCGCCGCTGAGGATCATCATCAGGCGGTCGACGCCGAGGCCGCAGCCGCTCGCCGTCAGCATCCCGTACTCGAGCGCCCGCACGAACTCCTCGTCGTGCTCGTGTGGCGTCTCCTCCGCCCCCGACTCCTGCCGTTCGCGTTGTTCGACGAAGTGGCGCCGCTGTTCGATCGGGTCGTTGACGTCGGTGCCGCCGCCGGTGATCTCCATCCCGGCGACGATCCCGTCGAAGGCCGCCGCCAGCAGCTGCGGGTGCCCGGGCACCGGCTTGACCAGCGGCCAGATCGCCAGCGGTAGGTCGACGATGAAGGTCGGCTGGATCAGCTTCGGCTCGACCAGCTTGCCCTGCAGCGTGTCGACCAGCGCCGCCCAGTCGTCGTCGGGCTCGGCGTCCTCGCCGGCGATCTCGGCCAGCTCGTCGCGGCTGGCCTCGGTGATGTCGACCCCGGTCTCCTCCTTCAGCAGGTCCTGCAGGCGCAACCGCGGCCAGGGCGGCTTCAGGTCTATGACCTCGCCGTCGCGCTCGACCTTGGTCGTCCCCAGCACGCTTTCGGCGACGTGGCCGACGATCCCCTCGGCGACGTCCATCACGCCGTGGTAGTCGGCGCCGCTGACGAACCACTCGAGCATCGTGAACTCGGGATTGTGCTGCGGCGACATGCCCTCATTGCGGAAGAACTTGCCGAGCTCGTAGACGTGCTCGAAGCCGCCGACGATCGCCCGCTTCAGATACAGCTCGGTCGCGATCCTCAGGTAGAGGTGGCGGTCGAGCGCGTTGTGGTGCGTCTTGAACGGCCGCGCTGCGGCGCCGCCGGTCATCCGCTGCAGGACCGGCGTTTCCAGCTCGACGTAGTGGCGCTCGTTGAGGTACTCACGGATCGCCGCGACGACCTTGGCCCGCAGCGCGAAGACCCGCCGCGACTCCTCGTTCGCCATCAGGTCGAGCTCGCGCTGTCGGTACCGCACCTCGGGGTCGGAGATGCCATGGAAGAGGTCAGGCGGGTCACGCAGCGCCTTGGCCAGCAGCACGCACTCGCGCACCGCCAGCGCCAGCTGGCCGCGCTTGGTCACGTAGAGGTCGCCCTCGACCCCGACCAGGTCGCCGATGTCGAGCTCCTCGATCCGCCTGAACGCCTCTTCGCCGAGAGCGTCGACACGGGCGTAGGCCTGGATCGAGCCGGAGACATCGCGGACGTCGAAGAAGGCCGTCTTGCCGTGGCCACGCTGCCCCGTCACCCGGCCGGCGACGCGGTAGCCGAACTCGCCGTGCTCGCCCTCGCCCAGCGCCTCCGGGTCGTGGGCGGCATGGATCTGCTCGATCCGGTCACGGTCCGGAAACGAGAAGGGATACGGGTCGATCCCTTCGGACCGCAGCCGCTCGACCTTCGCCAGGCGCTCCTCCGCGCTCAAGGCAATTCCTCGCGCTTCGCTCGCGGCACGAAGAACCAGATCGTGACGTTTGCTCGCTCCGCGCTCAAGAGCCTGCGCTCACGGCGCAACGCCGACGGTTACCCGCTCACCACCCATGTAGTCGCGCATCGTAGTCGCGTCGCGCAGCATCTCGCGCATCGCCGGGCCGTGGTGGGTGTCGTGCTCCATCGCCAGCCCCCAGCCGCTCGGCGTTTCGGCGATCAGGCCGCGGATCACGCCGAGCCCGTCGGCACCGCATTCGCCGGTCACGGCGATCCGCGGCTCGCGCCGAATCTCCGGCGAGCGCTCGTCGATCGTGTCGTCGGTGACGTAGGGAAGGTTGGCGATCACCATGTCGACGCCCTCGAGCCCGTCGGGCAGGCCCTCGGCGACGGTCACGTCGAGCTCAAGCCCGAGCCGCTCGGCGTTCTCGCGCGCCGCCTCGGCCGCTTCCGGCGAGAGGTCCGACGCGGTGACGCGCAGGTCGGGGCGCTCGGAGATCAGCGCCAGGGCAATCGCGCCGGAGCCGGTGCCGACCTCGTGCACGCGCGCGCCCTGCGGCAGCCCGGCACCGACCTCGACCAGCAGCTCGGTCTCCGGCCGCGGCCAGAGCACGCGCGGGTCGACGTGGATCCAGAGGTCGCGAAATGGGGCGCGTTCGAGCACGTAGGCAAGCGGCTCGTGTTCGGCGCGACGGGCGACGGAAGCCTCGACCGCTGCGAGGACCTGGGGCGAGACCTCGCCCGAGCCGTCCCGTGAGAGCTCCTCGACCGCGATCCCGAGCGCGTTGGCAACCAGCGCCTCGGCGTCGTTGCGCGGCTCCTCGCAGCCGGCGGCCGCGATCGTCTCCGCCGCGGTGTCGACCAGCTGGGCGATGGTTGCGGCGGAAGAACCTCCCCCGCTGCCGGTCTCCACTGCTTCCACTCCGCTCGCCTCCTCGTTTAACTCAAAGAATTTTGGGCAACATTACCAGCGGCCGAGCGAGACAAGCTCCCGTGTCGCTGCCGCACCACATACATCCAGACGATTCCGGCGACCATCATTGCAAGGCTCTCCAGCTGGGCGGCGGTAAGCCCCAGTGCGACCTCGTCGTTACGCCTGACGAACTCGACCAGGAAGCGCTCGCCGCCGGCGTAGACGAGGTAGAGCGCGAACAGCACGCCGGCGCGGACGCGGTCGCGCAGCCGCCAGAGGAGCCAGGCGCCGAAGCCCATCGCCAGCGCCTCGTAGACCGGCGTCGGGTGGACCTCCTCGGTGGTTGGCACGGTGCCGTCCGGATAGGCCATCGCCCAGGGCCCGTCCCAGGCCCTGCCGTAGTCGCCGTCGCCGGAGAGCTGGCAGCCGATCCGCCCGACCGCGTAGCCGAGCGCCAGCGCCGGCGCGGCGAGGTCGAGCAGCGTAAGGCGGAGGAAGTCGCGGTACCGGGCCCAGAGCAGGACGGCTACCGCGCCGCCGATCGCGCCGCCGTACCAGACCAGTCCCGAGCCGCCGAAGAGGTTGCCGAGCAGGTCTCCCTTGACGTCGTCGTAGTTCTGCGCGACGAAGTAGAGGCGCGAGCCGATCACGCCGCCGATCAGCGCGGCGAACCCCATCTCGTAGGCCCAGTCGGGCGGCTTGCCGATCTCCCCGAGCCGTTTCCAGATCAGCCACCCCGCCGCGAGGAAGGCGAGCGCGAACATCAGGCCGAAGCTCTGCAGCGTCAGCGGGCCGAGGTCGATCTCCGGGTACATGGCTACTCGGCGAGCAGCGTGCGCAGCAGCGCCTTCTGCGTGTGCAGGCGGTTCTCGGCCTGGTCCCAGACGGCCGACTGGGGCCCGTAGAGCACGTCGGCGGTTATCTCCTCGCCCGGGTGGGCGGGCAGGCAGTGGAGGACGATCGCGTCGTCTGCGGCGGCGCTGAGCAGGTCGGCGTCGACGCGGAACGGGGCGAGGTCAGCACGGCGGCGCGCGGCCTCCTCCTCATCGCCCATGCTGACCCAGACGTCGGTGTAGATGGCGTCGGCGCCGGAGACCGCCATGCGCGGGTCGCCCGTGAGCTTGACCCCATGGCCCTGCTCGAGCTGGTAGCCGTCCGGTGCGGCGACGGTCAGCTCGACCCCGGCGAGCTCGCAGGCGATCGCCAGCGAGCGGGCGACGTTGTTGCCGTCGCCGACGTAGGCGAGCTTCAGCCCGTGCAGGTCGCCGCGCCACTCGCGCAGGGTGAGCAGGTCGGCGAGCGCCTGGCAAGGGTGGTGCAGCGGCGTCAGCGCGTTGACCACCGGCACCTCAGCGGCGCCGGCGAGCTCGGCGACCGCCTCGTGCGAGCCGTGGCGGATCACGATCGCGTCGAGGTAGCGCGAGAGCACGCGGCCCGTGTCGCCGGCCGACTCGCCGCGCGAGAGCTGCATTTCGTCGCCCCGCAGGACGATCGGCGTCGCGCCGAGCTCGGCGACGCCGACCTCGAAGGAGATCCGCGTCCGCGTCGAGGGCTTCTCGAAGACGAGCGCGATGCTGCGCCCGGCCAGATCGCCGCCCGGGGCGCCTTTTTGGTCCATAGCACCCGAGACACGCCCCGCGGCGCGGGATGCTTTCAACTCGGCCGCGAGCTCGAGCAGCTGCGAGAGCTCGAACGCCCCCAGCTCCTCGCCGGTGATGAAGTCTCGCTTTGCCGACATCAATTGTTCACTTTCCGTTCAGTCACGAAGAATCAGATATGGACGTTCCTTCACTCCATGATCACGGCGCGGATACTACGGCTGTGGAGCTGACCGCCCTCTCCTGGAACCTCTTCCACGGCCGCGACTTCCCGCCCGACCGGGACCTCTTCACCTGGCGCTCGCGCCTGCTGCGCCGAAGCGAGCGGGGCGCCACCCACGTCCAGGTCAACCGCGAGTTGCTGCCCGAGTTCGCGCGGCTGCTCGCCGCCGCCGAGTGGGACGTCGCCCTGCTGCAGGAGTGCCCGCCGCACTGGTGGCAGCCGCTCGCGGTCGCCTGCGAGGCCGCGCCGCACGGCGTGCTCACCTCGCGCAACTCCTTCGGCGCCCTGCGCGCCCGCGCCGCCCGCCTCAACCCCGACCTGATCGCCTCCGCCGAGGGCGGCTCAAACCTCACCCTGGTCCGCAGGGCCTTCCGCAACGGCGAGGCGGCCGTCGAGCGGCGGGAGATGACGATCCACGCAGGCCGTCCGGAGCGTCGAGCGATGGCGTTCACGCGCGTCGTCGGGGGAGACGACCCCAGGCGCGGCGACGCCCGGCTCTGCGTCGCCAACCTGCACGCCTCCGCGCACGACCCGGCGCTGGCCGCCGCCGACGTGCTGCAGGCCGCCGAGGCCGCAAGCGCCTGGGCCGGGGAGCAGCCGCTGATCTTCGGCGGCGACCTCAACCTGCGCCCGCGGCAGAGCCCCGCCGTCTTCGACGAGCTGCGCGAGGGCTTCGCGCTCGCCGCGCCGACCGGCCCCTCGGCGATCGACCATCTGCTCGCACGGGGGCTGGACGCGGTCGCGGCGCCGAGCCCCTGGCCGCCCGAGCGGCGCGAGCTGGACGAAGGCGGTCTCGCGCTGCGCCTCTCCGACCACTCCCCCGTGCAGGCCAAGTTTGCGACTCGCCGAACCCGGTAGTGGCATAGTCAGTCCCACCGCGTTCGCTGCTTGTAGCGCCATGGGCGACAAAAGACGAACGCGCTCCCCAGACCAGGCGACCCAGGAGGAAGCAAAGGATGGCGGCGAAAAAAGCGAAAACCGGCAAGTCGGCGAAAAAATCAAAAGCCTCCAAGCCGAAACAAGCGAAATCCAAAGCTAAACCGAAAGCCAAATCGAAATCGGCGGCGAAATCCAAAGCCAAACCGAAGTCGAAATCAAAAGCGAAAAAATCGGCTAGCCGGGACAGCGGCGCCACCGGTCTCGACAAGAGCGTCGAGCAGTTCCGCGAGAGCCTCGAACAGAGCGTCACACTGAGCCGTGATCGCCTGCAGGACGTCGTCGACGACGCGGTCAAACGCGGCCGGATGACGCGCGGCGATGCCGAGAAGATGGTCTCCGACCTGATCAAACGCGGCCGCCGTCAGACCGACGGCATGCTCAAAGAATTGGAACGGCTGGTCAAACAGGCCCGCAAAGGGGTCGGCGGCCACACCGCGCCGGTGCGCAAACAGGCAACCCAGGCGGCGCGGCGCGCGCGTAAAAAACTCGGCTAGCGGCGACGGGGCGCGTTTGTCACGCATGGCGCCACAAGCGCACCCCGCCACCCCCTCCCGCCCGCGCAAGGGCGGGCAGCTCGAGCTCGAGATCGACTCGCTCGCCCACGGCGGTCGCGGCGTCGCCCGCACCGGCGGCTACGTCGTCTTCGTCTCCGGCGGCCTGCCCGGCGACCTCGTGCGGGCCGAGGTGACCAAGCCGAAGAAGCGCTTCGCCGAGGCGCGCACGGTCGAGCTGCTGCGGCCCGGCGCCGACCGCATCGCCAACACCTGCCTGCACGAGGGCGAGCCCTGCCCGGGCGCTCCCTGGCAGGGCCTCGCCTACGAGCAGCAGCTGGTCGAGAAGCAACGCCAGATCGACGAGGCGCTGCGACGGATCGGCAAGCTCGACGGCTACGAGCTGGAGGAGATCGTCCCCGCGATCGAACAGTGGCGCTACCGCAACAAGCTCGAATATTCCTTCGGCCCCGGCGAGGGCGGTGCCGCGCTCGGCTTCCACGCCAGCGGCCGCTGGGACCTGGTCGTCGGCATCGAGGACTGCCGGCTCGCCTCCGAGCGCGGCAACGCGGCCCGCAACGAGCTGCGCGAATGGGCGCGCTCCGAAGCGGTCGAGCCCTACGACCGCCAGGCCCGCACCGGCACGCTCTGCAACCTGGTCGTGCGCGAGGGCCGGCGCAGCGGCCAGATCCAGACCCGGCTGGTGACCACCCCGAAACGCTTCCCCAAGCCACCGGTCGACCTGCACACGGTGGTTGACGCCGGCTCGGGCGGAAGCGACGGGCCGACGGGCGCACTCGGCGAGGAGATGCTGCGCGAGCAGCTCTGCGGGCTCGACTTCGAAATGTCCTACAACGCCTTCTTCCAAACCAACACCGAGATGGCCGAGCGGCTCTACGGCGTCGCCGCCGAGTACGCCGGCCTGAGCGGCAACGAGCGCGTCTTCGACCTCTACTGCGGGATCGGCACGATCGGGCTGACGATGGCGGCACGGGCGGGCGAGGTCTGGGGCCTGGAGATCGTCCCCGAGGCGATCGCCGACGCGGAGCGCAACGCCGAGCGCAACGGGATCGGCAACGCCCGCTTCCTCGCCGGGAGCGCCCGCACCGGCGTCCGTCCCCTGGTCGAGCAGGCGGGCAGGCCCGACGTCGTCCTGCTCGACCCGCCCCGCCCCGGCCTCTCGAAGAAGATCGTCCGCCGCGTGCTCGAGTGCGAGGCGAAGCGGATCGTCTACGTCTCCTGCAACCCGACCACGCTGGCCCCGAATGCCGCACAGCTGGTCGAGGCGGGCTATACCCTGCGCCGGGTGAGGCCGGTCGACATGTTCCCCCAGACTCCACACATCGAGTGCGTGGCGGAATTCGATAGGGCTTGAGCGAGGAGGGACGGGGTGCCCCTCTCCCAGCGATGACGAGACCGTCACCCCATATGTAGGGTGGGATCGATGGCACGGGGATTCGGAGTTGCCGCCGGACTTGACCCTGATGTGGCGCGGCCGCTGGCGGCGCGCTGCGCGGAGCTGGGTTACGACTCCGTTTGGTCGAACGACCATCCAGGCGCCAAGGGGCTGGAGACGCTGGCCGAGTTCGCCGCCGCGGCGCCCGAGCTTGAGCTCGGCGTCGCCGTAATCGCGCTCGACCGCACGCCGCCGCAGGAGATCGCCGCCGACATCGAGCGGCTCGGGATCGAGAGGGAGAAGCTCTGGCTCGGGGTCGGCGCCGGCTTCTCGAAGAAGCCGCTGACGCAGATGCGCGAGCAGCTACCGGTGCTGCGCGAGGCGCTACCCGGCGTCCGCCTCGTGCTCGCCGCGATGGGACCGAAGATGTGCGCCCTCGCCGGCGCCGAGTTCGACGGCGCCTTCTTCAACTGGATGACGCCGGAGTTCGCCGCCCGCGCCCGCAACCAGGTCGAAGCGGGGGCCAAAGAGGCCGGGCGCGAGTCTCCGCCGGTCTTCGGCTACGTCCGCACCGCCGTCGGCCCCGACGCAGCCGAGCGCCTCGCCAAGGAGGAGTCCTTCTACCGCGACCTGCACGCCGGCTACCGCAACCACTTCAACCGCCTCGCCGAGCCCGAGGGCACCGTCGGCGTCGCCGTTCCCGATCGCGACCTCGCGCAGAAGTCCCTGGCCGCATACACCGCCCTCGACACGATCGTCGTCCGCGGTCTGGCCAGCGCCAAGGTCGACGCGATGACCGCAGTGGCCGAGGGCGCCGCCCCCAGCCTCAGCTGATCGCTAGCTGGCTAGCGCTTGCGGGAGGCCGTCCACCGGCCGCTACCGGCGCAGAGCTGCCCGTCGATGCCGAAGACCTGGGTCGGGTTGAAAAGCGACTCGAACTTACTCGCTTCGAAGCTGCCCTTGGCCTTGGTGCGCGAGACAAAGCGTCCCTTGACCGTCCACTCGACCCCTTCGCTGTCCTGCGCCTCACCGGCAAAGACCCAGCGCCGCCCCCGCTTCTTCAGCTTCAGGACCGCTGCGGGCTCCTGCAGGGAGGGCGCCGTCGCGAGGTTCTTCGTTTCGGTGATGAACCCATCGGAGCTGCGCTGGCAGTTGGTTTTGACCCCCGCGTTGAAGCGGATCACGGTGCGCCGCCGCACGTTGAAGATGATCCGCGCGAAGGTCCCCACCTTGCCCGCGTACCTGCCGGCCTGCGGCGGCTTCGCCCCCTTCCGCGCGGCCTCGGCGCCGCTCTCGGTCAAGGCGAAGGAGAGCAATCCCAGGACCGCGGCAAGGACGAGCGCAAAGCGGGCGCGGACGGAGACTCTGGCGGTTCGCAGCAGCATCGTCAGGCCACAGCCTAGTACGGCGGCAGGTCCTCGTACCACTCGCCGAGGGTCTTGAAGGAGCGCCAGAAGCGTTGCTTGGCGGTCTCCTCGTCGAGCGACTCGTCGATGTCGGGGGTGTAGAGGGCGTCGACGGTGGGGGTGAAGGCCTGGATCTCGCCCTCGCGGGGCTCGACCGGCCGGGCCAGCGGGATTTCGAGCCTGTTGAGCACACGCAGGGCCGGCTCGCCCATGACGATGAGGATCTTCGGTTGCACGATCGCCAGCTCTTCGGCCAGGCGGCGCACGCACTCCTCGGCGGCGAGGTCGGGCTCGGCGATCGGGCACTTGACGCAGAGCGTGCCGTAGACGACCAGCGGGTCGATCCCGAGCCGTTTGAAGCTTTTCATCAGCGCGTTGCCGGCCCGGCCGTAGAAGGCGACCCCCTCTTCGATCTCGGCCACGCCGGGGGCGTGCTTGACCATGAAGACGTCGGCCTGCGGATGACCCGAGCCGAGCACCGGCATCAGCTTGCCGCGGGGGCAGTGCGGGCACTCCTGCAGATCGTGCGTCATCTGGTTGAGCTCGCGGATCGCGCGCTCCAGGTACTTCTCTCTTATCTCGTCGTCGGTGGCCGGCACGGTCGGCGATCTCTTTGACGGGACCGGCGCGGCTCCTCTAGCGTCGGCCTCCTGCATCAGCTCTTGCCGCCGGCCGGGCCCCCCGCCGCGCGCCGCTTGCGCCGCCGCTGCCCGCCGCGCACCGGTTTGGCATCGGGAACGCTGCGCTTCGGCGCCTTCGGCCGCCCGGTCGTCTGCAGCAGCTTCAGCGCCTGCACGTAGACCAGGTTCTTGTGCTTGCGGGTGATGTCGGCGTCGCGCATCGCCTCAAGGAACTCCGCCGGACCGTCGAAGTCGTGGATCCGCACGCGCACGCTGCCCAGTCCCTGGGCGACGTGACTGTCGGAGCCGGCTCCAGGGACGATCCGGTACTTGCCGGCGAAGCGCTCGGCCTCCTCGTTGAACGAGGTCAGCGCTACGCGCGGGTTGAAGACCTCGAGGATGTCGATCTCCTCGACGATGTCGAGCAGGTGCTCGTAGTCGGGCACCGAGTGCAGGCGGTCGAACGGGTGCGGCACGTAGACCAGGCCGCCCTGCTCGCGGATCGCGGCGATCGTCTCCGCCATCGTCATCCCGCGCGGGATCTTCTCCTCGAGGAAGAGCCCGATCACCTCGCCCTGCTCGGCCGTCTTCACCTCCTCGGCGACGATCACCTCGATGCCGCCCATCTCGGCGGCGATCCGCCGCGCCTCAAGCGCACCGGAGACCTCGTTGTGGTCGGTGATCGCGATCGCCCCGAGGCCGCGGTCGCGCGCGGTCTCGAGCAGCACCTCGACCGGCGTCGCGCAGTCGGGCGAGTGATCGGTGTGCATGTGCAGGTCGACCTCGATCAGCGGCCGCGCCGCGATCCGCTCGCGCACCGCGGGGTCGCCGGCCGGGTCGTGGCGGCGGGCAAGCAGGCGACGGTAGATCGCTTCCAGCTCGTCCGCGACCGACGCCCACCCGCGGCCCGCGCCGGCCGGCTCGACCAGCTCGTAGGAGCCGGGGAAGTAGCGCTCGAGCAACTTGCCGGTGGCGGGCGCGGCGACGGTGCGCGCGTCGAGGCGGCCGAAGAAGATCTCGATCAGAGGCCGCGCCACCTGGGTCGAGAAGAGCCGCTCCTGGGCGCGGTGGAAGGTGGCTACGTTGAGCGAGTGCGAGTGGCGCAGCGCCGCCGAAGAGACGCTCGGAGCGAACGGGTCGTGGACGTGGACGATGTCCGGGGAGGCGGCGGCGAGCTCGCGCTTGACCGATTCGCCGGCGCCGATCCGCAGCAGCTCATGGCCGCGCCGCTCGAGCTCGGCCGAGACGCCGTCGACAAAGGCGTTGACCGCGTTGGGGGTGCTCCGCCGGTGGGGCGCGACCTGGGCTATCGAGAGCGGCGCGCCCGGCACGGCCTCGGGCTCAGCCCGTCGAGACCTTCGCCTCGCCCGGCGCCGGCGACTTGCCACGCGCGTTCGCAGCGATGAACTCCTCGGTCTGCTCGCGCGCCTCGTCGTCCGGCCGCTGGCTGTGCGGCGACTTCATCAGGTAGCTGGAGGGGCCGTCAAGCTGGCCCGAGATCCCGTTGTTCAGCGCCAGCTTTATGAGTCTCACCGCGTCGATCACGACGCCGGCCGAGTTGGGCGAGTCCCAGACCTCCAGCTTGAGCTCGACGTTGAGCGGCACGTCGCCGAAGGCTTTGCCCTCGAGCCGGATGTGCGCCCACTTGCGGTCGGTCAGCCAGGCGACGTAGTCGGAGGGGCCGACGTGGACGTCCTCGGTGGGCAGCTCGTGGCCCATGATCGAGGTGACCGCGTTGGTCTTCGAGATCTTCTTCGAGTCGAGCCGCTCGCGCTCGAGCATGTTGTAGAAGTCCATGTTGCCGCCGACGTTGAGCTGCGAGGTGCGCTCGACCCGCACGCCGCGGTCGTGGAAGAGCCGAGCGAGCTGGCGGTGGACGATCGTCGCCCCGACCTGGGACTTGATGTCGTCGCCGATGATCGGCAGGCCGGCCTCTTCGAAGCGCTTGTCCCAGTAGTTCTCGCGGGCGATGAAGACCGGCAGGCAATTGACGAAGCCGACGCCCGCCTTGAGCGCCTGCTCGACGTACCACTTGGTCGCCTCCTCGGAGCCGACCGGCAGGTAGCAGACGAGCACGTCCGCCCTGCTCTCCTTGAGGATCCCGACCACGTCGGCCGTTTCGCCCGGCGCCTTCGTGATCTTCTCCTTGAGGTACTTGCCGAGCCCGTCGTGGGTCATGCCACGATGGACCTCAACGCCCAGCTCGGGCACGTCGGCGAACTTGATCGTGTCGTTCTGCCCCGACCAGATCGCCTCCGAGAGATCCTTGCCGACCTTCTCCGCATCGATGTCGAAGGCGGCGACGAACTCGACATCGCCGACGTGGTATCCGCCGAGGTCGACGTGCATCAGGCCCGGCACTTCCTCGGCCGGGTCGGCGTCCTTGTAGTACTGGACGCCCTGGATGAAGGAGTTGGCGCAGTTGCCGGCGCCGACGATCGCGACGCGGACCTTCTCGTCTTGTCGGGCGACGCCGTTGGCGCCGGCTCCGTTGGTCTCGCTCATGAAGTTCTTGGTTCCTTCCTCGCTCTGGCTGACGGGCAGAGTAACCCGCGGCTTCGACTGGTTACAGCTCGGGGGGCGGTTTGGCCTCGTTTGATAGCTCGTTGTGCACGTGCCACACGCGCTGGATCGTGGTGACAATGGTCAGCGCCGCGATCAGGTAGACCGCCGGCGCGAGGAGCTCGAAATCGCCGAGCCCGGCGCCCTTGGCGAAGACCAAGCCGACCGAGAGTATGACTACCCGCACGGGACGCGTCGCCAACCCGACCTTGCACTCGACCCCGAGCGCCTCGGCGCGGGCACGCGTGTAGGAGACCATCAGCGAACCGAGCACGGCGACGACGCACATCGCGGCGGCGAAGTCGTCGCCGGTCGCGGCGAAGTAGCCGGCGACCGCGGCGAGCACGATCCCCTCCTCGATCCGGTCCAGGGTCGAGTCAAGGAAGGCGCCGAAAAGCGTGCCCTTGCCCGACATGCGCGAGTAACGGCCGTCGAGCGTGTCCATCACCGAGCCGGCGATGAAGGCGACACCGGCGAGGAAGAAGAGCCGCTGGGTGACCAGGCCGGCGGCGACGAGGTTGCCGACCAGGCCGGCGATCGAGATCGCGTTCGGGGTCAGCCGCGAATCGATCAGGCGGTTGCGCGCGTAGGCGCGGAGCTCCTGTCCGTTGCGGCGACTGCTCGGGGCCCGCGGTGGGGCCGACGAATCCATTCGCATCAGGCTAACCCAAGAGCGCCCCGGTATGGGTGCTCTCAGGCATCTGCCTTCTGCGGCGACGCGCGCCAGGCCCAGGCGTGCGGTCGAGCGCGAGCAAGTAGCCGCTGGGCAACCAGAGCTGAGGTCGCGGCGACGCCCCAGCCGAGCGCGGCGTCGACCCAGTAGTGGTTGCCGGTGACGATCACGACCCAGGCGACGAGCAGCGGCCAGCAGGCCCAGAAGACCTTGATCGGCCGGCTTTTGACCAGGCGCGAGGCGCTGATCCCGACCATCGCCGCGAAGGCACAGTGCATGCTGGGCACCGCCGCGTAGGGGTTGATGAAGGCTTTCGCCAGGCCGGAGTCGTGGTTGACGCTGGAGAAGTCGTTGATCGTGTCGACGAAGCCGTAGGCGCCGAAGAAGCGCGGCGGCGCCGTCGGATAGAAGGCGTAGCCGAGCAGGGCGAGGCCCATCGCGACCATGAACATGTTGCGAACGAAGTAGTAGGCGTCGTTGCGGAAGAAGTAGAGCCAGAAGAAGAAGGCGACGACGACCGCGAACTGGCTGTTCATGTAAATCTGGTTGGCGAAGTCGATCAGCCACTGGAACTGGATGAAGAACGACTGCAGGCTGGGCTCGAAAAAGGTGTGGGTGGCGCGCTCGACGTCGATGATCTGCTGGCCGTTGGCGAAGGCGACGGCCTTCTGGCCCTCGGCCAGGCCCCGCACGGTCTCGTAGGCGAGATCGACGAGGACGAGCAGGCCGATCTGCCTGCCAAGGTCGCCCCAGCCCTGGGGGAGCCTGGCGGTTACCGCTGCGAAGGCACGCTGCATCCGGCAATTGTAAATGGCCCGTTAACGCGACTGGCGGGCGGGTCCTGTCGTGGGGTGGGTACCCGCGCGAGACGCGCCTCAATAGGGTCGATTTCAATGGCGTGGAGAAGGCCGCGAAAGGAGCGCATTCGAGCGATACGAGAGCGCTTGCGGGAGATGTATGGGCGGCCGGTCAATGAGCCGCATCGGCATCCGATCGCGGAGTTGGTGAAGACGGTGCTCTCACAGCACACGAACGATCGCAATCGGGATCGGTCCTTTGCGCAGCTGCGCGAGCGGTATCCGACCTGGGAGGAGGTGCGGGATGCGCCGGTGGAGGAGTTGGAGGAGACGATCCGGCCGGGCGGGCTGGCGCGGCAGAAGGCGCCGCGGATCCAGGCGATCCTTGAGCGGCTCGGCGAGCACCCGGACCTCGACTGGACCGAGACCGCGCCGCGCGAGGAGTCGCTCGAGTTCCTGCTCTCGCTGCCGGGGGTGGGGCGGAAAACCGCCGCCTGCGTGCTGATCTTCACCTGGGGCATCCCGGAGATCCCGGTCGACGTCCACATCCATCGAGTCGGCGGCCGGCTCGGGCTCTTCCCCGAAAAGGCCTCCTTCGAGCGCGCCCACGACGAGATGCTGGCGGTCGTCGACCCCGGAGACGCCTACGAGCTGCACATGAACCTGATCCGCCACGGGCGCGAGTTATGCCGCCCGAAACCGCGCTGCGGCGAGTGCGAGCTGCGCCGGATGTGCCCCTGGTACCGCGACCGGTCCCGGCGCGGTTAGTATGCGCGCCGCCCCATGAGCGCGGAGCGAGCAAACGTCCATATCTGGTTCTCCGCGCAGCGGGCAGAGCGCGAGGCGATGCGATGAGCAAGAAGACCTTCATCTGGTTCGGGGCTCTGATCGTCGTGCTGGCGGTCCTGATCCCCTGGCTGGCGTTCCGCAGCGACGGCGACGAAGTCGAGGCCGCCTCGGTCCCGGCCGGGCTGCAGCAGGGCAGAGACCTGTTCGAGACCAACTGCGGCAACTGCCACACGCTCTACGCGGCGGGCACCGACGGCAACTTCGGCCCCAATCTCGACGAACTGCTGGCCCCGACCGGAGCGCCGGAAGGGCCGAAAGCGGAAGAGACGATCGAAGCGACCGAAGGCCGCGTGCTCAACGCGATCGAAAACGGCGTCGACGGCAGCACGACCTCGGGCCGCATGCCCGCCGAGATCATCAGCGGCGAACAGGCTGAGGAAGTGGCCAAGTTCGTCGCCACCACCGCGGGCGAGGGTTAGCTCGCCAGCCCCCCGTGGGGGGCTGGCGTATGTGAGCTGGTTAGTGGCCCAGGTGCAGGGTGCTGACCACTCCCGCGTGGTCGGAGGGCCAGAACGGCGGTTCCGCCTGGAAGGGGGTGTCCCCGACCACCTCGGCCTCGCCTCCGCTCGTGCGAGCGGCGCCGCGGCTGAGGATCAGGTCGATCCGGGTCGCCAGCGTCGAGGTCGGGTTGTTCAGGGCCCCCGGTGCGAGCGGCGGGGTGTTCGACTCCTGGCAGCACGAGAGGCCGGGGCCGAGCAGTTCCTCGCTCCAAGCGTCACGGAATTTGCCGGGCGCGGTGAGCTGCGCGTAGGACGTGGTCGTGGAGCCGTCCGAGGCGGAGTTGAAGTCGCCGGTGGCGACGATCGTCCCGCCGTTGCCCGGGCCGGCGAGGAACTCGGCCGCCTGTTCCTGCTGCACGATCGGCGATGCCTCGGTTTCGAGGTGGGTGTCGACGAAGCGGAACGGCTTGTGCCTGAGCTTCGCGTCGATGCTCGCCCAGCCGCGGTCGAATGAGAGCGGGCCGACCGGCGAAACGATTTCCTGCTGAGCGGCGTAGCGCCCGCTCTGCGGGTTGCTCCATTTCAGTCCGGGGGTGTCGTCGTTGACGAGGATCACGTCGCGGTCTTCGAGCGTCACCGAGCAGGTGATCGTCGGTCCCGGCTGGACGCAGCCCTGTTCGGCCAGCGCCAGCGGTGCCGGACCGATTTTCGCGTTGTTCGCGATCGCGGCCGCCGAGTAGTGCAGCCCTCGCGCTTCGAGCTCGCTCTGCAGGATTTCGAGGAAGTCGTAGCCGGGGGGCGGGTTGAGACCGCCGGTCGTCCACTTCGTGACCTCCTGCAGGCCGATCAGGTCCGGTGCCTTCTGCTTGATCGAATCGGCGATCGCCTCGGCGCGCGCCGGGAAGTTCGTGTACTGGACCGTCGCGTAGATCCGCGCGACCGCTTCGACGAAGCCTTCCGGCGTGGTCGCTTCGAGCGCCGGGTTGAGGCTGGAGCCCAGATAGAGGTTCTGGGTCATCACGGTCAGATCGCGCCTACCGTGGCCGTGGTGCCCGTGGCGCTCGCCGTGGTGGCGATGACCGTGGTTCTTGCCGTGGTGGCCGTGCGATTTGGACGCGTGCTTGGCGTGTCCGTGGCCGTGTCCGTGGCCCTTGCCGTGCGCCATCGCGAGGCCCGGCAGCAGCAGGGCGCAGGCAAGCGCCGCCGCAATCGCCACCAGGGCTCGGCGAGCCGGTGCGTGAACGTGACTCAAGAGAATCCTCCTGTTTCCGTGATTGGTCGAGGCGCCTCCCCGGTGTCCCCTGTCACGGTGCCCAGAGCCAATATACGCACATCGGTTTGAAATCGTCGCAAATATCTGCCACACTGCGACTTAGATTTTTAGAGTCCGCACGGCGGCTCTCGGCAGTTGACACGAAACCCCTGGACCTGGAGGTACTTGCGAAGTGGCGAAAACGATCGGCATCGACCTGGGCACGACCAACTCATGCGTCGCGGTGATGGAGGGCGGTGAGCCGACCGTCCTCGAGAACTCGGAGGGTGGCCGCACGACCCCGTCGGTCGTCGCCTTCGCGGATTCCGGCGACCGCCTCGTCGGCACCGTCGCCAAACGGCAGGCGGTGATGAACCCCGAGAACACGATCTTCTCGATCAAGCGCTTCATGGGCCGCAAGGAGGCCGAAGTCAAAGAGGAGGAGACGATCGTTCCCTACGAGGTCGTCGCCGGGCCCAACGGGGATGTCCGCGTCGACGTGCGCGACAAGCAGTACAGCCCGCCGGAGATCAGCGCGATGATCCTGCAGAAGCTGAAAACCGACGCCGAAGCGAAGCTGGGCGAAACGGTCGACAGCGCCGTGATCACCGTCCCCGCCTACTTCAACGACGACCAGCGGCAGGCGACCAAGGACGCCGGCAAAATCGCCGGGCTCGACGTCAAGCGGATCATCAACGAGCCGACCGCAGCCTCGCTCGCCTACGGGCTGGAGAAGGAGGAGGCCGACCACACGATCCTCGTCTTCGACCTCGGCGGCGGCACCTTCGACGTCTCCGTGCTCGAAATTGGCGACGGCGTCTTCGAAGTGAAGTCGACCGCCGGCGACAACCACCTCGGCGGCGACAACTGGGACAAGGCGATTGTCGAGTGGCTGGTCGCCGAGTTCAAGAAAGACCAGGGCGTCGACCTGGCCGCCGACAAGAACTCGCTGCAGCGCCTCTACGAGGCGGCGGAGAAGGCGAAGATCGAGCTCTCCTCGGCGCAGGAGACCCAGATCAACCTGCCCTTCATCACCGCGGTCGAGGGCCAGCCCAAGCACCTGGACATGAAGCTCACCCGCTCGAAGCTGAACGAGTTGACCGGCGACCTGCTGGGGCGCATCGTCGGCCCGGTCAAACGGGCGATGGACGACGCCGGCGTGACGATCGACCACGTCGTCCTGGTCGGCGGCATGACGCGGATGCCCGCGGTCCGCGAGCGGGTCAAGGAGCTGACCGGCAAAGACCCGCACCAGGGCGTCAACCCGGACGAGGTCGTCGCCGTCGGCGCCGCGATCCAGGCCGGCGTGCTGGCCGGCGATGTCAAGGATGTGCTGCTGCTCGACGTCACCCCGCTGACGCTCGGGATCGAGACCAAAGGCGGCGTGATGACGCGGCTGATCGAGCGCAACACGACGATCCCGACGAAGAAGTCGGAGGTCTTCTCGACCGCCGACGACAACCAGCCCTCGGTCGAGATCCATGTGCTGCAGGGCGAGCGCGAGATGGCCGGCGGCAACAAGAGCCTCGGCAAGTTCCAGCTCACCGGGATCCCGCCGGCGCCGCGCGGCCTGCCGCAGATCGAGGTCACCTTCGACATCGACGCGAACGGGATCATCCACGTCACCGCGAAGGACCTCGGCACCGAGAAAGAGCAGAAAATCGAGATCAAATCCGGCTCCGGGCTCTCCGAGGAGGAGATCCAGAGCATGGTCTCCGACGCCGAGTCGCACGCCGACGAGGACCGCAAGCAGCGCGAGCTGGCGGAGGCCCGCAACATGGCCGAGAGCCTCGCCCACCAGTCCGAGAAACAGGTCGAGGAGCTGGGCGACAAAATCGAGGCCGAGAACAAGGAGGAGATCGAGGCGGCGGTCAAAGGCTGCGCGAGGCGCTCGAGTCCGACTCCAAAGAGGAGATCGACGTCGAAGACCGAGGCGCTGACCGCGGCGATGACCAAAGTCTCAGAGCAGATCTACGCCGCGGCGCAGGAGCAGGCGCAGGCGGCCTCCGAGGACGGGGCCGGCCGACGGCGGGGGCCCGATGACGAGGAGGAAGTCGTCGATGCGGAGGTCGTCGACGAGGGCGACGAGAAATGAGGCCGGACGGGACGACGAGGCACGGGAGCCCCAGCCGCGGGTCCTGTCGGGGGAGGGGACATCCGGCCCCACCCGGCCGCGAAACGTCCCCACGTCCCCCACGCCGCACCCGCGGAGATGAGCAGGTCGAGCAGGACCTCGATCAGCTACTCGAATGAGCGGGACGAGTACCTCGACCTCGCCAAGCGGACGAAAGCGGATTTCGAGAACTACCGGAAGCGGATGAGCGCGGATGTGCTTGCCGCCACGGGGCAGGGGAAAGCTGAAGTTCTTCGCGACGTTCTGCCGGTGCTCGATGACCTGGAGCGGGCGATTCAGGCTGCAGGCCTGGACCCCGAGGGGGATTCCGAGGACGGGTTGGCGCATGGGGTGCTGCTCGTCTTCCGCTCGCTGCGCGAGGCGCTGGCAAGAACGGGATCGAGGTGGTCGATCCGACCGGGGAGAGGTTCGATCCGAACTCGCACGAGGCGCTCTCGGCGCAGCCGGCCGAGGGGGTCGAGTCGGGCGTGGTCGTCGAGACGATGCAGAAGGGCTACCGGCTGGGCGAGCAGCTGATCCGGCCGGCCCGCGTCGTGGTGGCGGAGTAGAAGGGCGCTCTGGCTGACGACCTCTACAAGGTCCTTGGCGTCTCGAAAGGGGCGAGCGAGGACGAGCTCAAGAAGGCCCACCGCAAGCTGGCCCGCAAGTACCACCCGGACCGCAACCCCGACGATCCCGCGGCCGAGGAGAAGTTCAAAGAGATCCAGAGCGCCTACGACACGCTCTCGAACCCCGAGAAGCGCGAGCAGTACGACGCGCGGCGGGCCGGCGTTCGGAGGATTCGGCGGCGAGGGTGGTCACAACCCGTTCACCGCGGGCCCGGCCGGCAGCGGCGGCTTCGTCGACATCGGCGACCTGCTCTCCTCGATGTTCGGCCGCGGCGGGGGCCGGCGGGGGCGGCCCGCGCGGCTTCCCGCCACAGCCCGGCCGCGACCTCGAAACCGAAGTCCCGCTGAGCTTCAGGCAGGCGCTCGACGGCACCCAGGTGACCGTCGCCGGAGCGGCGGGAAAGCGCTACAAGGCGAAGATCCCCGCCGGGGTCAAGAACGGCGCGCGCATCCGCCTCGCCGGCAAAGGCGAGCCCGGGCCCGAAGGCGGCCCGCCCGGCGACCTCTACGTGGTCACCCGGGTGATGCCCTCGCCCGTGTTCAAGCGGCTCGACGGCGGCAACCTTGAGGTGACGGTGCCGATCAGCGTGGTTGAGGCGCTGCGCGGGGCGACGATCGAGGTGCCGACGCTGGAGGGAACGAAGAAGATCAAGGTGTCGGCCGGGACCAGGCACGGCACGATCCAGCGCCTGCGCGGTGAGGGTGCGCCGAAGCCCGGCGGCAAGGGGCGCGGCGACATCCGTTACCGACTCGAAATCGAGCTGCCGAAGGAGCTGAGCGAGGAGCAGAGCGCCGCGGTCGACGAGCTGGCCGAGAAGCTCAACGGCGCCGACCCGCGCGCCGAGCTGCTGAAGAGGGCGGCACGGTGAGCGAGGCCCGACGCGAACGGATCGAGATCTCGGTCGACGACGAACAGGGCGTCTTCATGATCTCGGTCGCCGCCGGGCTCGCCCACATGCACCCGCAGACCCTGCGCATGTACGAGACGCGGGGACTGATTGAGCCGCAGCGCTCGCCGAAGAACACGCGCCTGTACTCGCAGCGCGACGTCGAGCGGCTGCGCCACATCCAGCACCTGACCTCGAACGGCCTCAACCTCAGCGGGGTCGAAATCGTCTTGGAGATGGAAGCCGAAGTCGAGCGGATGAAGGCCAAGCTCGAGCGCATGCGCCGCCACGCTGCCGAGCTCGAACGCCGAATGTCGAGGGAAGGAATCTGATGCAGCCAGACCGGTTCACCGTCAAATCCCAGGAAGCGGTCGCCGCCGCGCAGCAGCTCGCTGCGACGCGGCGCAACAGCGAGGTCGCTCCGGCCCACCTGCTGCTTGCCCTCGTTCAGCAGGAAGACGGCCTGGTTGCGCCGATCCTGCGCAAGGCCGGCGCCGACCCGGCGGCGGCCGGAGCGGGTGCCAACGAGGCGATCGAAGCGCTGCCGAAGCTGAGCGGCGACGAGCAGCCCGAGGTGCGGCCCTCCGCGGCCTTCCTAGCCGTGCTGCAGGGGGCCGAGCGCGAGATGGGCAAGCTCGGCGACGAGTACATCTCGACCGACCATCTGCTGCTGGCGCTGACCGACTCGGGCTCGGGCGTGTCCGAGCTGCTTCCCGATGCCGCGGCGCTGGAGAAAGCGATCGGCGAGGTGCGCCCGCAGCGGGTCACCTCGCCCGAACCGGAGACGACGGCGCAGGCGCTGGAGAAATTCGGCCGCGACCTGACCGCCGAGGCTGAGAGCGGCAAGCTCGACCCGGTGATCGGGCGCGACGAGGAGATTCGCCGCGTGATCCAGGTGCTCTCGCGGCGGACCAAGAACAACCCGGTGCTGATCGGTGACCCCGGCGTCGGCAAGACCGCGATCGTCGAGGGCCTGGCGCAGCGGATCGTCGCCGGCGACGTGCCCGAGAGCCTGCGCGACCGGCGCGTGATCGCGCTCGACATCGGCTCGCTGCTGGCCGGCTCCAAATACCGCGGCGAGTTCGAGGAGCGGCTGAAAGCGGTGCTCTCGGAGGTGCAGGAGGCGGAGGGACAAATCGTCCTCTTCCTCGACGAGCTGCACACGATCGTCGGCGCCGGCGCCGCCGAAGGCGCGGTCGACGCCGCCAACCTCTTGAAGCCGATGCTGGCCCGGGGCGAGCTGCGCGCGGTCGGCGCGACCACCCTCGACGAGTACCGCAAGCACATCGAGAAGGACGCGGCGCTGGAGCGGCGCTTCCAGCCGGTGCTCGTCGGCGAGCCCGATATGAACGACACGATCGCGATCCTGCGCGGGCTGAAGGAGCGCTACGAGGTCCATCACGGCGTGCGCATCTCCGACTCGGCGATCGTCGCCGCCGCGACCCTCTCGGAGCGCTACATCGCCGACCGCTTCCTGCCCGACAAGGCGATCGACCTGATCGACGAGGCAGCCTCGCGGCTGAAGATCGAGATCGACTCGATGCCGACCGAGATCGACGAGGTCGAGCGCCGCGGCCAGCAGCTCGAGATCGAGCGCGAGGCGCTGAAGAAGGAGAGCGACGACGCCTCGAAGGCGCGGTTGGAGGCGCTCGAGGCCGAGCTGGCTGAGCTGCGCGAGGGCTCGGCCGAGATGACGGCGCGCTGGCAGAACGAGAAGGAGGCGATCGAGGCGATCAAGGCGGCGAAGGCGCGACTCGAGGGGGCCGGCCGCGAGGCCGAGCGGGCCGAGCGCGACGCCGACCTCGAGAGCGCGGCGAAGCTGCGCTACGGCGAGATCCCCGAGCTGGAGAAGACGCTCGCCGAGCAGGAGCAGAAGCTGGCCGAGCTGCACGTCGGCGGCGGCTCGCTGCTGACCGAGGAGGTGACCGAGGAGGACGTCGCCCAGGTCGTCGCCAAATGGACCGGGATCCCGGTCAGCCGCCTGATCGAGGGCGAGGTCGAGAAGCTGATCCAGATGGAGAGCCGCCTGCACGAGCGGGTGATCGGCCAGGACGAGGCGATCGAAGCCGTCTCCAACGCGCTGCGCCGCTCGCGCGCCGGGCTCTCCGACCCCGACCAGCCGATCGGTTCCTTCCTCTTCCTCGGCCCGACCGGGGTCGGCAAGACCGAGCTGGCCAAGGCACTGGCCGAGTTCATGTTCGACTCCGAGCAGGCGATCGTGCGGCTCGACATGTCCGAGTACATGGAGAAGCACACCGTCGCGCGGCTGATCGGCGCACCCCCGGGGTACGTCGGCTACGAGGAGGGGGGGCAGCTGACCGAGGCGGTGCGACGACGGCCCTACGCGGTCGTCCTGCTCGACGAGATCGAGAAGGCCCACCCCGACGTCTTCAACACGCTGCTGCAGCTGATGGACGACGGCCGCCTCACCGACGGCCAGGGCCGCACGGTCAGCTTCGCCAACACGGTCCTGATCATGACCTCGAACGTCGGCAGCGAATACATCGCCGCCGCCTCCACTGCTTCCGCGAGCCCCGGAGAATCAGATATGGACCGGGACTCGCTCCCGCGTCCGGGGGCGGCGGACTGGGAGGGGGTCCGCGAGAAAGTGGAATCCGTTCTCGAGTCCACCTTCAAGCCCGAGTTCCTCAACCGGGTCGACGACACGGTGATCTTCCACCGCCTCTCCAAGGCCGACATCGGCCGCATCGTCGAGCTGCAGGTCGAGCAGCTCGCCGGGCGGGTGCGTGAGCGCGGGATCGAGATCGAGCTGACGGACGACGCCCGCACCCTGCTCGGCAACCTCGGCTACGACCCGACCTACGGCGCGCGGCCGCTGAAGCGGGTGATCCAGAAGCAGCTGGTCGACAAGCTGGCGCTGATGCTGCTCGAGGGCGAGTTCAGCGAGGGCGACACGGTCCGGGTCGACGCCGCCGACGGCGAGCTGGCCTTCGAGAAGGCCGGCGAGAGCGCGGCTGCCGCTTAGAAAACGTTGAAACACCGCTGCTAAGCAGTGCCTGGGCGGTTATTGGGATACGCAATCCATCTGGCGGACTTCAGGAACGGGGAGCGGATTCCGACGTAAGCTTGTGTGGGCTTCAAACAGATGCTGAGAGAACGGCATATCAACGGCGATCCGCGGGGGCGCATCAGGCGCGCCCTGCTCGCTGCCTCCGACCGGGTCCGTTGGCCGTTCGAGCGGGCGATTTGGGCGAGCGAGCGGGTCGTGATCTGGCCGCTGCAGGAGCGCTTCGCCGGCTGGGCCCCGGCGGGCCGCAACGCCGGCGCCGGCGCGCTGGCGATCGCCGCCGCCGCCGCGGTGCTGGCCGGCGTGTTGCTGCTGCCGGGCGGGAGCGAGCCCGCGCGCGAGCGGGTCGTTGCGCCGGCCCGGGTCGCGATCGAGACTTCCGGCCCACAACCGCAGGCGGCGGATGAGCCGTCCGGCCCGGTGCTGCAGGGCGCCCCGCCGAGATTCGACGTCGGCAAGAGCGTCGGCGGCGCCAAGTCCGACGGCAGCGGCGAGAAGGCCGCCGGCGACGGCAGCGACGAACTTGCTGCCGCGGACGGCGTCGAAACCGATTCGAAGGCGGCGACCGCCTCGAGCTCGAGTAGGAAACCGGTGCCCGCCGGCCCGGCGGCGATGAAGGTCGCGCGCCGCTTCTCCGAGGCTTTCGTCTTCTATGAGGTCGGCGAGCGGCCGGCGCGGGCGAAGGCGGTCTTCGCCGAGACCGCGGCGCCGCGGCTGGCCGAGGCGCTGAGCAAGCGCCCGCCGCGGCAGCCGAGCGAGGGCGGGGTACCGAAGGCGAAGGTCCTCAACCTCGTCCCCGGCCCGCGCGCCGGCAAGGCCTACACGGTCAGCGCCTCGCTGCTGCGGGTCGGCCTGACCAGCGAGCTGCGGCTCGAGCTGAACAAGAAGAGGGGCCAGTGGCTCGTCACGGACGTCCGCGGATGAGGCGGCGACTGGCCGCAATCTCGGCGGTGCTCGCACTGGCGCTCGTTTTCGCGGCGCCGGCCGCGTTCGCCGAGGACCCCGTCGAGCCCGCGACCGCGGAAGCGAAGGCCGATGGAACCGCGGCGAGCCAGACCGAAGCGCCGGCGCCGCAGCCCTCGGTGCAGCGAGGCGACACGCTGGCGGCTCCTGAACCGGAATCCAAACCCGAATCGAAACCCGAGCAGAAGCAGAAGCAGGGCGGCGGCGTCGCGGCCAAGCCCAAGGCCCAGGCGACCGAAGACACCGAATCCGAAGAAGGCGCCGGCGGCGCGCCCGTGCCTGCCCCCCCCTCCTTCTCCGTGCCACTGCTGCCCGGCTCCAGCTGCGCTCCCTCCGGGGTGCCGGCGGTGCTGGTGCCGATCTACCAGCGCGCCGCCACCGCCTACGGCCTGGGGCCACAGGGAGCGGCCGTGCTCGCCGCGATCAACGGCATCGAGACCGCCTTCGGCACCAACCTCAACGTCTCCTCGGCCGGCGCGGTCGGCTGGATGCAGTTCATGCCCGCGACCTGGGCCGGCTACGGCGTCGACGCCAACGGCGACGGAGTCAAGGACCCCTACGACCCCGAGGACGCGATCCACGCCGCCGCCAACTACCTGCGCGCTTCCGGCGCCCCGGCCGACTGGTACACCGCCGTCTTCGCCTACAACCACGCCGACTGGTACGTCGCCGAGGTGCTCGCCAACGCCCAGTGCTACGGCCAGCTGAACGGCGCCGCGGCGGGTCTCTTCGAGGTGACGCCGAAGCTGAAGGTGCTGAGCTGCACGCCTGCAAAGGTCTGGCGCAAACGGGTGCCGGCCACCTACCTCGACGCCTTCGAGAAAGCCGCCGCCCGCTACGACCTCGGCCGCCGCGGCGTCTGGGCGCTGGCCGCCGTGGCGCGCTTGGAGTCCGACTTCGGTCGCGGCATGTCAAAAGCCGAACTGCGCAAGCACGGCGCCTTTGGCCTGGTCGGCGAGGAGTGGCGCCGCTACGCGGTCGACGGCAACGGCGACGGCCGCATCCGCCGCGAGGATCCCGCCGACTCCGCCGCGGCGCTGGCGCGATTGATCTGGTCGCAGGGCGGCCTCAATGCCGGCCTGTTCGAGCACAACCACGCCAAATGGTACGTCGACGCGGTGCTCGGCGAGGCCGACCGGATCGAGGGCAAGTGCAAGGTGAGCAAGGTCGACTGGGCGCTCTCGCTGCCCAACGCGGTGCTGGCGCCGATCAACTGGGACAACCTGACGCTTTCCAACGAGCTCGAGCAGCAGGACCTGGAGACGGGCGCGATCGACCCGCGCATCGTCGGCCTGCTCGGCGCGATCACCCAGTCGCACCAGGTGACGATCTCCTCGCTGCGCTCCGACCACTCCATGTACACGGTCGACGGCGGCGTTTCCAACCACTACTACGGTCGCGCGATGGACATCGCCGCGGTCGACGGTGTCTCCTGCACCGACACCGCTCCGAGCGCCCCCTGCGCGGCGCTGGCAGCGACCCTCTCCCAGCTCCCCTCACCGGCGATGCCGACCGAGCTGATCTACTGCTTCGACGTTGATGGTCCCGGCCCGGCGTTTGCTCGCGCGGACCATTGCGATCACGTCCACGCGGGCTACGACGGGTAAAGCCTGGCCGGACGATCTTGGCGGCGTCTCGCCCGCCCCGACTTTCCCCGTCGACGACTATCTTGTATTCAACCGTCGAGAGGAGAGGCAATGCCGACTTACGTGATGCTGACCAATCTCACGCCAGAGGGCGTGCGGACGCTCAAGAACAACCCCGGGCGGGTCTCCGAGGTCAACAAGGAGGTCGAACAGATCGGGGCGAAGGTTCAGGCTCAGTACGCAACCCTGGGGCAATACGACTTCGTCACGATCGTCGAGGCGCCTGACGAGAAGACGATGGCCAAGGTGTCTGTGGAGCTGGGGTCGCGCGGGACGATGACGAGCCAGACCTTGGCGGCGATGCCGGCCGACGTGCTGTCGGACTCCCTCTAAGAAGGCGCCGCCTCCTCTGCTCCCGCGAATGCCTGAAGAATCAGATATGGACAGGCATTCGCTCCCGCGTCCGGGGGCGGCTTGATGCGCGTGCTGGTCGTGGGCGGCGGCGGGCGCGAGCACGCAATCGTGCGGGCACTCGCGCGCTCGCCGCGGGCGCCCGAGCTGCTCTGCGCGCCCGGCAACGCGGGGATCGCGGCCGATGCGGAGTGCCTCCCGGACGTTGGTGCCGAGGACGCGCCTGCGATCGTCGCAGCAGCCCGCGAGCGCGACGTCGACCTCGTCGTCGTCGGGCCCGAGGCGCCGCTGGTCGCGGGTCTGGTCGACGCGCTGGAGGGTGCTGGGATCGCCACCTTCGGACCGCGCGCCGCGGCGGCCGAGCTGGAGGGCTCGAAGGCCTTCGCCAAGGAGCTGATGGAGGAGGCCGGCGTGCCGACCGCGGCCCACGTGCTGCTGCGCACTCGCGAGCAGGCGCTCGAGCAGCTCGCCGGCGCCACCTATCCGACGGTGCTCAAGGCCGACGGCCTCGCCGCCGGCAAGGGCGTGATCGTCTGTGCCGACGAGGGCGAGGCGCGGACGGCGATCGAGGTCTTCTTCGGCGAGCGGCGCTTCGGCGGGACCGCGGTCGTGTCGGAGGACTTCCTGCCCGGCGAAGAGCTCTCGCTGCTCGCCCTCTGCGACGGCGAGAACGTCGTGCCGCTGGCGCCGGCGCAGGACTACAAGCGGATCTTCGACGGCGACGAGGGGCCGAACACCGGCGGCATGGGCAGCTACTCACCGGTGCCGGGCTTCGGCCCGGACGAGGTCGCCGCGATCGTCGACTCGGTGCACCGGCCGGTCGTCGCCGCGATGGCGGCGCGCGGCGCGCCCTTCCACGGCGTCCTCTACGCCGGTCTGATGGTCGGGCCCGAGGGGCCGAAGGTGCTCGAGTTCAACACCCGCTTCGGCGACCCCGAGACGCAGGCCGTGCTGCCGCGGCTGCGCTCCGACCTGCTCGAGCTCTGCCTCGCGGCGCGCGAGCCGGGGGGCCTCGCCGGAGTCGAGGCGGAATTTGGCTCCGACTGGGCGGTGACCGTGGTGCTGGCCTCGGGCGGCTACCCGGAGTCCTCCTCGAAGGGCGACGTCATCGAGGGCCTCGCGGCCGCCGCCGAGCTCGCCGAGCTGACCCACGCCGGCACTGCGGCGCGCGAGGGCGAGATCGTCACCGCCGGCGGCCGGGTCCTCAACGTCACCGCGCTCGGGCCGACGCCGGCCGCAGCGCGCGATCGGGCGTACGATGCAGCCGGTCGGATCTCGTTCGAGGGAATGCAGATCCGCTCCGACATCGCCGCCCGCGCGGTCGAGCGGGTGCCCAGCTGACGTGAAGAACCCAGACCCAGAGAGGAAACGATGAGCGAGATCTCAGAGGAGCCGCAGCCCAGCGGAGCGACCGCGATGCCAGCGGTCGAGGAGGCCTTCGAGGAGATCGAGGTCGACGAGCCCCACGTCGGGATCATCATGGGCTCGAAGAACGACAAGCCCAAGATGCAGCCCGCCGGCGCCGCCCTGCACGAGGCCGGCATTCGCTACGAGGTGCGCGTGATGAGCGCCCACCGCGACCCGGAGAAGGTGCGCGAGTACTGCCAGAACGCGCGCATGCGCGGACTGCGGGCGATCATCGCCGGGGCCGGGATGTCGGCGGCGCTGCCCGGCGTCGCCGCCGCCCACACCGACCTGCCCGTGATCGGCGTGCCGATTCTCGGCAAGAGCCTCGGAGGGCTCGACGCGCTGCTCTCGGCGGTGCAGATGCCGCCCGGAGTGCCGGTCGCCTGCGTGGCGGTCGACGGAGCGAAGAACGCCGGGCTGTTGGCGGTTCGAATAATCAACTGCTGACGTGATGGGTATTACCTTGGATTCCTCCAATGATCGGTAGGTACACCCGCAAGGAGATCGGCGAGGTCTGGTCTCAGCAGCGCAAGCTCGAGTGCTGGCTCGAGGTCGAGCTGGCGGCGACCGAGGCCTGGGCCGAAGAGGGGGTCGTCCCGGCCGAGGCGGCCGCGGCGGCACGCGCGAACGCAGCCTTCACGGTCGAGGCGGTAAACGAGCGCGAGCGGGTGACCGACCATGACGTCGCTGCCTTCGTCGACGTCGTCGCACAGTCGGTCGGCGAGCACGGGCGCTGGATCCACTACGGGCTCACCTCCTCCGACGTGCTCGACACGGCGTTGGCGCTGCAGCTGCGCCAGGCCGGCGAGATCGTGCTCGCCTCGGCGCGCGCCTACCGCGACGCGCTGATCGAGCGGGCGCTGGAGCAGCGCGAGACGCTTTGCGTCGGCCGCACCCACGGCGTCCACGCCGAGCCGACGACCTTCGGCCTGCGGCTCGCCGGCTTCGCCTTCGAGGCCGACCGCAACCTGGCCCGGCTCGAGCACGCCTTCGAGCAGCTGCGCTTCGGCAAGCTCTCCGGTGCGGTCGGCACCTACGCCTCCGTGCCGCCGGCGGTCGAGGCGCGGGTGATGGAGCGGCTCGGACTGCAGCGCGAGGATGTCGCAACACAGGTCGTGCCCCGTGACCGCCACGCCGAGCTGACCTCGGGCATCGCGATCGCCGGCGCCGGGCTGGAGCGCTTCGCGACCGAGGTCCGCAACCTGCAACGCACCGAGGTGCGCGAGGTGGAGGAGCCGTTCGGCGCCGGGCAGAAGGGCTCCTCGGCGATGCCGCACAAGCGCAACCCGATCCGCACCGAGCGGATCACCGGCCTCGCCCGGGTGCTGCGCGGCTACGCCCAGACCGGCCTGGAGAACATCGCCCTCTGGCACGAGCGCGACATCTCGCACTCCGGCGCCGAGCGGGTGATCCTGCCCGACGCGACGATCGGCCTCGACTACATGCTCAGCCTGGCGACCGGCGTCGCAGCGGAGATGACGGTCCGCGCTGAGCGCATGAGGGAGAATCTCGAGCTGACCCACGGCGCCCTGTTCAGCCAGCGCGCGCTGACCGCCCTGGTCGAGTCGGGGCTGACCCGCGACGACGCCTACCGGGTCGTCCAGGAGAACGCCCAGCGCGCCTGGGACAGCGGCACCCACTTCCGCGAGCTGCTCGGCGAGGCGGCTCCCGAGCTCGACCTCGACGCGATCTTCGACCACAGCGCCTACCTCGGCCACGTTCCGGCGATCTTCGAGCGCCTGGAAGCGCTGCGGGACTGAGGCGACGGTGCCCGAGCGGCTGGAAGCCGATGTCGCGATCGTGGGCGCCGGCCTCGCCGGCCTGGTCGCGGCGCGGCGGGTCCTATCCGCCGGATCGCAGCCGCTGGTGCTCGAGGCGCGCGAGCGGGTTGGCGGTCGGGTCCTCAACGAAGAGATCGGCGACGGCAAAATCGTCGAGATCGGCGGCCAGTGGATCGGCCCGACGCAGGACCGGATCGCGGCCCTCGCCGTCGAGCTCGGCGTCGAGACCTTCCCCACCTACGACGACGGCCGCCACCTGATCGAGATCGGTGGCCGCCGCGCCGCCTACACCGGCGCGATCACCGATGCTCGCCTCGGCCTCGTGCGCGAGCTCTCCAAGGCGATCTCACCGGCGGCGCTGGCAGAGTTCGAAATCGCCCGGGCGCGGCTCGACCGAATGGCGCGGCGGGTGCCGCTGGCGCAACCGTGGGCGGCGCCGAAGGCGCGGCGCTGGGACGGCCAGACCTTCGCCACCTGGATCCGGCGCAACACCCGCACGGCGGCGGCCCGCACACTGTTCGAGCTGGCGACAGAGGCGGTCTGGGCCGCCGAGCCCGCTGACGTCTCGCTGCTGCACGTGCTCTTCTACACCCGCTCGGGCAGCGGCTTCAACAGCCTCGTCGGCACCGGCGGCGGCGCCCAGCAGGACCGCTTCCACGGCGGCTCGCAGCGGATCCCGCTGCTGATGGCCGAGCAGCTCGGGGGAGAGCGCCTGCGGCTGGGCGCCCCGGTGCGGCGAATCGCCCACGGCGAGGGCGGCGTCACGATCGAGGCCGATGGACCGGGCGGCGAAGCGGGCGGCCTACAGGTGCGCGCCCGCCGGGCGATCGTCGCCCTGCCGCCGACGCTGGCCGGGCGGATCGCCTACGACCGGCCGTTGCCGGCCCGGCGCGACCAGCTCACCCAGCGGATGCCGCAGGGCACGGTGATCAAGACGATGGCGATCTACGACGAGCCGTTCTGGCGCGAGCAGGGGCTCTCCGGCCAGGCCGCCACCGACGCCAACCCGGCCCGCGTCGTCTTCGACAACTCGCCCCCCGACGGCAGCCCGGGCGTCCTGCTCGGCTTCCTCGAGGGCCGCCTTGCGCGCGATTGGGGAGCCCGTCCGGCGGCGGAGCGCCGCGAGGCGATCCTCGCCGGCCACGGCCGCCTATTTGGCGAGCGCGCAGCGCGGCCCGAGCGCTTCATCGAGCGGGTCTGGGCCGAGGAGGAGTGGACGCGGGGCTGCTACGGCTGCCTGATGACAACCGGCGGCTGGACCGAATACGGCGAGGCGCTGCGCGCCCCGATCGGCCCGCTTCACTGGGCCGGTTCCGAGACCGCGACCGAGTGGAGCGGCTACATGGACGGCGCAGTGCAGTCCGGCGAACGCGCCGCCGCCGAGGCGCTCGCGGCACTGCCGTAGGCCCCTCGACGACGGCGGGGCGGTCTCCGGCTCGGGGGCGAACGCCGGCGGTGGTGGGGTCTAGGCCGCAGCCAACTCGCGGGCCGGGTGGCGCGCGGTGAGGACGACCGGGGTGCCGTCCTTGGGCGAGAGGGTGATGTTGCGGCGGCCGATCTTCTCCGGCCGGGGGTCGGCCTTGTGCAACTCGCAGCGACCGAGGACCTCGCGCAGGACGATGCGCATCTCGAACTCGGCGAAGGCGGCGCCGAGGCAGCGCCTCACGCCTCCCCCGAAGGGCACCCAGGCGTAAGTGTCCGGCGGGTCCTCGATGAAGCGCTGGGGCCGGAAGGCGAAGGGCTCGGGATAGGCGTCGGCGCGGGTGTGGGCGAGCCAGATAGCCGGCGTGACGTCGGTGCCCGCCGGCAGAGTCAGGCCGTCGGCCTCGAGCTCGGTGTTGAGCCGACGCCCGGCCAGCGGCACCACCGGGCGCAACCGCAGCGACTCGCTGATCGTCGCCCGCAGGTACTCGTCCTCGCCCGCCTCGAGCGAGTCCCGCAGCCGCGCCAGCTCGCGCGGGTGGCGCAACAGCAGGTCGAAGGTCCAGGCGAGCGCGGTCGCGGTCGTCTCATGGCCGGCCAGCAGCAGCGTCATCAGCTGGTCACGCAGGTCGGTGTCGCTCATCGGCTCGCCATCCTCGAAACGAGCCTGCATCAGTTGCGAGAGGATGTCGTCGCGCTCCTCGAAGTCGCCTTCGGCGCGGCGCTCGGCAATCTCGGCGTAAAGCAGATCGTCAACCGCCTTGAGCTGGCCCTCGAATCTGGCCCACGGGCCCCGGCCCCCGAAGCGACGAGCCGCAAGGCCGATCAGCTGCGTGAACGGAGAGGCGGTTTCCTCCAGCACCTTGGTCAGCAGAACGCGCAGCCGCTCGAGGCGGGGCCCCTCCGCGACTCCAAAGACAACACGCAGGATCACCTCCAGCGTCATCGCCTGCATATGGCGATGGATCCCGAACTCAACGCCAAGCGGCCAGGAATCGATCTCGGCATCGACGATCTCGTTGACGATCGGCTCGTAGGACAGCATCCGCTCGCCATGGAACGCCGGCAGCATCAGCCTGCGATGCGCGAGATGGTCGGCGCCCTCGATCACCAGCACTGAATGAGGCCCGACGACCGGCGTCAGCACCACCTCGCGGCCCGGGGGCAGACCATGCGCACGCTCCGTGTAGAGCGCCTTGATCGCCGCCGGATCGGAGATCATCACCATCGGCCGCTCGAAGCTGAGGAACTTCACGCTGAAGCTGTCTCCATACCTCTCGCGACACTCCTGCATGAACGGCAACGGCCTGAAGCTCCAGCGCAAGGTCTGCGACAACGGCGAGTAATCCGGTTCAGGCGGCAGCATCAGCGAAGCCTCGCAGACGCAGATTAAAGAGGGGTTGGGGTGTCCCCCCGGGGCAGCGGCGTCCGTCGCCAGCTAGCATCGCGCCGGATGACCGCCGTCGCCGACCTCAAGCTCCACTCCTCGGGCAAGGTGCGCGAGATCTATGAGTGGGAGGACGACCTGCTGATGGTCGCCTCCGACCGGATCTCGATCTACGACGTGGTGATGCCGACGCCGGTCACCGACAAGGGCAAGGTGCTCAACCGGATCTCCGAATTCTGGTTCGAGCTGAGCGGCGACATCGTCCCCAACCACTTTCTCTCCGCCGACGTGCCGGAGGAGGTCGCCGAACGAGCGATGCGGGTGCGGCGGTTGGAGATGTACCCGGTCGAGTGCGTCGTGCGCGGCTACCTCTCCGGCTCGGGCTGGAAGGAATACAAGGAAGGCGGCGCGGTCTGCGGGATCGAGCTGCCGTCAGGCTTGCTCGAGTCCGACGAGCTGCCCGAGCCGATCTTCACTCCGGCGACCAAGGCGGAGATCGGTGACCACGACGAGAACGTCGACTTCGAGCGGGCGGCGGACCTCGTCGGCGACAGGGCCCTGATGGAGGAGCTGCGGCGGATCTCGATCGAGGTCTACCGGCGCGGCGCCGAGCACGCGGCCGAGCGCGGGATCATCCTCGCCGACACCAAGTTCGAGTTCGGCCGCCACGCCGGCGCCGAGATCGTCCTCGCCGACGAGGTGCTGACCCCGGACTCCTCGCGCTTCTGGCCCGCCGACCGCTACGAGCCGGGCAAGACGCAACCCTCCTTCGACAAGCAGTTCGTGCGCGACTGGGCGACGCAGGCCGGCTGGGACAAGAAGCCGCCGGCGCCGGAGCTGCCGGCCGACGTGATCGAGCAGACGCGGGCCAAGTACGTCGAGGCCTACGAGCGGATCACGGAGCGCAGCTTCTAGCCGACGCTTCTCGCGGTCGGCGAAGCGCAGATCGAGCGGTTCCGCGCGGCGATCAAGGCACCGGAGCCTGACTTCTGGCTCTTCTTCATCCACGGGCCCGGCCCGCGGCCGGGCGAACAGGTGAGGACCGCGCGCTTCCTGGTTGACGACATCGACTACCACCGGGCGAGGGACGCAGATTTCGAGGTGGAAGGCCCCCCGGCGGGCCGTCTTCGCACACGACTGGCGCCGCGGAGCGGCTCTGACAGCGCAAGCTCTACGGGTTCGCGGCCTGGTCGGGCGAACAAATGAGCAGCAAATGGCCTGGCGGGTGAGCACCCCGACGGGCGACCCTGGCGGGCATGAAGATCGCGCTGGTGGTCTCCGGGTCGCGGGGCGACGTACAGCCCTTCGTCTGCCTCGGCAGGGCGCTGGCCGACGCCGGCGAGGATGTCGAGGTGGTCGCTCCGCTCAACGGCGAGGAGATGGTCCAGGCGGCCGGGCTCGCCTACCGGCCGTTCCCGCTTGACGCGCAGGAGCTGCTCGGCGCGGAAAGCGGTCAGCGGATGCTCGCCGACGGGCGCCTGGGGCCGTTCTTTCGCTGGGTAGAGAGCGTCGAACGGCCCTACTGGGAGGCGAACCGGCGGGTGCTGGTCGAGGCCGGCCGCGAGGCCGACATGCTCGTATGCGGCATCCTCACTGTCGGCCGCTGCGAAGCCGTAGCCGAGGCCAACGGAATTCCGCTGGTACCGCTTCACCTCTGCCCGATAGCCCCGTCGCGGGCCTACATGTCACCGCTGCTCACGCAGCGGAGGATCGGGCCGCTGAAGCGGCTCAGTCACGACGCCGCCTTCGGCGTCTTCTACCGGTCGCAGCGCGACGACCTCGCGAGCCTGCACGAGGAACTGGGGCTGGCGCCACCGAGCTGGTCGCGCTGGCGGCGCGGGCTCGGCGCCGGCGCGCCCTGCCTGCTCGGATACAGCCAGGCTCTATTTCCAGCGCCCGCCGACTGGTCGCCGGCACTGCGCCCGGCGGGCTTTCTCGAGCCGTGGCCGGAGCTGCGCGCCCGGCTCGGCGAGTCTGGCATTCCGGATGAGCTGGAGGCCTGGTTGGCGGCAGGGCCGCCGCCGGTCTTCTTCGGCTTCGGCAGCATGCCCGTGCTCGACGAGCACGCGATGCTGGCGACGATCCAGAAGGTCTCGACCGAGCTCGGAGTGCGCGCGATCGTCGGCGCCGGGTGGAGCGAGCTGGCGAGCGCCGGAGACGAGAACCTCTACGTGGTCGACGCGATCGACCATCAGAGCCTGTTGCCGCGCTGCGCCGCCGCCGTACATCACGGCGGCGCAGGCACGACGGCTGCCAGCATCCGAGCCGGCATCCCCACCCTCGTCTGCTCCGTGCTCGCCGATCAGCCGTTCTGGGGGGCGCGCTGCCGTGCGCTTGGGATCGGGGACACGATCCCCTTCAAGAAGCTCGACGCGCGGCGGCTGTACCGCGGGCTGCAGCGGATCCTGGATGCCGGTGTGCACGAACGGGCACAGGAGGTCGCACGGCGGATGGCCGACGAAGACGGCGTGGCGGCCGCGCGCGAGCACATCGTCCGCGCCCCTTCCACGCCGATCCCCGTCTGAGCCCAACGGCGCCGGAGCTCCCGGCCGACGTGATCGAGCAGACGCGGGCCAAGTACGTCGAGTCTACGAGCGGGTCACGGAGCGCGCTAGGCTGGTGCTCGATGGCCAACCGGGCGTCACGGGCCGCTAGACAGCCGACCGTCGGCGACAGGCTCGGGCAGGCTCGGCGAAATCGATTCGTCGGGCGTCGAACCGAGATCGAATCGTTTCGAAGCTCACTGAGCGGTGCGGGGCGGGACTTCGTCTTCTACTTCGTCCACGGACCGGGCGGGATTGGGAAGTCCGCTCTGCTCGAAGCGTTCGCCGACGTGGCCGAAGGGGAGGGGCTCGCACCGGTACGTCTCGACCTGCGGGCGGTGGAACCGTCGCCGGCAGGGTTCGCCTCGGCGCTCGGGCAGGCCCTCGGGCTCGGTGAGGGCGAGGAGATCGAGACCTCGCTCGCCCAAGGGCCTCGGCGGGCCCTTCTGCTCGATACCCACGAGTCGATAGCGGGCCTTGACGCCTGGCTGCGGACCTCCTTCCTTCCCAGCCTCCCAGCCGACTCCGTGATCGTGCTCGCCGGCCGCCGGCCGCCGGACGAAGGTTGGCTCGCCGATCCCGGGTGGAGTTCGGCGATCCACCCGATCGCGCTGCGAAATCTGGAACGCAGCGAAACGGTCGCCTTCCTGGAACTCGCGGGCGTGCCCGCCGAGCTGCACGAGAGGGCCCTTAAGCTGACCCACGGACACCCGCTGGCCCTGGCTCTGTTCGTCGACGTGCTCTCACAGGCGGACCCCGACACCGCCCCCGAACCGCGCGACCTCGCCGAAACGCCCGACGTGCTGGCGCCACTGGTGAAGCGCTTCGCCGCGGATGTTCCTTCCGAACGGCACAAGGACGCGCTGCAGACCGCCTCCCGGGCGCAGTTCACCACCGAGACGCTGCTGCGGGCGGCACTGCCCGGGGCGGGCGCCGACACGGGGGAGCTCTTCGCCTGGCTCCGATCCCTCTCGTTCGTCGAGCAGGGACCGCACGGCCTTTTCCCGCACGACCTGGCCCGCGACGTGATCGACGCCGAGCTCAGGTGGCGCGACCGGGCCTCGTTCGTCGACCTACACCAGCGGGTTCGCTCGCACCTGATCGCGAGGATCGCGGTCAGCGAGGGGCCGGCGCTGCGCCAGGCCGTCTCGGAGACCGTCTTCCTGCACCGCACCAACCCGCTGGTCAGCTCGTACTGGGACTGGGAGACCTTCAACCGGGTCTACGCCGACGAGTTGCGCCGGGCGGACCGCGACGTGCTGCTCGCGATGGTCGAGCGGCACGAAGGAGGAGAGGCGGCGGCGATCGCGGAGCACTGGATGAATCGCCAGCCGCAGGGGTTCGTTGTCGCGCGGATGGGAAGCGAGCAGCCCCTCGGCTTCATCGCCCACATTGCCCTGCACGAAGCCGATGCCGGTGACCTCGCCGCGGACCCCGGTGCCGCCTCGATGTGGGAGTTCGCGCTGCAAAACAGCGCACCCCGCCCCGGCGAGGAGGTGTTCGCGGCCCGTTTCCTGGTCGACGACGAGCGCTACGGGGAGGCCTCACCGACGCAGAACCTCGCAAGCGTGGTCCAGCCGTATCACGCGCTCAGCCGCCCGCGGCTGAGCTGGGACTTCATCGCGCTCTTCCCGGACGCCGATGCCGCCGCTCCGTTGATGTCCTATATCGACTACCAGCGCGCGACAGAGGCGGATTTCGACCAGGGAGGCGCCCGGCGCGGCGTCTTCGCGCACGACTGGCGCCGGGTAGACGCCGAGCAGTGGCTCGAACTGATGGGCGAGCGCGAGACCGGGCTCGAATTCGATCCGGCCGCGGGACCGTCCAACGCGCCGGTCCTGGCCCTCTCGCGGCTCGAGTTCGCGGAGTCGACGCGCGAAGCCCTGCGCGAGCTCCACCATCCGCAGGCGCTGGCCGACAACCCGCTTATGCGCTCGCGAGCCCTCCGCGATCACGCGGGCGATCAACCCGACCCGGAGGATCTGCGCGACCTGCTCGGCGAAGCGATCGACAACCTGCGAGCCGATTCCCGCGACGAAAAGCTGCATCGGGCGCTCGCCCGCACCTACGTGCGTCCCGCCCGTACACAGGAGCTCGCCGCCGAGGCGCTCGACCTGCCGTTCAGCACCTACCGCCGTCACCTCACGAGGGGGATCGAGCGAGCGGTCGAGTGGCTCTGGCAGCGCGAGCTCTACGGGCCCGAGGGCTGAGCGCCGGGAAGGTGAGCAGAGAATGACCTGGCGGATGAGCAGTCCGCGGGCGCACCCTTGCCGGAAAGCGAGCGCAAGGGGGCGAGATGAGCGATACAAGACGAGAGCACGCGATCGTGATCGGCGGAAGCGTCGCCGGACTGCTCGCGGCCCGGGCTTTGGCCGGTTCCTATGAGCACGTGACTGTGATCGACCGCGACGCCTTCCCGCGGGGAACCGACGGCAGGCGATCCGTGCCCCAAGGCCGCCACTGTCATGCCCTGATTGCACGTGGGCAAGAGGCGTTCGAGAGCCTGCTGCCAGGCATCACCGAGGAGATGATTGACGCCGGCGCGCCAACCTACGCCCCGTACGCGGACGCGCGGTTTGAGGTGGCCGGCCACCGGCTGGCGCGGGCCGCACTGGGAATCACGGCGGTGACGGCCAGCCGACCCTTCATCGAAGGACATGTGCGGCGCCGGATCCGTGAGTTGAGCAACGTCAAGCTGCGAGAGGGCTGCGAGGCTCGCGGCCTGGTTGCCACGCCCGACCGCCGCCGCGTGACCGGCGTCACGATCCGCCGCGGCGAGGACGAATCCGCCCTGCCCGCCGACCTGACCCTTGCCGCGACCGGTCGCTCTGCGCAGGTCCCGGCGTGGCTGGAGGCGCTCGGCTACGAGCGGCCTGCCGAGTCACGGCTTGAGATAGACGTCGGCTACGCGAGCCGTCCCTACGAGCTGCCAGACGGCGCGGTAGCCGACCGGCTCACCCTGATCGGGCCCCGCCCTGGAAGGCCGCGGGCCTTTTCCCTCTTCGCTCAAGAGGAAGGGCGCTGGCTGCTGACCCTGGCCGGCTACGGCGAGCAGAGGCCCCCCACCGACGTGGAGGGCTTCGAGACGTTCATGGAAGACGTGGCTCCGCCCGATCTGCTCAGGGCGCTGCGCGACGGGGAGCCACTCGGTCCGATCGTCTCCCACGGCACGCCGGCGAATCTCAGGCGCCACTACGAGCGCCTGCGTCGCTTCCCCGACGGCCTGCTCGTGGCGGGCGACGCGATCTGCAGCTTCAACCCCCTCTACGGGCAGGGGATGACGGTCGGGGCCGTCGAGGCGGAAGCCCTGAGCGAAAATCTCCGGCGCGGAGAGCGGGGCCTGAGACGCCGCCAGCTCCGGGCCGCTTCGCGGATTGTGGACCATGCCTGGCAGATGGCGATAGAGGGCGACCTGGCGCTGCCGGAGGTGGGGGGCAAGCGGCCGCTCTCCGTGCGCCTGGGGCACACGTATACCGAGCGGGTTCAGGCGAACGCGGAGTCGGACGGCGACATGGTCGCCGCCTTCGGCCGGGTCGCCCTGATGCTCGACCGGCCGAGCCGGCTGATGAGTCCCTCCGTCGCCCTGCGGGCACTGGGCCTCCGGCGCGCCTCGCCCGCGTGGCCGGGCAAACCCCCGCCGACCCCGGTTCGACGGCGGACGCTGCGGGTCGACGGAGTGTCCACGCCACTGCGGGAAGCGGGGCCCCCCGAAGAGGACCAGGCGGTGGTATTCGTCCACGGGGTCCCGGGCTCAGGAGCAGACTTCGAACCGCTGCTCTCCTCCGCCGGAAGACAGAGCCGAGCGGTCGCCTGGGACGCGCCCGGTTTTGGCAGGGCCCGCAGCCCCGGGGGCGTCGACCACAGCATCCGTGGCCACTCTGAATTTCTCGGTCGGGTCCTCGACGAGCTGGCGATCGAGCGCGCCCACCTCGTCCTCCACGACTTCGGCGGCCCGTGGGGCCTGGCGTGGGCGATCGACCATCCCGAGCGGGTGCTCAGCGTCACGCTGCTGTGCGCCGGAGTCCCGATCGCGTACCACTGGCACACCATGGCCCGGGTTTGGCGCACCCCGGGCGTCGGCGAGCTGTCGATGGCGGTGCTGTCTCGCGGCACCTTCCGGGCGGTCCTGCGACGCGGGGCCTCTCGCCCCCTGCCGAGACCGTTCGTGGATCGCATGTACGAGGATCTCGACACCAACACCCGTAGCGGAATCCTGAGCCTCTTCCGGTCCGTCGGTGACCTGGATGAGGTCGGGCGTCAGTGGGCCGCGGCGCTGCGGCCAAGGAGAATCCCTGCCCTGGTCGTCTGGGGAGCGCGGGACCCGTACCTGCCCGCTTCGATGGCCGAGCGACAGCGAGAGGCGTTCCCGGACGCCGAGGTACAGGTTCTCGACGACAGCGGACACTGGCCCTTCGTCGACCGCGCAGACCAGGTCGAGCAGCTCCTAACCGACTTCATCGCAAGAGCGACGAGCGACCCGGGGACCCGGTCCGACCAAGGCAAGGAGGCAAACCGTGTTCTCGGTGTCGCGTAGTCGAAAGAGGGTGGGGGTGACCGGGGCCCTCGCTGTACTGGTGACGATGGTGCTCGTGGGCGCTCCCGCCGCGCAACCGATCGCCCACACGTCCGCCGACCTCGCCGCGGCGGTCAAGAGGGCGCTCCGCATCGGCAAGGCCGCAAACAAGCGTTCCATCCGGGCGATCAAGATCGCCCGGAGCAGGTCCACCGCGGCCGTTGCCGGCACACCGGGGCCGCCCGGCCCCGTCGGCCCAAGGGGCAACGAGGGAAGGCCTGGGCCACCCGGCCTCAGTGACTTGGAGATCGTCTCGGAGCGCGGCCCGTCGGACTCGACGACCTACAAGACGTCGGTGGCCAGGTGCCCCGATGGAAAGCGGGTGCTCGGCGGGGGCGCATACATCTACGGAGACCCGGGCGCCGACGGGACGATGGTGGACGACCATCTTTCTCTCAACCTGAGCGGACCGATCTCCGCAATCGAACCGTTGAAGGCAGGGCCACAGCACGTCTCGGACACGCAATGGATTGCCCAAGCCCATGAGCACACGGCTACGAGCGAGGAGTGGGCGCTCGAGGCCTACGTGATCTGCGCGCATGTCGCGGGCTGAGGAGCTCCCTTCCCCAGGAGCGGCCTAGCCGCGGCGAACGCTAGATTGCGCCTGTGAAGGCGCGCGTTCTGATCCGGCCCAAGGAGGGGATCCTCGACCCGCAGGGCAAGGCGGTCGAGCGGGCGCTGCCGGCGCTCGGCTTCGAGGGGGTGGAGCACGTGCGGGTCGGGCGCATGGTCGAGCTCGAGGCCGAGGACCCCGCGCAGCTGCCGGCCCTCTGCGAGAAGCTGCTCGCCAACCCGCTGATCGAGGACTTCGAGATCGAAGAGATATGAGGTGGGGAGTTCTGCAGTTCCCCGGCTCCTGCGACGAGCGGGACGCCCTGCACGCCTGCGAGCTGGCGGGCGGCGAGGCCCGGCTGGTCTGGCACGAGAGCCGCGACCTCGATGGGATCGACGCGATCGTCGTGCCCGGCGGATTCTCCTACGGCGACTACCTGCGCGCCGGCGCGATCGCCCGTTTCTCGCCGGCGATGGAGGCGGTCTCCGAGTTCGCCGCGGCCGGCGGCCCTGTGCTGGGCATCTGCAACGGCTTCCAGGTCCTCTGCGAGACCGACCTGCTGCCCGGCGCCCTGCTCGTCAACGAGAGCCTGCGCTTCGTCTGCCGCCAGGTCGAGCTGCAAGTGGCTGGTGAGACGTTGTCGATCCCGGCCAAGCACGGGGAAGGGCGGTACTGGGCGCCGGAGGCGATGCTCGACGAGCTCGAGCGCAACGGGCAGGTGGCCTTCCGCTACGCGCCCGGCCACAACCCGAACGGCTCGCTGAGAGACATAGCCGGAGTGCGCAACGCCGCCGGCAACGTGCTCGGCCTGATGCCCCACCCCGAGCACGCGGTCGACGCGATGACGGGGTCGACGGATGGGCTACGGGTGTTCGAGTTGGTTGCAGGAGCCCTCGCATGACCCCGGCGGGAGGAGGCGGCGGTTGATGTCTTCCCCACACAGGGAGTTGGGGCTTACCGACCCGGAGTTCGAGCTGATCTGCGCGAAGCTGGGGCGCGAGCCGAACGGGGTCGAGCTGGCCATGTTCAGCCTGCTCTGGTCCGAGCACTGCGCCTACAAGCACTCGCGCAAACTGCTGCGCCGGCTGCCGACCGAGGGCGAGCGAGTGGTGATGGGGCCGGGCGAGAACGCCGGCGCGGTCAGCATCGGCGAGGGGCATGCGATCGCCTTCAAGGTCGAGTCGCACAACCACCCGAGCGCGGTTGAGCCCTTCCAGGGCGCGGCAACCGGGGTCGGCGGCATCCTGCGCGACGTCTTCGCGCTCGGCGCGCGACCGATCGCGATCCTCGACTCCCTGCGCTTCGGCGAGCTTGACTCGGTGCGCTCGCGCCATCTGCTCGACGGCGCCGTGCGCGGCATCGGCCACTACGGCAACAGCATCGGTGTGCCGACGGTCGGCGGCGAGATCTACTTCGAGCCCCCCTACGAGCACAACTGCTTGGTCAACGCGATGTGCGTCGGGATCGCCGAGCGCGACGGGATGGTCCGCGCCGCCGCCGCCGGGGTCGGCAACGCGGTCATCCTGATCGGCGCCTCGACCGGGCGCGACGGGATCGGCGGCGCCTCGGTGCTGGCCTCGGCCGAGCTCGGCGAGGGCGATGAAGCGAAGCGGCCGACGGTGCAGATCGGCGACCCGTTCGAGGAGTCGAAGGTGCTCGAGTGCTGCCTCGAGCTGCTAGGCAGGGGCCTGCTCGTCTCGCTGCAGGACCTCGGCGCAGCCGGGCTGACCTCCTCGGCGAGTGAGATGGCCTCGGCCGGCGGCGTCGGGATCGACATCGACGTCGCCAAGGTGCCGCTGCGCGAGGCCGACATGGAGCCGTTCGAGATCATGGTTTCCGAGTCGCAGGAGCGGATGCTCGCCGTGGTCGAGCCCGGCCGGGTCGCCGAGGTGATCGCGGTCTGCGAGAAATGGCAGACCGGTGGCGCCGAGATCGGCGCAATCACCGGCAGCGGCTTGGTGCGGGTGCTGCGCGGCGGCGAGATCGCCGGTGAGATGCCGGTCGAGGCGCTGGTCGACGGCTGTCCGCTCTACGACCTCGAGCCGGCCGAGCCTGAGGGGTGGATCTACGGCAACCGGGTGAGCCTGCGCGCCGGCGCGACCCCGGCCGAGACGCTGCTCGCCCTGCTCGGCTCGGCCAGCGTCGCCTCGAAGCGTTGGGCATTCGAGCAGTACGACTCGATCGTCGGCTCGCGTACCGCGCGGCGGCCGGAGGGCGCCGACGCGGCGGTGCTGGCGATTCCCGAGGCCGATGCGGCGATCGCGATCTCGATCGACGGCAACGGGCGGCGGGTCGCCTGCGATCCCTATGCGGGCACGGTCGAGGCGGTGCTCGAGTGCGCCCAGAACCTCGCCTGCGCCGGCGCCGAGCCGCTCGGCCTGACCAACTGCCTCAACTTCGGCAACCCGGAGAAGCCGGTTCCCGCCTGGCAGCTCGACCGCTCGGTGCAGGGCCTGGCCGAGGCCTGCGAGGCGCTCGGCGTGCCGGTCGTCGGCGGCAACGTCTCGCTCTACAACGAGGGCCCGGAAGGCCCGATCTACCCGACCCCGGTCGTCGGCATGGTCGGCGAGCTGCCCGACGCCGAACTGGCCGCACCGAGCGCCTTCGTCGCCGAGGGCGATGCGATCGCCCTGCTCGGCCCCTTCGAACCGACCCTGGAAGGAAGCGAGCTGGCCAAGCAACGCGGGGAGCTCGATACCGGCCTCCCCCAGCCCGATATCGCCGCGGTCGCCGCCGCCTGCGCCGCGGTGCGCGCCGCCGTCCGCGCCGGCAAGCTCGCCTCCGCCCACGACGTCAGCGACGGCGGGCTCGCCTGCGCCCTCGCCGAGGCGGCGATCGGCGGCGGTCTCGGCTGCAGCGTCGACCTCCAGCACCTGCGCGAGCGCGGCTGCGCGCCCGAGGAGGCCCTGTTCGGCGAGGGCCCGGGCGGCTTCCTGATCAGCGGCGAGCGGGAGAAGCTCGAGAGCCTCGCCGACGAAGACGTCGCCGTCCTCCACCTGGGCAAGGTAGGCGGCGAGACGATTGAGATAGCCGCCGGCGACCGCAGCCTCAGCCTGCCGCTGAGCGAGGCCGAGCGAGCCTGGCGCTCGCTGTCTGCCCAGGCCGACCGCGGCGACTGACGCCGAGTCGTTACGGTCCGTCATTCGTTGAAATCCGACAGCCGGGAGGCCTGCCGGATGCTTTGGGCTGCCCGGAGAAGGGAGTCGCATGCGAACGCGATGCGCAATGGCCATGGTGGCCACGCTCGCCTCGATCTCACTCATATTCACGGCGAACGCCGGTGCGTTCACTGAAGTGGGGAACAAGTGCACGGCGATAGACACCATTCCATCGACCACCCTCGTGCAGGTGCGAAAGCGACCTGCGAGCACGTTGCCGGTGTCCGTGCCGGACGCGGGAGTGATCACCGCCTGGAAGGTGAACCTGCCATCGGGGACCCTGCCCTTCACCATCGACGACAAGCTGATCGTCTTCCGTCAGGCGGGCGCAGCCGAATTCGAGGCGGTCGCGGCGAGCGGCAGGGTGTTGCTCAACGACGGCCAGAACGTCTTCGACACGAGGATCCCGGTACATAGAGGCGACCGACTGGGCGCCTACAGCGAAGCCGGCACGCCGTACTGCGAAGAAGGCGCCGTGGAAAGCACCGATGTCGTCGGCGTCTACGAAGGCGAGTCCCCGGTCGGGTCGACCCAAGCGTTCGTAGAATCGGAAAGGGAAGGCGCGCAGGTTGCCATCTCGGCGATCGTCGAGCCGGATGCCGACGGCGACGGTTATGGCGACGAGACGCAGGACGGCTGCCCGGGCAACGGCGCAGTCCACGGCGACTGCCCACAGCCGGCTCCGAAGCCGGTGGTGAAGCGCGTCACCGTCCCGGGGCCGGTGCCCGTGCCCGACCTCGGGCTGGGCACATTCCCGCTCGGTGGCGGCGGCTCGGCGCTGATGCTCGCATCGGCCAACCTGCGCTCGAAGGTGTGGGTCAAGGGCTTCGTTCGCGTTCCCGGCGCCGACCGGCGCAGGGGTGGCCGCCGCGCCCGCCGCGGAGGGAAAATTCTCCGCTTGCACGGTCCGGCACGCAACGTCCAGCCGGGACGGATCGTGCGCCTGCCGGTCAGGTACCCGAGGCAGCTGAAGGCGGCGCTGCACTCGTTGCCGCATCGGCGCTCGCTTGTCCTCAAGCTGACGACGATCGCGCGTGACGGCCATGGTCGCACCGTGAGGCGTCACTCGAACCTGAAGCTGTCCGGAAGGAAGCGGGGAAGAAGGTAGGGCTGACCGTGGCGTTCGCCGGGCTCGCTCAGCACGACGCGAGCGAGCTCGGCAGAGCGTCATCCAGAACTTCTGCAGGGCTGGAGGCGGTAGCTGGGCGCAAGGGTCACCGCGGCACCCGCTGCTACCCTGCCCCGGTAGGCAGTCTGCCTGCGCGTCACGTCCTTTTTCCAACGCGAGGAACACGCGCTTTGACTCCGCCCGATGGGCAGCAGATAGATCGCGAGGGCCCGCGCGAGGAATGCGGGGTGTTCGGCGTATACGCCCCCGGCCACGATGTCGCCCGGCTCGCCTACTTCGGCCTTTACTCATTGCAGCACCGCGGCCAGGAGTCGGCCGGGATCGCGACCTGCGAGGGCGGCCACATCACCACGATGCGCGATTCCGGGCTCGTCTCGCAGGTCTTCGACGAGGAGAAGCTGCGGGCGCTGGCGGGCGACATGGCGATCGGCCACGTGCGCTACTCGACCACCGGCGGCGGCTCCTGGGAGAACGCGCAGCCGGTCTGGCGCGACGACGGTCGCGAGCTGGCGCTCGCCCACAACGGCAACCTGACCAACGCGGTCGAGCTCTGGGGCGAGCTGAAGGAGGCCGGAATCGCGTTCCGGGGCAGCTCCGACTCGGAGATCATCGCGGCGCTGATCTCCTCCAATGGCAGCAGGTTCGTCGAGGACGCGGTCGCCGAGATGATGCCGCGGCTGCAGGGCGCCTACTCGACCGTGGCGATGACCAAGCACGCGATCGTCGCCTTCCGCGACCCGCACGGGGTGCGGCCGCTCTCACTCGGGCGACTCGGCGAGCGCTTCGTTGTCGCCTCGGAGAGCTGCGCCTTCGACATCATCGGCGCCGAGCTGCTGCGCGAGGTGCGCCCGGGGGAGATGGTCTCACTGACCGAGCGCGGCCTGGAGACGCGGCAGGTGGTCAAGGCCGGGCGTCCGGCCCATTGCGTCTTCGAGCACATCTACTTCTCCCGCCCCGACAGCCGGCTCGAGGGCAAGGTGCTGCAGCAGGTGCGCGGCCGGATGGGCGAGATCCTCTGGCGCGAGGCCCCGGTCGAGGCCGACCTGGTCGTCGCCGTGCCGGACTCCGGCAACCCGGCCGCCGCCGGGCTCGCGCGCGCCTCGGGGCTGCCGCGCGACGACGGCCTGATCAAGAACCGCTACGTCGCCCGCACCTTCATCCAGCCCGGCCAGGAGCTGCGCAAGCGCGGCCTGCGCCTCAAGTTCAACCCGCTGCCGGAGATCGTCGAAGGGCAGCGCATCGTCGTCGTCGACGACTCGATCGTGCGCGGCAACACGACGCGGCAGATCGTCGGCATGCTGCGCGACGCCGGCGCCCGCGAGGTCCACCTGCGGATCTCGGCGCCGCCGATCCGCTTCCCCTGCCACTACGGCGTCGACATGTCGACCCGCGAGGAGATGATCGCCCACGAACGGACGGTCGATGAGATCGCCGACGAGCTCGGCGCCGACTCGCTCGCCTACCTCTCGTTGGAGGGCGTCTACGAGGCGGTCGGCACGCCGCCCGAGGACCACTGCGACGCCTGCTTCACCGGCCGCTACCCGCTCGGCGACCCGACCGACGCGAACGGCAAATTCGCGCTCGAGGACGTCATAGCGTGATCGTGGCGCGGCGCATCTCGGCGTCCTCGGTCGCTCGCGTGCAGAGCACGCCACGCTCCCTGCGTCCTTGATCTGCTTGGCCACGATCACGCTATGGCCGCTTTCAAGCTAATCGTTTTGGCCTCGGGCAGCGGCACCAACCTGCAGGCGATCCTCGACGCGTTGCACGGTCGCGAGGGGATCGAGGTGGCCGGGGTCGGCTCGGACAAGCCCGGGGCCCGGGCGTTGGAGCGGGCGCGAGCGGCGGGGGTCGAGACCGCGGTCTTCCCCCGCGAGGAGCACGCCGACCGCGAGGCGCGCGACCTGGCGATGGCCGAGTGGATCGAGGCGCGCGGCGCCGACCTCGTCGTCCTCGCCGGCTACATGCAGCTGCTCTCCCCCGCCTTCGTCGCCCGCTTCCGCCACCGCACGATCAACATCCATCCGGCGCTGCTGCCGGCCTTCCCCGGCCTCGACGCGATCGGCCAGGCGCTGGCGGCGGGGGTGGAGACGACCGGGGTCACGGTCCACTTCGTCGACGAGGGGGTCGACACCGGGCCGGCGATCGCGCGGCGCGAGGTGCCGGTACCGGCCGGGGGCGACCGGGCGGAGTTGGAGCAGGCGGTGCACGCGGTCGAGCACGAGCTCTACCCGGAGGCGATCCGCATGATCGCGGGGGGCACGGTTAGGATCGACGCCGACGGCTCCAGGGTCGTTATCGCCGATGAGTAGGAGTCATGCCGCAGACACCCCGACCGAGGCCGTGAGCAACGGCGCGATCCGGGTGCGCCGGGCGCTGGTCTCGGTCTCCGACAAGACCGGCGTCGCCGAGTTCGCCCGGTCGCTGGCTGCCCTCGGGGTCGAGCTGCTCTCGACGGGCGGGACGGCGAGCGCGCTGCGCGAGGCCGGGCTCGAGGTGACCGACGTCTCCGAGTTCACCGGCCAGGAGGAGATCCTCGGCGGCCGCGTGAAGACGCTGCACCCGCGGCTGCACGCGGCGCTGCTGGCGCGGCGCGAGGACCCCGAGCACATGGCGATCCTCGAGCGCGAGGGGATCGCGCCGATCGACCTCGTCTGCGTCAACCTCTACCCCTTCGAGCAGACCGTCGCCGCGCACGAGGTCGACCCCCAGGCCGCGGTCGAGAACATCGACATCGGCGGGCCGACGATGATCCGCGCCGCGGCGAAGAACCACGAGGGCGTCGCCGTCGTCGTCAAACCGGAGTCCTACGACGCGGTCTGCGCCGAGCTGGAGGAGTCGGGCGGTGAGATATCCGCCTCGACCAGTCACTGGCTCGCCAACGAGGCCTTCGCCCAGACCGCCCGCTACGACGCCGCGATCAGCCGCTGGTTCTCGACCTCCTACGAGGACTTCCCCGAGCACCTGACGGTCTCCTACGAGAAGGAGCTCGACCTCGCCTACGGAGAGAACCCGCACCAGCGGGCGGCGCTCTACTCGGAGAACGGCCTGCGTAGCCACATCCTCTCCGGCGTGGCGAAGCTGCACGGAAAGGCGCTCTCCTTCAACAACGTGCTCGACCTCGACTCGGCGCGGCGCCTGAACGAAGACTTCGAGCCGCCCGCCTGCACGATCGTCAAGCACAACAACCCCTGCGGCGTGGCGGTCGGCGAGGACGCGCTCGACGCCTACCGCAAGGCGCTCGCCTGCGACCCGGTATCCGCCTACGGCAGCGTGATCGCGATCAACCGGCCGGTCGACGTGGCGCTTGCCGAGGCGCTGAATGAGAACTTCGTCGAGGTCCTGCTGGCGCCGGGCTTCGAGGACGGGGCGCTCGAGGTGCTGCAGCAGAAGGAGGCGATCCGCATCCTCTGCGACGAGGAGCGCCGCCAGGGCGACCCGGGCGAACGCGACATCAAGCGGGTGCGCGGCGGGCTGCTGATCCAGGACCGCGACGGCGACCCCGAGCCGCGCCAGATCATGGAAACCGTGACGGGGACCGAGCCGAGCGAGGCGCAGTGGGACGACCTGCTCTTCGCCTGGACGGTCGTGCGCCACGTACGCTCCAACGCGATCGTGATCGCCAGGGACGGCGCGACGCTCGGGATCGGCGCCGGTCAGATGAGCCGCGTCGACTCGGTTCGCCTCGCGGTCGAGAAGTGCCGCGACGCCCGCGGCGAGGAGGCCGAGGCGCTGCTGGCCGGCTCCGCCGTCGCCTCGGACGCCTTCTTTCCCTTCGCCGACGGCCCCCAGGCCGCAATCGACGCCGGCGCCAACTGCGTGATCCAGCCCGGCGGCTCCAAACGAGACGCCGAGGTGATCGAGGCCTGCGACAGCGCAAGCATCCCGATGGTCTTCACCAAGCACCGGCATTTCCGGCACTAGCCCATCCGCATGACCGATCGCTACGTCTTGGCGGGCTCAGCTACCGACGACGATCGAGCCGACCCGACCGATGCGTTCGAAATGGTCGTCGCAGGTCAGGACCGTGGTGCCATTTCGGGCCGCGGTGGCGGCGATCCAAATGTCGTTGGTGGGGACTGGCGTTCCTGCCTTGCGAAGTGCGGCAACTATCTCCGCGTAGTGACGGCTGGTCGTGGCATCGACCGGCAGCACCTCCACGACTGAGCTGTCGAGGAAGGCATCCAGCTCGGTTTCGTTGCGCCGTCGCCTGCCCCCGAGCAGGAAGCCGGTGCGCAGCTCTCCGAGCGCGACGGTTGGCACCCCCACCAGCTCGGCCCGATCCAGGAGCGCCGCCACCTCCTCGTTTCCTCGTCTGAAGTTGCTGTAGGCCGAGGTATCGAGGCAGAACGAGCTCAACGCCAGAGCTCCTCATCGACCGCCTCGAATTGCGCGGTCGCCCGCTCGAAGTCGCGGAACTCGTCCTCGCTCCAGCCGCCCGCCAGGCGACCCAGTCCATTTGATCGCATGCCCTCCGCGCCGAGCCCCTGCCCGAGAAGGTCGATGACCGTCTGATTGAGCGACTTGCCCTTGCGGCGCTTCTCGCGCTCAAGAGCGTCCGCGAGGCTGGCTGGCACATTCCTGATCGTCAACGCCTTGATCGGCACCACCCCTTGCAGTCATTTACCGCATTCATCGAATGCATCAGCCTACAGCATCGACTCCGTGCGGTTACCCGTTGGGCAGCGATGGTGCCGACGGCCGATCTCCGATGTCGCGACACATCACACAGATGCCCCCGGCGGGATTCGAACCCGCGCCGCGCGGCTTAAAAGGCCGCCGCTCTAACCAACTGAGCTACAGGGGCGCGGGCCCATGGTAGAGCGCGGCGAGCGATCTAGGAAAGCTCGGGCAGGCCCTGCTCGGGGGTCGATGCCTGAGCGTGAGTACGGCGGGGGATGCGGCCCGCGCGGCGGGCGGTGTGGCCGGCCTCGACTCCGGCGCGCAGGGCGCGGGCCATCTCGGCCGGCTGCTCGGCGCCGAAGATCGAGCTGGCCGCCATCACCGCGTCGCAGCCCAGCTCCATCGCCAGCGCGGCGTCGGAGGCGGTGCCGACGCCGGCGTCGAGGATCACCGGGACCGCGGCCCGGTCGGTGACGATCGCGATGTTGTAGGGGTTGCGGATTCCGGCGCCGGAGCCGATCGGCGAGCCGAGCGGCATCACCGCGGCGCAGCCGGCCTGTTCGAGGCGGCGGGCGAGGATCGGGTCGTCGTTGGTGTAGGGGAGCACGGTGAAGCCCTCGCCGACCAGGGTCTCGGCGGCGTCGAGCAGCTCGACCGCGTCCGGGTAGAGGGTGCGGTCGTCGCCGATCACCTCGAGCTTGATCCACTCGGTCTCGAACGCCTCGCGGGCGAGGTGGGCGGTGCGGACCGCGTCGCGGGCGGTGAAGCAGCCGGCCGTGTTGGGCAGGGCGAAGAGGCCCAGGCGGTCGAGCAGGTCGAGCACCGAGCCCTTCGCGGCGGGGTCGATGCGGCGCAGGGCTACCGTGACGATCTCGGCCCCCGAGGCGACCAGCGCCGCCTCCATCTGCTCCAGCGAGCGAAAGCCGCCGGTACCGGCGATCAGCCGCGAGCTCCACTGGCGTCCGCCCAGCTCCCAGGTCTCCTCCCCGCCCTGAATCGCAGCGAGAACCTCGACGCTGCGGCCCTCGGCGAGGAGCGTCGCGTCCCACTCGGCGCGCGGCACGACCTCGCCGTCGAGCGCGACCGCGACGCCGCGGGCGCCATCGCCGGCGCCACTCTCGCGCACCGCGTCGGCGAGCGTCGCATCCGCCGGCAGTACGCGTGGCTCGCCGTTGAGCTCGATCCTCATATCGTTGCCTCCGAGCACTCGAGCTGCTTGACGAGGGTGGCGGCGGCCAGCGGCGCCAGCAGGATGCCGTTACGGAAGTGGCCGGTCGCCCAGAGCAGGCCCTCGAGCGGCGCCGGGCCGACCAGCGGCAGGTTGTCGGGGGTGCCGGGACGCAGGCCGGCCGCGGCCTCGACCAGCTCCATCTCAGCGACCTCGGGCAGCAGGCGGTAGGCCTCGCGCAGCAGCTCATGCACGGCGCCCGCGGTGACCGCCGTGTCGAAGCCCTGCTCCTCTACCGTGGCGCCGGCGATCAGGCGGCCGTCGGGGCGGGGCACAAGATAGATCCGCTCAGAGGCGACGATGCGGCTGCAGGGCGCCGCGCCCCCGCGCGAGCGCAGCTCGAGGATCTGGCCCTTGACCGGGCGCACCGGCGGGCGGGCGGGCTCGGGCAGCCACTCGGCGCGCGCGGACCAGGCGCCTGCGGCGAGGATGACGGCTGCTGCGAGCAGCTCCTCGCCCCCCGCCAGCCGCACGCCGGCGAGCCGCTCGCCGTCGAACAGCGCCGCCTCCACCTCGGTCCCACTCAGCAGCTCGACCCCCTCGGCCTCGAGCGCCGCCAGCAATGCCGCTGTCAGCGCCCGCGGGTCGATCGAGCCCTCGGCCGACGCGTGGACGCCGCCGCCCAGCGAGGGCGTCAAGCCGGGCTCGAGCTCGCGGCAGCGCCGCGGAGACAGCCACTCGGCGCCGAGCTCGAGCGAGCGCTGCAGCTCGTGCACCCGGCGCAGCTCGGCGGCCTCGTCGCGGTCGAGCGCGACGTGCAGGGCGCCGTCGCGGCGGTAGCCGGTGGCTACTCCGCCCGCCTCCTCCAGCTCGGCGACGAACTCCGGGTAGAGCTCGGCCGCGGCCAGGGTCAGCTTCAGCAGCTCCGGCTCGCCGAAGCTGAGCTCACCGACCGGAGCCAGCATCCCGGCCGCGACCCGCGTCGCCCCGGCCGGCGGCTCCGCGCGCTCGACGACCGCCACCCGGGCGCCGCGCTGCGCCGCGCGCCAGGCGCAGCAGAGGCCGATGACGCCGCCGCCGACGACCACCGCATCGAAACTCCGCCTGCTGGAAATCTCGCTCAAGACTTGCCTCCGCCGGCATTACCCGGATCAGGTCCAGACGGTCGGTGGCCTCGATGCCACCCTCTCAGCCCTGGTGGGGCTCCCGTATTACCTCGATGGTACCCGTCTCCCCGCGCTGGCAAGCGGTCCCGGCGCCTAAGATCGGGTAATGAGCCTGGCGCCACCCGAGGCACACGGACCGCTGCGGCGCGAGCGGCTGCGCACGGCGCGGCTCTACTTCGTCTGCGAGGCGCTGCCCGGCGGTCACGAGCCCGAAGCGCTCCTGCAGGCGGCGCTGAACGGCGGTGTCGACATCGTCCAGCTGCGCGAGAAGGAGCTGGGGCGCGAGGGGGTCGAGCGCTCGGCGCAGACCTTCCGCCGCCTCTGTGACACCTACAGCGCCCTCTTCATCGTCAACGACGACCCATACCTCGCCCAAACCTGTAATGCGGATGGTGTTCATCTGGGACAGGACGACATGCCGGTGGAGGAGGCTCGGGAAATCCTTGGACCGGAGAAGATCATCGGTCTTTCCACGCACTCAAAGGATCAATTGGCCGCCAGCGGGCGATCCGCGGTCGACTACGTGAGCGTGGGGCCGATCTGGGAGACGCCGACGAAAGCCGGTCGGCCCGGCGTCGGCCTCGGCCTGGTCGAGCACGCCACGGCGCACGCCCCCCACCCCTTCTTCGCGATCGGCGGGATCGAACCGGCCAACGCGGCCGAGGTCGTCGCCGCCGGGGCGCGCCGGCTCGGCGCAGTGCGGGCGATCCGCGACGCCGAGGATCCGCTGGCGGAGGCGGAGGCGCTGCGCGCCGCCCTCGCGGTCGCCGGGGAGGCAGCGCCCGGTGGCTGAGAGTGGCGGCGAGCCGCGCAAGCGCAAGCAGCGCGGCGGCGAGGCGGCGACCCCGCGCGAGCGGATGGAGCGCGGCTACGCCCGGGCCGAGCAGCGCAACCAGGAGGTGCGCGAGAGCCTCGAGCCGCTGGCCGAGGGCGAGCGGCCGTTGGTGGTGACGCTGGGCGCGGTCGTCGCCGGCCTGATCGCCGCCTCGATCCTGATCGGCTACCTGGCCGGCGCCGAGGTCGACGGCAAGAAGCCGGAGCTCGCCCAGGTGCTGGCGCCGGCGCTGATCATGGGCGTGATGTCGTGGGGCATGTGGCGCGCCCGCTACTGGGCCGTGCTCGGCTTTCAGCTGCTGCTCGTCTTCCTTATTTTCAGCGCCGTCTTCGGCCTCGCCGTGCAGGCCTCGAGCGTCGGCCAGTTCGCCGTAACCTTCGGCCTGCTCGCCGTCGCCGGCTCCTTCTTCTATTTCATGGTCAAGGCGATGGCGCGGATCCAGATGCCCAGTCGTCCGCCGCATTAGCGAGCGTCACGATCTGATTCTCCGCGAGCGGGGCCGATGTGGCGCGCAGCCGCCGCCCCCGGACGCGAAGCGGAGGAGGCGGCGGTTTATGTCCTATAGGCTCAGAACCTCTTGGCTGAATCCTTCGACACGATCGTCATCGGCGGCGGGCCCGGCGGCTACGTCGCCGCGATCCGTGCCGCGCAGCTCGGCAAGAAGACCGCCGTGGTCGAGCGCGACAAGCCGGGCGGCCGCTGCCTCAACTACGCCTGCATCCCGGCGAAGACGGTGCTGCGCACGGCGGAGATCTACGACCAGGCCCGCGACAGCGCCGAGCTCGGCGTCGTCGCCAAGGACGTCTCGCTCGATTGGGACGCCCTCGGCAAGCGCCGCGCCGCTGTTTCCGAATCGCTCTCCGACGGCGTCAAGATGCTCTGGGACAAGAACAAGGTCAAGCTGATCGAGGGCGACGGCTCGCTCACCGCCGACGGCGACGTGAAGGTCGGCGACGAGGTCTACGAGGCCGGCAGCGTGATCCTCGCCACCGGCTCGGTTGCGCGGCCGATCCCCGGGGTCGAGTTCGGCGACCGCGTGCTCGACACCTGGGGGGCCTGGTCGCTGGCCGAGCGGCCGAAGAAGATCGCCGTGGTCGGCGCCGGCGCCTCGGGCTGCGAGCTCGCTTCCGCCTACGGCCGCTTCGGCACCGAGGTGCTGCTGATCGAGATGCTCGACCAGATCCTGCCGGCCGAGGACAAGGACATGGCGCGGGTGGTCGAGCGGGCCTTCAAGAAGCAGAACATCGCGATCTCGACCGGCAGCCCGGTCGAGGACGTCGAGGTCGGCGGCAAGTCGGTCAAGTTCAAGTACGGCGGTGAGAGCGCCGAGGTCGACTACCTCTGCGTCGCCGGCGGCCGCGGCGCCGACGTCGAGGGGCTCGGGCTCGAGGGCGCCGGGGTGGAGATGGAGGACAACGGCAAGGTCAAGGTCGACGAGTACGGCCGCACCTCAAACGCCAAGGTCTACGCGATCGGCGACCTGGTCAACGCCAAGGCGCTCGCCCACAAGGCTTCCGAGGAAGGCGTCGTCGCGGTTGAGCACGCGGCCGGCGAGAATCCCCATCCGGTCGACCAGAACCTCATCGCCGGAGCCACCTTCTGCCACCCGCAGGTCGCCAGCGTCGGGCTCACCGAGGCAGCGGCCAAGGAGGCCGGGCACGAGGTCAAGGTGGGCAAGCAGAAGCTCGGCGGGGTCGGCGGCGCAACCGTCTACGACGACAAAGACGGCCTGGTCAAGCTCGTCGTCGATTCCAAGTACGGCGAGATCCTCGGCGCCCACATCGTCGGCAACCGCGCCTGCGACATGATCGCTGAGCTGGTTGCGACGATGGCGCTGGAGGGCGGATACCAGGAGCTGGCGCAGATCGTCCATCCGCACCCGACGATCTCCGAGGCGGTGCTCGACGCGGCACGGGCTGTCGATGGCTGGGCCATCCACGCCTAGGGCGACCTTCTACTTCGACCTGGGCTCGCCCTACGCGTACCTGACCGCGGAGCGGATCAGCGGCGCCTTCACCGACGCCGAGCTGGAGCAGCCGGAGTGGCAGCCGGTCCTGCTCGGCGGGCTCTTCCAGCGCTTCGGCCGCGACTCCTGGGGCAACGGGCCCGAGCGCGAGGCGGGCATCGCCGAGGTCGAGCGGCGCGCCGGCGAGTACGGGCTGGCGCGACTCGCCTGGCCGGAGCCGTGGCCGGGCAACATGCTGTTCGCGATGCGGGTCGCGACATTCGCCAAGCAGACCGGCCGTACGGTCTCCTTCGCCCTCGCCGCCTTCCGCCAGCAGTTCGCCGCGGGGCGCGACCTGAGCGAGCACGACAATGTGCTGATCGCCGCCGCAGCCTGCGAGCTGCACCCGAATGCCGTCGCCAAGGCGGCCGGGACCGAAAGCGTCAAGCGCGCCCTGCGCGGGGCGACCGACGCCGCCGCCGAGCGCGGCGTGATCGGCGTGCCCTCGATCGTCGTCGGCGAGCAGGTCTTCTGGGGTGACGACCGGCTGGAGGAGGCGGTCGCCGCCGCTAGCTAAGGTGGCTGCAATGGCCGATCTGCCCGACGCCGGCACCTGCTACGAGTTGCTCGCGCGGATGTCGCTGATCCGGCGCTTCGAGGAGGAGGCCGGCCGCCAGTACCAACGGGCGAAAGCCGGCGGCTTCCTGCACCTGGCGATCGGCGAGGAGGCGACGATCGTCGGCACCACCTCGGTGATGCGCGACGAGGACTACCTGATCGGCACCTACCGCACGCACGGGCACGCGATCGCCCGCGGCACCGAGCCGAAGCGGGTGATGGCGGAGCTGTTCGGCCGGGTCGACGGGACCAGTCGCGGCCGCGGAGGCTCGATGCACATCTTCGACCGCGAGAAGCGCTTCATGGGCGGCTACGGGATCGTCGGCGGCAACCTGCCGATCGCCGCCGGCCTGGCGCTCTCCTCCGAGTACAAGGGCGAAGACGCGGTGACCGTCTGCATGTTCGGCGACGGCGCCTCCAACACCGGCAACTTCGGCGAGACGATGAACCTGGCGGCGCTCTGGTCGCTGCCGGTCTTCTTCCTGGTCGAGAACAACCTCTACGGGATGGGCACCTCGGTCGAGCGCCACTCCGCCCAGACCGATCTCTCCAAGAAGGCCGAGGGCTACGGCATCTCCGGCGAGCGGATCGACGGTATGGACGTGATCGCGGTGCGCGAGGGCGTCGCCGAGGGGATCCGGCAGGCGCGCGAGGAGCGGCGCCCGACCCTGCTCGAGGCCTTCACCTACCGCTACCGCGGCCACTCCGCGGCCGACCCCGAGGTCTACCGCAGGCGCGAGGAGGTCGAGGAGTGGCAGCGCAAAGACCCGATCGAGTCCTTCGCACAGCGCTGCGTCGATGCCGGCGTGCTCGGCGAGCGCGAGGTGCAGGAGGTGCGCGACAACGCCGACGAGCAGATTAAAGCGGCGGTCGAGTTCGCCGAGGCCTCGCCCGAGCCGGCGCTCGACAGCCTCTACGAGAGCCTCTACGTGGTCGAGCAGGAGGCCGGCTGGTACGCGGTCGACGAGCGCAGCCCCGAGCCACACCGCGGCGAGCGCGGGGAGGAAATGCCGCAGGCCGCGCGCGAGCTGGCCGAGGCGGGTGCGGCATACGGGGGGCAGCCGGACGGCCCGCGCCCTCAGGCCAGGCCGAATCCAGCCGAGCAGGGCGACGCCCAGGAGGGTGTCGAGCCGGAAGTCTCCGGCGAGGTCGAGGAGGGCGAGGACTGATGGCGACGCTGCGGATGCGAGAGGCGCTGCGCGACGCGATGGCCGAGGAGATGCGGCGCGACGAGGCGGTGCTGGTGATGGGCGAGGACGTCGGTGTGTTCGAAGGCGCCTTCAAGGTGACCGAAGGGCTGCTGGAGGAGTTCGGAGAGCGGCGCGTGCGCGACACGCCGATCTCCGAGAACACGATCGTCGGCGCCGGGGTCGGCGCGGCGATGGGCGGGCTGCGGCCGGTGGTCGAGTTGATGACGGTCAACTTCTCGCTGCTGGCGCTGGACCAGATCGTCAACCACGCCGCCGCGATCCCCTACATGTTCAACGGCCAGGCGCGGGTGCCGCTGACGATCCGCATGCCGGGCGGCGGCGGGCATCAGCTCGGGCCGACCCACTCGCACAGCTTCGAGGCCCTGTACCTGCAGGTGCCGGGGCTGCTCGTCGCCTGCCCCTCCACCCCGGCCGACGGCAAGGCGCTGCTGAAGGCTGCGATCCGCAACGACAACCCGGTGGTCTTCATCGAGCACGAGAGCCTCTACGGGGCACGGGGCGAGGTCACCGATGGCGACGGGGACGCGAACGGCGACGGTGGCCTGCTGCGATTCGGCGAAGCGGCGGTGCGGCGCGAGGGCACCGACGTGACGATCATCGGCATCCTGAAGATGGCCCACGTGGCCGAGGACGCGGCGCGGGCGCTGTCGCACGAGCACGGGGTCGAGGCCGAGGTGATCGACCCGCGCACGCTGCGCCCGCTCGACCTCGACACGATCGTCGAGTCGGTGCGCAAGACCAACCGCGCGGTGATCGTCGAGGAGGGCTGGCCGCACGGCGGTGTCGGCGCCAACCTCGCAACGCTGATTACCGAGCAGGCATTCGACCACCTCGATGCGCCGGTCCAGCGGGTGACCGGCGCAGACGTTCCTATGCCCTACTCGAAACGGCTCGAGCAGGCGGCCATTCCGCATGAGGAGCATGTGGTGCAGGCTGCTTTGGCGGCGCTTGAGGGGAGCTTGTGATGGGAGGGTCGGGGGTGTCCCGTCAGCTGCCCATCACCGCCTTCGGCGGTGAAATCTTCTGCCGCTTCGCGGCAAGGACCACCCAGCCGGGGCCGCTTCGCGAGGCACTGACGGGACACCCCCGACCCTCCCCTTCGAAAGCTTTCGGAAGGACCGCCAATGGCTGACGTGGTGATGCCCAGATTGTCCGACTCGATGGAGGAGGGGACTGTTCTTCAGTGGCTGAAGAAGGTTGGGGATGAGATCGCCGTGGGGGACGAGCTGGTGGAAATCGAGACGGACAAGGCGAATATGGCCTACGAATCCGATCTGGCGGGGACGCTGACTGAGATTTTGGTTGATGAGGGTGAGACGGTTGCTATCGGCGAGCCGATTGCGCGGGTCGGGGATTCGGGGGCCTCGGCCGCGGGTCCTGTCGCGGAGGAGGTCCCCGCCCCGTCGCTGGGTTTTTCGCCAGAGGACAAGTCTTCTCTCGCTGAGTCTGAGGGGCGAAAAATGGACGCCGCGTCGGGGCGGGGACATCCTCCCCGCCACCCGCGGAGATGGCAATGGGGACCGGCCGAAAGCGTCGCCGATCGCACGGCGGATGGCCAAGGACAAAGGGCTCGATCTCTCTCGGCTGGAGGGATCGGGGCCGGGCGGACGGATCATCAGGGTTGATGTGGAGCAGGCGGAGCCCGACGGGGAGACGGCTGCGGAGCCAGCGAGCGAGGCGGCTGCTGCTGCTCAGCCGCAGGCAGTTGCTGCTGACGGTCGTGGGTCGGAAACCGCGAAGGGGAAAACCTCCTACGAGGAGCTGTCGAAGACGCAGCAGGTGATCGCGCGGCGGATGTCGGAGTCGAAGGCGACGGCGCCGCACTTCTACCTGCGCGCCTCGGTGGACATGAGCCGGGCGGTTGCCGGGCGGGCGCTGTTGAAGGAGGCGGCGGGCGAGGGGGACCCGGTGCCCTCGTTCAACGACATGGTGGTCAAGGCCTGTGCGCTGGCGCTGCGCGAGCACCCGCGCGCCAACGGCGCCTACCGCGACGGCCGCTTCGAGCTCTACTCGCGGGTCAACGTCGGCGTCGCAGTGGCTGCCGAGGACACGCTGATCGTCCCCACCCTGTTCGACGCCGACCGCAAGGGGCTGCGCCAGATCTCGACCGAGTCGCGGGCGCTGGCGAAGAAGGTGCGCGAGGGGCAGATCACGCCGCCGGAGCTCTCCGGCGCGACGTTCACCGTCTCCAACCTGGGCATGTACGGGATCGACGGCTTCTCCGCCGTGATCAACCCGCCGCAGGCGGCGATCCTCGCCGTCGGCGCGATCGAGGAGCGGCCCGTCGTCCGCGACGGCGAGGTGGCCACCGCTCAGCTGATGCAGGTCGACCTCGCCTGCGACCACCGCATCCTCTACGGCGCCCCCGCCGCCGAGTTCCTCGCCCGGATCAAGGCGTTGCTGGAAGAGCCGCTCTCCCTCGCCCTCTAGCAGGTCTTTTTCGCGCCGGTTACCGCGTTCCAGGCGCGCGGCAGGGAGAAGTCGGCGGCTACGCGGAAGACGCCGGGGCGGCTGGCGCGGGCCAGGGTCCAGTCGCCGTGGCGGACGAGGCAGCCCTGGCCGCGGGCGATCGACCAGTAGGGGGTGAAGGCGACGCGGACGAGGAAGCGGCCCGGGCGGTCGATGTCGAGGGCGAAGCCGCTGTGGTTGATCGAGCGGATCCGCGCCGCGCCGTCGCCGAGCGGTTGCACCAGCGGTGCCGGGTTGCGCACCTCGTAGACGCGCCAGTGGGCGTTGCTCCAGCGCGGCAGCAGGTAGGGCGGGGTGTTCAGGATCAGGCGCCGCTCCGCGACCGAGGAGTAGTCGAGCGGGGCGTCGGGCAGCGCCACGTAGCGGATCGCGTTGTCGTGCAGCCAGGCGCGGTAGGCGCGGTCGCCGAGCCGCCCGTCGCGGTAGAAGACGTTGTCCCGCGTCGTGTCGAGCTGGCGCAGCCAGCCGCGCGCCAGTTCGAAGCCGGGCGCGAGGTAGGCCGACTCCCAGTGGTTCGCCGTCGGCGGCACCTCGATCCGTGCCGCGTCGCCGCCGTTCTCGCGCAGCCAGTCGGCAAGCGGGGCGAAGTAGGAGCCGGTGGTCGAGGGATCGCCGACGCTGCGGGCGATCTGGTTGACGCTCGCAGTCAGCTGCCAGTAGAGCCCCCCGGCGATGAAGAGGGCGAGGAACCAGACAGGGACCCGGGGGCGGCGGGCGAGGATCACGGCGGCGAGCACCGGGCCGCCGAAGAGGGCGCCGAGACGGACCGCGTTGCCGCCGATCGCGTTCGGCAAAAGCCAGATCGCGGTCGCCGCCAGCAGGTAGGCGAGCAGCACACGGCGCAGCTGGCGCTCCTGCTCGCCGAGCCCGCCGGTGATGTAGAGGGCGGAGCCGCACCAGAGCGGGATCGCCAGGTAGGAGGTGAAGGCGAAGGGGAACTCGCCGGCGCCGGGGAAGGCGATGTTGGGGATCAGGGTCAATGCCAATGCGACGGATGCGACCCACGCTGCGGCTGCTGGCCCGCGGGTCCTGTCGGGGAGGAGGCCCCCGCGGGAGAGGCGCTTGACGTAGACGGCCGGGTCGAATGCGGCGGCGAGGATCACGCCGGCCAGGAAGACGGCGGCTACGGGACTTGAGAGGGCGCAAGCGGCCGCGGCGCCAAGTGCTAGCGCGGTGCGGTGGAGCTGTAGGGCGCGTAGGGAGGCCAGGGCGAAGACGACTCCCAGGGCGAAGGTGAGCTGGCCGTCGGCCAGGAGGGTGACCACGCCGGCGGCGAACCAGAGCGTCGCCCAGCGCGCCGCCTCGCCCCAGCGGTCGCGGACGAGGCGGTCGAAGAGGTAGGAGGAGGCGACGACGGCCAGCGTCCCGACCAGCCGCGGCCCGAGCAGCGCCGCGAGCGGCGGGAAGAGGACGCTGTAGGTGAGGGTGTAGTGGCCGCCGTACCAGGAGCCGTTCCAGATCGCCAGGCCGCCGCGCTGGAACAGCTCGGTGCGGAAGACCTGCGCGGCGAGGTCGCCGACCGGCGGGTTCCAGACGAGCATCGCGGTGGCGAGCACGGCGCTGAGCCCGACGGCCGGAAGCCAGTCGGGACGGAGGAGCTGTGCGCTCTTGGACTGGTCCATGGGTGGTGCCGGAAGGATATGGCCGCGGCATGCGACGATTTCAAGGATGAGCGCGGAAATCCTGGTCGTGCGCTGCGGCATCGTCCCCTACGAGGAGGCTCGGGTGGCCCAACGCTGGCTGGAGGGAGCGCGGCAGGAGGGCGAGCTCCCCGACGTGCTGATGCTGCTCGAGCACACCCCGGTCTACACCCGCGGCCGCCGCTCAACCGACGCCGAGCTGCCGATGCAGGCCGAGTGGTACGAGATGCAGGGGATCGAAGTCCACGACACCGACCGCGGCGGCCGCGTCACCTACCATGGGCCCGGCCAGCTGGTTGCATACCCGATCGTCTCTCTGAAGCCCTACGAAGACGACGTGCACGAGTACGTGCGACGGCTCGAGCGGGTCGCGATCGAGTCATTGGGCGCGCACGGCGTCGCCGCCGGCACGATCGAGGGCCTGACCGGCGTCTGGACCGAGGGCGAAGCACCCGGCCCCGAAGCCGGACCGGAGGCGGCCCGCAAGATCGGCTCGATCGGCGTCCACGTCAGCCGCGGTGTGACCACGCACGGGATGGCGGTCAACATCAACAACGACCTGCAGCCGTTCGAGTGGGTCGTCCCCTGCGGGATCGACAACTGCCGCGTCACCTCGCTCAGCCGCGAGCTCGGCGCCGAACAGGACCTCGGCGGCGTCGCGGACACGGTGACGGCACGCTACGCCGCGATCTTCGGGCGGACGCCGGTGGAGACCGCGCCGGGGGCCCTCGGGCTCGACCTCGCTAGGCTCGGAGTCCCGTGAGCGCGGAGCGAGCAAGCGTCCATCTCTGTCTCTGCGCGCCGCGAGCGAAGCGCGAACTTTCATGAGCGAACCCATTCAAACCCGCGTCCACGTCACCCGCTCGCGGGCCAAGCCGGGCGGAACCGCGGCGGCCGGCGGCGAGGAGGCGATCCCCTTCCGCCGCGCCCGCAAGCCGCCCTGGCTGAAGGTGCCGGCCCCGGGCGGGCCGACCTACCGGCGGCTGAAGGCCGAGATCGGCAGCGACAACCTCAACACGGTCTGCGAGGAGGCGAACTGCCCCAACGTCGGCGAGTGCTGGGAGCGCGGCACGGCGACCTTCATGATCCTCGGCGATGTCTGCACGCGGCGCTGCGGCTTCTGCAACGTTCAGACCGGCGTGCCGAGCTGGAACGACCCGCTGGAGCCGCTGCGCGTCGCCAACCAGGTGAAGAAGATGGGCCTCCGCCACGCCGTCGTCACATCGGTCGACCGCGACGACCTGCCCGACTACGGGGCAAGCGCCTTCGTCGGCGTGATCCGCTCGATCCGCATGCAGGCGCCGGGCTGCAAGGTCGAGATCCTCACGCCGGACTTCCGCGGCCAGGAGATGCCGCTGGCAAAGGTGATCCACGAGCGGCCCGACGTCTTCAACCACAACGTCGAGACGGTGCCACGGCTCTACCCGAAGGCGCGGCGCGGCTCGAAGTTCCTGCGCTCGGCGCGGGTGCTGCGGATGGCAAAGGAGATGGGTGGCGCAGAGGTGGTGACGAAGTCGGGGCTGATGGTCGGGCTCGGCGAGTCGTTCGAGGAGATGGTCGAGACCTTCGGCATCCTGCGCGAACACCGGGTCCAGGTGCTGACCGTCGGCCAGTACCTGCGCCCGACCGAGAATCACCTGCCGGTCGAGCGCTACTGGCACCCCGAGGAGTTCGAGGCGCTCGAGCGCGAGGCCTACGCGCTCGGCTTCGAGTCGGTCGCCTCCGGCCCCCTGGTCCGCTCCAGCTACCACGCGGACCAGAACCTCCCGCAGCCCGCGGCGGCGAGCGCCTGAGCGGCGCAAGCCTCTTCAGGCGAGCTCGTAGAGGAAGTCGAGCTCGCGGCTCTACAATGGCCCCGAGGGGCCATAGCTCAGCTGGAAGAGCGCCGCCCTTGCACGGCGGAGGCCGCGGGTTCGAGTCCCGCTGGCTCCACTCTCCGGGGGTCTTGGCTGAATGGAGATGCGACAGCCGCGCTTGGCCAGATCCGCGGCCGCCCGCAGACTTCAGTCGTCGAAATCGAAGTCCTTGGGGGGCTTCTGCTCGAACCAGAGCCGGTCGGCCTCGGGTGCCTCCTCGAGGAACTCCGGGGTCTCCTCGAGCACGTCCTCCTCGGGACCGTCGGCAGGTGGTGCGTCGGTGGCCGGCTCGCCAGCGGGCTCGGGCGGGGCGTCCTCGGGCGGGGCGGGAGCCGGCGGTGCGGGCTCCTCCTCGGCCTCGGCCTCCTCGATCGGTGCCTCGAGCGCCTGGTCGAGCTCGTCGGAGAGGCGCTTCTCGTCCCAGAAGTCGTCGTTCTCCTCGTCCTCATAGGTGGCGCCGCTCTCCTCGGCCTCGTCGTCTTCGGTATCGAGCCCGGCGGGGGGATCGGCCGGCGCCAGGCGCGGCTCGTCGGCGAGCTCCTCCTCGATGTCGTACATCTCGGTCGGCTGCTCGGCGATCGCCTCGCGCTCCTCGGTGCTCGGCCCGCTCGGCTGGATCGGGGGGTCCTGCTCGGGAATCGCCTCATGTTCCATCGCGGGCGACTCCTCCTCGACAGGCTGCTCGGGCTCGGGGGCGCCCTGCTCGAACTCGGGCTCCGGCGGCCCCTCCTGCAGGTCGGCGATCTCGGAGCGCGGCGAGGATCGGCCGAACGGCTCGTCGTCGGCGGGCGCCCCCGCCTCAGGCGCCTCCGCGACGCCCGCATCCGGCTCCAGATCGGGCTGCTGCATGAATTCGGTCGGCGCCTCGGCGGCCGGATCTGGCGGCGCAGCCTCGTCCCCGGGCCGCTCTGCGGCGCCGAATGCCTCGTCCTCGAGTTGCTTCAACTCCGACGCGTCCGCGCCGTGTGACCGCTTCAACTCCAGATGCTCTTTGATCGCGTCGTCGAGAATGCCCATAAAAGCTCCCCGGGAACCTAAAGACTATGCGGGTATCCTTGCATCTGCGCGGCCTTTGGGACGATCCTCCCAACCACGCACGCGGGGCTATAGCTCAGTTGGCAGAGCGCCTGGATCGCACCCAGGAGGTCGCCGGTTCGAATCCGGCTAGCTCCATCGGCAGAAGCCCCTGCCCCTGGGCACATCGCTCTCTCAAGCCTTGCCAACCGGCGCGAACGGCGCGCTGGGATTAGCGACGGTGGGATAGACCAACCCCAAGGAGAGGCGACCGAAGTCACCCCCCGCAAACGCAGGGGTCCGCGGCGGCGACTAGGACGTAGTCGTCGCCCGCAAACGCGTCCTTTCGACCCGGGCGAGCTTGCGTTTGAGGCGCTGGAGTTGTTTCTGCTGGGCCGGCGAGCGGTCGAAGCCGGGGTGGGCGATGTTTTCGGTCTCCCGGGGGTCGGTCTTCAGGTCGTACATCTCCCACTGCGGCCGCTTCGGGTTTTCCTTCGCCACGTCGTAGTACTTCGCCAGCTTCCAGCGCCCTTCGCGGATGCTGACGATGTGGTTCGGCGGTTTGGGGTAGGGCGGGCTCTTCTGCCCCGACTGGTAGTCGTCGTAGGTGAAGACGATGTAGTTCTGGGTCGACTTGTCCTTGCCCGGCCTCAGGACCAGGGAGGAGTAGTCGACGCCCTGCCAGTTCGCGCGGGAGGATTTCGGTGCCTTCGCCAGGCTCGCCAGCGTCGGCAGGAAGTCGACGTGGGAGACCATCGCGTCGGTGCTCAACGGCCGCGGGTAGAGCCTCGGGTTCGAGTAGACGAGCGGGACCCGGATCGCCTCCTCGTAGAAGTTGAAGTTCTTCTGCCTCATCCCTCCGTGGGCCAGCCCCATCTCGCCGTGGTCGGCGGTGCGCACGATCAGCGTGTCGTCGAGCAGGCCGGTCTGTTCGAGCTTGTCGAGGACGTTGACGATGTAGCTGTCGGAGGAGCGCATCAGGTTGCCGTAGAAGTTCAGGTAACGGCGTTTTTCGGCTTCGCTGCTCGGCTTCCCGGTGAGGTTGAAGATCCGCAGGAACTCCTCTTGGGCGGTCGGCTTGGTCTTCAAGCTTTCGCCGTTGGTCGCCGGCACGCCGATGTCACCCTCCAGCCAGGTTCCGTCGTAGCCGGCTTCTTCGAAGGTCCGGCTCGGGTAGAAGAGGACGTCGTGGGGGTTGACCAGGGAGATGACCATGAAGAACGGCTGCTCCTGGGCGGCGTTGGAGCTGAGGTACTGCAGGGCCCCTTCGTTCGCCCCTGCGCCCTCGGAGTCGATGAAACGCCCGTCGTTGTCGACGTAGCCGCCGCCGGCCTCGGGAACCGTCTGGTTGGCGCCCGCGTCCGGCGGGTTCCAGCGGTCGAACCCGTACTTTTCGAGATCGGCCGGGACGGCATGTTCTTTTTCGGCCGGCTTCGAGCAGTGCCACTTGCCCTTGTAGACGACGTTGTAGCCGGCGGCCCTCATCACCGTGGCGAGGTTCGGCAAGGCAGGGGGCGGCGGCAGCTCGACCTGCGCTTCGTATTCGGGGTACGGCATGTCTTCCTCGAGCGTGTACTTGACCCCATGCTGGGCGGGGAAGAAGCCGCTCATCAGGGTCGAGCGCGCCGGGGAGCACATGCAGGCGTTGGTGAACGCGCGTTCGAAGCTGATCCCGTGCCGGCGCAACCGCCGCATCCCCGGCAGGTTCCGGCGCAGCCAGTGGGGCGGGAAGTGCTGGATCGCCCGTTCCTGGTCGGTGAGGATGAGGACGATGTTCATTCCCGCGACGCTGCGGCCCTTGCCCTTGGCGGCAAGCGCCTCCGCCCCGCTCTGCGCCAGCAGCGCGGCCGCCGCCGCTCCCGCCCCGGTGCCGAGCAGCTCCTTGCGCGTGATGCCCGCCCGGCGGCGTTCCGAATCGGTCATCTCTTCCTCCTGAATACGTTGACGGCGTTGCTGGCGAAGGAGGTTGAGTAGACGGAACGGCCGTCGGGGCTGAGCGCGATCGAGCTGACCCCGCGCAGCGCCCGGCCGGGGCTGCAGCCAGGGACCCGGCGCGCGGCCAGGCAGCCCGCGCGGCCCGCCTTCTGGGCGAGAAAGCCCGATTCGCGGTCGCGGTCGAGGACGTCGATCGCGCCGCTCTTGAACGAGGCGAGGTAGGCGCTGGAGCCGTCGGGGCTGAGCGCGAGGCCCTCGGGCGCGATCATCGCCCGGCCGAAGGAACAGCCGACGGCGCGCAGGTAGACCATGCAGGCGTGGGTGCCCGGCTTCTGGGTGAGGATGCCGGCGGCGGAGCGGCTGAACGAGGTGACCGAGTTGCTGAACAGCGAGGTGACGTAGACGTCGCGTCCCGCGGGCGCGATCGCGACCGCGTTGGCGCCGCTCAGCTGCACGCCGGTCGTGCAGCCGGCGAGCGCGACGTCGACGATGCAGCCGCTGCCGTCGCCGGGCTGGGAGAGGGCGCCGGTTGCCGGTTCGCGGGCCAGCTCGACGACGGAGCTGGAGAGCGCGCCGGCGACGTAGACGTTGGCGCCGTCGGGGCTGATGGCGAGCCCCTCCGGGGCGGCGAGGGCGATCGCGGGCGCGCAGCCGGCGATCGCCTCGGCGATGCAGCCGCTCGCGTCGCTCGCCTGGTAGAGGACGCCGTTTCTCGCCCGCTGGAAGATCGCGACGGCGTTGCCGAAGAAGGAGCCGACGTAGACGTTGGCGCCGTCGGGGCTGACGGCGACGACATCGGGCGCCACCAGGGCGCGGCCGGCGGCGCAACCCGGGAGCGGGATCCCGGAGACGCAACCGCTGCCCGGCGCGAGCTGCCTCAGCGCGCCGGTCGAGGTGTTGCGGCGGAAGGCGGTGACGGAGTTGGCGGCGCGCGAGGTCGCGTAGAGGAAGCGCCCTTCGGGGCTGAGCGCGACCGAGTTCGGGCCGTCGAGCCCGACCGCCCTGGCGCAGCCGCCGCTTCCTTTCGCGGCGACGCAGCCGCCCTTGCCGGAGGGCTGCCTCAGCACCCCGGTCCGGCGGTTGCGGACGAAGATCGCGATCGCGTCGCTGCGCGAGGCGGCGACGTAGACGTTGCGGCCGTCGGCGCTGACCGCGATCGCCCGCGAGCCCATGAACGGGCCCGCGCCCTTGAGCGCCCGGGCGGTCCCGCAGCTGCCCGCTTTGACCGTGCGATCGACGAGGCAGCCGCGCCTACCCGGCAGCTGGGCCAACCGCCCGCTCGCCGCGGCGGAGGGACGGCCTGGCTTCGTCGTCCTGGCGCCGAGAGCCCCAGTGGGCAGCAGCAGCGCCAGCAGCGCGGGAAGCAGGACGACCACCGCAAATGCAGATGGGCGCGTACGCCAAGAGGTCAACGCGATCACTCTATGCCGCTGCGCGGACAGGGCTAGACCCCATGGCGGGGTCGACCACCCGGTGGGACTCGACGTCGAGGTGCTCGCCGCGGCGTTCGAGATGCTGGTCGAGATGCAGCGCAGCAGCGTGGCATCGGCCTCGCGGGTGCCGGTGGCGGCGCGAACCCGCGCAGGCACTCGGCGCCCATAGATGCATAGTTGCGAATGTGTGCATATGATGCAGGCGGAACGGCGATCGTGTCCACACCGATGACAGCCACAGCGAAAGAAAGCGAGCAGGAGAGGGCGGGCGAGGCGTCCCACTGGTCGGCGCATGAGGAAGAGCTCTGCGAAGTCTTCCGCCTACTTGCCGACCGGGGCCGGATGCGGATCGTCCTGCACCTGAGGGCCACCGGCGAGCTCGCCGTCTCCGAGCTGGCCGCAGCGACCGGGCTCAGCAAGACAGCCTGCTCCCAGCAGCTGCGCCTGCTGCGGGGCGCGCGCCTGGTCCATCGCCGCCGCGAGGGGCGCAACGCCTTCTACTCGCTCTTCGACGAGCACGTCGCCGAGCTGGTCGATCTGCTGCGGCGGCACCTGGAGGAGGAGCGTGGCTGAGCCACTGGTCAGCCTCACGGGCGTCGGCAAGTCCTATGGCAAGGGCGCCGCGGCACAGCGGGTGCTCGATGACCTCTCGCTGCAGATCGCCGGCGGTGAGATGGTCGTCGTGCACGGCCCGTCGGGTTGCGGCAAGACCACCATGCTCAACCTGATCGGCGGCCTCGACCGGCCCGACAGCGGCCGCGTCCTCTCCTGCGGGACCGAGCTGACGCACGCCTCCCGCCCCGAGCTGACCGCCTACCGCGCCCGCTCGGTCGGCTTCATCTTCCAGTTCTACAACCTGCTTCCAACCCTCACCGCACTGGAGAACATCGAGGCGGGCGTGCGGGTGGCCGGCGTCGCGCGGGACGAGTCGCGCGCGCGCGGCGAGGCGCTGCTAGAGCGGGTCGGTCTCGGCGACCTCGCGGGCCGCTTCCCGGCGCAGCTCTCCGGCGGCCAGCAGCAGCGCGTCGCGATCGCCCGCGCCCTCGCCAAGCGGCCGCGCCTGCTGCTCGCCGACGAGCCGACCGGCAACCTCGACGAGGAGACCTCGGCCGGAGTACTGGAGCTGATCCGCGAGCTGAACCGCGAGACCGCCGTCACCTTCCTGATCGTCAGCCACAACCCGGCGATCGCCCAGGCGGGAGATCGCGTCGTCGGGCTCTCGCACGGGCGCCTGGCCGACGCGTCGGTCGCGGCGCCCTGATGCTCTGGCGCAAGGCATACCGCGACCTGCGCGCGATGGGGCTGCGCGCGGTGCTGATCGTCGTCGTGATCGGCGCCGGCCCGGGGACCGCCGCCGGCATCGCCCTGGCGATGCACGACGTCGAAGCGACCCGCGATGACTTCTACTCCCGCTACGCGCTTGCCGACCTCGACCTGCGTCTGCGCAGCCCGCTGCCGACCAAGCAGCTGCGCCATCGGGCCGGGGAAGCCAGGGCGCGCCGCACCGAGGCCCGGCTGATCCTCGACGGCGCGGCGCTGCACGGCGGCTCCCGCACCGCGGCCGAGGTCGTCGGCATGCCGGTGGACGCGTCGCTCAACCGGCTCGCGGTCACTGCCGGGCAGGGGCTCGACGGAGGCGACTTTCGCGGCGCCGCGCTCGACGCCGAATACGCCGATCGCGTCGGCATCGGGCCCGGAGACCGCGTGCGCCTGCAAGTCGCCGGTCGCGCATTCTCGGTGCGCGTGCGAGGGCTGGCGCGCAGCCCCGAGTACCTGCTCGCGACGGCCAACCCCGACTATCTCGTCCCCCAGCGCGGCTCGCTCGCGGTCGTCTTCCTGCCGCGCGCCTCGCTGCAACGCCTCACCGGCCTGGGCGGGCGGGCCAACGACCTCGCTGTCGATCTACCCGGGGGCGGCAACGGGGCGGCCGCGAAACGGCTCGCCGCCGGGCTGCCGACGGCTCGCGTGACGCCGCGCTCGCGCCAGTACGGGCGCCGGCTGACGGAGGCCGACATCCACAGCTTCTCGATTTTCGCCCCGGTGATGGGCGTCGTCTTCGGGATCGTCGGCCTGCTGCTGATCGCGCTCAGCCTGCGCCGTCTGGTCAGCTCGCAGCGGCGCGAGCTGGGCGCGCTGCTGGCGATCGGCTATCCGCCACGCGCCGTGGTCGGCTCGGTGATGCTGCTGGCCGCGGCGCTCGCCCTGTTGGGCGGGGCGCTGGCGATCGGGGCGACGATCGGGGTCGGGCGGCTGGTCGCCGGTCAGTACTCGAGCGCCGTCGGCTTCCCGAGCACGCGCTACCCGCTTGCGTTTGCGCCGCTGGCCCTGGCCGTCGGCCTTGCGGTCGCCGCCACGTTGCTCGCCGCCCTCCTTCCCGCCTACCGGCTCGCCCGCCTGGACCCGATCGAGGCACTGCGCGGGGAGAGCGTCGGCGCCTTCGAGCTGCCGGACTGGCTGCAGCGGCTGACGGCGCTCGGCCCGCCCGCGCTCACCTATGGCCTGCGTGGGCTGCTGCGCCGGCCGCTGTTGAGCGCCGCCACCGTGGTCAGCATCGCCGGCGCGGTCGGGCTCGGCGCCGCGCTCAACATCCTCGTCTCCTCGACCAACAGCTCGGTCGACGCGGCGTTCGCCGGCCAGGGCTGGACCCACTCGGCGGACCTCACCCGGCCGCTGCCGGACGGTCGGGCGGCGGCGCTCGCCAGACAGGCGGGAGCGGCCAGGGCCGAGGCGACGGTGAAGGGACCGGCGGAACTGCGGGCCGGCGGCGGGGTCGGTGCGCAGCTCACCGGCCTTCCGCGGCGGCCGGCCCTGCTGCGCCTCGACATCACCTCCGGCGACGGACCCGGGCCGGGCCGGATCGTGCTGAGCGAGCAACACGCGGACAAGCTCGGCGTCGGCCCCGGGGACGCGATCGCTCTGCGCACGTCTGAGCACAAGGCGACGATCCACGTCGCCGGCGTCGCCCGCACCCTGGCGACCGAACAGGCCTACCTGCCGAAGGTCGAAGCGGCGCGCCTGCTCGGGCTCCCCGGGCGGTCGACGAGCGTCCTCCTCAACGGCAGCGCGGCGGACGCCCGCCGCCTGCGCGCCGACCCGGCGGTGGCGCGGGTCACCTCGAAGGCGTCGGCGCTCGCCGCCGAGCGCGAACTGCTCGACGAGCTGACGGGGTTGATCTCCATCCTGCAGGCGATCAGCCTCGGGGTCGGCGCCCTCTTCCTCGTCTCCACCCTGGCGCTCTCCTACCTGGATCGCCGCGGCGAGTTCGCGACGCTGGCCGCGCTCGGGTATGGGCGGCACCAGATCGGGGCCGCCGTCGCCGGAGAGGCGCTCACCCAAACGCTGCTGGCGGCCGCGCTCTCGGTCCCGCTCGGCATCCTGATCGCCTCCCCCCTCTCGCAGCGGATCTCCGAAGCCTGGTTCGAGATCGGCCTGCACCCGAAGGCGCCGAGCTTCCTGCTGGTGATCGTCCCGGCGTTGGGCCTCGCCCTGCTCGCCGCCGCCCACGCGACCCGACGGGCGCTGCGGCTGAACATCGCGGCCACCGTCAGGGCGCGGCTGATCGGATGAAGACCCCAGGACCACCATTCGGTCCGTTTCGACTCAAGCTCGCATGGATATCGCCGCCGGGGGCGCACGGGCGTTTTAGGCGGACTCTCTAAAGGAGCGAGCGCCGATTGCCGATCATCGGGCATGCCCAAGCCTCGGAAGTGCCTGCGCCGGATGTCTCAGCCGATCCTCGTCCTCGTCGCCGCCTTGGCCATGCTCGCCCTCCCGGCCGCGGCGCAGGCGGTGAAAGTCGAAATCGACGACCAGAGCGGGGTCGCGCATCCGAACGGTGTCTGGGTCACGGTCGCCAGCAACGAACCCGGCTACGAAGTGACCGGGGCCGAAAACGGAGTGCCGCAGAAACTCGGCGGCGGTGGACCGTTGGAGCTGACGATCGATCACATCGTCTCGGGGCGGATCTACGTCTCCTTCGAAGCGGGGGTTACCGAATTCGACGCCGACTCGCCGACCCGCTACGGCTGGATCGAGCTGACCGAGGACGGCGGCGAAGGTGACGTTGCCAACCTCACCGCCGTCGATCAGTTCGGGATCGGGATGCGCCTCGACTCCTACTCCGGCGGCGAACACGTCGACGAACTCGGCTCGGCCAACGCGGACACGATCTTCTCCGCCCTGCAGGCGATCCCCGGCGGCCCCGCCGCGACTGTGCGCAACGGCGGCGAAATCGTCCGCGTGCTCTCGCCGACCCATACCGACGCCTATCCCGACCTCGGCGAATACGTGCGCTCGATGAACGGCAAGACGATCCAACTGCACAGCACCTTCTCTGGCCCCGGCAGTGGCGAATTCACCAGCTCCGCCTACTCCGGCACGTTCGAGGCCGACGGCTCGATCGTCCTCAATGGGACCAGCGAAGGACCGCAACCCGCCCCCGCCAAAATCACGATGCCGGGCCCCGAGCTGATCGAAGACATCTACACCGGTGCCAACACGAACAACGACCTCGAAGGGCAGATCCGCCACGACGTCCTCGTCGGCTTCATGGCCGGCTACTGGGATGGCCGCTACGGCAACGACGCGATCAACTTCTGCCAAGCGAAATACCGGAAAACCGACGTAGCCCAACCCTACTGCGAAGTCGGCTTCGACCAGCCCGCCTTCGCCGCCGCCCGCACGAGCCCCGCGCCGTTCCCGGCCTTCGAGCAGTACGCGGGCGTGATCGATCAGTACGCCGACATGTACGGCAACCCCTACAGCGACGGCGCCGCCGGCGCGGTGACGATCCCGATCAACAAGAGCGGCGGCAAGGAGATCGACACGCTGAAGCTGACGATCCTGCCCGACTCCCCCGCCGCCCCCCCGGCCGGGCCTGGCTCGAGCGCAGGCGCTCCCCCCGCCCCGCCGGTCGCATCCCGCGTCGGCGTGCACACCAAGCTGCTCAAGAAGGCGCGCCTCAAGCGGGGCAAGCTGCGTCGTCGCCCGCGTCGCCTGCTCGGCTCCGCTGCGGCCGCGTCCGCGCCGTCGTCAGGAAGGGCAAGCGGGTCATCGCTCGCTCCTTCGTCAAACGCGCCGGCCGCAAGCGCGTCGTCGTCGCGCGCCTGACCAAGCCGGGCCGCAGGCTGCTGCGCCGCCACCGCAAGATGAAGGCCAGGCTCGACCTCTGGGTCGCCCCGCGCGGCCAGCGCGCCACCCACCGCCGCGGCAAGCTGCTGCTGATTCGCTAGGCCCCGGTTCCGGCCCGGGGCCGGATCGCGGCGATCGCCTCCGCGTAAACCCCATGGCGGGTATGGGGCGGAGGCGGGATCTCGACGCCGTAGGCCTCGCGCATCGCCGTCGCCAGCGCCGCCTTGAAGGTGCGACCGTGCCAGGCGTGCGCCTCGGCGGCACGGCCGACGTGGAGATGGGTCAGCTCGTGCAGCAGGGTCTCGAGGATGTCCCCCGGCCGATCCCCGGGTAGGCGGTGACCTGGAGTCGGAACTCGGCGGGGACGGCGAAGCCGAGTTTGTTCGGCCGATTGCTCGCCCGGCGCACCTTCAGCGTGGGCCGGTGGGTCGCCAGCGGGCCGGCGGCGAAGACCGGCAGCCCGCGCAGGCGCTCGAGCTCGCGGTCCAGCGCCACGCCGGCGACCATGTAATAGGACGGGGGGCGGCGGGGCTGAAGCGGCGTGCTCGGCCAGGGCGCCGGTGCCCGCGGCGCCTTCTTCCTTGCCCTGCGTCTGAGCAGCCTGGACACCATCGGGAGGAAGTCTTCCACTGGCTGCGGAGCATCGGGGCCGCTTACCGCGATCGCAATTTGCTGTCATAATGACTGACACCAAATGGTCGCCGCTCCCCCCACCCGCCGCTATGAGATGGGTCAACGCGCCGCGATGGTCGCCGCGACCCGCTCCGCGATCCTCGACGCGGCGCTCGAGATCGGCGACCCGCGCGCGCCGCTGGCGCAGGTCGCGGAGCGGGCGGGCGTCTCCGAGCGCACCGTGCTGCGTCAGTTCGGCAGCCGCGACGGCCTAGTCGCGGCTTCGATCCGCGAGGGCAGGTCGCGAGTCGAAGCCGAACGGTTCGCCGTTCCCGTCGGAGACATCAAGGCGGCGGTCGCCAACCTCGTTACCCACTACGAGCGGGAGGGCGACGGGGTGCTGCGGCTGCTCGCCGAGGAGGGCGCCGACGAGGGCATCGACGCGATCCTCGCCGAGGGGCGGGCGATGCACCGCCGCTGGGTCGAGGAGAAGCTCGGCCCGCTGCTCGCCGGGCTCGAAGCCCGTACCCACCGTCGCCGTATAGCCCAGCTCGTCGCCACCTGCGACGTATACACCTGGAAGCTGCTGCGCCGCGATGGCGGCCTCGGTCGGGCGGAGACCGAGCGCTCGATCACCGAGGCGGTCGCGGCGACGATCGAGATCGGCCGGAAGCGATGAGCACGATCTGCGCTTTCACGACGCCGGCGCGCGGACACCTCTACCCGTTGACGCCGATCCTCGCCGAGCTGGCGCGGCGCGGCCACCGGGTCAAGGTCTGGACGCTGGCGGGTGAGCTCGCGGCGGTCCGCGAGCAGGGGATCGAGGCGGCGGCGATGGCGGCCGAGATCGAGGCGCTGCCGATCAACGACTGGGAGGCGAGCAAGGAGTCGGAGGCGATCGCGAAGACCTTCGGCCGCTTCCTCGAAAGGGCGCCCTTCGAGATCGCCGACGTGCGGGGGGCGATCGAGCGCGAGCGGCCCGACCTGCTGATCACCGACATCAACGCCTGGGGCGCGCCCGCGGCGGCCGAGGCCTCGGGGATCCCCTGGGCGGCATTCTCACCATTCTTCGCCGGGATCCCCTCGCCGGACGTGCCGGTGTTCGGGCCCGGCATGCGGCCACTCGGCGGGCCGCTCGGGCGGTTGCGCAACGCCGCCCTCTGGAAGCTCGCCGAACTCGGCCTCAACCGCAAGTTCCTGGCCGACCTGAACGCAGTCCGCGCCGGCGCCGGCGCCGCCCCACTCGCCACGCTCACCGAGCTCTGGACCCGTCCGCCGCGGCTCCTCTACATGACCGTGCGCGAGCTCGACTACCCGCGGCGGCACTGGCCGCCGTCCTTCCGCTTCGTCGGACCCGGCCGCTGGGAGCCCGATCGGGTCGCTCCGGACTGGCTGGCGGAGATCGAGCGGCCGCTGGCGCTCGTCACCGCTTCCAGCGAGTACCAGGGCGACGAGGCGCTGGTCGAGACGGCGCTGGAGGCGCTCGCGGACGAGGACGTCGAGGTGATCGCGACCACCGCCGGCAACGACCCGGCCGGCTTCAGCCCACCGCCGAACGCGCGGGTCGAGCGATTCCTCCCCCACGATCCGATCCTGCAACGGGCCGACGCCGTGATCTGCCACGGCGGGATGGGCATCGTCCAGAAGTCGCTCGCCGCGGGAGTGCCCCTCTGCGTGGTCGGCTGGGGTCGCGACCAGCTGGAGAGCGGCCGGCGGGTCGAAGCGGCCAGCGCCGGGGTGCTGGTGAAGCGCAAGCAGCTCAGCGCGGAGCGCCTGCGCGACGCCTACAGGCAGGCGCGGGCGATGCGCCCGGGCGCGCAGCGGATGGCGACGACGATTGCCGCGGCGCCGGGGCCCGGCGCGGGCGCGGACGAGTTGGAGGCATTGCTGCCGCGTTCCGCGGCCGCCGGCGGCCTACCCGGACAGCTCTGAGACGGAGTCGAACTTCCAGACGCCGTCCTCGAAGTGCAGCGAGACCTCGAACCGGCCCTTTTCGCCGTTGGCGTAGTCGAGAGCCGCGAGGGCATTTGCCGAGACGCCGTCGATGCCGCTGAGACGGACGATCGTGGCGGATTCGGTCTCCGCTCGCTGCGACTGCTGCCGGGCACAGTCGGCGATGCCGCTGAAGCTGCCGGCGATCATCGCCTCGGTCGAGCGCTCTGCGCAGAACTCCCGGGCGCGGGCGGGCTCGATCGACATCGCAACGGTCTCCTCGATCGCGCGGCGTTCGGCCGGAGAGACGGTTCCCGCGCAGGCGACGAGGCCGGCCTCACCGGCGAGCTCGTCGCCTGCTTCGACCCGCTTGCGGGCGGCGCGGCGGAACCGTTCGTAGGCCCCGGCATTCTCGTCTTCGACCGCCTTGATGCCGTCCCCGAGCCGTTCGACGGCCTCGCGCCGTGAGGCGAGGTAGTCCTCGAAGGCCGCGGTCGAATCGCCGGGAGGACTGAGGCCTTCGAGCTGCCGCAGGGTCTGCTCGCGAGAGGCGCGCAGCTGTTCCAGATACTCGACCTGGCTCGTTGAGCGGCCGGGGCGCTCGGCGACATCGCGCTCCGCCGTCTCGACGCAGATCCGGTCCGCCGCGGCGGCGAACTCCTCGCCATCTTCCCCACTGTCACCGCCACAGGCGACGACCAGCATCGCCGCCGAAGCGACGGCGACCAGCGCCGCGATCGAGACGATGAAGCTCCGGGTCGGTCTCATGTCCGCATCCTGTTCTGCTCAGAAGTCTGGTTCAAGACACACCACCGCAGGTTTTGCCGCCTCGCTCCGCAGTGCTTCGAGCGCTCGGCGGGCGTCGAGAGCGGCTCCCCCGATCGGCTCTATGCTGCCTCGCATGGCATCCGCCCCCGACCATAGCGCCGCTGCCGACTTCGCCCGCCGATTCGCCGAGTACTGGCGGGCGCCGACGCCGCAGGGGCTGGCTACCGTGCTGGCGTCGGACGTGCGCCTTGTCGGGCCGATGCTGCCGGTCACCCACACCCTCGGCGACGGCCAGCGGGCCTTCGGCGAACTGCTCGAGCTGATCCCCGACCTGACCGCCGAGGTACACCGCTGGGGCGCGACCGAGGACGGGCTGCTGATCGAGTTCACACTCAGCGGCACCGCCGGCGGCGGCCCGATCTCCTGGCACGCGGTCGACCGCTTCGTCATTGGCGCCGACGGCCTCGCGACCGAACGGGTCAACTACTTCGACTCGACCCCGGTCGCGCTCACCGTCGCCCGCCGCCCCCGCGCCTGGCCTGGCTTCCTGCGCAGCAAAGTGCGTCAGTTGCGCGGCTGAGCAGTTCCGCGGCTTCTTCCCAGCGGCGCTGCAGCTTCGCTTCGATCGAGGAGGTCTCGCAGGAGCCGCCGGCGAGACACTCGCCCCAGCTGTTGGCGGCGTCGATGTAGACGTTGAGCGAGCGCTCGGCGGGGCCGGCGACGCGGCCGAGGCAGACGAGGCCGAGGCGGTCGGCGTCGACCTCGGCGTAGGTCGCGCGGACGCCGTTGACGGCGTCGAGGTAGCGCTCGTAGTCGAGCCCGACCGCGAGGCTGTTGGCGAGCGATTCCATCGCGTCGAGGAGCTCGCCCAGGGTGCGACGGCAGCGCTTCGCCGCGGCCGAGGGCCTGGCCTGCGCGCGGCTCCTCCCCGGCTGTGCGGACTCTTCCCCCGACCCGATCGCGATCTTGGCGCTGTGAAAGGACGCCGTGGCGGTGCGCTCCGTCGTCGCCTCGTCGCCGCCACAGCCGGGCAGGATCAGCCCCAGGCACGCCGCTACGCCAAGTATCGCCGCGTGCCCAGAGCGCATCGGCGTAGTGTAAGAATCGTCGGATGCCGGGGCCGCGCAAGCTCGCTCTGCTGGCTGCGCAGGCGGCGCTCCTGTCCCTGACCCTCCTCGCCCCGGCCCCCGCGGCGGCCGCGAGCGGCAACGGCGAGGTGCTCGTCGTCGGCGACAGCCTCGCGGAGCTGACGGTCCCCTACCTGCCGCGCCACCTGCCCGGCGTGCGGCTGACCACCAACGTCGGCGGCGGCTACAACAGCAACCAGATCTTCGAGCTGTTCAAGGAGGCCTACGACCCCTCGCAATCGGTGATCGTCTTCGATGCCGGCACCAACGACAACCCGGCCTACCCGGAGATACTCGCCGGCAACCTGAACGCGGTCGCGGCCCAGGTCGGCGAGCGCTGCATGGTCGTGCCGAGCGTCTACGGATACACCGTGAACGGCATCGACAACGCGGGCAAGAACGGGGTCGTGCGCTCCTTCGCCGCCGCCCGCCCAGGCACCCAGGTGCCCGACTGGGCCCCGGTCGCGATCGCCCGCAAGGACCTGATGCAGTCCGACGACCTGCACCCCACCGCGGCCGGGGCCGACTACCGGGCGCGGCTGATCGCCGACGGGATCGAGGGCTGCCTCGCCCTCTCGCACGCCGCACCCGCCGAACCGCAGCTCGAGTCCGCCCCGGGGCTTCCCACCGCCCGCAGGTTCGCCCGCCGCCAGGCCGCGATGACCGAGGCGATCGCGACCTCGCTCGGCGCCGCAGTGGCGATGCAGCTCGCCGCCGACGCGCCCTTGCTGGGGGCGGCGCTTGCGATGGTCTCCGCCTATGCCTAGGCCGGTACAGCGCGGGCAGGGGCGCTACATGCCGGGCCTCGACGGCCTGCGGGCGATCGCCGTGCTCGGCGTGATCGTCTACCACCTCAACTTCACCTGGGCCGAAGGCGGGCTGCTCGGGGTCGGCGTCTTCTTCACCCTCAGCGGCTACCTGATCACCGACATCCTGCTCAACCAGGTGAGCAAGGGCGGGATCAGGCTGAAGTCGTTCTGGCTCGCCCGTGCCCGCCGCCTGCTGCCGGGGCTGTTCCTGATGCTGATCGTGGTGATGGCCTGGGTGACCCTGATCGGCCCGCACCAGCCGCCCGACTTCCGCAGCGCCGCGCTCAGCGCCGCCGCCTACTTCAACAACTGGTGGCTGATCCTCCACGACGTCTCCTACTTCGACCGCTTCGCGGCACCCTCGCCGCTCAACCACCTCTGGTCGCTCTCGGTCGAGGAGCAGTTCTACATCGTCTGGCCCTTCCTGCTGATGGCGGGCCTGCGCTTCGTCCCCGAGATCAAGCACGCCACCGGCACGCGCCCCCGCCTCGCCCTCGTCACCGCCGGGCTGGCGCTCTGCTCGGGGGCGCTGATGGCGATCCTCTACAGCCCCTCGCTCGACCCCTCACGCGTCTACTACGGCACCGACACCCGGGCGCTCGAGCTGCTCGCCGGCGCGGCGCTGGCGATGCTCTGGCCGAGCCGCCTCCTGCACGCCCGGATCGCCCCGCAGGCGCGCCGCACGATCGAGGCAGCGGGGGCCCTCGGCCTCTTCGCGATCGCGCTGATGTTCTGGCGCACCGACGAGTTCTCACCCTTCCTCTACCGCGGCGGCTTCGCCCTGCTCTCGCTGGCTTCGGTGCTCGCCGTCGCCTCACTCGCCCACCCGGCCTCGCGGCTCGGCCCGATCGTCGGCTGCCGGCCGATGCGCTGGATCGGCGAACGCTCCTATGGGATCTACCTCTGGACGCTGCCGATCGTCGTCCTGACCACCCCCGACACCGCGCAGAGCGCCGACCTGGCGCGGGCGATCCTCCAGGTCGGCGCGATCATGGGCGTCGCCGAGCTCTCCTGGCGCTACGTCGAGAACCCGATCCGCCACGGCGCGCTCGGCCGCCTCTGGGCACGCCGGCGCGCCGGGGAATTGCGGCTCGAGCGCCTCACCGGGCGCGGCTGGGCGGTCGTCGGCGGCAGCGCCGCGGTCGCCGCGGTCGCACTCGCCGGGCTGGCCGGGGTCGGTGTCTCGCACGAGGAGCGGGCGATCGGCTCGGAAACGGTGGCGAAGACGGTCAGGGCGAAGAAGACGCGGGCCGGCCCGCTCGCCACCTCTTGCGAAGGAGTCGTCCACATCGGCGACTCGACCTCGGAGGGGCTCGTCTCCGAAGAGTATCTGCCCCCGAACAAGCTGATCAGCTCCCAGTACGCTCGCGTCGGCGCGACCACGCAGCACCTCGAGGTCTCCGGCGCGCGCTCGATCTACGAGAACTTCGAAGGGCTGCCCAACGCCCAGGAAGTCGCCGAAGCGTGGAAGAACGAAGGCTTCGAAGGCTGCTGGGTGCTGGCGATGGGGACCAACGAGGCGGCCAACGTCGCCGTCGGCTCCTCCGTCACCTACGACGACCGGATCGACAGCATGATGGCGACGATCGGCGACGAACCGGTGATGTGGGTGAACGTCAAGTCGATCGTCGACGGCGGCCCCTACTCGGCGAAGAACATGAAGGAGTGGGACCAGGCCCTGCTGGAAGCCTGCGACCGCTTCCCCCACATGCGGATCTACGACTGGGCCTCCGACGTGCGCGAGCCGTGGTTCATCCCCGACGGCATCCACTTCACCTCCGAGGGCTACGCGGCGCGCGGGCGGCTGATCGCCGACGCGCTGCTCACCGCCTTCCCTGCCGACAAGCCGTTGGCGATGGCCGACCGCGACAACTGCCTGGTCTCGCCCGGCCCCCTCAGCGGCTCTTCCTGAAGTAGGCCCAGCGGTCGTAGAGGCCGAGCGCCGCGGCGAGGGTGTCGCCGCGGATCGTCGTCCGCCCGCCGCTGCCGACCAGCTGCGCGTAGTCGATCCGCGGCGAGTCGCCGCGCTTGGTCACCCTGATCGCGCGCAGGCGGCCCTTGAGGTAGGCGCCGAGCCTGGCGTTCATCTGCGCCTGGCTGAAGCGGAGGCTCCAGCGATGCTGGGGCGAGTAGTAGTCGTAGGGGTCCTTGACGCTGCGCAGATAGGGCACCTCGGGAGCGCCGAGGAAGCCCGACTCGGTGCGCCCACCGGAGGAGGAGAAGTAGGTCGTCTGGGCGATCTCGCCGCCGTAGGTGGCGACCTGGTTGCGGGTCGCGCGCACGGCGCGGTCGGTGCGAGCGCTCTCGACCTTGACGCCGCCGTAGACCTGGGTGCGCGTGTCGGCGTAGAGGTCGAAGCCGTTGCCGCCGACGTCGGTCGAGAGCGCGATCGAGCGGCAGGCGATCGCGAACGCCTTCAGCGTCGCCGTCGGCCATTCGGGCGGGACCTCGGCCGGCAGCGAGCCGCGCGCGTAGGCGTTGACGTTGACTCGGTTGACCACGTTGAGCGAGCCGGCCGCCGACTCGGTGGGCACCGCCTCGAGCGCCCCGCGGTAGGCGCCGACGCCGGCGATCCGCACCATGCGGCGCCCCTCAGCATGCAGGCGCCTGCCGCAGCGGGCGAGCAGCCTGCCCGAGCTGGAGAGCAGCCGCACCGAGGAGCCGCGGCGGCGAGCGCGGTAGGCGCGCGCCGGGTCGAGTGAGCGGCCGCAGCCGGCGGTCGCGCCGCTGAAGAGGACGTCGGCCGGGCTGATCGCCAGCAGCACCGCCACCTGCGGCGCGCGGGGCAGCGTGGTCAGCCTGATCCCGCGGTAGTAGTGGGCGAGGATCTGTCGGTAGCCGGCGCCGTGGCGGCCGTAGCCGTAGGCGCCGTAGGCGCTCATGCCGACGCCGTGGCCATAGCCGCCGCCGCTCACCGTCCAGGTGACCGCCGCCGGGGCGGCACCCGCCCCCGGCCCCGCCCCGAGCCCGAGCAGGACCATTGACAGCACTGCGATCCGCGCTCTCCTCATTTGCCGCCGAGGTTAGCGGCGGCGACTCCGCCGCTGGAGAGCCCCGATCGTCTGGCCGATACCGTTCAGGCGATGCCGACGGTATGCAAACGACGCTTCACGGGAGGGGCGATCGCCGCCTGTATTGGCCTCGCGGCGCTGCTCCCCGGCCCTGCCGCCGCGGAGCCGGCGCCGCTGCAGGTCGAGGTCGGCAAGGTCCGGCTGGCGCAACCGGTCGGCGGCCGGAGCGCCCTGCTGATCCCCCTCCGCTACCCGATCGAGCTGCGCGGTCAGCGGGTCGAGCTGCGGGTGACGCTGGGCAGTCGCCGGGGAAAGCTGCGCCGGGCCTGGACCGTGCGCACCCGCGCCCAGGGCGGCGCCCTGCGCTCGCCCGACCGCCGCCGCCGCTTCGGCTTCGTACACGGGATCCGCCTCGACCGCGAGCTGAGCCGGCTCGTCCGCCACGGAGTCAGGGTCGAGGTCGTAGCCAACGAGGCGCTCGACATAGACCGCGACGGCCGGGCCGAGCTGGTCGGCGGCGACCGCAGCCGGCAACGGCTCCCCCGCGGCTATCCGCGCCGCCTCTGCGCCGACGTTCCGCAGCTGCGCACTCGGCCCGGCAGGCCGCTCAGGGTGAGGCTGCCCCGCTGCGGCTCCAGGGTGCGCTGGCGGATCGTGCGCGACGGCCTGCACGGCAGGGCCCGGATCCGCAACGGCCGCCTCGTCTACCGCCCCTGGGCGCGCTTCCGCGGCACCGAGTCGATCACGCTGCGGGCGCGGGCGCGTGGCGGCCGCAGCTCGGCGGCGGCCCGCGCACTCGTGACCCCGGTCCAGGTCGCGGTGGCGGCCGGCGCAGGCGCCTCGGTGCGCGCGATCGGCGACTCGGTCACGGCGGGCTTCGGCTACTACGACGACGGCTCGCTGATGCCCTTCACCAGCCTGCTCTCCTGCAAGCCGGGCGAAGAGACCTACGACGATGCCTGCTCCTCCAACTCCGCAGTGACCAGCAACGAGGCGCCGGGGGTCGAATACGCCCCCGACTACGGCCTCGCCAACAACGTCTCCTGGGTCGCGCAGTGGGCCAACGAGCACGGCATCGGCAACTTCGCGAACTTCGCCGTCACCGGCTCCGAACCGTCCAACTGGCTCCCTGGCGGCCAGTTTCACTCGACCACCAAACGCGTCATCGACGAAAACCCCGACTACATCGTGATGACGATGGGCGCCAACCCACTGCTCTCCGACATGCTGTTCGGGATCGACAACATGGGTTGCGCGATCTGGTCCGACATCGCCGGCCGCTACCGCGAGTGCATCGAAGAAGCCTTCGCCGGGGTCGAACTGGATCAGCGCCTCAAGGACCTCTACTCCGAACTGGTCGAGAACACGAGCTCGACGATCTACCTGATGCAGTACCACCTCTCCGTGCCGTCCTCGGCGCTCGCCTACAGCGCCACCCAGATCGCGATGATGGGCGCGCTGCTGAACGAACGGATCGCGTCCGTCGCCGCCGAAGTGAGCACGACCCGGCTGCTGCCGGTCGCGCCGCCGCACTTCAACGTCGGCATCGATATCTCGCCGGTCTACCCCTCGACCTACACCTGCTCGAGCCTCGGCTACCAGGTCGACGGCCCCAGCGTGCAGTCCGACCCGACCCAGGATGAGCTGCTCGTCCTGCACCCGCTCTCCTTCTGCCCCGGCCCGGCCGACAGCCCCACCTGGGTGATCAGCGGCGACACCGGCATCCACCCCAGCGTCGCCGGTTACGCCCAGATGGCCTCGCAGCTGCCGCCGCCGCGCTAGCACCCGACAATCGGCGATTTCCCTGCTACCGTGCAGGTGTCGGGTTCGCCTAACGGTCGCCCGAGAGGTTCCGTTTCCTCCGTGCGCTTCATCTGCGTCTAGGGGTCGCTGGATCTCCCCTACACGCTCAAAAAGGAGCTCACCACACATGTCATTCGCCGACCTCGGCGTATCCAAGAACGTCGTGCGCGCGCTTGCGCAGCGCGGCATCGACCAACCGTTCCCCGTCCAGGAGATGGTCATCCGCGACGCGCTCGCCGCCCACGACCTGCTCGTCCAATCGCCGACCGGCTCCGGCAAGACGCTCGCCTTCGGCGTGCCGCTCGTCGACCGGATCGAGCCCGACTCCAAGCGCCTCTCCGCCCTCGTCCTCGCACCGACCCGCGAGCTGGCCGGCCAGATCGTCGACGAGCTCGGCTCGATCGCCGCGGCCCGCGGGCTGAAGGTCGCGGCTGTCTACGGCGGCGTCGGCTTCGGCCCGCAGAGCGCCGCGGCAAAGCGCGCCGACATCGTCGTCGCAACCCCAGGCCGGCTGGAGGATCTGATCGCGCGCGGCACGATCTCGCTCGGCCGGGTCGGCGTCCTCGTCCTCGACGAGGCCGACCGCATGCTCGACATGGGCTTCAAGCCCGCCGTCGACCGGATCGTCGCGCAGACGCCGGAGCAGCGCCAGACGCTCTTCTTCTCGGCCACGCTGGAGGGCGCGACCGGCAAGGTCGCCGCCGCCTACACCGACGGCGCTCGCCGTCACACGCACGCCGCCGACGAGAACAAGAAGGCCGACATCGAGCACCGCTTCCTGCACGTCGAGTCGCAGAGCGCCAAGCTCGACCACCTGGTCGAGCAGCTGCGCGGCGAGCAGGGCGGCCGCACGCTGGTCTTCGTCCGCACCAAGCACGGCGCCGACCGCCTGGTCAAGCGCCTGCGCAAGCACCGGGTCGAGGCCGCGGCGATGCACGGCGACAAAAGCCAGGGCCAGCGCGAACGCGCCCTCGCCCGCTTCGAGGCCGGCGACGTCGAGGCTTTGATCGCAACTGACGTCGCCGCCCGCGGGATCGACGTCGACGGGATCACGCAGGTGGTCAACTTCGACGCCCCGGGCGACCAGGACGCCTACGTGCACCGGATCGGCCGCACCGGCCGCGCCGGGCGCCGCGGCACCGGGGTCAGCTTCGTGCTCGCCGACCAAGCCGGCGAAGTGCGCAAGATGGCCGTCGCGCTCGGCCTCGTGCGCGAGTTCGACGGCGGGCGCGGCGATCGACCCGTGGCCGAGTCCCAGCCGCAGCGGCAGGGGCAACGTCGCTCGCGCCGGCGGCGCCGGCGCTAGGCCCTGCGCCGGCGCTTCCAGCCGCGGCGCAGCTTGCGGCGGAAGGCCTTCGGCCTCGGCGCGTAGAGGCGCTCGCCGAGCACGAAGGCACTCGCCGCAAGTTGCCCCTGCCGCGCTTCGATCGCGGCGAGGAGAGCCGCGCGGTCGGGGACGGCTGTGTCGCGGCCGAGCAGGTCGTCGCGCAGCACGGCGAGGTCGTGATGTTCGCCGAGCAGTTCGGCCAGCTCGCCGGCCTGGCCGAGGCTCGCCGAAAGCGCTCCGGGAAGGTGATCGCGGAGGATGCGCAGCTGATACCAGAGTTCCTTGACCCGTTTGCGCCAGGCGTGCATCTTCGGGCCGCTCGGGTCCGCGGCGGCGCGGCGCATTTCGCGGCGCCCGCGGCGGTAGGCGCGATCGGTCCCCGGCCTGAACAGCTTCCAGGTGTCGGCCTCGAGCGGCCAGGCCTCGACCCGCGCGGGTCCCAGCCCGACGACCGCGAGCGCGGCGGCGATCCGCTCGCCGGCCAACGCCGCCTCGATCGCCCGGGCGCGCTCCTCACGCAGCGCCTCCAGCCACTCCTCGGTGGCGGCGGGATCGATCGCAGCCACGCGCCCGCGCAGCGCTTCCAGCGTCTCCAGCTTGACCTCGGCGTCGCGGCTCGGGGCGAGCAGCCGGCCCGCCTCGCGGTAACGCTCGTTTTCGGCGCGGTAGAGATCGTCGCCGAGCTCGCTGCGCAGCAGCCGGATCGCCGCGCGCAGCTTCTTCAGGTCCTTGCGGGCGTCGTGGATACAGACGGAAGGATCCGCCGCCGCCGGGGCCCCGCGCAGCCGCTCCGCCGCCCGTTCGAGCCGTCCCAGCGCGATCCGCCGCATTCCCGCGACCGGCCGCTCCTTCGCATCGAGGCGGTAGGCCCGGGAGCCTTCGGTCAGCATGGCCGGGATGGTAGTTGCGCGAAGGCGCCCACCTTTGATCACGCATCCTTCAGCAGGCGCCCGGTGGCGCCCGTGTCCCGCGGCTGGCATAGGCTTGCCGGCGTGAGGACCGCCGTTACGGGAGGAACCGGGACGCTCGGCGCCCCGATCGTCGCGGAGCTGGCGGCGCGCGGCGACGACGTGCTCGTGCTCAGTCGCAAGCCGCCGCGCAAGCTGCCCCAGGGTGCGTCGCACCGCAGGGTTGACCTGACCGACGGCGCCGGCCTCGCCGAGGCGCTGGCGGGAGTCGAGGTCGTCGTCGACGCCTCGAACTCGAGCCCGCGCGACGCCGGCCCGGTCCTGGTCGAGGGCACGCAACGCTTGCTCCGCGCCGGCGCCGCGGCCGGGGTCCGCCACCACATCGGGGTCTCGATCGTCGGCTGTGACCGTGTTCCGACCGGCTACTACAAGGTCAAGGTGAGCCAGGAGGAGGCGATCGCCGCCGGCCCGGTTCCCTGGAGCCTGCTGCGCGCGACCCAGTTCCACTCGCTGCTGGCATGGGCCTTCGGAGAGGCGGCAAGATTTCGCCTGCGACCGACCGGCAACGCCCGCCTGCAACCGGTCGACGCCGCCGTGGTCGCCGGACGCCTCGCCGAGGCAACCCGTCTTGACCCCGCGGGGCGCCTACCCGACCTCGCCGGGCCGGAGGTACGAACCCTCGGTGAGCTGAGCGCAGCCTGGCGGCGGGCGAAGGGGCGGGCGGCGTTGCCGCTGCGCATTCCATCGGTCGGCAAGATCGGCCGGCCGGCGGGCGAAGGGGCGCTCTGCAACCCGGATGCGGCCGGCGGCGGGTCGACCTTCGAGCAGTGGCTCGCAGATGCCTGAAATCGGGTCCGCCGACCTGCGGGCGCCAAACGCCGCCCGGGCCGCGCTGGCGCTCCTCGCGGTCTCCGCCGCCTCGATCGGGCTCGTCGCGACGCTGGCGCCGCAGGCCTTCTACGACGACTTCCCCTTCCTGCGCCACTGGGTCGACCTGCTTCCCCCGTACAACGAGCACCTGATCACCGACGTCGGCGGGCTCTACCTCGGCTTCACGGTGCTCTTCGCCTGGGCGGCGTGGACGCTGCAGCCGACTCTGGTCCGCGCCGTCTGCTCGGCCTGGCTGCTGACCGCCGCCCTGCACCTGCTCTTCCACGCCACCCACCTCGACAACTTCGAGACCGGCGACGCGGTCGCCGAGATCGCTTCGCTCGCCCTGCTGCTCGTCCCGCCGCCCGTCGCGATCTGGGCGGCCGGGGCACGTTAGTTACGCATAGCGTCACAAACGCGCCCCGGGGTCAGGCGACCCGGTAGACCTCCCACTCGTCGGGGACGCCCTTGAGCTCGTGGCGGCCGGCGGCGGTGAACTCGACGCTTGAGCCGGCGGCGAGGTCGCGCACGGTGCGCGAGGCGAGCACCTCGCCCGGGCCGGCGAGCGCGGCGATCCGCGCCGCGACGTGGACGGCGATGCCGCCGACGTCGTCGCCGATCAGCTCGACCTCGCCCGTGTGCAGGCCGGCCCGCACCTCGATGTCCAGCGCCGGCATCGCACCGGTGATCGCCCGCGCGCACTCGGCGGCACGGGTGGGGCCGTCGAAGGTGGCGAGGAAGCCGTCGCCGGTGGTCTTGATCTCACGCCCCTCGTAGCGGCCGAGCTGCTCGCGGGTGAGCTGATGGTGGCGCTCGAGCAGCTCGCGCCAGCGCCCGTCGCCCAGCTCGGTCGCGAGCCGGGTCGAGTCGACGATGTCGGTGAAGAGGACCGTCGCCAGGGCCCGCCGGATCGCCGGCGCCGGCCGCACGCCGGTGAGGAACTCCTCGATCGCCGCCAGCGGCGCCTCCGCATCTCCGACCCACGGAAAGTGGTCTTCGCCCTCAAACTCGACGTAGCGGCCGGCCTCGATCTGCTCGGCAAGCCAGCGCGCCGCGCGGTAGTTGACGGCGCGGTCGCCGCGGCGGTGCAGGACGAGGGTCGGAGCCTGGATCAGCGCCAGCGCACCGCGCACGTCGGTGTCGAGGAACATCTCGAACAGCTGCTGGACCCGCAGCGGGCTCGCCGCCTGGCGCTCGAAGCGGGCCTGGAACTCGCGCGCCTGCGGATCGCCCGCCATGCTCGGCGCGAAGATGTCGAGCGTCGCGCCCTGTCCCCACATCGGCCCGATCAGCTCCTCCTGCGCTTCCTCGACCGCCTCGCGCTCGGGCGCCCAGGGGTAGTCGGGGGCGGCGGTCGAGCGCGCCATCGCGCCCCAGAGGACGAGCGCCGAGACGCGCTCCGGGTAGGTCGCGGCGAAGAGCATGCTCATCGTCGCCCCCTCCGACATGCCGATCAGCGCCGCGCGCTCGGAGCCGGCCGCGTCCATCACCGCGCGCAGGTCGTCCATCCGCTCCTCCAGCGTCGGGGCGCCGCCGGCCGGGTCGGAGAGGCCGACGCCGCGGCGGTCGAAGAGGATCACGCGGGCGAAGGAGCCGAGCCGGCGCATGAACTCGGCCTCGGCGGCGTTCTCCCAGAGCAGGTCGAGGTGGGAGACGAACTGAAAGGCGACGACGATGTCGGTCTCCCCTTCGCCGATCGTCTGGTAGGCGATGCTGACGTCGCCGCTGCGCGCGTATCGCGTCTCCACCGCCATTTCGCCACCCACCCTACGCGGCGCGCCGAGCAGGTCAAGCTGCAAGTCTTCGCGGCGATGACGAGCCGCGAGCAGGGAATCGAAGTCGAAGGGCTGGTGCGCGAGTTCAAGAACGGGCCGCGCGCGGTCGACGGGATCGACCTGCGCGTCGCGCCCGGTGAGATCTACGGCTTCCTCGGGCCCAACGGCGCGGGCAAGTCGACCACGGTGCTGATGCTGACCACGCTGCTGCCGCCGACGGCGGGCACGGCGCGGGTGGCCGGCTTCGACATCGCCGCCGAAGGCGGCAAGGTGCGCGGCGCGATCGGCGCGGCGCTGCAGGAGGCGGCGCTCGACCCGCTGCTGAGCGGCAGCGAGCACATGCGCCTGCAGACCGCGCTGCACGGCCTGCCCAAGGCCGAGCGGAGCGCGCGCTCGGCCGAGCTGCTCGCGCGGGTCGGCCTCGCCGAAGCCGCCGGCCGCAAGGTCGGCGAGTACTCGGGCGGGATGAAACGACGGCTCGACCTGGCGCTGGCGCTCGCCCACCGGCCGCGGATCCTCTTCCTCGACGAGCCGACGACCGGGCTCGACATCCAGAGCCGCACGGCGCTCTGGGACGAGGTCGCGGGGCTGGCAAAGGAGGGCGTCACCGTCTTCCTCACCACCCAGTACCTGGAGGAGGCCGATGCGCTCGCCGACCGGGTCGGGATCATCGACCACGGCCGGATCGTCGCCGAGGGCACGCCGGCCGAGCTCAAGGCCGAGATCGGCCGGCCGACGGTGGAGGCGGTCCCACGCGATCCGGCCGACCGCGAGCGCGTTGCGAAGGCGCTGGCGCGGTTCGGCGAGGACTGCAGCGAGGCACACCGCGGCGGCGCCTCGGTGCTGCTCGCCGGCGGCGAGTCGCAGCTCGCCGACGTCGTCCGCGCGCTCGACGCCGAGGGGATCGCGATCGAGCGGCTGCAGCTGCACGCGCCCTCGCTCGACGACGTCTTCCTGGCCAAGACCGGGCGCTCGCTCGAGGGCGCCGGTGGGGGCGAGGCGGACGAGCCGGGCAGCGAGGAAATGGAGGCGGTCGGCACCCCGTGAGCGGCACCGCCGCCACCCAGATCGGCCAGCTCGCGCGGCGCTCGGTGCTGCGCACGCTGCGCCAGCCGAGCCAGATCGTGCCGGCGCTGGTCTTCCCCCTGTTCCTGCTCGCGGTCAACTCGGGCGGGCTCAAAGACGCGACCGCCCTGCCGGGCTTCCCGACCGACTCCTACTTGACCTTTGCCCTCGCGGTGCCCTTCATGCAGGGGGCGCTGTTCTCGGTGATGAACGCCGGCACAGACCTCGCCCGTGACATCGAGACCGGCTTCCTCAACCGCCTGGCGCTGACGCCGCTGCACGGCGCCGCGCTGCTCGGCGGCCTGCTCGCCGGCGCCGTCGTGCTCGGCCTCGTGCAGGCGGTCGTCTACCTCTCGGTCGGGCTGATCGCCGGTGCGGAGCTTGCGGCGGGGTTCGGCGGCGCCCTGGTCATCGTCGCGCTCTCGGTCTCGATCACGGTCGCCTTCGGCGCGCTCGGGCTCTTCGTCGCCCTGCGCAGCGGCACCGCCGAGGCCGTGCAGGGCATGTTCCCGCTCTTCTTCGTCCTGCTCTTCCTCTCCTCGATGGCGCTGCCGCTGGAACTGCTGCAGACCGATTGGTTCCACACCGTCGCCAGCATCAACCCGGTCTCCTACCTGCTGGCGGCCTTCCGCTCGCTGCTGATCGAAGGCTGGAACCTGGGCGAGCTGGCGCTCGGATTCGCGATCGCCGGCGCGATCCTGGCGATCGGGATGGCCGCGGCCTCGGCGGCGCTGAAGACGAGGCTGGTGCGGACGTGATCCACACCGCCCGCGCCGTCGCCTGGCGCAGCATCCACATCTTCCTCACCAACCCGGCCTTCCTCGCGCCGGGCATCCTCTTCCCGCTCTTCTTCTTCACCGCCTTCGCCGGCGGCCTCTCGGCGATCGCCGGCGCGCCGGGGTTCGACTTCCCCAGCGGCTACACGGCCTTCCAGTTCGTCTTCGTCCTGCTCCAGTCGGCGGCCTTCGGCGGCGTCTTCACCGGCTTCGGCATCGCCCGCGACTTCGAGACCGGGTTCGCCCGCCGCTACCTGCTGGCGGCGAGCGACCGTCGCGGGATCGTCGCCGGCTACGCGCTCGCGGCGCTCGTGCGGGCGCTGATCACCTGGACGGTGCTGACCGCGGTCGCGCTGATCGCCGGCATGCAGGTCGGCGGCGGCGGGATCGAACTGGTCGGGCTCTACGGCCTCGCCGTGCTGGTCAACCTGACCGCGACGATGTGGGCGGCGGGGGTGGCGATGCGGGTGCGCTCGATCCAGGGCGGCCCGCTGATGCAGTTCCCGGTCTTCCTGATCCTCTTCCTCGCCCCGGTCTACGTGCCGCTCGACCTGCTCAGCGGCTGGATCCACGCGGTCGCCTCGGTCAACCCGGTGACGGCGCTGCTGGAGGCGGGGCGCGGCTTCATCTCCGGCGACCCGGTCGTCGTCGCGCTCGCCTTTGCGATCGCCCTGGCGCTGCCGCTGCTCTTCGCCGCCTGGGCCCGCGGCGGGCTCAAGCGAGCCGAAGCCGCGGGCTGAGCGGCACGCTACTCGGAGCCCTTGACCAGGCCGACCACGTGGCCCTCGGGGTCGGCGAACATGCCGATCTCGAGCCCTTCCATCGGTTCGTCCGGCCCCATCGTGCGGGTGCCGCCGAGGCTCTCGGCCTTCTGCAGCGCCGCCTCGACGTCGGGCACGGCGACGTAGAAGGTGACGTGGCCCTCGTAGCCGTCGGGGCCGGGGCCGCCGATCCCGCCGCCGATGCTGCCCATGCTCGACGGGTTGTCCTCGCCTTTGACGGTCCCGTAGTTCATCGGGTTGTCCGCATCGATCTTCCAGCCGAACAGCTCGGCGTAGTAGCCGTGCAGCTTGGCCGGGTCTTTTCCTATTACCTCGAAATGAACGACTGGCTGTCCCATGTATCTCTCCTTTTTGAAGACGAGTGCTTCACTGTAGATCCCGACACCCGCTGCGTGTGTGACCGGCGGCCGAAGCTGTGGCCTGCGGGGGCGACCTCGGTCATCTGCGTGCGGCGCAGCTCGGCCACCTCGCTGACGAGGACGTTGATCGTGCCCTCGCGGCGCTCGAGGCGGCCCTTGGCGCGGAGGAGGGGCGAGCTGCGGACCTCGGCCCGGTGGCGCTCGTAGACCGGTGGCGGCACGATCAGGTTGACCGTGCCGCGCTCGTCTTCAAGCAGCATGAAGACGATCCCCTTGGCGGTCTCCGGCCGCTGGCGGGCGACGACCATCCCCGCCACCTCGACGATCGCGCCGTCGTCGATTCTCTCCAGGTCGGCGCTGCATGCCAGCTCGGGGTCGAGCTCGCCGCGCATCAGCGCCAGCGGGTGCTCGCCCAGCGTCAGCCCGGTCATCCCGTAGTCGGCGATCGCCTCGCCCCAGGCCCCCAGCGGCTCCAGCTCCGGCGCCCCCGGCGTCTCCAACGGCAGCGCCATCTGCGTCCCCTCTCCCTGCCGCCGCGCCGTCGCCGCCGTCCCGGCGTCCCAGAGCGCCCGCCGCCGGTCGGCGCGTTCGCCTTTTGTCGCCCCCTGCCCGACAAAGAGCGAACGCGGGTCGCTCGAGGTGAGGCTGTCGAGGGCGCCGGCCCAGGCGAGGCGCTCGAGGGCGTCGCGGCTCGCGCCGGCGCGCGAGGCGAGGTCAGCCAGGTCACGGTAGGGCCCGCCGCTGTCGCGCACGGCGACCAGCGCCTGCATCTCCTCCTCGCGCGCCCCTTTCACGTACCCCAGGCCCACCCGCACCACCAGCCCACCTCGCAGCTCCGGGGCCGACGGGCCTGAAGCGGGACTCGGGGTTGCGTCTTCGGCCCGTCGGCGGGGGGTCTCGACGTGGCAGAGGACACGGCTGCGGTTGGCGTCGGGCGGGGCGAGGCGGACGCCGCGGCGCTGGGCCTCGTGGGCGAGCGCGTCGGGCGGGTAGAAGCCCATCGGCTGCTCGTTGAGCAGCGAGCAGAGGAACTCGGGCGCGTAGTGGATGCGCAGCCAGGCCGACTGATAGGCGAGCAGGCCGAAGGCGGCCGAGTGCGCCTTGGGGAAGCCGAAGCCGGAGAAGCCCTGGATCTGCCGCCAGACCCGCTCCGCCGTCGCCGGCGGCACCCCGTTGCCGACCGCGCCGGCGAGGAAGCGCTCGTGGTGCTCTTCGATCGCCGCCTCGGAGCGCTTGCGGCTCATCGCCCGTCGCAGGCCCTCCGCCTCGGCCGAGCTGAAGCCCGCCAGCGCCATCGACACCTCGATCACCTGCTCCTGGTAGACGATCGTGCCGAGCGTCTCGCGCAGCACCGGCTCCAGCAGCGGGTGCTCGTAGGGGATCTCGAAGGACGGCTCCTCGCGCAGCCGCTTGCGGCGCTCTATGTATGGGTGGACGGCGCCGCCCTGGATCGGGCCGGGACGGACCAGCGCCACCTGCACGGTCAGGTCGTCGAGCGTGCGGGGCTGCGTTCGCGGCAGCATCTGCATCTGCGCGCGGCTCTCGATCTGGAAGACGCCGGTCGTCTCCGCGGCGCGGATCGATTCGAAGGTCTCGGCGTCGTCGAACTCGATCCGCGAGAGGTCGAGCCGCTCGCCGCGGGCCCGCCCGATCTCCTCGACGCAGCGCTCGACCGCGGAGAGCATCCCCAGCCCGAGCAGGTCGATCTTGAGAAAGCCGGCGTCGGCGCAGGAGTCCTTGTCCCACTGGACGATCTGCCGGCCCTCCATCGCCGCCGGCACGACCGGGCAGACGTCGAGCAGGGGCTGGGTGGAGATCACCATTCCCCCCGGGTGCTGGGAGGCGTGGCGGGGCAACCCCATCGCCTCGGCGGTCAGCCCGATCAGGACCCGCCAGCCGTGCGAGCGGGCGCGCTCGGCGCCGATCGCGGCGACGACGTCGCGCTCGATCTCGCCGGGGCCGCGCTCGTGGAAGCCGGCCGTCTTCGCCACCCGCTCGATCTCCGCCGGCGGCAGGGCCAGCGCCTTGCCGAGGTCGCGCACCGCGCCGCGCGGGCGGTAGGTGGGGAAGGCGGCGACGAGGGCCGAGCGGTCGGCCCCGTAGCGGTCGTGGACGCGGGGGATCAGGACCTCGCGGATGTCGCGGGGGAAGTCGAGGTCGATGTCGGGCATCGCCGTCGCTTCGTCGTTGAGGAAGCGCCCGGCGAACAGCTCGTTCTCCACCGGGTCGATGTGGGAGAGGCCGGTCAGGTAGCAGACGATCGAGCTGACGCTGGAGCCGCGCCCGCGGCCGGGCGGCAGCACGCCGCGGGCGGACTCCGGGCCGCGCACCTCGCGGGCGACTTCGCGGGCGAGCTCGAGCAGGTCGCGGTGGAGGAGGAAGAAGCCGGAGAGGCCGAGCTTGCGGATCGTCCCCAGCTCGGCCTCGAGGCGGGCCTCGGCTTCGGCGCGGCGGGCCGAGCCCGCGTAGCGGTCGGCGAGGCGGGCCGCGCAGGCCTCGGCCAGCTCGCGATCGGCGCCGGGGTTCTCGGCGCCGGGATAGCGGTAGCCGAGCCCCCTCGTCAGGTCGAATCTGGAGCCGCTCGGCAAGCCGCAGGGTCTCGGCGACCGCCTCGGGATGCTCGGCGAAGCGCTTCGCCATCGCCGCCGGCGAGCCGAGCGCCGAGGAGGAGTTGCCGCGCCGCCGCGGCTCGCTCGCCTCCAGCGTCGTCCCGAGGCGGACCGCGACGAAGGCGTCCTGCAGGCGGGCGCGGCGGCGGGTGTGGGAGTGGACGTTGCCGGTCGCGACCAGGGGACGCCGAGGCGCTCGGCGAGGCCGGCGAGCCAGCGGTTGCGGGCGCGGTCGCGGCGCCAGTAGGGCCGCTGCAGCTCGATCCGGAAGCGCTCGCGCCCGAAGGCGGCGAGCAGGCGGCGGCCGAGCGCCGCCGCCGCCGGCCGGTCGCCGCGCTCCCAGGCGGCGGCGAGCATCCCGTCGCGAGCGCAGCCGGAGAGGCAGACCAGCCCCGCGGCGTGGGCCTCGAGCTGCTCCAGGGTCACCGAGGGCTGCCCGGCGGTCCGGCCGGTGTTGTCGCGGGTGTGGGAGTGGGCCAGGCTGAGCAGCCGGCAGAGGTTGCGGTACCCGATCGCGTCCTCGACCAGGAGGGTGAGGTGATAGAGGCATTCGTTCGAGGCCGGCGCGGCGCGTTCGCCTTTTGTCTGGGACAACCCGACAAACAACGAACGCACCGTCAACTCCGTCCCGGTGATCGCGCGCACCCCCAGCCCCTTGCAGGCGTGGGCGAACTCGATCGAGCCCCAGACGCCGTCGTGGTCGGTGAGCGCGAAGGCCGGGTAGCCGCGCTCGGCCGCGGCGGCCGCCAGCTCGGTCGGGGTCGAGGCCCCGTCGAGGAAGGAGAAGGCCGAGTGCGCGTGCAGCTCTATGTATGGAGGGCTATCCACGCCCCTCCCCTGCCGGAGCCTGCGAAACCGTAGGATAGATATCTACATTTTTGTAGTTTACATGCTTACGAAATGGTAGTCTTGCCAGATGGAGGCCACTCCCTACGCAGCGCGCGCCGTCGATGCGGAGCTGGATGAGCTGATGGGGTCGATCGCCGCCCTGGCGATCGAGGGCACGAAGGGCGTCGGCAAGACCGCGACGGCGATGCGCCGCGCCGCCACGGCGCGCGAGCTCGACGACCCCGCTCAACGCAGCATCGCCGTCGCGGACCCGGCCCGGCTGCTCGCGGGCCCGGTGCCGGTGCTGATAGACGAGTGGCAATACGTGCCGGAGTCGTGGGACCTGGTTCGGAGAGCCGTCGATGCCGGCGCAGCGCCGGGCAGCTTTCTGCTCACCGGGTCCTCCCAGCCGACAGAGCGCGGATCGCACTCGGGCGCCGCTCGCATCGTCAGCGTCCGCATGCGCCCGCTCGCCCTCTCCGAGCGAGGGCTCGCCTCCCCGACGGTCAGCCTGACCTCCCTCCTGCGGGGGAATTGCCCCGAGCTGTCCGGCGCCTGCGAGATCGGCCTCGAGGGCTATGTCGGCGAGATCGTCTCCTCGGGCTTCCCGGGCCTCCGCCCTCTGTCGGGTCGTGCTCTGCGAGCCCAGCTCGACGGCTACCTCCTGCGCATAGTCGACCGCGACTTCGAGGAGCTCGAGCACAACCTCCGCGACCCCGCGGCGCTGCGGCGCTGGATGGCCGCCTACGCCGCTGCGACGTCCACCAGCGCCTCCTTCGAGGCGATCCGCGCCGCCGCGACGGCCGGCCACGGCGACAAGCCGGCCAGGACCACGACTTCTTCCCTACCGTGAGGTCCTCGAACGGCTTCTGGATCCTCGATCCCGTCGAGGCCTGGCTTCCCAGCCGCAACCGGATCTCCCGCCTCTCCTCCCCCTCCAAAGCACCAGCTCGCCGATCCCGCTCTCGCCGCACGCCTGCTGGGCGCCGATGCGGATGCCCTGCTCGAAGGCCGTGAGGCCGGGCCCCCGCTTCCCCGCGACGGCACTCTGCTCGGAGCTCTCTTCGAGTCGCTCGTGACCCTCTCCGTGCGGACTTATGCGCAAGCGGCGGAGGCGACGGTCAAGCACCTGCGCACCATCAAGGGAGAGCACGAGGTGGACCTGATCGTCGAGCGCGCGGACGGGCGCGTGGTCGCGATCGAGGTGAAGCTGGCGCGCGATGTGGGGGACGACGATGTGCGCCATCTGCACTGGCTCAAAGAGTAGGGCCGGCGACGATCTGCTGGACGCGGTGGTGGTCACCACCGGGACCGAGGCCTACCGTCGCAAGGACGGGATCGCAGTCGTCCCCGCGGCTCTGCTGGGCCCCTGAGATCGGCTTGGGCAAGGCAGTCATCAGGCGCGCTGGCGGTGCCAGCGCCCGTGGCCGTCGCGGAAGACGACCGCGTTGCGGCCGTCGAGCAGGGCCAGCTCGAAGTAGTGCCGCCGCATGCCGCCGCGGCGTCCACCAGCGATCCTCGACGACCCACTCCTCGCGCACCGCCACCGCCTCGACCCCCGCGACCGCCACCGGAACGCCCCCCTCGTCGACCGCGACCGAGACCCGGCGCGGCGCGTAGAGCCGCCGGATCCCCGCCGTCATCGACCGGGCACCGGATACGGCGTCAGCAGGGCGCGGCGCTCGGGGACGCGGGAGTCGTCATCGGCCGGGAGGACCTTGAGCAATGACTCGGCGCCCTGGGCGTCGCGGACCTCGCGCAGGGCGGCGCCGAGGCGGTGGCGGCGGGACTCGTCCCCGGGGCGCGAGAGCTCGAGCTGTTCGGCGGCGGGCGGGCCAAGGCCGACGGCGCGCAGCGAGAGCGAGACGGCGGGCGCCGGCAGCTCCTCCAGCCGGGGCAGGAGCACCGCGCGCAGGGCCCGCGCCGACGAGCTCGGCCGGCCGAGGCCCTGCGCGACGCTCCAGCCGCCGCCGTCGCCGAGAACGGCGCCGAGGCGAAGCCCCAGCAGCGTCCGCCCCTTGCGGCGCGGCGCGGCGAGCAGCCGGTCGACCAGCAGCTCCAGCGCCCGTTCGAGCTGGCTGCCGGCCGTCCCTTCGGGAAGCTCCAACTCCTCGGCCAGCTCCTCCCAGGCGCCGTGGATGCCGAGGACGAGCAGCTCCTCTTCGGCTCGGGCGATCCGCAGGGCGCGCAGGCCGGCCGCGCCGAAGCGGTCGGCGACGTGCTCGGAGGAGAGCGCCGCCAGCTCCCCCAGGGTGCCGATCCCGAGCCTTGCCAGCGCCTCGACCAGCCGCGCCGCCTCACGCTCCGCCAGCCCCAACCGGCCCTTCAGGGCGGCAACAGGGAGATCGGAGACGAGAGCCGTCATACGAACGTATGTTCGTACACGACGGGGAGAAGATCAAGCTACGAAAGGTTTCTTTCGAGCTCCTCCCCCAGGGCGAGCACCCCTGCCGCGCGGAGAAGATCCCGCGCCTGCTCGGAGACCTCACCCACCCCGCCTTCCTACAGCTACACGGCGAGGAGTAGACAGTGGGGCGGCCCGCGGAGAAATGCTCAATCAGCGCCGTCTTGCCGACCCGGCGACGTTGAGTGTCGGCGACGTTGCATGTCGCCTACCGGGGTTGCCGGGAGGTACGCTCCGTCCCATGGACCGCCCCGACCCCTGCGCTGAGTTGCTGGCGGCGCACTTTGCGGCGGGGCGGCACCTGGCGGTCGGGCTGGACACCGACCCGGGACGGATCCCGCAATCGGTCGCGCCGGGCGGCTCGCCGGCCGAGCGGGTGGTCGAGTTCAACCGCGCGATCGTCACCGCGACCGCCGGGCTCGCCGCCGCCTACAAGCCGAACGCCGCCTTCTACGAGGCGCTGGGCGCGGACGGGCATCGGGCGCTGGCCGGGACAATCGCGGCGATCCGCGAGCTCGCGCCCGAAGCCGCCGTGATCCTCGACGCCAAGCGGGCCGACATCGGCTCGACCAACGCCGGCTACGTCGCCGCCGCCTTCGACCGGCTCGGCGCCGACGCGATCACCGTCCACCCCTACCTCGGCCGCGAGGCGCTGACGCCGTTCCTCGAGCGCACCGAGAAGCTCATCTTCGTCCTCGCCCGCACCTCCAACCCCGGCGCCGGCGAACTGCAGGACCTCGAGGACGGCGAGGGCGTGCCGCTCTACCGCCGCGTCGCCCGCGCCGTCGCCCGCGACTGGAACGCGGCCGGCAACTGCGGCCTCGTCGTCGGCGCCACCTACCCGGCGGAGATGGCCGCGATCCGCGGCGATGTGCCGGCCTCGATGCCGATCCTGATCCCCGGGGTCGGCGCGCAGGGCGGCGACGTCGCGGCGACTGTCGCAGCCAACCGCGAGGCCGGCAGCGCCGCCTATCTGATCGCCGCCTCGCGCTCGATCATCTACGCATCCGCCGGCGACGACTTCGCCGCGGCCGCCCACGCCGCCGCGCAGGCGTTCGACGCCGAGATCCGCGAGGCGACCGAGCGCATCAACCCACCGGCCAGTCCTCGACCTCCAGCTCGTCCATAGGGAAGTCGCGGGGGTTGCCGGTCGCGAGACGCGCTCCAACCCCGACTGCGGCCGCCGCAATCAGGCAATCGGCTTGACCGAGCCTGACTCCGTCCGCGGCAAAGCGTGCCCTCCAGCGCCCGGCGCGCTCCCCCTCGGCTCGCCCGAGCGGCGCGATGCGCAGGGCGGTGAGGAGGCGACCGACCGCTTCCTCCTCACCTGCTTTCATCCCCCGCCATACCTCCTCGACATTGATCGCGCAGATGAAGGGCGGCGGTCCCTCGCCGCGCAGCCCCCGAAGCCGCTCGGCCGCCTCACGACCTCGTAGCGCGTCGATCAGCACCGTCGTATCTATAAGGAGCGGGGCCATCTCAGGCCCAACGCGGGCCGGGCAAGCTCATCCCGTGCGGCGGGCGTCTTCGCGACGGCCCCGACTCACCCAGGCGGCGGGATCCTCATCCCACTCGTGGCCATGATCGTCGATTGCCCCAAGTGCCGCCTCGATCTCGCGCCAGCGCCGTTCTTCGTCCAGCGTACGCTCAACGGCGCGGGTTATGAAGGCGCTCCGCTGGCGGCGACCCGCGAAGCGATCCAGCTCACCCACCAAAGTGTCGTCAAGGCTAATGTGCAAACGCATGGGCTGAATTTAGCACATAGCTGCGGAAGCCCAGCGCCGACGGTTGGACAGTCCGCGGGTCCTGCCCTACATTGGGTGGCGATGGATACGCCTCAGTTGCCTCGGGCATACGCGGTTCGCTCAGAGCGCGAGCGCCTGCTGGAGGCGGTGGTGAGGACGGCGGCGGCGAAGGGGTACGAGGCGACGACGGTCGACGACGTGGTCGAGTTCGCCGGCGTCTCCCGCGGGACCTTCGACGAGATGTTCGCGAGCAAGAAGGAGTGCTTCCTCGAGGCCTACGACGCGGTCTTCGACGTCCTCGTCGCCCACGTCACCGCGGCCTTCGAGGCCGCTGACGACGAGTCCTGGCCCGAGCAGATCGCAGCCGGGCTGGGCGCTCTGGTCGAGCTGCTCGCGATGGAGGCCGAGATCGCCCGCATGGCGATGGTCGAGGTGACCGCCGCCGGCGACGACGCGCGCGAGCGCTACCGCGCGATGCTGACCCGCTTCACCCCCTTCCTCGAGAAGGGCCGCACCTACTCCGGCCAGGGCGAGGCGCTGCCGGCCGACACCGCCCGATTCGCCGTCGGCGGCGCCACCTCGATGATCTTCGACGAGGTACGCGCGGGCCGCGGGCCGGAGTTGAAGCGGATCCTGCCCGACCTCGTCTTCGCCGTGCTGATGCCCTATCTGGGGCCGGAGGCGGCTGAAGACGAGATGCGGCGGGTCGTCAACCGCGAGGGGTAGGACGTGGGAGGGGTTCGGTAGGGAGAGTCCGGGTAGGGCCTCCACTTAACTTTTTTTGAAGACAGTTGGCGGCCGTCCGCGTTTGTCGCCGCAAAAAAAGTACAAGACGTTCCGGCCCTACCGGACCTCTCCGTTCAGACGCCTTTCCCGTGACGGCCCTCGCCTGAGGCGAAGCGTTTAGCTCCTTTGGCGGCTACGTCCAGTACCTGGTTTCCAAGCTGGGCCTCCAGCGCGAGTCCCTCTTTTAGGGGCATGCCGAAGCCTTCGATTGCTCCCCTGGCGGTCGGCGAGCATGGTCTCCTGGGGGAAGCTGGCGATGCGCTCGGCGAGCTCGAGGGCTCGGTCCAGGTGCTTGCCTGGGTCTGTCATCTCGTTGACCAGGCCTATCTGCTTCGCCTCGTCGGCTTTCACCGGGCGGCCGGTGAGGATCAGGTCCAGGGCCCGGCCGATGCCGATCGTGCGGGGGAGGCGCTGGGTGCCGCCGTCGAGCAGGGGGACGCCCCAGCGGCGCTCGAAGAGGCCGAACGTCGATTGCGGGGTGGCGATCCGCAGGTCGCACCAGAGCGCCAGCTCGACCCCGCCGGCCAGACACCAGCCGTCGACCGCGGCGATCGCCGGCTTCGCCGGGGTCAGCCGGGTCGGTCCCATCGGCCCGTCCGGGTTGCCGACGTCGAGGTTCATCGCCTTCAGGTCGGCGCCGGCGCAGAACGCCTCGCCGCCGGCGCCGGTGAGGACGAGCACGCGGGCGTCCTCGTCAGCCTCGAAGTCCCTCAACCCCTGGCGAAACGCCTCCGCCGCCGCCGCGTCGATCGCGTTGCGGCGCTCGGAGCGGTCGATCGTCAGCAGCGCCGCCGCCCCGACCCGCTCGTAGCGCAGTTCGTCGGTCATCGCTGCGAAGGGTATGGGAGTGGGCGGGCTAGTCGTCGGAGGACTCACGGGAAACCCAGACGACGCCCGACTCCCAAATGCGCCCCGGTACGCGGATCAACGAGGGCAGGCTCTCGATGACCGCCTCGGAAACTACGACCGGAGTCAGACAGAAACCCATCCGCGCCGGTCCGCCGCCGCCAGGCGTGCATTCTCCGACTCGCAGCCCGCCCCAACAAAAAGCGACCGGGGATAGCGCCTAAAGCCTGCCTCGCGCGTAGCCTGCGCGCGTAGAAGCTCTCTGCGCCACCTTCAAGACGGTGTCCCGCTGGCTTCCGCGGTTCCTGTCTCTCCCAGTCGCAGGATCAACTTAGCTCGCGACCCCCGCCGCGTCTAGAGCCGCCCGGGCCGCGATCCCGCAAAGTCCGGGGAAATCGACCCTCGGCGGCCCGTCTGCCCGGCGCGGTACGGTCGGCGGCGGGATGAACGAGGGGGTCGAGGCCTCGCGCAGGCGGGCCAAGCGCAACGTCGTGCTGACGGCGGCGATCGCCGGGCTCGGCGGCCTGCTCTTCGGCTACGACACCGGCGTCATCGCCGGGGCGCTGCTCTTCATCCGCGACGACTTCGGCCTCGGCAACTTCGCCCAGGGCCTGATCGTCGCCGCCGTGCCGATCGGGGCCGTGGCAGGCGCGGCGCTGGCCGGGCCGGTCGGAGACGGCTGGGGCCGCCGACGGGCGATCCTGCTCGCGGCGGTGATCTTCATCGCCGGGGCGCTGGGCAGCGCGGCGGCGCCGGACGCGACGGTCCTCTTCATCGCGCGGCTGGTGGTCGGCGTGGCGATCGGGATCGCCTCCGCCAACGCCCCGGTCTACATCTCCGAGATCGCGCCACCGGAGAGCCGTGGCCGCCTGGTCAGCTTCTTCCAGCTCTCGGTAACGGTCGGGATCCTGATCGCCTACCTGGTCGGGCTCGCCTTCGACCACAGCGAGGGCTGGCGCTGGATGCTGGGGCTGGGCTGCGTGCCGGCGCTGGTGCTCGCCTTCGGCATGCTGCGGATGCCGCAGAGCCCGCGCTGGCTGGTGATGCGCGGCGAGGACTTCGAGGCGCGCGCGACGCTGGTCAAGATCCGCGTCGACGAACCAGCGGCGATCGACCGCGAGCTGGCCGAGATCCACGGCGAGATCGACACCGAGCCGGGACGTTGGAGCGAGCTGCTGCAGCCGGCCGTGCGGGCGGCGCTGCTGGTCGGCGTCGGGCTCGCGGTGCTGCAGCAGGTGACCGGGATCAACACGGTCATCTACTACGCGCCGACGATCGTCGAATTCACCGGCGTCAACTCCTCCGGCGCCTCGATCCTCGCCGCGGTCGGGGTCGGCGTCGTCAACGTCGCGATGACCGTCGTCGCCCTGCGGCTGCTCGACCGCGCCGGCCGCCGGGCCCTGCTGATGGTCGGCGTCAGCGGGATGACCCTGGCGCTGCTGGCTCTGGGCGCGGCCTTCGAGGGCGGCGGACAGAGCACCCTCTCCTCCGCCGTGGCGATCGGCAGCCTGATGGTCTTCGTCGCCTCCTTCGCGGTCAGCCTCGGGCCGATCTTCTGGCTGCTCAACTCCGAGATCTACCCGCTCGGCGTGCGCAGCAAGGCGGCCGGAATCGGCACGATGGCCAACTGGATCGCCAACTTCAGCGTCTCGCTCACCTTCCTGCTGCTGATCGAGACGCTCGGCCGCAGCGGCACCTTCTGGTTCTACGCCGCGGTCGGCCTGCTCACGCTGCTGTTCTGCTGGAAGCTGGTGCCCGAGACGAAGGGCAAGCACCTGGAGGAGATCCAGGCCGTCTTCCGGGAGCGGGCGGAAGGGCGCCGGACGTAGGCATCGGCGCAGCCTGGTTACGCTGCCCGGATGCGAATCGACGACATACTTCAATCCAAGCGGCCGGTCTTCTCGGTCGAGCTCTTCCCACCCAAGACCGAGGAGGGCAGGGACGACCTGCTGGCCACGGCTCGCTCGCTGCGCGAGCTCGAGCCCGACTTCGTCTCGGTCACCTACGGCGCCGGCGGCTCGACCCGCGACGGCACGGTCGAGATCACGCGCGAGCTGAAGGAGATGGGGCTGGAGACGATGGCCCACCTGAGCTGCGTCGGCGAGACCAAGGAGGGCATCTCGACCACCCTCGACCGCATCGCCGCGGCCGGGATCGAGAACATCTTCGCCCTACGCGGCGACCCGCCGCGGGGCGAACCGGACTTCGTCCAGCCCGAGGGCGGGCTGGGCAGCGCCGCCGAGCTCGCCGCCTTCATCGGCAGCCGCTGGGACTTCACCGTCGGCGGCGCCTGCTTCCCCGAGGTGCACCCGGAGGCGCCCGACCTCGACACCGACCTCGACTACCTGAAGACCAAGGTCGACGCCGGCGCCTCGTTTCTGATCACGCAGCTCTTCTTCGACAACCAGGTCTACTTCGACTTCGTCGCCGCGGCGCGGGCGAAGGGGATCGACGTGCCGATCGTCGCCGGCGTCATCCCGGTCGCCGGCTTCGCGCAGACGAAGCGGATCTGCGAGCTCTGCGACGCCTCGATCCCGCCGCGGCTGGAAGCGGCCTTCGCGGCCTGCGACGGCGACGCGGAAGCCGAGTTCGAGCTGGGCGTCGCCTACGCCGCCCAGCAGTGCTCGGAGCTGCTGATCGCCGGCGCGCCGGGCATCCACTTCTACGCCCTCAACCGGGCGCCGGCGACACGCGCGATCCTCGGTGCGCTACAAACTGGGAGACCATGGGATCGCTGACCTATCAGGGTCACCGGATCGGCTACGACGAATACGGTGAGGGCACTCGCCCGATCGTCCTGATCCACGGGCTGTTGATGAACCGCCGCATGTTCGAGCGGCTCGGGCCGGCGCTGGCGAAGCGCGGCAACCGTGTGATCTGCGTCGATCTGCTCGGCCACGGCCGCTCGGACCAGCCCGACGACCTGCGCCATTACTCGATGCCGCTCTTCGCCGAGCAGATCGTCGCCCTGCTCGACCACCTGGGGCTGGAGCGGGCGGTGATCGGCGGCACCTCGCTCGGCGCCAACGTCGGGCTCGAGTTGGCGGTGCGCCATCCCGACCGGGTCGAGGCTCTCTTCATTGAGATGCCGGTGCTCGACAACGCGCTGGCCGCGGTCGCGGCGATCTTCGCCCCCGTGCTGCTCGGTCTGCGCGTCGGCAGGCCGGCGATCGAGCTCAGCTCGCGGCTCGCCTCGCTGGTCCCGCGGTCCAACTTCCTGCTCGACATCGGGCTCGACTGGGCACGGCGGCGGCCGGGGCCCTCGATCGCCGTGCTCGAGGGGCTGCTGCTCGGCGAGACCGCACCCGGCCGCGAGCAGCGGCGCACGATCGACCGGCCGGCGCTCGTCGTCGGCCACCCCGGCGATCCGCTGCACCCGTTCAGCGACTCGGGGATGCTGATCGAGGAGCTGCCGGGTGCGCGCATGATCGAGGCGGGCTCGATCCTCGAGTGGCGGATCCGGCCGCAGCGACTCGACGACGAGCTGGCGAACTTCCTCGACGAGGTCTGGGGGCCGCCGCTTCCGCCCGCCGGAGGCGCCAACGGAGACGGCCGCAGCGCTGCGCCTGTGGCAGGATAGGGAGCGCGGGATGGCTAATCGCAGGGAGGAAGAGAGGGAGCGGCTGCGCCAGGCGCGGCAGCAACGCGAGACCGGCGATGACCGCTCGGAGAAACTCCGCCTGTACGCGGTCTACGGCTTCGCCGCCCTGATCGGCCTGCTCGTCGTCGCCGGAATCGTTGCCGTGATCGCCTCCTCGGGCGGCGACGGTGGCAGCGGTGGCGCGCAGATCAACCAGGCGAGCGGCTCGACCAACGGGTTCGAGCCCGACCAGCGCGAGGGAACGCCGCCGCCCGAAGTCGAGGTGGCGAGCCTGCAGAGAGCGGCGAAGCAGGCAGGCTGCACGTTGCGGCTCGAACTGAAAGACGAGGGTCACGAACACCTGCCGCCAACCGCCGAAACGCCCGACTACAAGACCAACCCGCCGACCTCGGGCAACCACGCCACCTCCCCGTACCAGCAGGCCGACGGCGCCTACAGCGAGATGCCGGGCGAAATCTTCATGGTCCACTCGCTCGAGCACGGGCGGATGCAGATCCAGTACAGCCCCAACCTGCCGGAGGAAGACCAGCTGGCGCTGAAGGGGCTCTACGAAACGATGTACGGGGGGACGCTCTTCTTCCCCAACGACAACATGGACTACGAGGTCGCGGCGGCGACCTGGACCAATCTGCTCGGCTGCCCCGAATACAAGGGTGCGATCACGCTCGACGCGATTCGCGCCTTCGGCAAAGAGACCTGGGGCAAATACGGCGGCGAGCCGGTCAACGCCTTCAGCCTGAAAGGCCCGACCCCCGTGGAACCCGCTCCGGCCAGCTAGCCCGGCGCGCGGTAGGCGGGGAAGAAGTCGCCTGGCTCTCGGCCGGCCGAGAGGCGGTTGTAGGCCTCGCGGTCGCAGACGATCTCCGAGGCCTTCCAGGCCTGCTCGCGGTTGGCGAAGCCGCGCTTGAACTCCTCGAGGGCGTCGCCGCGGGAGATGCCGCCTCCGAGATTCAGCGGAAGCTGCCGCTCCGTCGCCATCTCCACCAGCGCGGCAACGACGTTCTTCATCGGCGAGTCGCGCAGCTGGGCGTCGGCGCTGCCGCTGAGGTAGTAGTGCAGGAAGCCGTCGCTGCGGACTGCGATCGAGGCGGCGGCGACGCTGCCGCCGGGAGCGTGCGCGAGGGCAAGCCAGGCGGTGTCCGAGGCGAGGATGCGGTCGAAATAGGCGGCGCCGAAGAAGTAGCGCTCGGCGGCGTCGGTGCGTCGCATCGTCTGCTCGTATGCGGCGAGGAAGCCGGCCCGCTGCACCGCGTCGCTCTCGGGGCCGGGGACGACCTCGACCTCATACCCGGCGCGCCGGTTCTTGTTGATCCGGTTGCGGTCGCTGCCGCGGGTCTTGGGCGGCAGCTCCGGGTCGGCGATCTGGACGACGTTGCGCTCGGCGGCGCCTGCCAGGGGCAGCGGCTCAGCGAGCGTGTGGCGGAGGAAGGCCGAGACCAGCCCGGTCGCCGACCAGTCCACCTCCACCGGGTCGATCGCCGTTTCCGACTCCAGGGTCGCTCTGGTGTCCACAAGGTCGGGAAGGCGAGCGATGCCCGGATAGCCGTAGGGGGAGATCGCGTCGCGGGCGTCGCCCCCGGGAATCTCGCGCACGATCAGCGGCGCCAGCAGCTCGGCGCCGTCGGCCTCGATCCGCAGCGTGTGGGTGACGCCCTCTGCGTCAAAGAAGGGGCGGCTGCGGAAGAACTCGCGGCTCTCGGCCGCGGCGCCCCGGTCCGCCAGCAGTTCCGCGCGGGCCGCGGCGTTCACGCCAGCAGGTCCGCGGCGGCGGCGCGGAACTCGTCGGGCAACACGCCCCAGACCTCGCAGTCGTCGACCCCGTCGGGGCGGTTGAGGTGGGCGCGCATCGTCCCCTCGTACACCCAGCCGAGACTGCTGACGGTCTTCTTCGCGATCTCGTTGCGTGCCGGGATGCGTCCGTAGACACGGTGGGCGCCGAACTCGTCGAAGGCCTTGGCGATCGTCAGCGCCTCGGCGCGGCGGCCGACCCCCTTGCCGCGCACGTCGTCGCCGATCAGCGCGCCCAGCTCTGGCGCGGTCTGGCGGAAGAGCCCGTAGAGGGCGGTGAAGCCGACCGGCTGCTCGTAGCCCTCGACCACGATCGCGTACTTGCGATCCTCCTCCGGCCCGCCGACCGCCCGCGCGACCCAGCCCTCGGCGTCCTCGCGCGTGAAGCTCTCACGCTGCTCCATCAGCGTCTTCGTCGCCTCGGGATTGTTGAACCAGCGATGCACGGCCGCGGCATCGCCGGGCTCGAACGGGCGCAGGCTGACCTCGGGTCGCTCGCTCACAACTCGAACCCTAGTCGGGGGCGAGGCCGTGGCCCGTGACGAGCAGCCAGGCGGTCTGGGCGAGGATGCGGAGGTCGAGGGCGGCGCTGCGGCGGTCGACGTACTCGACGTCGAGCTCGATCCGCTCCTCCCAGGGGATGCCGGCGCGGCCCTGCACCTGGGCCCAGCCGGTGAGCCCGGGCTTTACCTCGTGGCGGCGGTGCTGGCGCGGCGTGTAGTCCACGACCTGGGCGGGGATCGTCGGCCGCGGGCCGACGATCGCCATCTCGCCGCGCAGGACGTTGACCAGGTTGGGGATCTCGTCGAGCGAGGTGCGGCGCAGCACGCGGCCGGCGGCGGTGACCCGGGGGTCGTCGCGGGCGACGACCGTGCCGACGCCGACCGGGTCGGACCCCTGCACCATCGTGCGCAGCTTGAGCAGCTCGAACTCACGCCCGCCGAGCCCGACGCGGCGCTGCCGGTAGACGGCGGGGCCGCGGCTGCCGAGCCTGATCGCGACCACGGCGAGCAGCAGGACCGGCGAGAGGACGATCAGGGCCAGCGACGCGATCAGGATGTCGGCAACTCTCGGCATCTCCTACCTCGTTCCTTCCGCCTTCTCCCACGTTCCAGGGGCGCCGTGGCGCAGCCGGTCCCAGAGGCCGAGCGCGATCGAGGCGGTGGTCGAGACGTAGTAGCGGGCGATGCGGAACGGCAGCGCCGGCAGGGCGAGGCCGAGCAGCGCCGCGAGCAGAAGGGCTAGCTGGGCGGCGAGGGTCGCGGCGTAGATCCACCCCTGGCCGAGCAGGGCGACGTTGGCCGCCAGGAGGGCGACGTGCAGGAAGGGCGTCGCGTAGCGCAGCAGCCGGTGCGAGAAGAGCTCGAGCGCGTAGAGCGGCGGGTAGCCGCGCGGGCGCAGCATCCCTTCGCCGACGACGATGTCCCAGAGCCCGACCATCATCCGGCGCTTGCGGGTGAGCTCGCCCTCCAGGGTCGGCACCATCTTCTCCTCGGCGGCGGCCCAGGGGACGTAGAGCGAGTGGCGACCGCGCTTGGCGAGCTGGAAGGGGAGCGAGAGATCGTGGCTGCCGGCAGGCCGCAGCGGCAGATAGGCGTCGCGGCGCACCGCGTAGATCGCGCCGTTGCCCGCGGTCACCCCGGCGAGGCCCGACTCGAGCTCGCGCACCCGCATCTCGAAGCGCCAGTAGGCGCCCTCGAGGTTGTCGCCCTGGGGATCGAGGAAGCGGACCTGGCCGCAGGCGTAGCCGACCGCCGGGTCGGCGAAGGGCTCGACCAGGTGGCGCAGCGCGTCGGGCGCCCAGACGCTGTTGGCATCGGAGAAGGCGAGGATCTCGCCCGAGGCGCGCTCGGCGGCGGCGTTCTGGGCGGCGAGCTTGCCGCGGCGCGGCAACTCGAGCACGAGGTCGGCGCCGGCCTCCTGCGCCCGCGCGACGGTGGCGTCGGTCGAGCCGTCGGAGGCGACGATCAGCTCGAGGCGATCGCGCGGCCACTCGAGCGCGAGCGCGTTGGCGACCTTGGCCGCGATCACCTCCTCCTCATCGAAGGCGGCGACGATCAGCGAGACCCGCGGCGGCTCCTCCCAGGTGCCCGGGCTGAGGGTCGGGTGGCGGCGCAGGGCGACGAGCAGGCGGAGGAGCAGGGGGTAGCCGAGGTGGGTGTAGAGGATTGCGGCGGCGCATAGCCAGAAGGTGAGGGCGACGGCGATCATTGTCGGCCTCGGTTTGGAGGGGGTAGGGGTGTCCCCCTCCCCTCGAGGAGATCGCGGTAGAGCGCGATGGTGTTGCGCGCTGCCTCGTCCCAGGAATAGGCGCCCTCGGCTGCGCGCATTGCTGCTTGGCCTAGCTCCATACGTGCAGTTTCGTCGTTGACCAGCTCGTCAAGTGCGATGGCCAGAGCTGCCGGGTCCTCGGGGGGGACCAGCTGGGCGGCGCCTTGGGCTGCTACCTCGGGGAAGCCGCCCACTGCACTGAGGATCATTGGCTTGCCGAAGGCGAGGGCTGCGTAGAGGACGCCGCTTTGCTCGATGTCGCGGTAGGGGAGGACGACGATGTCCGCCGCGCGCATCAGGGCCGGGATCTCGGCGTCCTCTACGAAGCGGGGGAGGAAGCGGACTCGCCCGGGGGCTTCCGCGGCGAGGGATTCAAGGGGGGCGATGTCCATGCGGGGGTTGCCGGCTATCCAGAGCTCGGCGCCCTCGATCCTGCGGAAGGCCTGCAACAGGGTGTCGATGCCCTTGTACGGGCGGAGCAGGCCGAAGAAGAGGATCACCGGGCCCTCGGCGCCCTCGAGCTCGGCGGGCAGCGGCCTCTCCTCCGGCAGGCGGGCGAGGTAGTCGAAGGCGCCGTGGTGGATCACGCGGACACGGTCGCGATCGAGGCCGACGACCTCGCGCAGCCGCCGCGCCCCGTGCTCGGAATGGGCGACAACCGCATCCATCGCGCCAAAGGCGCGGCGGGCGCTCGCGAGATGCCGCCGGCTCGGATCGGGCGGCAGCACGTAGTGCGCGGTCATCACGCGCGGTCGCTGCCGCGGAAGCAGCGCCGTGTCGAAGCCCGGCACTGTGAGCCACTGGTAGTGGAGGACATCCGCGTCGGCCTCGCGACGGAAGCGCAGCATGTCGGGCAGGTGCTCGGCCAGCTTGAAGGCGCGCCGGCCCGGCGCGGCGAGGCCGCGTGCGGCGCTGCGCCGGTAGAAGCACTCGCGCACCCGGTAGCCCTCCGGCTCGGGCACGGGTCCGTAGAGGAAACGGCTGGTCAGCAGCTCGACCTCGATCCCGGCGCGGGCCAGCGCCGCGGCGAGGGCGCGGTCGTAGGGAGGCGTGAAGGCCGAGGGGTCGACCAACTGCACGCGGAGTGGGTCCTGCATAGCCGCCGATTATCGTGCTCGCCGTGCCCCCCGCGTTGTCCTACTGCGTTGTGAACACGAATGGCCGCGAGGACCTGCTCGTCTGCCTCGAGGCGATCGAGCGCACGCACCCGGCCGGGGTGGAGCGGGAGATCCTCGTCCTCGACAACGCCTCCGAGGACGGCTCGGCCGAGGCGGTGCGGGCGCGCGGTGGCGAGATCCGCCTGATCGGGCTGGAGCGGCGGGCCGGCAAGGCCGAGAACGATTCGACCCTCCTGCGCGAGGCGCAGGGCGAGTACTGCCTGCTGCTCAACGAGGACTCCGAGCTGCTCCCCGGCGCCGTCGAGGCGCTGATTGCGGCGCTGGACGGCGATCCCGAGGCGGGTGCGGCCGGGGCGCAGCTGCTCGACTCCGGCGCTGAGCCGGTTCCCTGCGCCTGGCGCTTCCCCGGCGTCGGCACGGCGCTGGCCGGGGCGCTGTTCCTGCACCGCCTGCTCACCGTGCAGAGCAAGGGCGGGGCGACGCGACGGGTCGACTGGGCGCAGTCAAGTGCGTTGATGGTGCGCCGCGAGGCCGCGGCCAGCGTCGATTACCTCGACCCCGACTTCTTCGTCTACTACGACGAGTGCGACTTCTGCAAGCGCCTTGGCGAGGCCGGGTGGGCCACCCTCATCGTCCCCGCGGCCGAGGCGGTCCACCACGACCAGCTCTCCACCGACCTCGCCGCCGGCCTGCCCCGCATCGTCGAATTCCACCGCAACCGCGACCTCTACATGCGCAAGCACCACGGCCCTGCCGCTGCCCTGGCGGTCCGCCTGCTCACCGCCTGGAGCTACGCCCTGCGGGCGCTCGCCGCCGTCGTCACCCCGCAGCGCTCCCCAAGCATCATGTGGGCCCACGCCCGCCAGTCCCTCTTCCCCGCGCGTGGAAAAAGCCTGCGTGACAAAGCGGGACCGTCAGGGGCGTGAGTCTTCGTCCATGATCTCCGCCTCGTAGGCCTCGGGGAGGGCGCCGTCGACTGCGGGAGCGCGGTCGCGTGCGGCGCGGTAGCGCTCGAGCAGGGCGCCGGGGTGGCGCAGTTGGGCGAGCCAGCCGCGCTCCTCGGCGCTGAAGAAGCCGCTGAGCAGGAGGATCGCCGGATAGGCCAGCCAGAGGGCGATGCGGCCCGCCAGGCCGGCGAAGCCCTCGGCCGGCAACAGCAGCTCGCCGAGCCCGACCAGCGCCGCGCTGACGACCACAACCCGGACGAGGCGGCTCCATTCGTAGGGGACCGGGAAGAGGCGCTGGGTGAAGCCGTACATCAGCGCGACCACGACGACGTAGGAGGCGACGAGGGCGAGGCCGGCGCCGACGATGCCCAGCGACGGCACGAGGATCAGGTTGAGCGCGACGTTGACCGCCAGCGCCGCGCCCGTCGCCGGGAAGTTGAACTCGGTGCGCCCGGTCCTGCCGAGGATCACCAGCAGCACCATGTAGAGGGCGTAGAGGGTGACCGCGGTCGAGATCAGGCCGACCGCTTCGTAGGACTGGAAGAATTCCGGCGCGGCCAGCGCCCGGGCGATCCAGCGCGCCAGCAACCACATGCCGGTGACGATGAAGGCGCAGCCGGCGAGGAACCAGCTGACGACCGCGGCGTAGGCCAGGCGCGCCTCGTCGTCGTCGCGAATCGAGTAGGCGAGCGGCGGCCAGGCGAGCTGGAAGCCGCGAACCAGCACGTTGACCGCCTGCGCGAACTTGACCGCGAGCGAGTAGAGCCCCGCCTCGGCGGCGCCGACGCTGCGCAGGATGATGATCCGGTCGACGAAGTTGAGCCCGTAGAGCGAGAGCTCGGCCGGCATCGTCGGCAGGCCGAAGCGCAGCATGCGGCGCAGCAGCTGCCATTCGAAGCGCAGCGAGAGGCGGCGCCACTGGGCGACGATCAGGCCGAGGACGAAGACCGCGCCGCTGACGTAGCTGCCGAGCAGCAGGCCGCGGGCACCCTCGTCGGCGCCGACGACGAGAACGACGGTGAGCGCGATCGCGGCGATCACGTTGCCGACGGTGACGAGGAAGAAGGCGCGGGCGCGCTCTTCGAGCCGGAACAGGGTCAGCAGGAACTCATGCAGCGTGGCGACCCAGAGGCCGGCGATCGCGATCCGGGCCAGGTCCGGCGCGGGTTGCTTGAGCAGTGCTTCGGAGATCGGCTCGGCGAAGGGCAGCGCGACGAGCGCCGCGACGGTGCCGAACCAGAACAGCGCCGCGAACGAAGTGGCGACGACTCGCCGCGGGTCCTCGCCGGCCTTGTAGTAGAAGCGCAGCACCGCCTCGATCACGCCGAAGCGGATCACGATGCTGGCGGCGACGACGGCGGCGAAGAGAACCTCGGCGTAGCCGTAGTCGGCCGTGGTCAGGTAGCGCGTGTAGAGCGGTAGCAGCGCGACCGCGATCAGCTTCGAGAAGATGCTCGCCGCGGTGTAGGCGGCGCCGGTCGTCGCTAGGCGGCGGAGGTAGCCCGACACGCGTTGAGCCTAGTCGCGCGTTCGCTGTTTGTCGGCTACAGCTCGAGAAAAGGCGAACGCGGCCGAGTCAGCACCCGCAAGCGAGGCGCCGACGGCGAGCAGCACCCAGGTGATCGGGTCCTCGTAGAAGGCGGCGTAGGCGAAGGTGTGGACAAGTAGCGCCATGAAAGCCGCGAGGATGGCTGCCCTGGCGATGGTGATTGGGGAGGGGGTGGGGGTGTCCCCCCCGGTTGCTGGGTTTTTCGCCTTGGAGGGGTCCTCTCTCGCCGAGTGGTCCTTGCGAAAAACAGGACGCCGCTGACCGGGGGGACACCCCCACCCCCTCCCATCGCGGCCATGCCGGTGGACATGGTCCAAAGAGCCACACCGATGAGCGCCGCATACGCGATCAGCCCGATAACGCCCTGCTCGGCTGCAACGGTGACCGGCTCGGTGTGGGAGACGGAGACCGGGGTCTTTCTCGTCGCGGCGTGCTCGCGATAAGCGCGCGGGAAGCTGCCGGCTCCGTAGCCCCATACGGGGCGCTGGCTGAAGAGCTTGGCGCCGCCGGAGGCGAGGTTGGTGCGCCCGCCGGTGTCGACGTTGAGGCGGTCGGGGCTGAGCTTGGAGACGCCGCCGGCGAAGATGACTACGACCACGGCCAAGACTGCACCGGCTCCAACTGCCGCGAGCGTCCAGCGCCAGCTCCAGCGCAGAGCTGCGAGGACCGCGAGCCCCACCAGCAGCGCCGCGAAGCTGGACTGGGAAAAGGTCGGGACCAGCCCCAGCCACAGAACCGCCACCAGCCCGGTGAGCAACGCAAGCTGCCTGCTCTCCTTGACCCACAGCAGCGCGGCCATCGCGATCACGATCACCAGCGCCAGGTACCGGCCGTAGATGTTGGGGTCCCAGAAGATCGAATTGACCCGGAAGTAGGTGTGGAAGTCGTTCGACCGGATCACCTGGTCGTTCCAGAACAGCTCCCGCACCACGTACTCGACCGACCCCACGAGCATGAACGCGACAGCCTCTACGGCAACAACCAGCAACCCGTACTTCAGAAGCTTCCTGCCCCACTCGATGTCCCGCAGCAAGGCGTAGACCAACGAGAAGGGCACGAAGAAGAAGCAAGCGGTCTGGAGGCTTTTCGAGAAATCGGGCGAGTACAGGGTCTGGAGGGCGTAGAGGAGCACCACGGCGGCGAGGACGAGAGGCAGGGCGTTGAGCGGGGGGGTCGGGGGTCCCGACCGGATGCTGGGTTTTTCGCCTTGCGGCCCGTCTCTCTCGCCGAGTGGCCCGTGCGAAAAACGCGACGCCGCACCCGCTCGGGACCCCCGACCCCCCCGCTCTCGGAATGCCGTCGACAGGACGCCGCCGGCTATGACCGCGTAGAGGGGCACGAGCAGATTGGCCGTGTCGCCGCCGGACTCGAGCGGGACGCGGAAGGGGAGTGCGGCGACGATTGCGAGCGGTAGGAGGATCGGCCAGCGGTGGAAGACGGCCGCCAGAAGAACGGCGCCGATGACGGCAGCCAGGCCGAGGCCAATGAGCTGCAGAGGCTCGTCGCGCAGGTCGGTGATCTGGGGGGAGTTCCACTGGTCGCCGACGATCAGCAGCGGGAAGAGGGCGAGGGCGAGGAGCATCGCGGCGGCCCGCAGGCGGCCGGGCGCGAGCAGAATCGACGCGGCGGCCGCGGCGGCCGCGATCAGGAGCCCCGCGGCGGAGAGGATCAACGGCGGCACGCTCCCCGCGGATTGCGAGCGGAGCGATGCAGGCGCATCACGCCGCCGGGGACGAGGGTGCGGCCCTGGCCCAGCAGTTTCACCCTCAACTTGTAGCGGCCCGGCGGAGCGACGCCGTCGTCACGGGTGCGACCGTCCCAGTAAAAGGTGTTGAAGGTGTAGCGCTTCAGGAAGACATCGCGGGCGAGAGTCAGGGTCACCCTTCCGCCCGGCTTCACCACCTGCACGTCGCCGCGATCGGACCGGGTCGTGCGAAAGCGGATGCGGATGCGGTCGTAACGGCAGTCGCGGTTGGGGGTGAAGGCGCGGACCGGGGGGGCGTCCGGATGCAGGCGCGGCACGGCGACGAAGCTGACCCGGTCGAGCACGAGCGGGTCGCGCTTGAGCCGCTGCGACCAGGCGAAGGCGGCGATCGTGGCGAGGACGAGCAGAGCGAAGACGATCGCGGCCGGGCTAAGGGTTCGTCTGATGACGTTCGCCGTCGTGAGACGAACCCCTAACCCGCCGTCGAGGCATTGTCCTCGCCAATCACGATCGCGACCGGAGCGCCGGCCGCGAGCGAGGCGATCTCCGCGTTCATCGGCTGCACCTTGGAGATCTCCAGGGAATCGGCCACCCGGCGCGCCGCCCGGCCGTTGCCCTGGTCGAACATGACCACGCTTTCGCTGAAGCTGGAGCGGCTGTTGGTCACCGCGCCGAGCTGGTAGCCGCGGCGCTCGACCATGTCGCCGAAGGTTCCGGCCAGCCCGTCGACGGCCGTGCCGTTGAGCACCGTGACCTCGACTTCGCTCGGCTCGAGCGGGCGGGGCGCCTGCTTGCCCTGCCTGCCGCCCTTGCCGCCGACCTCTTCTCCCCCGCTGCCGAGGACCACAAAGGCGATGCCGCCCGCAACCACCACGAGCACGGCGAAGATCGCGATCAGGTAGCGCGGTTCGCCCAGACGGCCGTCGAGCCCTCCCCCGTGGCCGTCATCGCTGCCGGAGAAGCGCTCGCGCAGGCGTTCGCTGCGGGTCAGCTCGGGCAGCCCCGCCTCGCGCCGCTCGCGGCGGTGCTCGCGCTGGTCGGCGGCGCGCCTCTCGGCCTCGCGCGCCTCTTCGAGCTTGCGCATCTCCTCGGCCCGCTCCGCCGCGGCGGCCGAGGTCGCATCTTTGCGCTCGGTGTCGCGCTCGGGCGCCGAGCCCGCCCACTCGCGCAGGCGCCGCAGGTCGCGGCCCTGGGCAAATGAGAGCAGGGCGAGCACGGCCAGGCCGAGAAACGCGACCAGACCCGCGAAAGCGCCTATTTCCTTCAGCAGCTCCAAGGGTTGGCTGCGAGAGGCTATCCGTCGTAGGGGACTGCCGCCGCGCCGCCCTTCGCGGTGATCAGTCCGACCACGCGCTCGGCCAGGTTGGCCTCGTCGCCAGCCATCACCAGATGCTCGAGCGAGTTCAGCGTCGCCTCGACCCACTCGGGGTCCAGCGGCGCCTCGCGCACCGCCCGGTGAATCCGCTTGGCCGCCGTCGGCCGCAGATCCTCGCCGCCGCCGAAGAGCTCCTCGTGCAGCTTCTCTCCCGGCCGGGGCTGGGTGAACTCGACCGCGATCTCGGCCCCCGGCTCATAGCCGGCGAGGCGGATCATGTTGTTGGCGAGGTCGACGATCTTCACCGGCTCGCCCATGTCGAGGACGAAGACCTCGCCGCGCCCGGCGCCGATGTCGCCGGCGCGGATCACCAGCTGCACCGCCTCGGGGATCGTCATGAAGTAGCGCGTCATCTCGGGGTGGGTGACGGTGACCGGGCCGCCGCGCTCGATCTGGCCGCGGAAGATCGGCACGACGCTGCCCGAGGAGGCGAGCACGTTGCCGAAGCGGACGCTGGCGAAGCGGGTGCCGGGATGCTTGTGGCCGGCGGTCTCGACGATCCACTCGGCCATCGCCTTGGAGGCGCCCATCACCGTCTTCGGGTTGACCGCCTTGTCGGTCGAGACGAGCACGAAACGCTCGACTTCCGATGCCGCCGCGGTCTCGGCCGTGATCCGGGTCGCGATCGCGTTGTTGCGCACCGCCTCCAGCGGGTTCGACTCCATCAGCGGCACGTGCTTGTAGGCGGCTGCGTGGAAGACGACGTTGGGCTTGAAGCGCTGCATCGTCTCCAGCATCCGGTGCGGCTCCTTGCAGTCGGCGAGCACCGCCTCGACGTTGGAGAAGTGGCGCTCGTCGATCAACTCGCGCTCGATCTCGAAGAGGTTGTCCTCGGCGTGGTCGAGCATCACCAGCAGGCGGGGGCCGACGCGGGCAATCTGGCGGCAGAGCTCGGAGCCGATCGAGCCGCCGGCGCCGGTGACGAGGACGATGCGGTCACGCAGGTAGGCGCCGACGCGGTCGAGCTCGACCACGATCGGGTCGCGGCCGAGCACGTCCTCGACCTGGACCTCACGCAGCTGCTTGTTCAGCTGCACGCCACCGCGCAGCAGCTCGAAGACCGTCGGCAGGGTGCGTACGCGGATCTCGCGCCCGCGGCAGGCGGCGACGACCCGGCCGCGCAGCGTTCCCGGCGCCGAGGGGATCGCGATCACCACCTCATCCGGTTCGGTCTCGTCGAGGATCTGCTCGATCTGCGCCGTCGTCCCCAGCACCTTGAGGCCGAGCATCCGCATCCCCCGCTTGCGCGCGTCGTCGTCGAGGAAGCCGATCGCGGTCGCGCCCAGGTTGGGGTTGAGGTGCATCTCGCGCACGACCATCTGCCCGCCGGAGCCGGCGCCGACCACCAGCACCTCGTGCTTGGGCAGCCGGTGCCCGTGGGTCGGGCGCTCGACGATCAGCCGCACGGCGAGTCGGGCGCCGGCGATCAGGAAGAGGGTGAGCATGAAGTCCATCACCGCGACCGAGCGCGGCAGCCCGTACTCGAAGGGCTGGATCACGGTGAAGACGACGACGAGCAGGGCGCTGGCGACGGCAACGGCGCGGGCGATCGTGAGGAAGTCGCGACCGCTGACGTAGCGCCACCACTTCTCGTAGAGGCCGAAGGCGGCGAAGACCGCGAGCTTGCCGACGACGACAAAGCCGACCGCTTGCAGGAAGAGGGTCTCGTAGCGCCCCGGCAGGCCTTCGTCGAGAAAGCGCAGGCGAAATGCCAGGTAGAAGGCGAGCGCGACCAGGGCCGCGTCGGCCGCCATCTGCAGAACCCGATTGCGATACACGGGGTGGTTCAACCAGCGCATCAAGACGGGGCGAGTTTAGATGTTGTGCGGCGCTCTCCCTACAATCCCCGCTTCCCGCATGCTCCTGCTCGCCAGCATCACCGACTTCTTCCTCGACCCGATCGTCAACGCGGGGACCGATTTCATCGGCACCACCGGCCTGCCCGCTGTCTTCGTCCTGATGGCGCTTGAGTCGGCCTGCCTGCCGGTGCCGAGCGAGGCGATCATGCTCTTCGCCGGCTCCAGCGTCGCCGCCGGCGACCTCTCGCTGTTCGGCGTCGTCGCCGCCGGCGTACTCGGCAACCTGGTCGGCTCCTGGGCGGCCTACGCGGTCGGCTACTACGCCCGCCTCGACCTGCTCGAAAAGAACCGGCTGATCCACGTGCCGCCCAAATACCTCAGATGGGCCGACGACTGGTTCGAGCGCTACGGCGACGCGACCGTCTTCTTCACCCGCATGCTGCCGATCATCCGCACTTTCATCTCGCTGCCTGCCGGGATCGCCAAGATGCCCTTCTGGCGCTTCACCGCGCTGACGCTGCTCGGCTGCATCCCCTGGGTGCTGATGCTGGCGCTGGTCGGCCAGGCGGTGGGCGAGAACTGGGAGCAGTGGCGCGGCCACCTGCACTATCTCGACTACGCCGTCGTCGTCGCCGCGATCGCCGGCGCGATCTACCTGTTGATCCGGCGCCGACGCGGCAACGGCAGCGCCCCGGAGACGCCCTGAGCGACGCCATCCCCGCCCCCCGGGCGATCGCGCTGGGCATCGTCCAGGGCCCGGCGGAGCTGCTGCCGGTTTCCTCCTCGGCCCACATCGTGCTGTTGCCCTGGCTCGCCGGCTGGGACTGGGAGCGGCTCGACCCGGAGGTCCGCAAGAGCTTCGAGGTGGCGCTGCACGGTGGCGCCGCGGCGGCGCTGCTGATCGGCCAGCGGCGGGAGATCGTCGCCGAGTTGCGCTCCTTCGACGCGCACCGGGCGCTGCTGCTCGGCCTCTCCTTCCTGCCGGCGGCGATCGTCGGCTACACGTTGGAGCGACCGATCGAGCGGCGGCTCGGTGGCCCGAAGGCGACCGCGATCGGCCTGCTCGCCGGCGCGGCGGCGATGGCCCTTGCCGACACCCGGCCGCAGCAGCGCGGCGAGGGCGAGGCCACCGCGGCGGACGGGATCGCGCTCGGCGTCGCGCAGGCGGCGGCGCTGGCCCCGGGCGTCTCGCGCAACGGCATCACGCTTGCCGCCGCCCGCTGGCGGCGCTTCTCGCGCGACCAGGCAAACCTGCTCTCGCGCACGATCGCGCTGCCGCTCATCGTCGGCGCCACCGCGCTCAAGGCCGAGCGCCTGCGCCGTCGCGGCGCCTCCCCCGCGCTGCGCCGCTCGATGGCGATCGGCGTCGCCGCCTCCTTCGCCTCGACCCTCGCCTCCCAGCGCCTGATCGACCTGGTCGAGCGCGACCGCGCGCTCTGGCCCTACGCGGCGTATCGTGCGGGCTTGGCGACGGTGGTGCTCCTAAAACTCCGTCGATAGCAGCCAATTCCCTAATTTGGAGAAACTGGGAGCTAATTGGGAATTGAAACCCGACCCGCCTGAAAGAATCGCCGGTGTGAGCGACACGGACGCGTACTCGCAGGCCGGGGTTGACCAGGGGGCGGCGGACTCCGCCGTCGCCGGGCTGGTGCGGGCGCTGGGGGCGATCGAGCTGGGGCGGCCCTCGCGGCAGGTGCCGCTGCCCGGCCACTACGCCAGCGTGATCAAGCTCGACGAGCGGCTCGGGATCGCGCTCTCGACCGACGGGGTCGGGACCAAGCTGCTGCTCGCCGAGCAGCTCGGCCGCTTCGACACGGTCGGGATCGACTGCGTGGCGATGAACGTCAACGACGTGATCTGCGTCGGCGCCGAGCCGCTGGCGATGCTCGACTACATCGCGATCGAGCGCGCCGACCCCGAGGTCTGCGAGCAGATCGGGGTCGGCCTGGCGCGCGGCGCGGAACTGGCCGGGGTCGAGATCCCCGGCGGCGAGCTCGCGCAGCTCGGCGACATGGTGCGCGGCTTCGACGTCGCCGGGGCCTGCTTCGGCACCGTCGCGCTCGACGCGATCGTCGACGGCTCGGCGGTGCAGCCCGGCGACGCGGTCGTCGGCCTGCCCTCCTCGGGTATCCATTCCAACGGCTACACGCTCGCCCGCCAGGCACTCGACGGCCTACCGCTCGACGAGGACCCCGGGGGTCGCCTCGGCCGCCCGCTGGGCGACGTCCTGCTCGAGCCGACCGAGATCTACGTCAAGCCCGTGCTCGAGCTGCTGCGCTCGGAGGTCGAAGTGCGCGGCCTCGCTCACATCACCTCGGGCGGGCTGAAGAATCTGGAACGCCTCGCCGCCGACGTCGGCTACGAGATCGATGCGCCGCTCCCCGCCCCCCCGATCTTCGAGCTGATCCGGGAGCGTGCCTCCGTCCCCGACGAGGAGATGCACGAGGTCTTCAACATGGGCTGCGGCTTCTGTTGCGTGGTCGCCGCCGAGGACGAGGCTGCCGCGGTCGATTCGCTGCGCCGCCAGTACCCGGAGGCCAAGAGAATCGGCCGTGCGGTAGAAGGATCATCCGTACGACGTAGATGAGCTCACCTCCCTCCAGCTCGATGATCGGAACCGTGCTCTCCGGCCGCTACCGGCTGGAGGCGAAACTGGGCAGCGGCGGCATGTCGACCGTCTACCTCGCCCGCGACGACACGCTCGACCGGCCGGTCGCGGTCAAGGTCATGCACCGCGAGATGTCCGAGCAGGAGGACCAGCTGCAGCGCTTTCGCCAGGAGGCGCGCGCCGTCGCCAAGCTGACCCACCCCAACGTCGTCGCCGTAATCGACGCGGGCGAGGACGGTGGCCACCCCTACATCGTCTTCGAATACGTCAAGGGCGAGACCTTGAAGCAGCGGATCGGCCGGGTCGGCGCGCTCGACACGCAGGAGGCGATCGCCTATGCGATCGAGGTCGCGCGCGGGCTCAGCGTCGCCCACTCGCGCAACATGGTCCACCGCGACATCAAGCCGCAGAACGTGCTGATCGACGAGGAGGGGCGCGCGAAGCTGACCGACTTCGGCATCTCGCGCCAGCTCGAACAGGAGGGCGTCACGGCGACCGGCCGCGTGCTCGGCACCACCGACTACGTCGCCCCCGAGCAGGCGATGGGCAAGGACATCGACATCCGCTCGGACATCTACTCGCTCGGCGTCGTCCTCTACGAGATGCTCGTCGGCCAGGTCCCCTTCCACGCCGACAGCCAGGTCGGGGTGGCGATGAAACACGTCAACGAGGAACTGCCCGACGTGCAGCGCCGGCGCTCGGAGGTCTCGGCCGCGGTCGCGCTCGTGGTCGAGCGAGCGACGGCGAAGAACCCGGACGAGCGCTACCAGACCGTCGCCGAGATGATCGACGACCTCGAGACCGCGCTCGAGGTCGAGGCGGCGCGGGCGGGCTCGACCTCCGGCGAGGCGACCAGCGTGCTCGACGCGGTGCCGCCTCCACAGCGCAAGCTCTCCGGCCGGGCGCGCTGGTCCTGGGCGGCGATCGTGCTGCTGCTGCTGGTCGCCGGAGGCGCGTTGCTTGCCGTGCAGCTGATCTCGGGCGGCGACATCGGGGGTGGTGGAGCCAACGATGGCAAGGGCGGCGCGGTCACGATCTCCGCCGCGACCGACTACGACCCGCAGGGCGACGAAGAGGAGGTCGGCAGCAAGGTCGAACTCGCCGCCGACGGTGACCCGACCGGCACCGCCTGGGAAACCGAGCACTACGACTCGGCCGATTTCGGCGGCACCAAGACCGGCCCGGACCCGGGTGTCGGCGTCTACGTCAGCACCACCTCGCCGGCGACCCCGCGGCGGATGATCGTCCGCACGCCGACGCCCGGTTGGGACGCCCAGATCTACGCCGCCCCCGCCGGCCCCCCCTCGGAGCTCTCCGGCTGGGACGAACCGGTCGGCGAAGTCAGCGACGCCGGAGAAACCCAGGAAATCGCCCTCGGCGTCCCCCAGCCTTCGACCTACTTCCTGCTCTGGTTCACCAAGGCCTCCGAAGCCCGCGACCAGGCCGGCCGCTACCAGATCGAGATCTCAGACATCGAGCTGCTGGGCTGAGCCGCCGCCCTAGAACTCGTGCGAGCGGGCTTTGGCGTGGCGGTCGATCGCGAGGTCGAGCAGGCGGTTGCAGAGATCGGGGTAGGCGAGGCCGGTGGCCTCCCAGAGCTTGGCGTAGACGCTGGTCTCGGTGAAGCCGGGCATCGTGTTGACCTCGTTGACGAGGATCCTGCCATCGGGCTCGACGAAGAAGTCGCAGCGGGCGAGGCCGGCGCAGCCGCCGAGGCGGAAGGCCTCCAGTGCCAGCTCCTGGAGGCGCGCGGTCTGCTCGGGGTCGAGCGGCGCCGGGGCGATCAGCTCCATGCCGCCGTCGCTGTACTTGGTCTCGTAGTCGTACCAGTCGCCGTGGGCGACGACCTCGCCGGGCAGCGAGGCCTCGGGCCGCTCGTTGCCGAGCAGCGAGCACTCCACCTCGCGCCCGGTGGCGTGCGCCTCGACGATCACCCGCGGGTCATGGCGGCGGGCGAGGCTGACGGCGGCGTCGAGCTCCTCCCCCAGGCCCTCGACCTTGCTGATCCCGACGCTGGAGCCGAGCCGCGAGGGCTTGACCCAGAGCGGCAGGCCCATCGACTCGCAGCGCTCGCGCCACCCCTCCTCCCCCGCGGCGGCGAATGCGACCTGCGGCAGGCCGGCGTGGGCGAAGAGGCGCTTCAGCGTCAGCTTGTCCATGCAGATCGCCGAGGCGAGCACGTCGGAGCCGACGTAGGGCAGGTCGAGCCACTCGAGCACCCCCTGCACACTTCCGTCCTCGCCGAACGGGCCGTGCAGGGCCGGGAAGGCGGCGTCAGCTCCGAACAGGCCGGCGGCCGGCAGCAGCTCAACCGGTGCGCCGCGATAGCTCCAGCCGCCGTCGCGGGCGATCGTCACCAGTAGCGCCTCGTGGCCGGCCTGCTCGAGGCCGCGCGCCACCGCCGCGCCGGAGCGCAGCGAGACGTCGTGCTCGGAGGAGCGGCCACCGCAGAGAACCGCGACCTTCATTCCGCCGCTTCGCTTTCCGCCGCCCGCTTGCCGACCGTCAGCGTCACCGTCGAGCCGGGTTCGACTTCAGCCCCCGGCGGTGGGAACTGATCGATCACCCGGCCGATCTGTGAGGGCACTTCGGTTTCCTCTTCGCTGACCGAGGGCTCGAGGCCGGCTTCGCGCAGCGCTTCGACCGCTTCTCTGCGTTCGCGGCCGATCGTGTTCGGGACCCGCGCCTGCTTTTCGCCCTTCGAGACGACGATCGAGACGGTCGAGCCGCGCGGCAGTTCGGAGCCGGCGCTGGGCGACTGGGAGATCACCTCGCCCGCCGGCTTCGAGCTTTCTTCTTCGGCGACGCTGGGGCTGAGCCCGCGGCCGCGGATCTGCTGCACGGCCAGCGAGCGCTGGGCGCCGACGAGCACCGGCACCCTGACTTCCTTCTGGCCCCGGGAGACGGTCAGCACGACGGTCGAGCCGCGCGTCGCGGTCGAGCCGCCCGAGGGGCTGGTGCGGATCACCAGGCCGGCTTCGACCGATTCCGAGTTGGCCTTGACGACCTGCGCGACGAAGCCGGCCTCTTCCACCTGTTCTTCGGCTTCGCCCTGGCTCGTCCCCGCCAGCCCACCGGGGACCTTGCCACTGCCGGGGCCGGCGCTGACGGTCAGCCCGACCTTCGGCTTCGAGCAGAAGAAGCTGAGCACGGCGCACTCGAGCGAGGCGTTGCCCGACGGCGGGTCCTGCTCGAGCACGGTGTTGGCGGCCACCTGGCGCTGCACGCGGTCGATGTCGCCGACCTTGAAGCCGTTCTGTTCGAGCAGCGAGATCGCCACGCCGAGCTGGTTGCCGGTGACGCCGGGCACGTCGGTCTCGGTGTCGCGGGTGAGGGCGAAGCCGGCCAGAAGGCCGATCAGCACCGCGGCGACGGCGAGCGCCGTCCACAGCTTGCGTCGCCGCCGCTCCTCCTCGGCGGCAGCCTCCTCGGGCCCGGCCACCGGCGGCGGCAGCGGCGCAAAGGCAGCGGTCCCGCCGCCGACCGCGTTCGGGTCGCGCAGCGCCGCGTCGAGGGCGGCGATGAAGGCGGCGGCATTCTGAAAGCGGCGGCCGGGGTCCTTCTCCAGCGCCCGCATCACGACCGCGTCGAGCGACGGCGAGACCGCCGGGTTGAGCGAGCTCGGCCTCTGCGGCGTGTGGGAGACCTGCTTCATCGCGATCGCCACGGCCGACTCGGCCTCGAACGGGACCCGTCCGGCCAGCGCCTCGTAGAGGATCACGCCGATCGAGTAGAGGTCGGAGACCGCGGTCACCGCCTGGCCCTGGGCCTGCTCGGGCGAGAGGTAGTGCGGCGTGCCCATCACCGAGCCCGCCTGGGTTATCTCCGAGGCGCCGGCGCGGGCGATGCCGAAATCGGTCACGGTCGCCTTGCCCGCATCGTCGACGATCACGTTCTGCGGCTTCAGGTCACGGTGGACGACGCCGTTGCGGTGCGCGAAGCCGGCCGCCTCCAGCACCTGGCGGATCAGCCCCGCCGACTGCTCGGGTGTAAGCCCCTGGTCGATCAGCTCCTTCAGCGAGCGACCCTCGAGCAGCTGCATCGCGATGTAGTAGGTGCCTTCGATGTCACCGCGGTCGTAGACGGCGACGATGTTGGGGTGGGAGAGGCCGGCGGCGGCCTCGGCCTCGCGGCGGAAGCGCTCGACGAACTCGCGATCCTGAGCGAAGCGGCGGTGCAGGATCTTGAGCGCGACGCGGCGCTGAAGGTGGGGATCCTCGGCCAGCCAGACATCGGCCATCCCGCCGGATCCAATCCGGCGCAGCAGCCGGTAACGGCCGTCGATTGTGCTTCCCTCGCCGACTTCTGGCGGCACTGTCAGCTCCCCTCGTTGTCGATGATCGTTTCGGCCACGTCGCGAAAGATCGGCGCCGCGATGTCGCCGCCGAAGGCGGTCGTGCACTCGACCGTCGCCGCGATCGCTACCTGCGGGTCGTCGGCCGGCGCGAAGCCGATGAACCAGGCCTGGTTCTCTGCGCTGCCGCCGCCGCAGGTGTCGTTGAACGGCGTTTCCGCGGTGCCCGTCTTGCCGGCGACCGGCACGCCCGGGATCGCCGCGTTGGTCCCGGTCCCTTCGGCGACCACGCCTTCCATCGCCGTGGTCAGCTCGGCCGCCGTCTGCTCGTCGATCGGCCGGCTGTAGCGGGAGGGATCGAGGCGGTCGGTGACACGGCCGTCGGGGTCGACCACGCGGCTCCAGATCTGCGGCTTCATCAGCTCGCCGTCGTTGGCGACCGCGGCCGCGACCTCGGCCATCTGCAACGGCGTCACCGCCAGTCGCTCCTGGCCGAAGGCGACGCGGGCGATGTCGACCGGGTCGTTGCGCCCGAGCAGCTCGCCGTCGGCGAAGACGCCGCTCTTGTAGACCTGGCTTGAGGGCAAATCGATCGCCGGAGTCGAGCCGAAGCCGAAGGCGTCCATGTACTCGAACAGCGTCCCGGTGCCGAGCTGCTCGCCGAGCTGTGCGAACCAGGTGTTGACCGAGTTGGTCAGCGCCGTGTCGAGCGCGATCGAGCCGAAGTCCTGGTCGAAGTCGTTGGAGAGCGGCTGCCCCTGAACCTCGATCGTGCCCGGCGCGTCGATCGTCGTCTCGGGCGTGATCGCGCCGCTGTCGAGGCCCGCCGCAGCGGTGACGACCTTGAAGGTCGAGCCCGGCGGATACTGGCCCTGGGTGGCGCGGTTGAGCAGCGGCGCTTCCAGCTCGTTCGCGTTCAGCTCGGAGAGTTCGAACGGGACCCGGTTGGGGTCGTAGGCCGGATTCGAGGCCATCACCAGCACGCGGCCGCTGCGCGGCTCGAGCGCGACCACGGCGCCGAAGCCGGCCGCTTCGAGGTCGGCCAGCGCCACCCGCTGCGCCTCGGCGTCGATATTGGTGACGACGTCGTTGCCCTCCTGGTCGCGGCCGCGCAGCTCGTCGAGGATCGAGCTGAACTCCGAGCCCTCGCCGACGAGCTCGTCGTTGTGGAACTTCTCGAACTCGCTGTCCCCCTGGCGCGCGAAGCTGTAGCCGATCGGGTGCCCGTACAGCGTCCCGTCCGGGTAGCGGCGCACGTAGCGCAGCGCCTCGCCACTCCCCTTTGGCACCGAGCGGGCGAGCACGGTTCCGTCGGCGGCGAGGATGCGGCCTCGCTTGATCTTCTGCTGCTCAAGCAGTGGACGCGCGTTGACCGTCTTGTCCTTCAGCGCCTGCGCGTCGAAGACCGACCACCACGAGGTGAACGCGATCAGGATCGCGAAGAGGATGACGGTGAGGCCGAAGAGCTGGACGATCTGGCGGTTCACCGGGTCAGCTCCCCTCCAGGGCGAAGGCGCCGCGCGGCGCCTTCGCCTCGCGGCGCGCGCGGTCGGAGATCAGCAACAGCAGCGCGAGCAGGACGAAGTTGGCGACGATCGAGCTGCCGCCGTAGCTGATGAAGGGCAGGGTGACGCCGGTCAGCGGGATCACCCGGGTGACGCCGCCGATGATCACGAAGGCCTGGAATGCGAAGACCGCGGTCAACCCGGTTGCCAGAAGCTTCGAGAAGCCGTCGTCGGCAAGCAGCGCGATCTTGAAGCCGCGCGCCGCGATCATCAGGTAGATCAGGACCACGCCACAGGCGCCGAAGAGGCCGACCTCGTTGACGATCAGCGAGTAGATCGTGTCGGTCTGCGCCGCCGGCAGCAGGGCGTCGTTGGTTCCGGGGATCGTAATCAGCGACTGGCCGAAGCCCGTGCCGAAGATGCCGCCGTCGGCCTGGGCGAAGATCGACTGCAGGATCTGGTACCCGGTTTCCCCCGGATCGCTGTAGGGGTCGAGCCAGATCTCGACCCGGTCGTGCACGTGGGGGACGGTTGAGGCGAAGAACCAGGCGCCGACCAGGAACATTCCCATGCCGATGACGACGAAGGAGAGCCGCCCGGTGGCGACGTAGAGCAGCGCGAGGAAGGCGGCGAAGAACATCAGCGAACTGCCCAGGTCGCGAATGAAGACGAGCATGAACATCGAGGCCCCCCAGACGACCAGCAGCGGCCCGAGGTGCTTGAGCGGCGGCAGGGTCACACCGAGGATCCGCCGCGCGCCGACGATCAGCACCTCTCGGTGCTCACGCAGGTAGCTGGCGAGGAAGACGACGATGCAGATCTTCGCGAACTCGGCCGGCTGGAATGCGAGCGGGCCGAGCTTGACCCCGAGGTAGGCGCCGTTGACCTGCTGGCCGATCCCGGGCAGGCGCGGCGCCAGGAGCAAGAGCAGGCCGGCGCCGGCGATCGTGTAGCGGTAGCGCTCGAGCACGTCGTAGTCGCGCAGAAAGTGGATCGTCGCCGCGAAGAGGACGAGACCGAGCACGAACCAGTTGGCCTGGTCGCGGGCGAGGCCCGCGTCGATGCGGTAGATCATCACCAGACCGAAGGCGGTCAGCAGGGCGACCAGCGGGAAGAGGTAGGGGTCTGCGTCGGGTAGGCGCAGGCGTAGATAGACGTGCGTGGCGAGGCAGATCGCGAAGAAGTAGGCGCCATAGACCAGGCTGGCGTCGCCGAGCCGGGTGTTCTCCTGGGCGAAGACGGCGGCGAAGCCGGCGCTGAGCAGGAGCGCCACCGGGACGAGAGCGAATAGCTCCCGGTTCCGCGCCGACCTCAAGGCACTCCCTGGCTGCGTTCGATGTCTTCGATCAGCGAGACGGCGTCGGCGCGCGAGCGGATCTCGTGGTCGGTGGCCGCTTCGCGGCGCTTGCGCGAGAGCGCATCGGCCTGGACCGGGCTGGCGTAGCGCTCGCTGTAGAGCTGGACGCCGAAGGGAAGTTCGTAGGGCAAGCCGCGGTAGAGCGAGACACGGCCGCTGTCGTCGCTGCCGAGGAACCAGACCTGGCGGTTGCCGTACCAGGCGCCGAGGGCCACTGCGGCGAGGATCGCGATCGCCGCGAGCGCCTTCGCCGCCGTGCGCAGCCGTCGGCGGGGCTTCGCGGTGGGCCGGTCGCGCCGTTCGCGCGCTGCCTCGGCGGCGGCGCGGCGGCGCACCTCGGTCGCCGTCAGCCCGCCCTCCTCGGCCGCAACGCCGACCAGCGTCGCGTCCTCGGGCCGCTCCCCGAGCGGAGCGGTGGCATCGCCGAGGCGGAATGCGAGCGCCGTGATGTTGTCGCGGCCGCCGGCCGCGTTGGCCTCGTCGACCAGCGTGCGCACGGCCTCGCGCATCGAGGTGGTCGCGGAGAGGACCGAGGCGATGCGCTCCTCGTTGACCATCGTCGTCAGTCCGTCGGAGCAGAGCAGGAAGACATCGCCGGGGGCCGCCGGCACGGTCTGCACGTCGACCTCGACCTCGGGCTCGGGCCCCAGCGCGCGGGTGATGATCGAGCGCTGCGGGTGCTCCTCCGCCTGCGCATCGGTGATCTGCCCCTTGCGCCGCATCTCCTCGACCAGCGAGTGGTCGCGGGTCAGCCGCTCGAGCTTGCCGCGGCGCAGTCGGTAGGCGCGGCTGTCGCCGACGTGGCCGATCCCGACCTCTTCCTTTTGCGCCTCGACGATCGCCGCCGTGATCGTCGTCCCCATCCCCGCCTTGGACGGATCGGCACGCGCCAGCTCATGGATGCTGCGGTTGGCGTTCTCGATCGTCTCCCGCAGGAACTGCGCGGAGGGCGCCTCGGGAAGGTCGCGGTCGAAGGCGTCGGCGGCGGTCTTGGAAGCAACCTCGCCGGCCTGGGCGCCGCCCATGCCATCGGCGACGACGAAGATCGGCGCGCGCACGAAGAGCGAGTCCTCGTTCTCGCTGCGCTGCCGCCCGGTGTCGGTGCGGAAGGCCTGGTCGTCGACGCGCAGCACCCTAACCTCCGGCCTCGAATCTGAACTCGGTATCGCCGATCCGCACGACGTCGCCGTCGACCAGCTCCGCCTCGCCGTGCAGGGAAGCGTCGTTGAGCAGGGTGCCGTTGGTCGAGCTCATGTCTTCGACGTAGGCGCGCCCGTCGCGCGAGAAGATCCTCGCATGCAGGCCTGAGGCGTAGCGGTCGTCGATCCGCACGTCGGCCTCCTGCGAGCGCCCGATCGAGAGCCCGCCGATCAGGTCGAAGCGCTCGCCTTCGCCAAGCCCGCCGCCGCGCTGCGCGACCAGCCAGGCGTCGCCCCCCGCCGCGGTGTCGTAGGAGGGCACCGGGTGGAAGCCGGTCGCGTCCGGCGCGGGCGCGACCGTGCCGCGCAGATCCTTGAGCGCGCTGCGCGCGATCCAGAGCAGGAAGAGGTAGAGGACGGCCAGAAAGCCGAACTTCAAAGCCACGCTGATCGGGTCGTAATCCACGCCAGCACCCTAATGACGGGTCCAGATCACCGCTGGGCAGTGTCCTCGTTCACCCAATGGAACCACCATTGGGCTCACTTGCGTCCTTGCCCAGCGCTGCCTGGCCCGCGTCATTAGGGCGCTGGGCGCCTTCATGGCTCGATATCGAACCTGAAGGTGGTCGTGCCGATTGTGACCTCGTCGCCCGCCTTGAGCCGGGTCGAGCCGACGCGGCGGCCGTTGACCTTGATCCCGTTGGTCGAGCCGAGGTCGGCGATCGTCCACGCCCCGTCCGGCGAGCGCCGCAGCTCGGCGTGGTGGCGGGAGACATTGGGGTCGCGCAGGACGCAGTCGGCATCGCGCGAGCGGCCGATCGTCGAACGGGTGGAGTCGAGCACGTAGCGCCGGTCATCGACGACCACGACCCCGCGCGGCTGCGGCGCGGGGCGGCTCGAGCGGGGCGGCGACTGCTCACGCAGCGGCGCGTCGCGGACCGCCGAGTAGACCATCGTGTGGCCCTCCTCCCCCTGCCGCGGCGCCTCACCCTCGTGGGCCGGAGGCTTGACCATGCGCGGCTGGATCCCGAACTCGCCCAGCCGCAGGCGCTCGTCGGTCTCGAAGGAGACGGTCGGTCGGGTGAGCAGGTCGTAGCTGCGCCGCCGTGCGTGCTCGAGCAGGTATCCGGAGAGCTCCTGTTCCAACGAGCGCTCGTAGCCTTCGAGCCGGCTGCGGTCCTTTTCCGAGAGGTAGACCGTGTACTCGTTGGGCACGTAGACACGGGCGACGCCGGCGGTCTTGTGCGAGTCCATCTCCTTGGCCAGTTTGCGGGCGAGCTCGACCGGCTGCACCTCCGAGCTGAAGGCGCGGCTGAACACCCCCTCGACGAGGCCTTCGATCCGACTCTCGAGGCTGCGTAGGACGCTGATCGGGAAATCCTAGAGGTCGAGTGGCCTAGGGGATGAAGGTGCCGTGGCCGATCGCGAGCCAGGCGCCGAGCGCGGCGGCGGCTCCCAGGGCGCCGGCCCGCAGCCCGAAGGGAGCGCGCGACTCGGGCACCTCGTCTGCGAGCTGCCCGAGCGAGTCCTCGATCGAGCCACCCAGCTCTTCCAGTTGTGGCCGCCGCGCGGGTCGCGCCTGCAGGGCCGCGTCGATTGTCTCGCTGAGCTCACGGGGAAGGTCGGGGCGGAGGCGGCGCAGCGGGCGGGGACGGCCGCCGATCGCGCGGGCGGTTGCCGCCGGCGTCGCGCGGCGGTTGGGGTTCTCACCGCTCCAGCACTCGTACAGGGTCAGCGCCAACGAGTAGACGTCGGCCTCGGGGCCGGCGGCGCGGCCTTCGGCCTGCTCGGGCGCCATGTACGCGAGCGTCCCGACGACATCACCCGGCGCGGTCAGCGCGGCGGCGTCGGCGAGCCGGGCGACCCCGAAATCCATCAGCTTGGCGCGGAACTCGCCCTCGGGGACGACGAGCACGTTTTGCGGCTTGATGTCGCGGTGGACGACGCCGCGCGAGTGGGCGTGGTCGAGCGCCTCGCAGAGGTCGGCGCCGATCTCGCCGACCTCGCGGTCGCTGAGCGCGTCGTCGCGACCCAGGTCAGCCAGGGTCGAGCCATCGACCAGCTCGGTGACCAGCAACGCGTTGCCGTCCTCCTCCCCCATCTCGTAGAGGGTGACGATGCCGGGGTGGTTGAGCCGCGCCGCGGCCTGGGCCTCGCGCATCACCCGCCGCCCGGCCTCCCCGCTCGACTCGATCGCCTTGACCGCGACGGTGCGCTCCAGCCGCCCGTCCCAGGCCTCGTAGACGACGCCGAAGCCACCGCTGCCGATGCGGCGCTCGATCAGAAAGCGGTTGAGGACGAGAGAACCGATCAATGCATGGTTCGACTTCGCCGCAATTCCGCTTCCTCCTGCGACATACTGCCTGCTACTTGGAGGATTCCCTGGCATCCGGGCAGGGGCGCCGACCGCGACCCCAACGCCGTCCCGAACGGCAGCAGATCCTGCTGCGGCGCGGCCTCGCGCTCGGCGCCGGGCTGCTGGCCCTGATCCTGCTCGTGCTTGGCGTACGCGGCTGCCTCGACGCGCGCAAGAACCGCGCGCTCAGCGACTACGCCGGCAACGTCACCCAGATCGTCGAAGAGACCGACCAGACGAGCAAGTCCTTCTTCGAAAAGCTCTCCAACCCGGGTGAGATCTCGGTCACCGACTTCGTCGATCAGGTCAACGCCGACCGCAGCGCGATGGACAACTACGAAGCCCGGGTCGACGCGCTCGACACGCCGGGCGATATGAGCGACGCACAGCAAGACCTGGAACTCGTCTACGAACTGCGCGGCAGCGCGATGACCGTGATCGCGGAAAAGCTGAGCACCGCGCTGGGCGACGTCGGCTCGAAAAAGGCGACCGCGGCGATCGCCAATCAGATGGCGAAGCTGATGGCCGCCGACGTGCTCTACGCGGCGATCGTGCGGCCCGAGATCGACGGGGTGCTGGCCGAAAACGGGATCGAAGGCGAGGACGTTCCGCAGAGCGTCTTCCTGCCCGACGGCACGCAATGGCTCGACGAGAACGCCGTTGCCGACGCGCTCGGCTCGGTCAGCGGCGCCAGCTCGGCTGCGACCCCGGGAGTGCACGGCCTGGGCCTGCTCGGCACCGCGCTCAACGGCACCGATCTGACGCCGGAAGGCACGACCTCCGTGATCGTCGAAGAAACGCCCGAAGTCGAAGTCACCGTGCAGAACCAGGGCGAATCGACCGAGAACGGGGTCACGGTCTCGGTCACCGTCAACGGCAAAACGCTGCAGGGCGACATCAGCAGCATCGAAGCCGGGGCGGAAGAAACGGTGACGATCGCACTGCCCTCGACGCCGAAAGGCGAAGCGACGATGGAAGTGGAAGCGGAGCCGGTGCCGGGCGAGGAAGTGGCGGAAAACAACGAAGCCACTTACACGGTTGTGTTCGAATGAGGCTCCGAGACGCTGGTGGTGGTCCCGCTGGAGCCCAGGTTCGCTCCGCTGACGCTCCGCTCACTATGTTGGAGCCGCTTCGCGGCACAGGGTCTCTCGCCGGTGCGCCGCTTCGCGAGGCTCCAGCGGGACCACCACCAGCGTCTATCCCGGCCTGATCCGAGCCCTACCCTTCCAGTCAGATGAAGATTGCATTTCTCGGGCCGGCTGGGACGTTTACTGAAGATGCGTTGCGGGAGGCTGCGCCCGCGGGGACCGATATCGAGGCGTTGCGGACGGCGACCATTCATGACGCGATCGTGGCGGTCGAGCGGGGCGAGGCGGAGCGGGCGCTGGTTCCTTTCGAGAACTCGATCGAGGGCTCGGTACGGAGCACGCTCGACACGCTCGCCTTCGACACCGAGGCGGTGACGATCGCCGGCGAGTACGACTTCCGCGTCCACGCGCACCTGATCGCCCGCGACGGGGTCGGGCTGGATCAGGTCGCGGCGATCCTCTCCCACCCACAGCCGCTCGCCCAGTGCGCCGGCTTCCTGCGCGAGAACCTGCCCGGGATCGAACGACGGAGCGTCAGCAGCACGGCTGAGGCGGTGCGCATGGTCGGCGAGTCGGTGCGTCCCTGGGCGGCGATCGGCGCCCGCGCGGCGGCGGAGCGCTACGGCTGCACCGTTCTGCGCGAGGGGATCGAGGACAGCCCCGACAACGTGACCCGCTTCGTCTGGATCGCGCCCGCCGACGCCAAGCCGGAGGGCGGCGGCCCGCACCGGACCTCGTTGGTCTTCTCCGAGCTCGGAGCCGACCATCCCGGCGCCCTGGTCGAGGCGCTGCAGGAGTTCTCGTCCCGCGGCGTCAACCTCAGCCGGATCGAGTCACGCCCGCTGCGCCAGGGCCTCGGCCGCTACATGTTCTTCTGCGACCTCGAAGGGGCACTGGACGACGAGCCGGTGGAAGCCGCGCTGGAGGCGCTGCGGGCAAAGGCCGAGTCGGTCCGGATCCTCGGCTCGTACCCGCGGGGCTGAGAGGGGAGGGGGGTGTCCCTCGCCCCGACTCGCGGGCTTCGCCCGCTCTGAGTATCCGCCGGTTCGAGGGACACCCCCTCCCCTCTCACACCGCATGCGTAGAATTTCCGAGCAAGATGGCACGAGTGCTGGTCTTGAATGCGACGTATGAGCCGATCAACGTCTGCACGTTGAGGAGGGCGGCTGTGTTGCTGCTCAAGGAGAAGGCGGAGCTGTTGGAGCGGCGCGAGGGGGCGATCCACTCCGAGCACATGACGATGGAGCGACCCGACGTGATCCGCCTGGTCAGCTACGTGCGGGTGCCGCGCGAGGCGCACAGGCGCAAGATCACCCGCCGCGCCGTGCTTGCCCGAGACAGCTGGACCTGCCAGTACTGCGGCTCGACCAAGTCGGGGCTGACCGTCGACCACGTGATCCCGCGCAGCCGCGGCGGCAAATCGGTCTGGGGCAACATCGTCGCCGCCTGCGCGAGCTGCAACCGGCGCAAGGGAAACCGCCTCCCGCACGAGATCGAGATGCACCCGAAGAAGTCGCCGAAGGCGCCCGGGCCGGGCATCTTCATCCAGGTCGCGAGCCCGAAGGTGCCGCCCACCTGGCAGCAGTACTTACCGGCAGCGGCTTAGGTCGCCGAGCCCAACTCCTCCTGCGGCTCGCCCGAGGTCTCCTCGCTCGACTCGACCACGAGCGCGACGGCGCTGACGCGGTCGTCGTCCTTGATGTTCATCACCCGCACGCCCTGGGTCGGGCGGCCCATCAGCGAGATGCCGCCGGCTTCTGTGCGCTGGACCATGCCCTGGTGGGAGATGAAGAGCAGGTCCTGGTGCTCGCGGACGATCAGGGCACCGGCCAGGCCACCCTTCTTCTCAGTCAGTTTGGCCGTCAGCACGCCCTTGGTCCCACGCCCCTTTACCGGGTACTCGGCGATCGAGGTGCGCTTGCCGTAGCCGTTCTCGGTGACGACGAAGAGCTCGGCGTCGTCACGGGCCACATCCATCGCCAGCACCCGGTTTTCCTCGCGGCCGACCTTCGAAGACACGTTCATCCCTTTGACGCCAGAGGTGTCGCGGCCCATCGGCCGCACCGCGTCCTCGGAGAAGCGCGAAGCGTGGCCGGACTTGGAAACAATCAGGATGTCGTCTTCGCCCGAGGTCAGCCGCACCTGGACCAGCTCGTCGCCCTCGCGGACCTTGATCGCGATGATCCCGTCGGCGCGGATCGGCGTGTTGTAGGCGAGGAACTCGGTCTTCTTGAACTGCCCCTTGGCGGTGGCGAAGGCGAGGTACTTGTTCTCCTTGAAGTCGCGGGTCGGGATCACGGCCATCACCCGCTCGCCTTCGCGCAGCGGCAACAGGTTGACCAGGGCGCTGCCTTTGGCGGTGCGCGAGCCCTCGGGCAGCTCGTAGACCTTGAGCCGGTAGACCTTGCCCCGGTTGGTGAAAAAGAGCAGGTAGTCGTGGCTCGAGCAGATATGCAGGTGGGCGATGTAGTCGTCCTCTTTGAGGTTCATCCCCATCACCCCGATGCCACCCCGCCGCTGCTGGCGGTAGGTCGCGAGCGGCAGCCGCTTGACGTAACCCGAGGAAGTCAGGGAGATCACCATCTGCTGGTCGGCGATCATGTCCTCGATCCCGACGTCCCCCTCGAAGTGGGCGATTTCGGTGCGCCGCTCGTCACCGTAGGAGTCGACGATCTCCACCAGCTCCTCTTTGACCAGCGCCAGCACCCGCGCCTCGTCGCCGAGGATCGCCCGCAGCTCGCCGATCCGCTCGAGCAGGTCGGCGTGCTCGGCGCGGACTTTGTCCGCCTCCAGCGCGGTGAGCCGCTGCAGGCGCATGTCGAGGATCGCCTGCGCCTGCTCGCGCGACAGCTCGAACTTTTCGATCAGGCCGTCGCGAGCGGTGTCGGGGTCGGAGGAGGCACGGATCAGTTTGATCACGGCGTCGAGATTGTCGAGCGCGACCAGCAGGCCCTCGAGGATGTGGGCGCGGGCCTCTGCGCGACGCAGTTCGTACTGGGTGCGGCGGGTGACGACCTCGCGCTGGTGGTCGACGTAGTACTTGACCAACTCGAGCAGGCTCAGTGTCCGCGGCACACCGTCGACCAGGGCGACCATGTTGATCCCGAAGCTGGTCTGCATCGCCGTTTTCTTGTAGAGGTTGTTGAGCACGACCTTGGCCGGATGGCCTCCGCGCTTGAGCTCGATTACCAAGCGCATGCCGGAGCGGTCGGACTCGTCCCGCAGGTCGGAGATGCCCTCCAGTTTCTTGTCGCGGACGAGGTCGGCGATCTTCGTGATCAGCCCGTTCTCGCCGCCCTTCTTCACCGTGAACGGCAACTCGGTGACAACGATCGCGTCCTTGCCGCCCTTCAGCGGCTCGACGTGGGCGCGAGCCCGCACCTTGACCGAGCCGCGGCCGGAGGCGTAGGCGTCGCGGATCCCCTCCAGGCTCATGATCCCGCCACCCGGGAAGTCCGGCCCCTTGACGTGCTCCATCAGCCCGGCGAGGTCGATCGACGGCTCGTCGATGTAGGCGGCGACCGCGCCGGCGACCTCGCGCAGGTTGTGCGGCGGGATGTTGGTCGCCATACCGACCGCGATCCCCGAGCTCCCGTTGACCAGCAGGTTCGGGAAGCGCGAAGGCAGGATCAACGGCTCCTGCGTCGATTCGTCGTAGTTGGGGCCGAAGTCGACGGTGTCGGCATCGATGTCGCGCAACAGCTCGGTGGCGAGCCGCCCGAGACGGGCCTCGGTGTACCTCATCGCGGCAGCCGGGTCGTCGTCGATCGAGCCGAAGTTGCCCTGGCCGTCGATCAGCGGGTTGCGCAGCGAGAACTCCTGCGCCATCCGCACCAGCGTGTCGTAGATCGCCGAGTCCCCGTGCGGGTGGTACTTGCCCATCACCTCGCCGACGATGAAGGCGCACTTTCGGTAGGACCGGGTCGGCTGCAGGCCGATGTCGTGCATCGCGTAGAGCACCCGCCGGTGAACCGGCTTGAGCCCATCGCGGACGTCGGGCAGCGCCCGTCCGACGATCACGCTCATCGCGTAGTCGAGATACGACGAGCGCATCTCCTTCTCGAGCTCGCGCTCCTCGATGCGCCCGGTAAGTGCCTCGAGCGCCATCAGAATTCAACCCCCACCCTGGGCGCGAAAACCAAGCAGTTCGGGGGATGCAGGGAGGGCGGTGAGGGGAGCGCACCTTCGGTGCGTGACCCGATCCGACCGACCGAAGACCCCGAAATGCGCCGGTTTGCAGCGTCCAGGCTAGACATCGAGGAATTTCACGTCCTTCGCGTTCGACTCGATGAACTCGCGGCGCGGGCCGACCTGGTCGCCCATCAGCATCGAGAAGATCTGGTCGGCCGCGGTGGCGTCGTCGAGTGTCACCCGGGCCAGCGTGCGCGTCGCCGGGTCCATCGTCGTCTCGCGCAGCTGATCGGCGTTCATCTCACCGAGGCCCTTGAAACGGGTCAGCTGCACGCCGTGGCGAGCGAGCTCGATCACCGCCGGGCGCAGCGCGGCGAAGGAGAGCGCCTCTTTGCCGCGGCCACCGAAGCGCACCTCGAACGGCGGCCGCCCGACCTGCTTCAGCAGCGCCGCGTGCACTTCAGTGAATTTGCGGTAATCGTGGTGCTCGAAGAGCGTGCGCGGCAGGCGGTGCGTCCGCGCCAGGCCCGACTTGCGTTCGAGCGCTTTCACCGCCAACCCGTCCTCGGAGTCCTCGACGATCTCGGTGTCGAACGGTTCGTTCTCGGCGGCCGCCGAGCCGAGCACCTTGCGGGCGGAGGCGAGCGTCGCCGCTTCCTCGTCGAGCAGGCTCGACTCCTCGAGGAAGCGCACCGTCTCGTGGCCGAACTCGGCCTGCAGGGAGGAGCTCCAGCCCTCGTACTCTTTCGCCCGCCGCGTGTAGGACTGCCAGCGGCTCTTGCTCAGCTTCGTCGCCTTGCCGCTCGCGTCGGCGACCTCGAAGTCCTCGAGCTTGTCGCGCAGCAGCAGCTCTTCGAGTTCGGACTCGCGCTCCAGGTAGGTTTCCTGGTTGCCCTGCTTCACCCGGTAGAGCGGTGGTTTGGCGATGTAGACGTAGCCGGCGTCGATCAGCTCCGGCATCTGCCGGTAGAGGAAGGTGAGGACGAGGGTGCGGATGTGGGCGCCGTCGACGTCGGCGTCGGTCGCCATGACGATTTTGTGGTACCTGGCGTCCTCGAGATTGAACTCCTCGTGAACGCCGGTGCCGATCGCCGTTATCAGCGCCTGCACCTCGTTGTTGGCGAGGACCTTGTCGATGCGGTTCTTCTCGACGTTGATGATCTTGCCGCGCAGCGGCAGCACCGCCTGGGTCGAGCGGTCGCGGGCCTGCTTCGCCGAGCCTCCCGCAGAGTCGCCCTCGACCACGAAGATCTCCGCATCGCGCGGGTCCTTGACCGTGCAGTCGGCGAGCTTGCCCGGCAGGGTCGAGTTCTCCAGCGCCGACTTGCGCCGGGTCAGGTCGCGCGCTTTGCGGGCCGCGTCGCGGGCGCGCGAGGCGTCGATCGCCTTGGTGATGATCCGCCGCGCCTCTCCGGGGTTCTCCTCGAGGAACTCGGCGAGCTTGCGGTTGACCGTCTCCTCGACCAGGCCGCGGATCGGCGGGTTGCCGAGTTTGGTCTTGGTCTGGCCCTCGAACTGCGGGTCGTGCAGCTTGACCGAGATCACCGCGGTCAGGCCCTCGCGCACGTCCTCGCCGCCGAGGTTGTCGTCCTTCTCTTTGAGCAGGCCCTTGCTCCGCGCATACGCGTTCAGGGTCCGGGTCAGGGCGGACCGGAAACCGGAGAGGTGGGAGCCCCCCTCGTGGGTGTTGATGTTGTTGGCGAAGCTGAAGATCGACTCCTGGTAGGAGTTGTTCCACTGCATCGCGACCTCGACCTGGCCCTCGTCCTCCTCGCCTTCGAAGAAAATCGTCTTGGGGTGCAGGGTGTCCTTGTTCTCGTTCAGGTGGCGGACGAAGTCCTCGATGCCGCCCTCGTACTGGAAGGTGACGCTGTTGGTCTGGCCGCGCTCGTCAACCAGCTCGATCTTCAGGCCGCGGGTGAGAAAGGCCGTCTCGCGCAAGCGCTCCGCCAGGGTCTGGAAATCGAACTCGCGCTCGTCGAAGATCTCCGGGTCGGGCTGGAAGGTGATCGTCGTTCCGTGCTCCTTGCTCGCCGACCCCTTTTCGAGGTCGGCCTGCGGCTTGCCGCGCTCATAGTCCTGCGTCCAGACATGGCCGTCGGTTTGGATTTCGAGGTGCAGGCGCTCGGAGAGCGCGTTGACGACGGAGACGCCGACGCCGTGCAGGCCACCGGAGACCTTGTAGCCGCCGCCGTCGCCGAACTTGCCGCCCGCGTGCAGGACGGTGAGCACGACCTCGGCCGCCGGCCGATCCTCTTTCTCCATCGTCCCCACCGGGATGCCGCGACCGTCGTCGGCGACCGTGCAGCTGTCATCTGGATGGAGGACGACGCGGACCGAGCCGCAGTAGCCGGCGATCGCCTCGTCGACCGAGTTGTCGACGACCTCGTAGACGAGGTGGTGCAGCCCACGTGGACCGGTCGAGCCGATGTACATGCCCGGCCGCTTTCGAACCGCTTCCAGGCCCTCGAGAACGGTGATGTCCTCGGCGCCGTAGGAGCCCTCCTTTTTCGCCTTGCCCCCGGCGGCGTTCTGATCTTTCTCAGGCAACTGGTCCCTTCCGCGTCTGACACAAAGCCCCGGCCGCCTGGCGCTCTCGACGCGCCCGGCCGGGGCTGGAATCGAGTTGACATAAGGATACCAGCTGGGCCCCCGGGAACGCCGCTACGCCAATTGAGAAATGCCTGCAAATCGTGCAAAAAGACGCTGGGTTTCAGGGGTCTTTCAATCGAAAGCGCAGAGTCCTCGGCGCGTCCTCTCCCAACCGCTCCCGCAGGCCGCTCAGAAGCCGCTCCTGCATCAGGTCCAACTCCTCCACCCAGACGGGGTCATCGCAGGCGATCGTCACCGTCTCGCCGCGTTCGGAGACCGGCTGCGCGACCGCCGCGATGCGCTGGCCGACGACGTCGCCCCAGACCCCCTGCACCGCCGCGAGCCGCGTCTTCGGAGCGGCGCGTCGAAGGGCCGCCCGAAGGGCGTCCGAGGCCGGCCGGGGGGCGCGGCGGCGACTCATGCAGCGGCCCGGCCGGCGTCGTCGAAGGGGACTCGCAGCATCCGCTCCAGGGCGGCCGGCGGCACCGACTCCTGCGCAGCGGCGGTGATCAGAGCCTGCCCGTCGCCACCCAGCCGCTCGACCAGGAGGCCACGTCGCTCGGGGTCGAGCTCGCTCATCACGTCGTCGAGCAGAAGCAGGGGCGCGGCGCGGCGCGAGGCGAGCAGAGCCTCGCGCTCAGCGAAGAGCAGCGCCAGGAGCGCCGCGCGCTGCTGGCCCTGGGATCCGTAGCGTCGCAGTGACCTGCCGGCGGTGTTGAGCTTCAGCTCGTCCAGGTGCGGTCCCCAGGAAGTGCGGCCGAGGCGGAGGTCGGCCTCCCGGCGCTGCTCCAGGCCGGCGCGGATCTCCGCGGCATCGCCCGTGGCGCGCGGGGCGTACTCGAGCGTGCCGCCACCGGCAAGCCCGAGGTCCGACGCGGCGGCGGCGAACGGCGGCGCCAGCTCAGCCACGGCCTCGGCGCGAGCGGCGACCAGGGCGGCAGCTGCGTCGGCGAGCGCCGCGTCCCACACCCCAAGATCGCCGCCCGGCCGGCCGGCGGCGAGGTTGGCGAGCAGGGCGTTGCGCTGCGCCAGCGCCTGGCCGTAGCGCTGCCGCAGCGGACCGCGCGCGGGCCAGCGCGCAGCGACGTACCGATCGAGGTGCGCACGACGCTCCCCGGGCGGGCCCTTGACCAACGCCAGCCGGTCCGGCGAGAAGACGGCCACAGCGGGGCGGTGACGCGCCAGCTCGGCGGGCTCGGCGGGGCTTCCGTCGAGCAGGTGGCGTCGGCCGTCGGCGCGGCTGACCGAGGCGAGCAGTCGATGCTCGATCCCGTCGTCGTCGCGCACGACCGCCTCGGCCCGCGCGAACTGGCCGCCGAAGGGGATCAGCTCGCGCCGGTCGGAGGTGCGAAAGGAGCGGCCGGTGAGGGCGAAGTAGAGCGCCTCCAGGAGGTTGGTCTTGCCGGCGCCGTTGGGCCCGACCAGGCTGACGATCCCGGCGCCGAGCTCGACCCGCACGCCGGCCAGGCTGCGCAGCGGCCTCGCTTCAACGGCGGCGACCAGCACCGGCGCCGCCTACACGTTGAGGCGGATCGGCATCACGAGGTAGCGGAAGTCTTCGTTGTCGACCGGCTGCAGCAAGCCGGGGCGCAGTGGTGAGATCAGCCGCAGCAACACCTCGTCGCCGCCTACGGTCTCGATGCCATCGCGCAGGAACTCCGGGTTGAAGCCGATCTCCAGAGCCTCGCCCTCGAACGCCGCCGGCATCGACTCCTCGGCGTCGCCGACATCGGGCGTCGAGGCCGAGACCGTCAGCTCGCCCGCCGAGAAAGCGAGGCGCAGCGGCGCGTTGCGTTGCGCCAGCTGACTAACCCGGCGCACGACCTCGAGGAATTCCGCCCGCGGCAATCTCACGTCGTGCTCGTAGGACTCCGGCAGGAGCTGTCGAAAGTTGGGGAACTGCCCGTCGATCAGCCTCGTATTGAGGAGGGTCGGCCCTGCCTGGAAGACGGCCTGGTTCGAGAGCAGGCTGACCGCCACCTCGTCGAGCTCGCCGCCCGCCACCAGCCGCCCCAGCTCGCGCAGAGCCTTCGCCGGGATGTTCGCCTCGAGCTCGCCGCCGATCGCGCTCTCCAACTCGGTGCGCTTGACCGCGAGGCGGTAGGAGTCGGTGGCCACCATCGTCATCTCTCGCTCGGCGGCGCTGACGAGGACCCCGGTCAGGACGGGTCGCATGTCGTCACGAGAGGCGGCCGGCGCGACCAACTCGACCGTCTCGGCCAGGGCGCTCGCCGGAATCTTCAGCGGCTCCGCATCCTGCTCGGGCAGGGTCGGAAAGTCCTCGCTCGGAAGAACCCGCAGGTGGAAGCTGGAGCCGCCGCTGCGGATCTCGACGTCGCGCTCGGACTCGCGCAGCTCGAGCTCGACGTCGCTGTCGCCAAGCGAGCGGGCGAGCTCAGCGAGCAGCCGGCCCGGCAGCAGGGCGGCGCCCGGCATGGCCACGTCGGCATCCATCGCCATGCGCAGCCCCATCTCGCCATCGGTCGCCGCCAGCGTCACCTCTGCCTCGGAAGCGCTGAGCAGGATGCCCGAGAGGGCCTGGGTCGCCGCGCGCGTTGATACGGCTCGCGAGACGACGGAGAGCTTGGAGACGAGCTCGTCACGTTTGGTGGTCAGCTTCAAATGACTGATGTCCTCTTGAGTTGGGTTAGTAGCTGTGGAAACTGCCAGGACGATAGGAAATCCGCATGGTCATGGGATTTTCGTCCTGTGGAGATGGCTGGGGAAGAGATCGATTCTTGCAATGGGATCGGCGGTCAAGCGGTGCTCGGTGGAAGCTTGTGGATTTCACCGCGCAGCCCGCTGACCCGCCGGGCGAGCTCGGTGTCTGAGCCGAGGCGCGTCCTCGGCTCGCCGCAGCGCGTTGAGGACTGTCGAGTGGTCACGCCCGCCGAAGAGCCGTCCTATCTGGGGCAGCGAGAGGTCCGTCGACTCCCGCGTGAGCAGGATCGCCACCTGACGCGCGCGCAGAACGGTTGCGCTACGGCCACCGCCGACGAGCTCGGCGCGGGAGATGCCGAAGGCGGCGGCGACGCGCTCCTGGATTTCTTCGATCGCGCTCGGCCCGGTTGCCGCGGTGGTGCGGGGAATCAGTTCGGCGATCAGCTCGGGGCTGAGCGGCTTGGCGGTGAGCGAAGCGTGAGCGATCACCTTGGTCAGGGCACCATGCAGGCGGCGGATGTTGGCGTCGATGCGGCCGGCGAGCTCGGAGAGCGCGTCGCGGTCGTCGTCGCCCAGGCCGGCCTCGCGGGCGAGGCGCTGGAGGACGGTGAAGCGCGTCGCGAGGTCAGGCGGTTCGACCGGGATGGTCAGCCCCCACTCGAAGCGGTCGCGCAGGCGCGCCTCAAGGGTCGAAAGCTCGCTGGGCAGGCGGTCGGCGGAGAGGACGAGCTGACTGCCACCCTCGTAGAGGGCGTTGAAGGTGTGGAAGAACTCCTCTTCGGTGTGCTGCTTGCCCTGCAGGAACTGAATGTCGTCGACGAGCAGCACGTCGAGGTCGCGGTAGCGCTGCTTGAACTGCTCGGCGCCGCTGGAGCGCAGCGCGCCGACGAACTCGTTGGTGAAGCCCTCGGCAGTCGTGTAGCGGACGCTGAGGCCGGGCGCGTTGACTCGCAGATAGTTGGCGACGGCGCCGAGGAGGTGGGTCTTGCCGAGCCCGGGGGGGCCGTGGAGGAAGAGCGGGTTGTAGGCCTCCGAAGGCGTCTCGGCGACGGCCAGCGCGGCGGCGTGGGCGACCCGGTTGCCTTCGCCGATCACGAAGCGGTCGAAGCTGTAGTTCGGGTTGAGCTCGACGGCCGGCGCCCGCTCGCCGCTGTGCGCCTGCTGCTCGGCCGGCTTGGAGAAGGCGATCTCGCCGAGTTGCGAGTCGAGCGCCGCCAGCGTTTCGCGCAGCAGCGGGGCGTAGCGGCGCTCGACCCAGGCCTGGATGCCCTCCGGAGCGGCCAGGTAGAGCGTTCCTCCCTGAGCGCCGATCGCCTTCAGGGGCTCCAACCAGATTTTGAAGGTCGATTCGGGGACCGCAGCGCGAAGACGCCGCCGGACTTCATCCCAGAGGGCGTCGAGGCTCTGTCCGGACGGTTCGTCGGGCACGAACGAGCGACCATAGCGGCGGCTACGGGGCCCGATTCGGCGCGAGCCGCAAATGCCGGAGAAATGATTGCGGCCGCCGTGCCGCCCTCTCTCCGGCGAGTGGGAAGCGTCCGTATACTGCGACAGCCGATGAAGCGCACCTACCAGCCGAAGAAGCGGAAGCGGGCCAAGACCCACGGGTTCCGGGCGCGGATGAGCACCCGGGGCGGACGCGCGATCCTGAAGCGTCGCCGGGCCAAAGGCCGCAAGCGCCTTACGCCGGGATGACGTCGCCCACAGTCGGTCTCGAGTGATGGCGGCGAAGCGGCGCCGGCTCTCGCGCAGTCGCGAGTTCGATCGCGTCTACCGCGACGGCTCCTCGCATGCGACCCGCTATCTCGTCCTCTACAGCTTCCCTCGTCGGGATGAGGAGGAGGAGGAGCGGGACGTCCGGCTCGGCGTCTCGGTCAGCCGCAAGGTCGGCGGTGCGGTGGATCGCAACCGGGTGAAGCGGACCCTGCGCGAGGCTTTTTGGGGCATCTCGGACCGCCTTCCCCCCCGCCACGACTTCGTCATCGTCGCCCGTGCCGAGATCGCGGGCCTGATCGAGAAGGAAGGGGCCGACGGGGTCAGGGTGAGCCTGGAAGAAGCGTTGGCGCAGGCCGGTGTGCGCGGGGAGCGTTCCACGTGAAACGGGTCCTGCTCGCCCCGATCGCGGCCTACCAGCGCTGGGTCTCCCCCGCGATGCCGCGGCGCTGTCGGTATGAGCCGACCTGCTCGGCCTACGCCACGCAATCGATTGGCCGCTTCGGCCTACGCGGCCTGCTGCTCGCCTGCTGGCGCCTGTTGCGCTGCAACCCGTTCAGCCACGGCGGCTTCGACCCGGTGCCGGAGCACTTCACGCTGCGGGTCGGACCGGTGGATCCGGCGGAGTACCACCGCCACCACGGAGCCCGGCCGTGATCCCCACCGCCCACATACTGCAACCGCTGATCGATGTCGGCAACGCGGTTCTGCAGTTCTTCCACGACAGCGTCGGGCTCAGCTGGGGGATGTCGATCATCGCCCTCACCGTCGTCACTCGGGCGCTGCTGATCCCGCTCACCTACAAATCGCTGAAGGGGATGCGGGCGCTGCAGGCCCTGCAGCCGCAGCTGAAAGAGATCAAAGAGAAGTACAAAAACGACCAGAAACGCATGCAGCAGGAAATGATGCGCTTCTACCAGGAGAACAAAGTCAACCCCTTTGCCTCCTGCATCCCGCTGCTGGCCCAGTTTCCCGTCTTCATCACGCTCTTCTACGTGCTCAAAAACGAGCTGCCCGACGACATCGGCTGCACGGCCGGGGAATGCGGCGGCGAAGCCTCCTTTCTCTTCATCACGGACCTGACCGCGAAGGCGGCGGGTGGCGAATTGATCGCCCTGCTGATCCTCTACGTCGGCACGCAGCTGATCTCCGGCCTGGTGATGGCGGTCACGGCTGACAAAAGCCAGCGCATGCTGATGTTTGCGCTGCCCTTCATCTTCGTCCCCTTCATCATCACCTTCCCCGCCGGCCTCGTCCTCTACTGGATCACGACCAACATCTGGACGATCGGCCAGCAGTACACGATCCAGAAGCTGATCCCCGCGCCCGTCGTCGCCACGCCGGAGGAGGTCGCCGCGGCCAAACCGCCGCCGAAACCTCCCAAGAAGAAGAAGCGGCGGCGTTAGGCGGCTTCGTGTGAGTGAGGGGGCGATCCCCTGGGAGCTGCCTATGTTCGCTCCGCCTTTGGCTCCGCTCACGATTTGGTGCCGCTTCGCGGCTCACAATCTCTCGCCGGGGCGCCGCTTCGCGAGGCACTCCCGGGGGAGCCACTCACTCACCGCTGCTCCTGCCGGCTTGCTGAGCTGGAATGACCCGGGCGCGGCGTTCTCTGCTGAGCTGGAGGAGGTCGGGTGGTTCCGCTTGAGATCCTCGCGTAGCGGCGCCCCGGCGGGGGGTGCTGGGCTCCCGAAGGGAGCTCCAGATTCATGAGCGCAGCGTCAGCGGAGCGAATCTCGGATCTCAAGCGGAACCACCCGACCTCCTGTGCCCTGAAAAGCCGGATAGGCTGCTGGCCATGAGTGCTGATGGGAATTGGCCTGAGGAGCCCGCGGAGCGGGTTCGGGAGCTTGTCGAGGGAGTTCTCGACGAACTTGACCTTGACGGCGACGTCGAAGTTCGCGAGGACGACGAGCGGATCGAGGCCGTGGTCGCCGGCGAGGACGACTACGGGCTGCTGATCGGCAAGCGCGGTCAGACGATCGACGCCCTGCAGCTGCTCTGCTTCCAGGCGGCATTTCGTGGCCTGCGCGACCGCAAGCGGGTCGTGCTCGATGCCGCCGGCTATCGCGAGCGCCGCCGCGAGGTGCTGACCGGGCGGGCGGACAAGGCGGCCGAGCGGGCGCTGGACGACGACGTGACCGTCGAGATGGACCCGATGAGCGCGCAGGAACGACGGGTCGTGCACGAACACCTCAAAGGCCGCTCCGGGGTCGAGACCTACAGCGAAGGCGACGAGCCGCGGCGGTGCGTGGTCGTCGCACCTTTGGTGGCGGAGTAGGAGAGGAGTCCGGGGTAGGGCCTCCACTTAACTTTTTCGAAGCCGCGCTTACGGTTGTGGACGATGGCTTCTGACGAAAAAGTACAAGACGTTACGGCCCTACCCCGGGCCCCTCTAGACGAGGGTCAGAGGGCGACGATCACGCGGGTCTTGGAGCTGTTGAGGGAAGAGCGGGCGTCCGTTAGCTCGGTCAGGGATCTGGAGCAAGCCTGGAAGGTGCATGTTGAGGACAGCCTTACCGGGCTTGAGGTGGGGGAGCTGGCAAGGGCCTCGCGGATTGCGGATATTGGCTCTGGGGCTGGGTTTCCGGCGCTTGTCCTGGCGGTTGCCCTGCCCGAATCTCAGGTCGACGCGATCGAGTCGGTGGGCCGCAAGTGCGAGTTCATCCAGCGCGCGATCGAGAGCGCCGAGATCGCCAACGCAACCGTCCGCAATACCCGCTCGGAGCAGCTCGCGGCCGTGGATGGCCGCGAGGCCTACGATGCCGTCACCGCCCGCGCCGTGGGCCGCCTCTCGACCCTCGCCGAGCTGGCCTCGCCCCTGCTCAAGGACAACGGAGTCCTCGTCGCCTGGAAGGGCAAACGCGACGAAGACGAGGAGCAACAGCTGGCCCACGCCTCAGACCACCTCGCAATGCAGCTGGAGGACGTCCTGGCCGTGGGAGATCGGGCCGGCAGCAAGCACCGCCACCTATACGCCCTCCGCAAGCAAGGCCCCACCCCCAAGGACCTCCCCCGCCGCCCCGGCATGGCCAAGAAGCGCCCAAAGGGGTAGCTCCACCAGCTCTAGCCCGAAATATTCGGCCTACTGAAGGGGTTGGGGGTCGTTCTGAGAGTGCCTCGCGAAGCGGCGCACCGGCGAGAGATCCGGGGCCGCGAAGCGGCTCCAACATAGTGAGCGAAGCGAACCTAGGCAGCTCTCAGAACGACCCCCAACCCCGCACGCCCAACCCGAATAACCTCCGCCCCCATGGGCCTCGTCTACGCAGTCTCCAACCAGAAGGGCGGTGTCGGCAAGACGACCACCGCGGTCAACCTGACCGCCTGCACGGCCGCAGCCGGGTCACAAACTCTGCTCGTCGACCTCGACCCGCAGTGCAACGCCACCGTCGCTCTGGGCGGCGACCGCGATGCCCACCCGTCCTCCTACGACTGCCTGATCGGCGACGTCTCCGTCGCCGAGGCCGCCCGCCCCGCCGGGCCCGACAACCTCTGGCTGGTTCCGGCCAACCGCGACCTCGCGGGCGCCGCCGTCGAGCTTCCGCGGTTGGAGGGGTCGGAGACGCGGCTGCGCGAGCGGCTCGGCCCGCTGCGCGAGCGCTTTGCCTGCACGATCCTCGACTGCCCACCGTCGCTGGGCCCGGTCAGCGTCAACGCGCTGGTCGCCGCCGACCGCGTGATCGTGCCGGTGCAGGCTGAGTACCTGGCGCTCGAGGGCCTGGTCCAGTTCCTCGACACGCTGGGGATGATCCGCCGCGAGCTCAACCCGGCACTGAACGTGTCGGGGCTGCTGATCACTATGCATGACGAGCGCACGCGACTCGCCCAGGACGTGGAGCGGGAGCTGCGCGAGCATTTCCCCGAAATGGTCTTCGAGACGGTCATACCGCGCAGCGTCAGGGTCGCCGAGGCGCCGAGCTACGGCCTGCCTGTTACCGAGCACGCCCCCGCTTCCCGCGGCGCGGGCGCCTACCGGGCGCTGGCCGAGGAGCTCGCCGGCCGTGGCTAGCGGCGCCGCGAAAAAGGGTGGCAAGAAGGCCACGCGCGGTATGGGCCGCGGCCTCGCGGCGATCCTGCCGGAGAGCGCCCCGGCCGAGGATGTCGGCGATCTGCGCGAGCTCCCGGTCGGCTTGATCAAGCCGAACCCGAAACAGCCGCGCACCAACTTCGACTCCGAGGCGCTGGCGAGCCTCGCCGCCTCGATCGAGAGCAGTGGCGTCGTCCAGCCCCTGCTCGTCCGTCCCCTCCACGACGGCAGCTACGAGCTGATTGCCGGCGAGCGCCGCTGGCGCGCCGCGCAGCAGGCGGGCCTGCAGAAGGTGCCCGCGGTTGTGCGCGACTCCGAGCAGGCGGAGCGCCTGCAGGTCGCGCTGATCGAGAACATGGTGCGTGAGGACCTCAATCCGGTCGAGGAGGCGCGGGCCTGCGCCGCTCTGGTCGATGACCTCGGTCTCTCCAAAGAAGACCTGGCTCGTCGCATCGGCCGCAGTCGCCCCGCGGTCTCGAACCTGATCCGGCTGCTCGACCTGCCCGACGAGGCGCTGGAGCTGCTCGAGTCGGGCGATCTCAGCGAGGGCCATGGCCGCGCCCTGCTCGGCGCCACCGGCAACGATGTCCGCCGCCGTCTCGCCCGCGACGCGTCCCGCGGCGGCTGGTCGGTGCGAGAGACCGAGGACAGGGTTAAGCTGGCTGGCCAGCCAAGAATGAAGAAGCGGTCGGGCGGGAGGGTGAGCGCGGAGGAGGCCGCCGCGATGCGCGACGCCGCCGACCGGCTGGAGTCGGCACTCGGCCACGAGGTCAAAGTGCGCCCGCGCGGGGGGGAGGTCGCGGTCGAGATTCGGCTTGCGGACTTGGACGAGGCCCTCGCCCTGGCCGCTATTATCGGCCGCGGTTCGGGCGATTAGCTCAGTTGGTTAGAGCGCGTCTCTGATAAGGACGAGGTCCCTGGTTCGAATCCAGGATCGCCCACTTGCAGCAAATGCAAATCTACGGGGTCAGCTTCGACATGGTCGGCAAGCAGCCGATCGTGCTGTTGAAGACGGTTGAGGGCAACCGCTTCCTGCCGATCTGGATCGGTCATCCGGAGGCAGCGGCGATCCTGATGAAGCTGCAGGGCGCTTCGACGCCGCGGCCGATGACCCATGACCTGCTCTCCGACCTGCTCGAGCAGTTCGACGCCAAATGCGAGCGGGTCTCGGTCACCGAGCTGCGCGACAACACCTTCTACGCGTCGATCACGATCTCGATCGACGGCACGGAGGTCGAGATCGACTCGCGCCCATCCGACGCCCTCGCCCTCGCCGTCCGCGTCTCGGCGCCGATCTTCGCTGCCGAGGACGTGATCGAGGAGTCGGCGATCGAGTTCGAGCATGAGGTCGAGGACACCGAGGAAGTCGTCGACAAGTTCAAAGAGTTCCTCGACGAGGTGACCCCGGACGATTTTGCGGAGGGCAACTCCTAAGCCGCGGCCGGCTCGCGCGCGAGCGCGAGGATGCGCCCGACCAGGTCCTCGAAAGACATGCCGCCCGCCTCGGCGGCCTGGGGGAGGAGGCTGGTGTCGGTGAGGCCGGGGATCGCGTTGACCTCGAGCACCTGGGGCCCGTTGCCGGCGAGGATCAGGTCGACGCGGGAGAACCCCGCGCAGCCGAGCGCCTCGTACGCCGCAAGCGCTGCGTCGGTCACGGCGGCGGCCTCTTCCTCGCCGAGGTCGGCCGGGCAGGCGAACTCGGTGCGGCCGATCTCGTAGCGAGCCTCGAAGTCGTAGCGATCGCCACCGGCCGGGATCGCCTCGACCACCGGCAGCGCCTCGCCGCCGAGCACGCTGACAGCGAGCTCACGTCCCTCGACGAAGCGCTCCAGCAGCACCCGGCTGTCGTAGCTGAAGGCCGAGATCAGCGCCTCGGGAACCTCGAACCGGCTCGCGGCGAACTTCACGCCGAGCGCCGACCCGCCTCGACTGGGCTTGACCACCAGCGGGAAGCCGAGTCGATCCTCGAGGCCCCTGAGCGCATCGGCGGCGCCCAGCTCGCGGAAGGCGGTCTCGTTGAAGGCGAACCAGTCCGGGGTGGGCACGGCCGCACCGCGCAGCTCGTGCTTGGCCAGGACCTTGTCCATGCAGCGCCCGCAGGCGGCGACCGGCGGGCCGGTGAAGGGGATGCCGAGAATCTCGAGCAGCTCCTGCACGGTGCCGTCCTCGCCGCCCGGCCCGTGCATGGCGACGAAGGCGACCTCCGGCTGCGCGGCGATCAATCGCTTGACCAGATCGCCGCCGGCGTCGATCGAGGTCACCTCGTGCCCGAGCCCTTCCAGCGCGTCCTCGACCCGGGCCCCCGAGCGCAATGAGACGCCCCGCTCGAGCGAGCGCCCACCCTTGAGCACGGCGACCCTCACCCGGCCGACTTCCTTTTGCGGAAGGGCAATACGGCACCCTGATCCGGCCCTGGGGGAGTCAGATCCTGACCAGAGCCCGATGAGGGCTTGGCTTCCTCCACGTCGACCGGCACGTCCTCCGCGCCGCGTCCGGGCGTGCCGGACGTCTCCGCAGGCCCTTGCTCGACGGTCAGAGCTTTGTACAGCTCGACCTGCTCGGCGATCACGCGGCCGATCCGGCGCACGCCCTCGCGGATTTCCTCGTCGCTGACGCCGGAGAAGTTGAGTCGCATCGAGCTGCGCCCCCTGCTCTCGTCGATGTAGGCGGCCTGGCCGGGGACGAAGGCGACGTCCTCGCGCAGCGCCTTGGCGAGCAGGTCGCTGGTGTCGATGTACTCGGGCAGCGTCGCCCAGATGAACAGGCCACCGTCCGGTTCGGTCCAGGTCGCCTCGGCCGGGAAGTGCTCGCGGAGCGCCGCGACCATCGTGTCGCGGCGGCCACGGTAGATCTCCACCAGGTCGGCGATGTACTCCTGCCAGCGCCGTTCGGAGAAGTACTCCCGAACGAAGTGTTGGGTCAGGGTCGAGGTGCAGAGGTCGGAGGCCTGCTTGCCGAGCACGATCTTCTCCATCACCGGCGGCGGCGCCACCGCCCAGCCGAGGCGGATGCCGGGCGAGAGGATCTTGGAAAAGGTGCCGACGTAGATCACGAAGTCGCCGCCGTCGAGCTGGTAGAGCGGCGGCAGTGGCTCGCCAGCGAAGCGCAGCAGGCCGTAGGGGTTGTCCTCCACCACGAGCAGTTCGTGCTGCCGCGCCAGCTCGACCAGCCGCTGGCGTCGTTGCAGCGACATCGTCACCCCGGCGGGGTTCTGGAAGCTCGGCACCGAGTAGATGAATTTGGGCCGGCGCCCCTCGCCGTCGAGCCGCGCCAGCACTGTCTCGAGTTCGTCGATCCGCATCCCGTCCCCGTCGCACTCGATCTGGATCGTCTCGGCCTGGTAGCTGCAGAAGACAGGCACGGCGCCCGGATAGGTCGGCGCCTCGCAGATGACGACGTCGCCCGGATCGAGCAGCGTCTTGCAGACCAGGTCGATCGCCTGCTGGCCGCCGGTGGTGACGATCACGTCGTCGGGGTCGGGCAGCATTCCCTCGGCGCCCATCACCTCGATGATGCAGTCGACCGTCTCCGCGAAGCCCTCGGTCGGCCCGTACTGCAACGCCTCCGCGGTCGACTCCTGGGCGATCCGCGTCATCTGCGCGGCGAAGGTGTCGGCGGGGAAGGTCGAGGTGTCTGGCAGGCCGCCGGCCAGCGAGATCACCTCGGGCCGCGCGGTGATCGCCATCAGGTCGCGCATCGCCGAGGAGCGCATCACGCTGGTGCGCGCGGCGAACAGGCCCGCGTAGCGCTCCAGATCGCTGCTGCGGGTGTGCGCCCGGCGCCGGTGCGGCGTCTCTTCCATCCCCGGAGTGTAGGTTTTCGGCGTGAGCTTCCTCTCGGGCACCGGTTTCGAGCTGGGCATCGGCATGGCGATCGGCATGCTGGCCGGCACCACCGGCACACGCGGCTCGGCGCGCGGCCGGATGACGATCCTCGCCGCCGTGATCGGCCTGATCGTTGGCTATCTGCTCTCCGGCGCCGCCGAGCTCGGCGGGCTGATCGGAGCGATCTTCGCCGCCGCCGGCGCCGTGCTCGGCTGTGTCGTGATCAGCGACCTCGTCGCCGGCGCAAGTCGCCGCGAGGGCGGTGGGGGCGGCGCGCTCGGCTTTATCGTCTCGCTCGCGGCGCTGGTCGTCGTCGCGGCGGCGCTGCTGCTGCCCGTGCTGACGCTGCTGGCGATCGTCGCCCTCGTCTGGCTCGGCGCCGCTCGCCACCGACGCGCCCAGCGCAAGCACGCCGGCCTGCGCGTCCTGCGCTGATCAGACGCCGCCTCCTCTGCTCCCGGGAATCCCTGAAGAATCAGATATGGACAGGGATTCCCTCCCGCGTCCGGGGGCGGCTCCCGGCAATCGACACGTTCAGAATCAAGCGATGCCCGCCAAGAAGCTCGTACTCACCTACGTCGACTCGCTGCGCACCGACATGCTCGAACGGGCCGTGCGCGAGGAGCGCGCACCGAACTTCGGCGCGCTGATCGAACGCGGCGCGCTGATCCCCGATTGCGTCTCCAGTTTTCCCTCGGTCACGCCCGTGGCCTGCGCCGACATGGTCACCGGCGTAGCCGCCGACGAGCACTGGATCAGCGGCATGAACTGGTTCCACCGGCTCGAGCGACGCTATGTCGAGTACGGATCCTCGCTGGAGGCGACCCGCAGCGTCGGCGTCTTCCGCGCCCTCTACGACCTCGTCTACAACATGAACCTGGCTCACCTCAGCCCGGAAGCCGAGACGCTGTTCGAGCGCCTCGACGACGCCGATCTGCGCACGGCCTGCACGCCGTTCCTGATCTACCGTGGCCGCCACCGCCACGAGGTCTCGCTCGACGGGCTGCTGCGGCGCGCGGTCGAGACGACCCGGCTGAAGTTCCGCCATCACACCTGGGGACCGGCGGAGCTCTTCTACGGGGACCTCTACGCCAGCCGTGAGACGCCGTGCAAATCGACCTCGATCCCCGGTAATCGCGACGGCTACTCGGCCTGCGTCGCCGCCGAGCTGGAGAGGTCCGGCGAGTACGACTTCCTGCTCTTCTCGCTTCCGGACAACGACAACTACTCGCACCGCAACGGGCCGGAGGCAAGCGTCGAGTCGATCGCCAAGGCGGACCGCTGCTTCGGCAAGCTGCTCGAGGCCGGCGGCGGGCTCGACCGTTTCCTCGACGGGCACGCGGTGATCCTGCTCGCCGACCACGCCCAGACGGCGGTCGACCGCGGCCTGCCGCTGGCCGACCTGCTCGGGCGTGAGTGGACGGTGCTCGCCCCCTCCGACGACCGCCCGGAGCTGGCCCAGCTCGCGGTCAGCCCGACCGGGCGCGCGGCGCACATCTACCTGTTGCCGGGGGAGGGGGAGCGCGCGGACCCGGAGCAGGTGCGCCGCAAGCTCGAAGAGACCGAAGGGATCGAGCTGGTCTGTTGCCGGGCCGGCGACGAATCTGCGATCTGGCGGGATGGGGAACACCTCCGCTTCCGCCCCGGCGACGACGTCGCCGACCTCCGCGGCGAGCGCTGGCAGCTCGAGGGCGACCTCGGCGCGCTCGAAGCTACGCTTGAAGACGACACGTTCCACGCTCGCGAGTATCCCGACGCCCTCTCCCGAGTCCATTCCGCCCTCAACGCTCCACAGGCCGGCGACTTCATCGTCTCGCTCACCCCCGGCTACGAGGCCGTCGACTGGGGCGGCGTCAGCCACGCGGGGGGCGGCAGCCACGGCGCCCTCAACGCCGGCGACTCGCTCGGGCCGCTGCTCTTCGTCGGCTGCGGCCCCGACGATCCCGGCGAGAACCCTCAGTGGTCCCTGCGCGATGTGGCGCCAGTGGTGCTCGAGCATTTCGGGCTGACGTGAGTAGGCAGGCAGTGCCCTGCCTACTCACGCTGACCGCACTGCTTCTCATGGGTGGAGTTGCGGAAGCAGCCGGGATCGGCGAAACGGAAGCGTTGCGCGCCGCGAATCGAGACGCAAAGGTCGTCGATCAGCGGCAGAAGAACGGTGGCCTGACTCACGGCGTGTCGAAGGTCGACGGGGTCTGGGAGGTGGCGTACTTCGCCGGGGACACCGAGGTCGCGCTGGCGCTGGTCGATCCCGAGAGTGGCGAGGTCACCGAGTCCTGGACGGGGTACCAGGTGCTATGGAAGATGGCCCGGGGGTACGAGGGGTCGTTCGGGCACAAGCTGAATGCGCCGTACGTGTTCTTGCCCCTGTGTGCGTTCTTCCTGATCGGGCTGATCGATTGGCGTCGGCCGTGGCGGGTGGCGACGCTGGATCTGTTGGTGCTGCTCGGCTTCGGCGTCTCGCACTACTTCTTCAACCGCGGCGATGTCGGTGTCTCGGTCCCTTCGCAGTACCCGGTGCTGTTGTACCTGCTCGGCAGGGCGTTGTGGATCGGGATACGAGGGAGGGGAGACGGCATCAGTCCCGTCTGGCGAGCGAGCTGGCTGTTGGTCGCCGCACTCTTCCTGATCGGCTTCCGGGTGGGGCTGAACATGGCCGACTCGGGTGTGATCGATGTCGGTTACGCGAGCGTCGCCGGCGCCGACCGAATTGCCCATGGCGAGCAGCTATACGACAACCTCCCCGGCGACGTCTCGCAGGGCGACACCTACGGGCCGGTCAACTACCTCGCCTACGTTCCCTCCGAGCTGATCTGGCCGTGGCAGGGTGAGTGGGATGATCTGCCCGCCGCCCACGGTGCCGCGGTCGGCTTCGATCTGCTCGCCTTCGCCTTGCTGATCTGGCTCGGCCTGCGCATCCGCCCCGGACCGGCCGGCCGCAAGCTCGCCGCCACACTCGCCTTCGGCTGGGCCGCCTACCCCTACACCGCCTACGCGCTCGCGTCGAACTCCAACGACACGCTCGTGGCCGCCCTGCTGATCGCCGTGCTGCTCGCCCTCGCCCGTCCAGCGGCGCGGGGCGCCTTCGCTGCCCTGGCAACCCTCACCAAGTTCGCCCCGCTGATCCTCGTCCCGATGCTGGCGACCTACCGCGCCGGACCCCGCGCCGTCGCCGCCTTCACCGCCGCCCTCGTCGCCACCGCCGCCCTGCTCCTCCTCTGGCCCGCGATCGACCCCGGCCTGCACACCGTCTACGACCGCACGATCGCCTACCAGTCCGGCCGCGACTCCCCCTTCAGCATCTGGGGCCAGGCGCCCGCGCCTCGACCCCCTGCGCACCGCGCTCCTCGTCGCACCGGCCCTTATGGCGCTCGCCTTCGCCTTCCGCCCGGCACAAGTCCCTCCAGCAAGTCGCCGCCCTGGGCGCCGCCCTCCTGATCGCGCTCCAGCTAACCGCCCAACACTGGTTCTACCTCTACATAGTCTGGTTCTACCCCCTGCTACTGGTAGCTCTCGCAGTCAACCCATCTCGTGTCAAGTCGGCTGCGGCCGGTCGCCTTACGCCAGGAGCTGCTTCAGAGCCAGCTCCACCACCTCCGCCCGACCGCGTCCGCGGTGGTCGACGTTGATGAACGGGACGCTGATGAACAACGACAGAGCGAGCAGGCAACGGGCCTCGACGTCGGCGTCGTCCTCGCAGAATGCTCCAAACAGCGCACGCATGTAGTCCACCCGCCTGTTGTCGACCTGCCGTAATCGCCTCGCAATCGCCTTGTCGTGACGGGCCCAGTTGCGGATCGCCAGCTCGATCCTGAACAGTTCGGCGCCCGCCGCCGCCCCCATCGCAAAGAGCCGCCTCAGCCTCGATTTCGCGTCCCCTCCCGCAACCTCGATCGCTTCGGCCACATCGTCGACCATGGTCCGCTCCCACGCGTCGAGTATCTCCTCCAGCAAAGCCTGGCGGTCGTTGAAGTGCCAGTAAAATCCACCCTTGCTGACACCGAGCGCCCGCGCCAGTGGCTCGATTCGCACGGCGTCCGGCCCGCCGCGACCGAGCGCCCGCAGGCCCTCCTCGATCCAATTTCCGCGCGGCGTCGGTGTTTTCGTTGCCATCGCCGGTCAACCCTAGGAGACTCCCCGGGCTCGCAACCATACGCTACCGTATGGGAGCTACGAATGCCCCTTTCACACGACGCCCACCTCTCCAAGCCTTGGCGGATCCACGAGATCGTCCCCGACTTCAGGCTCGAGGACGTCTGGGCGCTGCCGACTTCGGGCCGGGCCGATGAGTTCCCGCTACTCATCGAGGGGCTCGCCGCGGCCGATCCGGCGGAAACCCCGTCCCGGGCGGCACGGGCGCTGTGGTCGCTGCGCTGGAAGCTCGGCGATCTGCTTGGCCTGGACGGGCCGGGCTCGGGGCTCGACCCGAGGGTTACGCCGCTGCGCAAGCGGCTGCCGGATGACCTGCGGGGAGCGCGCGGGCCGGATTTCGAGACGCTCCCGTTCACCTCGCTCTACCTGATCGAGGACGAGTTCGCCGCCGAGCTGGCAAACGGAACCGTGCACGGCGTCATGCACCTCGGCTGGGTAGCTGACGGATAGTGGCGGCTACCGGGGCCAGATGGCGGTCTACGTGAAGCCGAACGGCCTCCTGGGCAACGCCTACATGGCCGCGATCAAGCCGTTCCGGTATCTGATCGTCTATCCCCAGATGTTCCGGGCGATAGAGCGGCGCTGGCACGAACGATGACGAGGAGAGGCATGAATCAGCGCGAACGCATTCTGCTCGCGCTGACGATCGCCGGATTCGTCGTGCCAAACACGATGCTCGTGCTTTTTCGCCGCGCGGAACGGCCTCACCCTCGAGTGGGTACTTTCGACCCTGGTTTGGGTCGTTGCCGGCAGCCCAGCTCGTCCTCGACCTGGGCATCGCCTTCGTCGCCTTCGCGCTCTGGGCGGCTTGGGAGGGGCGCCGTCTGAGGATGCGCTCCTGGTGGCTGCCGTTCCCCGGCCACGCTGTTGGTGGGACTGTGCTTCGCCGTGCCCCTATTCCTGCTGCTGCGCGAGCGCGCTGTCCAGCCCGAGGACGCCCGCGGTCGCGCGGGCGACTAGCTCCTCGTCGTACGGCGCGTGGCCCGCCAGAGCGATGACGACCCCCTCCATCGCTCCGAGCCAGGCGCTCGCAACCACTTTCGCGGGCGGCCCCGGTGGAATCGAGCCCTCGCTCCGCCCCGTCTCGATCAGCTGCGCGCAGTGCTCGAACAGATCTCGTGAGCGCCCCGTCGATCATGCGGCCGACCGGATCGTCCCTGCCGCTGAACTCGATCCGCAGCGTCATCATCGCGCGGGCGATGTCTCGCCGACAGTACACGGCGTGAGCGCGCGCCATCACGAGCAGGCCCACCGCCGCGTTGGGCTGGTCCTCGGCCAGCGCACCCACCTCCGGCCACCAGGTTTCGTCGACCCACTCCAGCACCGCGAGCGCCAGGTCTTCCTTGCCCTTGAACTGGTGATAGAGGGCGCCGCGCGTATAGCCGGCGTCGCGCGCCACCTTCTCCAGTACGAGGTTGGCGTAGCCGTGACGGGACAGACCGCGCGCGGCGGACTCGAGCAGGGCGCTGCGAGAGCGTGCGCGGCGCTCGGCTTGGGTCGAGCGAGGGCGCTTTGCCGCAGTCGGCGTCATTGGGCTTCTTAACGGGAAACCTACATTCATGTATGTATGCTACCGGCCAGGGAAAAGAGAGGTCCTAGCCATCGGGCGGGGCTACGAGGAGAGAGGAGAATAGACATGCGTGGAAACCATATCGGCGTGCGCAAAGGGCTGATTTCGGTGTTCGTCCTGGCCGGGATGGCGGCCCTTGGCGTTGCCGGAGCCGCGAGCGCCGTGAAGCTGACCACCACGACCGTTCGGGCGGGCAACCTGCAGGTCACCTTCGGCGGCGGGCTCCACCAGAGGACGCTGCCGAAGCACAGGTTCGAAGCGTTCAAGCACACGATCTTCGGAACGATCAAGACCACCGACGGCACCCATCCCTCGGCATTTCGGGAACTGGACCTCAACGTCGACAAGGACGTGAAGATCAACACCAAGGGCTTCCCGGTCTGCAGGCCCGACCAGCTCGAGGCGCGGGACACCAAGGCCGCGAGGCGCGTCTGCGGCAAGGCGATCGTCGGCAACGGCTCCGCTCACGCCGAGATCGCCTTCCCCGAACAGGCGCCGATCAAGGTGTTGAGCCCGCTGCTCATCTTCAACGGAGGCGAAAGCGGCGGCAAGATCACGCTGCTGGCCCACACCTTCATCACCGTGCCGGCGCCGGCGGCGATCGTGACCAGGGTGACGGTCCAGAGGCAGGGCACCGGTGTGCATGCGATCGCCAAGATCCCCGTGATCGCCGGTGGCAGCGGCTCGGCGGTCGACTTCAAGTTCACGCTCGGAAAGACCTACCGCTACAAGCGCAGGCAGGTCGGCTACTTCGAGGCCAGGTGCCCGGACGGCGTCTTCAAGGTGCGCAGCAAGAGGGCGCTCTTCAAGAATGAAACCGGAACGCCGGGCGTCGCCGCCCAGACCGTGCTCAGGGGCGGCCTCGGCGTGCCCTGCGTCGGGAAGGGCTGACGCCAGCCAACGGCTTCGACGCCCGGCGCAACATGTCGGCGTCGGGGAAAGCCTCTGCCACCTGAATCCCAAGATGACGGCGGAGGAAGCCCGAACGAGGCGGCCCGGGATCTCTCTCCTTTTCCCGGGCCGCCCCGCGTCTGTCGCGTTTACCGGGTTGCCTCCCTCAAGGAGCCGGCACCATCACCTGCTCGATCGAGTCAGCCAGCCCCTCGCTGTTGACCTCGACCACCGCCCCCATAACCCAAACGTCCTCTTCCGCGGTCTCGAACTTGACCGGCATCTGAGTGGTCATCCCCTCCAGCACCTGCGCCGGCTTGACCCCCAGCACGCTCGTCCGCGACCCCGTCATCCCGACGTCGGAGATGAACGCGGTGCCGCCGGGGCAGCACCCGCGCATCGGCCGTCGGGACGTGGGTGTGGGTGCCGAAGACGGCGGCGACGCGGCCGTCGAGGTGCCACCCGATCGCGACCTTCTCGCTGCTCACTTCGGCGTGGAAGTCGACGACGACGCAGTCGGCCTCGATCCGCTCGAGGATCGCGTCGACCTCGTGGAACGGCAGTCGCGCCACCCGCAGGCCGACGGCGCCGCTGAGGTTGATCACGCCGACCCGCATTCCGCCCGCCTCGACCACGACGAACCCCTTGCCGGGGTTGGCGTGCGGATAGTTGGCCGGCCGGATCACCCGCTCGGCGCGGTCGAGGAACTCGTAGGCCTCGCGGTGGCGATAGACGTGGTTGCCGGTCGTGATCACGTCGCAGCCGGCATCGAAGAGCGCCTTCGCGGTCTTCTCGGTGATCCCCATCCCGCCGGCCGAGTTCTCGCCGTTGACGACGTCAGGTCGGGCGCGTGGCGCTCGCGCAGCTCGGGCATCGCCGCCGCCAGTCCGCGCCGTCCCGGCCCGCCGACGACGTCGCCGATGAAGAGCACCTTCATGCCGGGACCCTACCCGCAGTCCCTCAGACCGAGGCGAAGCGGCGCAGGGAAAGCCGCGCCAGGGCGGCGTAGGCGGCGGCCAGAATCGCCAGGTGCAGGAGCGGCCCGCCGATGCCAGGGCCGGCGGAGTCGAGTGCCGCGGTCATCGCTTCCAGCGCCGGCTTGAAGGGGAAGAGCGCGGTGAGCACGCGGATCGCGTCGTAGAGGGTCGCCCCGACCGCCCCTGAGGGCACGAGCGAGAGCAGGGCGACGGGCAGCGACAGCATGAAGGCGAGCAGGGAGACCGCGCGCACGTCGCGCGCACTCGCGCCCAGCGCCGCCCCGGCTGCTGCCAGCGCACCCGCGCCGAACAGCGCCGCCACGAGCCAGAGCCCGGCGCGGCTCCACTCCAGGGCGGAGAAGAGCTGCACCCCGATGAGCATCAGCAGGGTGACGACCAGGCCCGCGGCGACGCCGAGGCCGATCTTCTCGGCGAGCAGGGCGCAGCGCGAGACGAGCCCGCCGGTGAGGCGGGCGAAGGTGTTCTCCTCGCGCTCCAGCGCCAGCGAGCCTGCGACCAGCAGCAGGGTGACGAAGGTCAGAGTCAGCGTCGCGGCGACGGCGATCGCGAAGACTTCGAGCGGCGGCGTCGGCGCGCTGACCGACTGTTTGTCGACGGCGATCGGCTGCGCCAGCCGGTCGATCAGCGGCGAAGCGACGTCGAGGTTGTCGCGGGCGAGCGTGGCAAAGCGAATCACGCGGTCGAGCTCGGCTCGTTGCGCCGCCGGCACGGCCGGGCGCAGCTGCTGCAGGATCGAGGCAACCGCGCGTAGCCCGAGGATTTCGACGGGCTGGCCGAGCACGTCGAAATCGCCGCCTTCGACCACCAGGTCGAGGTAGCGACCGCCTTCCTTGGCGATCTGGCGGGCAATGAAGAGGTTGGCCTCGGAGAGCAGGGCGGTGATCCGGTCGTCGACGACCTGCGCCTTGAGCGGGTCCTCCTCGTTGACGATCACCTCGACTTCGGGCGTTTCCGGGTTCAGCGTCGAGAGCGAGTTGAGCCGGTCGATCAGGTCGGCGGGGAGGATCAGCGCGGCGAGCACCTCGCCTTCGCGGACCTTCGCTTCGGCTTCGCTCCGGTCAGCGACGTCGACGCACTCGACCCCGCTGCAGATCCGCTCGTCGACCCCGACCGCCGGCAGCCTGCCGTTGCCGCCGGCGATCCTCGCGCCTTCCGGGACTTCGTCGAGAAAGGCGACCCGCGGGTCGCCGGAGTCGCGCGAGATCGCGAAGCCGATCAGGAGCGCGATCAGGATCGGGTAGGCGATCAGCAGCGCCGCCTGCAGCGGCGATCGCCGCAGGATCTGCAGGTCCTTGAGCAGCAGCCAGCACCCTGAAGACAAATGGCTGCGCGCACGCTCCGGTCGCAATGAGTCAGATATGGATGCTCCCTCCGCGCGCACTTGCTAGTGCCCCCGGTGCTTGAGGAAGGCGACGAAGGCGGTCTCGAAGTCGCTGTCGGCTGCCCCGGGCGCCTCGCCGCGCGACCGCCTCGCGCAACTCGCCGGCAGAGCCGTCGAAGAGGCTCTCGCCGTCGGCCGAGGACGAGCATCCGCCGTCCGTATCGCTCGGCCTCCTGGATGTCATGGGTGGAGAAGATGACGCTCGTCCCGCGGCCGGCGAGGCCCGCGATGAACTCCCACAGCCGTGCCCGCTGGCGCGGGTCGAGCCCGACGCTCGGCTCGTCGAGCAGCAGCACCGCCGGCCGCGCCATCAACCCGACCGCGATATTGACCCGCTGCTGGTTGCCCCCCGACAACCGCGCCACCAGCTCACCGCGCCGCTCCCCAACCCGGTCAGCTCCAGCATCTCCTCGACGGCCCCACGGGGATCCGCATGCTTCTCGAGCCGCGCGAACAGCAGCAGGTTCTCCTCCACCGTCAACCGCCGGTACAGCGCCGCCTGCTGCGGCACCCACCCCACGTCCCCATGCGGCGAATCCACCGTCCCCCCATCCGGCCTCAACGTCCCCGCAAGAATCGACAACAACGTCGTCTTCCCAGCCCCGTTAGGCCCGATGACCGCCACCAAGCTCCCCCGGCGCGGCCGAGAAATCGACCCCCCTGAGAGCTTCCCGCTCCCCGTAGCGCTTGACCAGCCCCCGTGCCTCCATCGGGGGAAAGCTACTGCGCTCCGGGCGGCCGGAGTGTTAGCCGGGCCTTGTGAGGGAGGGACGGGGATACCCCTGAACGGGCGGATACTCAGAGCGGGCGAAGCCCGCGAGTCCGGGCAGGGGTATCCCCATCCCTCCCCTAAACTCGCCTGTCGATGCAGTTCCCAAGCACCCGCATGCGACGCCTGCGCCGCACCGAGTCCCTGCGCGGCCTGGTCCGCGAGACCGAGCTCTCGGCGTCGCAGCTGATCCAACCCGCCTTCGTGGTCGCCGGCGAGGGTATTCGCGAAGAGGTCGAGTCGATGCCCGGGATCGAGCGCTTCTCGATCTCCGAGCTGATCGCCGAGGCGACCGAGATCGCCAGCGCTGGGATCGGCGCGCTCCTGCTCTTCGGCGTCCCCGCCGCCAAGGACGAGACCGGCTCGGGCGCCTACGACGACGAGGGCATCGTGCAGATGGCCGTACGGGCGCTGAAGGAGGCCCACCCGGAGCTGACCGTGATCACCGATGTCTGTCTTTGCGAGTACACGTCGCACGGCCACTGCGGCTTCGTCCGCGACGGCGAAGTCGACAACGACCTGACGGTCGAGCTGCTGGCGAAAACCGCGATCTCCCACGCCGAGGCGGGCGCCGACGCGGTCGCCCCGAGCGACATGATGGACGGGCGGGTCGGCACGATCCGCCACCAGCTCGACGAGGAGGGCCACCCGGGCACGCCGATCGTCGCCTACAGCGCCAAGTACGCCTCCGCCTTCTACGGCCCGTTCCGCGATGCGGCCGAGTCGACGCCCGAGTTCGGCGACCGCCGCGGCTACCAGCTCGACCCGGCCAACGCCGCGGAGGCGGTGCGCGAGGCGCAACTCGACCTCGACGAGGGCGCCGACATGCTGATGGTGAAGCCGGCGATCCCGTACCTCGACGTTGTGCGCCGGGTAAAGCAGGAGACCGGCGCGCCGCTCGCCGCCTACCATGTCTCGGGCGAGTACTCGATGCTGAAGGCGGCCGCCGCCAACGGCTGGATCGACGAGCGCGCCGCGGTGCTCGAGACGCTGACCTCGATCCGCCGCGCCGGCGCCGACGCGATCGTCACCTATTACGCGAAGGAGGCAGCAGCTTGGCTCTAGCGAACCGAAAGAGGGAGCATCGGCATCTGATTCTCTGCGACCGGCTGAGCGTGAGCGCGTGACTGTCAAGACCCCCCAGTCGAAGGCGCGCTCCCGCAAGGACGGCGCGGCGATCCCGCTCGACGAGACCGACAAGCGGCTGATGAACCTGTTGCAGTCGAGCTTCCCGCTCGACCCCGAGCCCTTCGCCGTGCTCGCCGCCGAGGCCGAGCTCGACCTCGGCGACTTGCTCGCCCGCACCCGCCGCCTGCTCGACGAGCGGATTATCCGCGAGATCACCCCGATCTTCGACACCCGCGCGCTCGGCTACGAGTCGATGCTGGTCGCCGCCAAAGTCGACGCCGAGAATCCGCAGCGTGCCGCGACGGCGGTCAACGCCCACCCCGGCGTCTCCCACAACTACCTGCGCACGCACGACTTCAACCTCTGGTTCACGATCGCCGTCCCGCCCGATTCGCAGCTCGGCATGGACGGCACGCTGGAGGCGCTGATGGAGGAGACCGGGGCCGAGTCGATGCGCCGGCTGCCGACCCTGACCCTGTTCAAAATCAACATGAACCTGGAGATGGAGAAGGGCACCGACGCGCTCGCCGCCGTGGTCGAGGCAGCCCCGCCGCGTGAGCTGGAGCGCCAGCCCTACGACGAGGGCGACATCGCCGTCATCCGCGCCCTGCAGGGGCCGATGGAGGCGGTCGAGCGGCCCTACGACGCCGCCGCGGCGGAGCTCGGCATCGGAACCGAGGAGCTGCTCGAGCGGCTGCGCGGGATGGTCGGGCGCAAGCTGCTGCGCCGCGTCGCCGCGATCCTCTTCCATCGCCGCGCCGGTTTCTCAGCCAACGGCATGGGGGTGTGGAAGGTGCCCGAGGGGGAGATCCTCGAGACCGGCCGGCGGATGGCCTCCTTCCGCGGCATCTCACACTGCTACCAGCGCCCGACCTACGAGGACTGGCCCTACAGCGTCTTCACGATGGCCCACGGCCGCTCGAAGGAGGAGTGCGACGCGATCCTCGACTCGATCGCCGCCGAGTGCGGGATGGGCGCCGAGGACCGCGCCACGCTCTACTCGTCGACCGAGTACAAGAAGATCCGCCTGCGCTACTTCACCGACGACTATCGGACCTGGGAAGAACAAGACACGCGTAGCAGGGAGCTGTACGAGCGTGCTCGGCGCGTTCTCCCGGGCGCGGTCAATTCGCCCGTGCGGGCGATGCGGCAGATCGGCCACGAGCCGATCTTCATCGAGCGCGGCGAGGGCTGTGAGCTGGTCGACGTCGACGGCAACCGCTACGTCGATTGGGTCTGCTCCTGGGGCCCGCTGATCCTTGGCCACGCCGACCCCGGGGTGATCGCCGCCCTGAGCGAGGCCGTGGCGCGGGGGACGGGCTATGGCGCCGCGACCGAGGCAGAGGTTGAGCTGGCCGAGGAGGTCGCGAGCCGGGTCCCCTCGATTGAGATGCTGCGCATGACCAGCTCCGGCACCGAGGCGGCGATGGGGGCTGTGCGCCTCGCCCGTGCGGTCACCGGGCGGGAGGTCGTGGTCAAGTTCGCCGGCGCCTACCACGGCCACTCCGATGGGCTGCTCGCCGACGCCGGCTCGGGCCTGGCGACGCTGGCGATCCCCGGCAGCCCCGGCGTCACCGCGGCACAGGCGGCCGGCACCGTGGTCGTGCCTTGGAACGATCGCGAGGCGGTCTTGCGAGCGCTTGCCGAGCATGAGGTCGCCGCGCTTCTGGCCGAGCCGCTGCCGGCCAACATGGGCGTTGTCCCCGCGGCGGAAGGCTTCCTCGAGTTCCTCCGCGAGGCGACCCGCGAGGCCGGCGCGCTGCTCGTCTTCGACGAGGTGATCAGCGGCTTCCGCGTTGACCGCGGCGGCGCCCAGCAGCTCTATGGGGTTGAGCCCGACCTGACCGTCCTCGGCAAGATCTTCGGCGGCGGGCTGCCTGCCGCCGCCTTCGGCGGGCCGCGGGAGGCGATGGAGCGCATCGCCCCCGCCGGCGACGTCTACCAGGCGGGAACTCTCTCCGGCAACCCGCTGGCGATGGCAGCGGGGCGGGCGACTCTGCGCCGGCTCGACCCTGCCGCCTACGAGCGGCTGGGCGCTTTGACCGCGCAGCTCGCCAAGGGCTTGGCCCGGTTCGCCGCGAGGTGGCCGATCCACATCAGCTCCGCCACCGGCCTGCTCACCGTTTTCTTCGGCACCGAACAGATCACCGATTTCGAGGGCGCCGCCGCCTGCGACCTCGAGGCCCACGCCCGCTTCTGCCGAGCGATGTTGGACCGCGGCATCTACCCACCCCCGTCCCAGTTCGAGGCATGGTTCGTCTCGCTCGCGCACGATGACAACGCAATCGCCCGCACCCTGGAAGCCGCGGAGGAATCGCTGCAGGAGACCTTCGATTGAGCGCCCTCACAGACCTCGCTGCGCAGCTCCGCACCGAGAACACCCCGATCTCCCCCCACGTAACCGACCCGGATCCCGAGCAAGCCTTCGCGCCCCCGGGCGACTACGCCCACGTCCTCGAGGCGGTCCGCGAGGGCTACCAGCTCCACTACGACCAGTCGCGCCTACTCAAGGGCCACGATCAGGACCTGGCCCTACTCGCAGGCGACTATCTCTACGCCCTGGCCATCGAGCGGCTGGCAGCTATCGGAGATACGGAGGCCACCCTCGCCTTGGCGGACCTGATCGGCACATCGGCCCAGCTGCACACGGAGGGCAGGGGCAGCGAACTCCCCGAGCGCTGGCACAAAACCGCACAAGAGATAAGCAAGGGTCCGTCCCGGTAGGGGTGGAGCGTCTTGACTTTTTTTGCGAAAGCGCCCGCGGACGACCGCCAACTGTCTTCAAAAAAAGTTAAGCGGAACCCCTGCCGGGACGGACCCCACCTACCTGACCTTGCAGTCCCGAATCAGCGTAGTCGTCACCTTCTGCCCCCCGGCAAAGCCGAAGGTCGCCCGCGCAAACGGATAGACCGCCCCGGGGAAGCCGGCGGGGGCGGCGCAGCCGGCGCTGATGAAGCTGTGGCGCCGCCCGCGGTAGGTGTAGATGCGGCGCAGCTTCATGTCGAAGTGGGTGACGTAGGCCCAATCGCGAGCCGCCTTCGGCAGCGTCGTCTTGATCACGGTTCCGAAGGTGCCGCCCTTGCGGACGATCTTAAAGGTGAGCACGAAGGCCGAGGGCGGCTTGATGCCGTAGACCTGTGCGAGCAGGCGCCGCTTGCCACCGCTGCGCGTGGCGTTGAAGACGAGCATCGGCCCCTTGAAGGTGAACGGGGGCTGGTTGGCCAGCCTGACCCGCACCCGCACGTGGCCGTTGCCGACGATCGCCCTGCCGCAGATTCGCTTCGCAGCGGCAATCGTCGAGGGCTGGATCCGCCGCACCTGACAGGTCGGCAGGCCGCGGTCGAAGATCTTGCCGCCCTTGTTGATCCCGATCGCGATCTGGCGCAGCTGCGGCGGGGGGTCGCTGTTGTCAGTGGTGGCGAAGCCGCTGTCGACTGTGACCGAGACCGGCGCGGTGCCGGTGCGCGGCAGTGACTTCGGCGCGATCCCGCCGTCGAAGGAGACGATCAGGTTGCCCTCGACCTGCTTCTCGGCCTGCGCGGCGCCGGCCGCGGCGAGCGCGACCAGCAGCGACAGGGCGAACAGGCCAGCGGCCCTCAACCTAGATGAACCTCGAGGAGTCGATCCGGCACTCCCTGAAGCCGAAGCTGATCACCGTGTTGTTGGCCTGGTTGTTGTTGCGGTTGAGCTTGACGGCGAGCTTCTGGGCCTTGAACTTGTTGCCCGACTTGAGCGACTTGCCGATCAGCTGCAGGAAGCGCTTCTCCCGCATCAGGTAGCCGAGCCACTTGCTCAGCCTGGTCGTGTCGGCCGCGGGTCGCGGCACCCGCGCCATCACGCGGACGGACCTGCCGAGCGCGCCGGAAGCGCGGATGAAGCGCTTGCCGGCCGGCCCCAGCTTGCCCTTTTGCACCTGCCTTTTGACGCCCTTGAGGATGCGTGCGTTGGCCTTGGTGTTGGCCTTGCAGATCGGCTCGAGCTTGGCGACGTACTGGTCACGCGTAAGTTCGGCTTCGCCTTCGGCCGCGAGCGCCGGAAGCGCCACGAGCAGCGCCACGAGCAGCGCCAGGCCGATTGCCGGCAGCGGCGGTTTCCTTGCTGAGCTTCCCACTAGATCACTCCTCCTGTTCGCTCTGGCTGGTCCTGGCGAGCACACAGTGCGCCCAGCCGATCCCCCTGTCCAAGCCCGTGACAAAAAATACACGAGTTCCGATGGCGCTCACTGCTGTTAACCCGCGCGAGAGCCGTGAAGATCGATTTCGGGCAGGATTTTCTCCAACGGCCGTGGCAGCCACCAGACGCGATCGCCGAGCAGCAGCATCAGTGCCGGCAACAGGACGATGCGCACGACCGTTGCGTCGAGCAGCACCGCGACGGCCAGGCCGGTGCCGAGTTGGCTGACCGTGGCGATGCTGGCGCCGGCGAAGGCGAGGAAGACGGCCATCATGATCGCCGCGGCGCCGGTGATCACCCGCGCCGTCCGCTCGAGCCCGAATTCGATCGCTTCCTGGTTCGAGGAGTTGTTCTCGTAGTGCTCGCGCATCCGCATCAGCAGGAAGACCGCGTAGTCGATCGATAGACCGAAGATGATCCCGAAGATCCCCGCGGCGCCGATTGCGTCGACATAGGTATGTCCGCCGAGCGGCCAGCCCGCCGGCACCTCGAAGAGCAGGGTGAGCACGCCGAAGGCGACCGCGACCGTGACCAGGTTGAGCGCCACGGCGATCGCCGCTACGAGCAGCGCCCGCAGGATGACGACCAGGATCAGGAAGGTCGCGATCGTGATCACGCCGATCATGATCGGGATCCGTTCCGAGATGACCGACGTGTAGTCGATCAGTTCGGCGGCTGCGCCGGTGACGCCGGTGGTCGTGCCGGTCACCGTCGCCAGCTTGCCCGCGTCCTCTTTCAGCCGCTTGTTCAGCGCGGTGGATCCCTCGGTGTTGAACGTGTAGCGGGGGATCACGACCATCTGCGCCGCCTGGCCGTTCTCGAGGTCGACCACGCCGCCGGCACGCTTGCGCTCCTTTGCCGGCGCTCCGGCGAGGCTGGAGAGGACGAAGTAGCCGGAGTTGAAGATCCCCGGCGAGTTGCGCCGCAGGCGGTCGACCTTGTCGTTGACGTCCTTGGCCTGGACCGAGACCTTGACGCTGGAACGGCGCAGGCCGCTCTGCAACGGCTGCGAACGCTGGAAGCCTTCGGAGAGCTTTTCTTCCAGCGTGTCGGCGCCGCCGCGCAGCTGGCCGAGGCCGTCGACCAGCTGGCCGGCGCCGCCTTCGAGCTTGCCGAGCGCGTCCGGCAGCGCGCCGGTTCCCTCGGCGAGCTGGGTTGCCCCGTCGTGCAGCTTCCTGCTGCCGTCGACGAGCTGTTCCTCGCCGTCGTTCAGCGCGCCCGCCCGGGTCGAGAGCCGGTGCGCTTCGCCGGTGGCGATGAGCAGCGATTCGACCACGCTTTCGGCTTCTCGCAGCTGCGGCTCGAGGGTCGGGTCGGAGGCGGCTCGCTTCTTAAGTTCGGCCTGCAGGCCGCGCGCGGACGACAGCGCTCGGCTGCTCAGGGTGTTGAACACGACCTCTGAGGATTCTTCGACCGAGAGGGCGCCGAGCTGCGCCTTTTCTTGACCCTCCGCCAACCTCCCCGAGCCGTTCTCGAGCTGCTGGATCGCGCCGACGGCCCGCCCGGCCTCGGAGCCGAGCCGGGCGATCCCGCCTTCGAGCTGCTTCGCCCCATCGCCGGCCTGGCCGGTCCCGTCGGCGAGCAGCCCGGCCCCGTAGCCGGCCTGCTCGATGCCGGAGCGCAGCTGCCGCACGCCGTCGGTTGCCTGCCCGAGCTTCTTGCCCAGCCTCGTCAGCTGCTCGGGATCGGCGTCCCCGCGGCCGGCGAGCAGGTCGTTGCCGGTCTTCTGCAGCGGCTTCACCTGCTTGCGGATCTGTGCCGGGCCGATCACGGCCTGCACGCCCGGGTCGTGGGCGATCCGCCGCTGCCAGCGGCTCAGCGCCGCCAGCGTGTCGGGATCGGTGATCGGGCCGTCTTCGGAGACGGCGACGATGACGAACGGGGCTTCCCAGCCGGGACCGATCGCGTCGGCGATCAGTTCGGCTTCCTCGCGCGCGGGATTGGAGGTCGGCAGCTGCTCGGCGCTGGGCGGCCCGGTTTTCAGCGCCAGCACCGGCAGTGCCAGGAGCAAGACGACGATGCCGATCAGGATCACCGCCACCAGCGGCCGGCGCAGCGCCCCGCGCACCAGCGTCATCACGCCGTCGCCGCCGCGATTGCCGCCGATGCGCCAGCGGTTGACGTTGTGGCCGGTCACCATCAACAGCGAAGGGCCGATCAGGGCGGCGACGATGACACTGATCCCGGTGACGACGATCGCCGTGCCCGCCAGCGAGATCAGCAGCGACCCCGGCATCACGAACAACGTCACCAGCATCGCCAGGAAGAGGGTCGAGCCGGCGAAGACGATCGTGCGGCCGGCGGTGCGGCGCGTCATCTGCGCCGCATCCCGCGGCGGCGTTCCGGCCGCGAGCTCCTCGCGGAAGCGGGAGACCATCAGCAGCGCGTAGTCGACGCCCAGCGCCAGGCCCATCATCGTGCAGACGGTCAGCGCGAAGCCGTCGATCGTGATCCAGTTGGCGCCGACCGCGAGCACGCCGCGCGAGACGGTCACGGCCACGGCCCCGAAGGCGAGCGGGATCGCGGCCGCGATCGGCGAGCGGAAGACCAGCAGCAGGACCAGCAGCAGGAAGGGGATCGCGACCAGCTCGGCCACCTCGGTGGCATGGATCGACTCGTCGATCGTCGCCCGGGAGAGGGTGGCGAAGCCGCTCTGCGCGGCGCTGACGGGCGGGCGCACCCGCTCTTCGAGCGTGCGGTTCAGGTAGGGGACGGTGTCCTGCACCGCCTCGGCCTCGTCGACGTGGAAGTCGACCAGGATCAGCGCCTTGCGGGGGCCCGGCCGCAGGTTGTCGACGCTGCCCTTGTCCCAGGGCGAGATCGTCGAGACGGCCGGCTCGGTGCGCAGCGTGCGGATCAGCGCCGGGCCCTGCCGGTCGAGCGCGGCAGGTGGGCCCTGGAGGAGGATCGCGAACGGCGCCGTGTCGCCGAAGTAGCGATGCTGTAGCTCGGCGGCGCGGCCGGAGTCGGTTCCGGGGACGCTGAGCGAGGTCGGCTTCAGCTCGTCCTCGACGCCGCGGCCGATTGCCGCCAGCACCGCGATCACCACGAGGGCCGCAGCAAGCACGGCCCAGGGTCGCCGCAACGAGAGCGGCGGGCGCCTCTCCTCCCGGCGAATAGACACGCCAAGTGCTTATACCAGCCCGTCGTCTCGCCCCGCCCCCCTCGTTAACCTTCTGTACACAAAGGACCAGTCCGGGAAGCCGGCTTGCGGGCTCTCGACTCCGCCGCGCCGCCGAGGCAATAAACTGCGCGGCCGTTCGGTGGCAGAGATTGGCTGACGAGGCGAACAAGCGAAACGGAGCCGAGGGCGCGAGCCCGGCGGAGCGGGCGAAGCCCGACCCTCCCGGCTACTTCGAGGGTGAGTCGATGACCCGCCGCCGCGCCTTCACGGTCGCCTCGCAGGCGCTCGGCGGCGTCGCCGGGGCAGCGATCGTGCTGCCCGCGGTGGGCTTTGCCGTGGCGCCGATCTTCCACCGCGGCAAGGAACGCTGGGAGGCGGTCGGCCCGGTCGGCGACTTCGTCGAGGACACCTACCGCCAGGTCGTCTTCACCGAAACCCCGGGGATCGGTGACGCCGGCAAGGTGACCGCCTACGTCCGCAAAGGCTCGAAATCGCTCGGCGAGAATCCGAGCGAGATGATCGCCGTCTCCAACCGCTGCGCCCACCTCGGCTGCCCGGTGCGCTTCGTCGAGGCGGCCGGCAACTTCATCTGCCCCTGCCACGGCGGCGTCTACGACTTCGTCGGCAAAGTCATCGGCGGCCCGCCGGTGCGCCCGCTCGACCAGTTCCAGGCGCGGATCCGCAACGGCCAGGTCGAGCTCGGCCCGCGCTTCAGTGTCACCTCGCAGCTGGAGCCGGTGCGCGCCCGCGACCCGGGCGAGTTCACCGGCGGCATCTGGGAATATCTGTATCCGCCCCGCCCATCCACCTTCCCGCCGCCGAGCGGCTGATCGATAGGCGACGATGAAACTCGACTCGCTGATACCCGCCCCGCTGCGCAAACCGGCCAAGCCCGGCGAGGGCAATGGCGCCAAGGGCGCGGCCCCGGCCGACCTCAAGACCTCCCCGCCGGAGCGCCAGTCCGACGCGGCCAAGCTCGGCGACAAGGCCAAAGAGTCGCCCGCCGACGTCCTCGCCTGGGTCGACCAGCGCACCGCGGCATCGGGCTTCCTCACCGGGATGCTCTTCCGCAAAGTGCCGAAGGGGACCAACTGGTTCTACACGCTCGGCTCGGCGACGCTCTTCGCCTTCATCGCCCAGGCCGTGACCGGCGTCTTCCTGGCGATGTTCTACACCCCCTCGACGACCCAGGCCTACGCCTCGATCTCGCACATCAACAACGAGGTCTTCCTCGGCGCGATCGTGCACGGCATGCACAAGTGGGGCTCGAGCGTGATGGTGATCCTGATCTTCCTCCACATGGGGCGGACCTTCTTCTTCGGCGCCTACAAGTACCCGCGCGAGCTCAACTGGGTGATCGGCGTCGTGCTGCTGATCCTGACGATGACGATGGCCTTCACCGGCTACCTGCTGCCCTTTGACCAGCGTTCCTTCTGGGCCTCGGTGGTGGGCATCAACATCAACGGCACCGGCCCCGTCGTCGGGCCCTATCTGAGCGACTTCCTGCGCGCCGGCCCGGAGCTCGGGGCGACCACGCTCTCGCGCTTCTACGCGATCCACATGCTGCTCATCCCCGGCGCGCTGATCGCCCTGATCGGCGCCCATATGTATCTCGTCGTCAAGCTCGGCACCACCGCACCGCCGTGGGTCAGGGCCGACCGGCCGAAAGCGGCAAGGGCCAAGTCCCAACTGAACGGTGGCGGACGATGAAGCCACGTGACAAGCAGGCATATCTCGAGGAGTACGAGCTGCTGAAGAAGAAGGGCAAGCCCTTCTTCCCCTACGCGGTGATGAAGGACTCGGCGATGGCGCTGCTCGTCGTCGGCGTGATCATCCTGATGTCGGTCGTCCTCGGCGCCGAGCAGGGCCCCAAGGCCGACCCGACGACGACGACCTACGTGCCCCGCCCCGAGTGGTACTTCTTCTTCCTCTTCGAGCTCCTGCGCGTGATCAAACCGCCGGAGCTGGTCCCGATCGCGACGATCGGGATCCCGACGATCTGCATGGTCCTGCTCCTCCTGCTGCCCTTCTACGACCGCGGCCCGGAGCGCAACCCGGTCGCGGCGCCCGATCGCCACCACCGCGGGCGTGCTGACGATCATCGCGATGGCCTACCTGACCTTCCTCGGCGCAACCGCCGGCTCGCCGACCGAGATCGAGATGGAAGTCGCGCCTCAATACGAGGCGGGCAAGGAGGTCGCGGCCGGCGCCGGCTGTCTGGCCTGCCACAACATCGGCGAGAACGGCAACCACGGCCCGGGGCCGGAACTTACCCACATCGGCTCGCGGATTCCGCGCGCGGCGATCGTCCGCTCGCTCGAAATCGGCCCGGGTATCATGCCCTCCTTCCGCGACCTGCCTCCGAAAAAGCTCGAAGAGCTCGCCGATTTCCTCGCCTCACTCGACTAAGCCGTCCCGGGACTCCGCCCAGTTCGCGGGGCAGGTCAACCGGATGTTCGACCGGATCGCCGGACGCTACGACCTGCTCAACTCGGTGATGACCGCAGGCCTGCATCACCGCTGGCGGCAGCGCGCTGCCGACCAGGCAGCGCTGAGCCCCGGGGACGCGGCGCTCGACGTCTGCTGCGGTACCGGCGACCTGGCGTTCGAGCTGGCCCGGCGTGTGCTTCCCGGCGGCCATGTGGTCGGCTGCGACTTCTCCGAGCCGATGCTCGATCTGGCACGGGAGAAGGTGGGCGAAAACGCCGCGGCGGGCGTCCGTTTCGAGTGGGCCGACGCGCTGCAGCTCCCCTACGACAGCGGTCGCTTCGACGCCGTCACCGTCGGCTTCGGCGTGCGCAACCTCTCCGACCTCGATGCCGGCCTGGCCGAGATGCGCCGGGTGCTGCGGCCGGGGGGGAGGCTGGTCATCCTCGAGATCACCCAGCCGGCGCGGCCGCCGCTGTCGACCTTCTACTCGCTCTGGTTCGATCGCGCCGTCCCGGTTCTCGGCAAGCTCGCCGGGGACCCGGAGGCCTACAGCTATCTGCCCGAGTCGGTGCGGAGCTTTCCCAGCCCGCGTGGCCTCGCCGAGAAGATGGACGCAGCCGGGCTGGAGGGGATCCGCTGGACCGTCCTCGCCGGTGGGATCATCGCGATTCACAGCGGCGTCGCGGTCGGGTGACGCGCGACTCGGCGGTTCCGCCGCCGGTCACCGCGGTCCTCGATGCCTCGAGCCGCTGGCTGCCGGCGCGGCTGGGCGAGGTCGAGCAGCTGTTGCGCGAGCAGGTCACGGGCCACGGCGGGTTGCTCAGGGGCGACGCGGCAACGACCCTCGAGGCGGGGGGAAGCGGCTGCGGCCGATGCTGGTCCTGCTCTGTGCCGGCGAGGAGGCCGGTGAGGAGGCCGTGCGCGCGGCGGGGGCGATCGAGCTGATCCACATGGCGACCCTTGTCCACGACGACGTGCTGGACGCCGCACCGCTGCGCCGCGGCCGCCCCACGATCGCCGCCACCTCGGGTCGCGAGCGCGCGACCGCGACCGGCGACCTGCTCTTCTCCCGCGCCTTCGCTCTGCTCGCGGCGGCAGGCGACCGGCGCGCGATCGCGCTGCTCTCGAGCGCCTCGGTCGCGCTCGCCCGTGGCGAGCTGGCGCAGCGCCAGGACGCATACGACACCTCGGTCGACGAACGGCGCTATCTGGAGCGCTGCCGGCTGAAGACCGGCGCCCTGTTCGAGTGCGCCTGCCTGCTCGGCGGCGACGTGGACGCCCTCGGCGAGTTCGGCGCGGCGATCGGCCTCGCCTTCCAGCTGCTCGACGACGTGCTCGACGTCTCCGGCCCGCCCGAGCGCACGGGAAAGGCCCGCGGCACCGATTTGCTCGACGGCACCGTCACGCTGCCGCTGATCGTCGCCGGCGAGGGCGATCCGGAGATCCTCTCAGCCGACCTGCGCGCGCTCGACACGGCGGCGGCCGCGGCGCTTTGCGACCGGATCGAGGCCAGCGGAGCGCTGCGCGAGGTGCGCGGCCGGGCGCTCGAGCAGGTCGCGGAAGCCAAGCGCCGGCTCGGCACGGCCGGCTTCGATGCCGAACGGCGCAAGCTGCTCGACCTGGTCGCCGATGGCGTCGTGCAGCGCTACAGCTGAGAACACGCGCCCATGCGCTCCGGCCAAATCGGCCCTGGAGAATCAGAGATGGACAGGGCCGATTTGGCCGTCCGCCATATGCGGCCTACGAAAAATCGTCGGCGGTGATGAGATCGGCGGCGAGCGCGGTTGCGAACGTCTCGACGACTTCGCGCATCGTCTCGCGTTCGAGCTCCTGCAGCTCGGCGGCCAGCGCCTCGGCGCCGTCGTCGAGCGCTTCATCGAAGGCGTCGATCTCCGCTTCGCCGTGGATGCCGTCGCTGTGCCACTCGCATTCGGGGCAGCGCCGCCAGAGGTGCCAGTGCCCGCGCTTGGCGGTCTGCTCCCACCGCGTCGGCTGCACCAGCCCCGAGCCGCACTCGGGGCAGACGTGAAGTCCGCTTCCGGTCTTCGTGTCTGTGCGGCTCGCGTTGTTCATTGCTCTGACTATCGAACACGCGAAGCGGCATTTTTATCCGCAGTTTCCCGCGGACCTCTCAGAAAAACCCAGAATCGGGTAGCGGCGCCCACTCTTCCGAAGCGATCCGGTCGCAGCCGGCGCCCGTTACCATGGGCCGATGCTTGGAAACGTCGGTCCCCTCGAGATAATCGTCGTCCTGATCATCGCCCTGGTGGTCTTCGGCCCCAAGCGCCTGCCCGAGCTCGGCCGCTCGCTGGGCAAGGGCATCCGCGAGTTCAAAGGTTCCGTCACCGGCGAGAACGACGATGACGAGGACGACGCAGGTCCCGCCTCGCGCCCGGAGATCGAGGGCGGCGACGGCGAGAGCGCGCCCGTCGCCGAGGAGCCGGTCGCCCAGAAGCGACCGTAAACCGGGGCGACGGGAATGTCGCGCCGCGTCAGGCCGGTCTCCCACGAAGACCGCCTCAGCCTCGTCGAGCACCTCGACGAGCTGCGCACCCGCCTCGTCGTCTGCGCCGCCGCCTTCGGCGTCGCGCTGGCGCTCAGCTTCTGGCAGAACCACCTGCTGCTGGAGATCGCCTCCGGGCCGTTGCCGGGAGACAGGCAGCTGATCACCTTCGGCGTCACCGAGCCCTTCACGACGACCCTGACCGTCGCCGCCTACGGCGCGATCGTGCTCTCGCTGCCGATCGTCCTCTACCAGGCCTACGCCTACGTGCTGCCGGCGTTCAGCGACACCGAGCGTCGGGTCGCCCTGCCGATCATGCTGCTCGCCCCGGTGCTCTTCCTCGCCGGCGTCGCCTTCGCCTACTTCATCGTCATGCCGGCCGCGGTCAAGTTCCTGCTCAACTTCAATGACAGCGAGTTCAACATTCAGGTGCGCGCACGCGACTACTACAGCTTCTTCTCGACGACGATGCTCGCCGGCGGGCTCGTCTTCCAGTTGCCGCTGGCGATCCTCGCGGTCACCCGAACCGGCATCGTCAGGGTTGAGCAGCTCAGCTCCAACCGTCGCTACGCCTACCTCGCGATCGCCCTGCTCGCCGCCGCCCTCCCCGGCGTGGACCCGATCTCGATGCTGATCGAGATGGTGCCCCTGCTCGCCTTGTACGAGTTGAGTATCTTGCTTGCTCGAGCCTTCGGCAGGCCGAAGGCTGCGGGAGGCGTGGGCAACCCTTCGACCCAGGAGAGATAGGAAGCGATGGCAGAGGGCGAGCGACGGATGCTGTTCGACACGCGGGGGCGGCGCAAGCACGTCATCCGCGTCGTCTACGCGGTCCTCGCCCTGCTGATGGGAGGCAGCCTCTTCCTCGTCGTCGGGCCGGTCAACATCGCCGAACTCCTCGGCGACTCGAACACGACCAGCGCCTCCAAGGTGCTCGACGAACAGGTCGAGCGGCTCGAAAAGCGTGTCGTTGAAGAACCGAAGGAAGAACAGCTGCTGCTGGCGCTGACGCGAGCGCAGATCTCGGCCGGGAACGCCCAGATCGAACCGGTCGCCGAAGGCGAAATCCCCGTCGTTCCCCCCGGCGCGCGGCAGGACTTCGAGGCCGCCTCGCAGACCTGGAACCGCTACCTGAAGCAGGTCTCTGAACCGAACGCGAACGCGGCCCAGCTCGTCGCCGGGACGTTCTTCCGCCTGGCCGAATCGAGCACGATCGTGGGCGAAGCCCAGGAATACGTGGCAAAGGCGGCCACGGCACAGCGGATCGCAGCCGAAACCAGCCCCAGTCTCGGCTCGCTCAGCACGCTGGCCATATACGAGTACTTCAAGGGCGATTTCGCCGCCGGCACCAAGGCGACCAAGCAGGCGGCGGCGAAAGCGCCGTCCAAGTCCGAAGCCAAGCAGATCGAAGAACAGCTGGCCGAATACCGCAAACGCGGCAAAGCCTTCGCAAAGCAGAAGAAGGAATTCGCGAAAACCGAGCGCGAACAGGGCAAGGAAGCGCTGCAGAACCCCTTCAGCGGCTTCGGCGGCGGCGCCCCTCCCGGCGGATAGAGGCTGAGGCCTCGCGGGCTCTTCGCCCGCCGCGCGCGCTTCCTATACTTGCCGACCCCGGGCCGTTAGCTCAGTTGGTAGAGCAGGAGACTCTTAATCTCAAGGTCGTAGGTTCGATCCCTACACGGCCCATCGAACCGGACGGCTCAGCGGCGCATGCGGCAGGGCTTGAAGACGCTGCCGTAGATCACGTTGCCGTCGTCGAAGGAAAAGTAGCCCTGGGTCTGCAGGATGTAGTCCGAGCAGCGGGCCGAGACGTAGCTTCGCCGGGCGCCGCGGAAGCTGTAGCGGCGGCCGATCTTGGCATCAATGCTGGTCAGCGCGCCGGCGCCGCCGGCGATCTCCGGGATGTCAAAGCTCGAGCGGTAGCCGTAGATGCCGCGACGCCGTTCGATCGGCACGACGACGACATAGCTCTGGAAGACGGGAACCGCCGTCTGCGCGTGGGCGATGAGGGTGATGTTGCCGTCCTGGCGCGGGCCGTTGAACAGCGTCAGCGGCGAGCGCACCTTGATCCGGCTCGCGCCGAAGCTGAGGATCGCGCCGACGTGGCCGCGCCCGACGATCGCGCCGGCGCAGCGATTGCGCGCCTGCTTGACCGTCGTCGCCTCGATCCGGCTCGGCATGCAGACCGGCAGCCCGGCCGTGGTCAGGCGGCCGTCGCGGTCGAATTCGACCTTGACGTGGCGCAGCGCGGGCGGCACCGAGCCGTCGGTCGTCTTGATCTCGCCGTGGCCCTGGAAGCGGATCGGCGCGTAGCTGCGCCGCGGCAGCACACGCGGCTGAAACCCCCCATCCGCATGCAGAACCAGGGTTCCGACGCGCACTGTCGCTGCGTTTGCGAGCACGGCGGAAAACGCCATCCCCAGAACCAAGATCCCCGATATTGCGATCCGTTTCCCCATAGCCCCAAAAACCCCCATACCAACCAGGGTAGCGGCGGTGTTCCGGTGCCCGGCCTACTTACGCACCTTGCACGGCTTGAAGACCGTGCCCTGGACGAAGCTTTCGTCCTTGAAGCTGAATTCGGCTTTCGCCTGCAGCCGTCCGTCGGCACAGTGTGCGTTGGCGAAGCTCAGCGTCCTGCCCCTGTACTTCCACTTACGGCCGATCGTCAGCCGCCCCGACAGCGGCGAGCCGTAGTCGTTGACTATCCGGGGGAACTTGGCGACCGTTTTGAAGCCGTAGCGACCATTGCGGATCTTCTGGATCTCGATCAGGATCACGTAGGTGGTCGGCGCGGGGTAGTCGAGGTGGGCGTGGCCGAGCACGGTGGGGTTGCCGTGGCGCCGCGGGCCGTTGAACAGGGTCAGCGGGGAGGAGGCTCTGATTCCGCGCTGTTCGGGCAGCTCGACCAGGGCCGTGCCGAAGCCCTTGCCGACGATCGAGCCACGGCAGTTCCGCCGCGCCCCCTTGACCGTCGTCGCCACCAGCTTCCGTCGCGTGCATTTCGGCAGCCCACGCGTCTCGACCGCGCCGTGCTTGTCGAATTCGAGCGTCAGTGTGCGCAGCGGCGAGGGCCGGGTGCCGTCGGTGGTCGAGAACTTGGCGTTGCCGTAGAGCTTGATCGGCGCGTTTCTGCGCTTCGGCAGCTTGGTCGGCGCGAAGCCGCCATTGGCGGTGATGACGATGTTGCCGATCCGCAACTTGATCGCCTGCGCAGCCCCGGCCCACACGCCGACCAGCGCGAGTGCGCTGAGCAACACCAGCGTCCTTAACAGAGTCTTCCGCATTGCAGCCCCCCTCCGTAGCCCCCGACCGCCAAACTAGCACGGTGGCTTTGAGGAGGAGCAGGGGCAGGCTGCTGCGCCACCCCCGCCGCGTGCTCGCGGTAGGGGCGCTCGCGCTCGTCGTGCTCGGCATCATCGGCGCCGGCGTCGAGCAGAAGCTCAGCCCGACCAGCCTCGAGATTCCCGGCACCTCGTCCTCGCGCGCGAACCGGATGCTGCGCGAGCACTTCGGCGACAGCGCCCCCTTCGTGATCCTCCTGCGCGGCCCGCGGAAGGCGCTCGACCGCCAGGGCCCGCGGCTGATCCGCGCCCTGCGCCGCAATCCGACCGTCACCACGCTCTCGCCCTGGGATCTGGGCGCGGTGCAGCGCCTGCGCCCCAACCCGCGCGAGGCGATCGTCATCACCGACTTCCACGTCGGCATCGACGAGGCGGTCAACGAGACCGTGCCGGAGCTGAACCGGACCCTGGCAATGCAGATCCAGCCGCCCGTGCGAGCCACGCAGACGGGCTACGCGACGCTCTCGCGGGCGATCCAGGACGACTCGATCGCCGCAACCGAGCGCGGTGAGCTGATCGCTCTGCCGATTCTGCTGATCGTCCTGCTGATCGTCTTCCGCTCGCCGCTGGCTGCCGCGATCCCGCTCGCCTTCGGCGCGGTGACGGTGATCGCCTCGCGCGGCCTGCTGGCGATCGTGACCGAGTGGTTCAGCGTCGACGCCTTCGCCCTCACGGTCTGCACGATGATGGGCCTGGCGCTGGGGGTCGACTACGCCCTGCTGATGGTCTCGCGCTTCCGCGAAGAGCTCGCGGCGGGCGTCGCTCCGCGCGAGGCCGCCCGTCTCACCAGGCATACCGCCGGCCGGACGACGATTTTCGCGGGCAGCACGCTGATGCTCTCGATGGCGGTGGCGTTCTTCATCGTCCCCGGCTCGCTGCTCGGCTCGCTGGCGGCGACGCTGCTGCTCGTGGTCGCGCTCAGCGTGCTGGTCGCCGTCGTCGGCGGGCCGGCGGTGCTGAGCCTGCTCGGCCCCAACGTCGACCGTTGGCGGATCGGCCCCGCGCCGACGCCGGGCCGTTCGGCGTTGATGGCCTTCGTCGCCGCGGCGCTGCGCCGGCCGGTTCCGGTCGCGCTCGCGATCGGTGCCCTGGTCCTCGCGCTCGCGGTGCCGGCCCTCGGCCTGAAGACAGGGCCGCCGAGCCAGACCCAGCTGGCCCACGACGATCCGATCCGCGAAGACTTCGAGACGATCGAGCGGGCGATCGGGTCGGGCTACGACGCCCCCTTCGTGGTCGTCGCGGTCGCCGAGGAAGGGACCGTCACCGAGCCGCGCCGCCTGGCCGCGCTGGGCGCCTGGCAGCACCGCGTCGCGGAGTTGCCGGGGGTGCAGGCGGTGGTCGGCCCGGCGGAGGTCTCCGAGGCGGTCAAGCCGCTGCGGCAGGCGGGTGCCCTGCTCGCGAGCGGCGACAGCGGCCCGCTGGCGCAGCTCGGGCGCCTCGGCCGCAATCTCGGTCGCGCGGCCTCGGGGGTGGCCCAGCTGCGCGACGGCGTCTCGCAGGCGAGCTACGGGGCCGGGTTGCTCGCCGAGGGGTCCGGTCGGGCCGAGGAAGGCGCCGAGCTGCTCTCTTCCGGGCTGGCGCAGGCGGAAGCGGGCAGCGAGCGAGCGGTGAACGCGCTGCGCACCTTCGCCGACGGCACGCGCAAGCTGGCCGGGGCGCAGCACCGCGCGACGCTGGCCTCGCTCAACCTCAAGTTCGCCCTGCAGAGCCTGCCGGAGAACCTGCGCCGCAACGCGCTCAACCGCTCACGGAAGCTGGAAAAGTCCCTGAACGAAGAGGCGAACCAGAACGTCCCGCGACTGCAGGGCCCGGCCGAGGAGGCGGATTCCCAGCTGCAGAGCGCCCTGCAGGAGCTGGAAGGGATGACCAGCGGCAAATCCGACCCCAACTACGAGGCGGCGCTCGACGCCGTGCGCGGGGCGCTGGCGGCGCTCAGCGGCACCGACCCGGTCAGCGGTGAGCCCTACGCGCCGGACTACGCCGGCCTGCCGGCGGAACTGACGGCGCTGCAGGAGCGGCTGACCGAGGACGCCGGCGAAGCGAAGCAGGTGACCGACTGGCTGGAGTCGGGGATCTTCCTGCTCAAGCGGCTGAGCCGGGGGGCGACCAAGCTCAACGACGGGCTGCGCAAGCTCGAGGCGGGCGGGAAGAAGCTCGCCCACGGCTCGGCCCGGCTGGCGCGGGCGGCGAGCGGGCTGCAGGGCGGCGTCGAACGCCTCGCCGCCGGCGCGACCTCCCTGGCCGACGGGCTGGCGCAGCTTCGCGACGGCGCCTCCGCGCTGGAAGAGAACCTCGCGCTCGGCTACCGCGCGTCGGAGCCGCTGCAGACCGGGTTGCGCCGCGCGACCGTCCAGGTGCTGTCGAGCAGCGCCAGGCTCAACCGGCAGGCCAGACGGCTGCGCCGCGAGACGCCGGGCCTGTTCGACTCCGGCTACTTCGTCCTCTCGGCGCTCGACGGGGCGCGGCCGCGGACGCGCGAGCGGGCCGCCGAAGCGATCGATCTGAACGGCGGCGGCCAGGCGGCGGCAATCCTGGTGATCTCGCGCTTCACCTTCAACTCGCCCGGATCGATCGCACTCGACGCGCGCCTGCAGGAAGAGGCCGACGTGCTCGCACGCGAAACCGGCCTGGCGACCGGGGTCGCCGGCGGGCCGGCTCAGCTCAACGACTACAGCAGCGTCACCCGCGAGCGGATCCCCTACGTCGTCGCCGCGATCACGCTCGCCACCTTCCTCGTCCTCGTCCTGATCCTGCGCGCGCTGCCGCTGGCGGCGATCGCGGTCGCGCTCAACCTGGCCACGGTCGCGGTTGCTTTCGGCATCCTCACGCTGCTCTTCAACCTGCCCGAGGACTGGCCTCTGGGCGGGCGCAGCTACGTCGACGCCGTCGGAGCGACAGCGATCTTCGGGGTCGTCTTCGGGCTCTCGATCGACTACGCGGTCTTCCTCCTCGTGCGGATGCGGGAGCACTACGACCGCGAGCGCGACAATCGCGCGGCGATCATGTTCGGCCTCCAGCGGACCGCGCGGGTGATCACCGGCGCGGCGGCGATCATGATGGCGGTCTTCGTCGCCTTCGCGGGGGCGCCGATCGCCACGGTCAGCCAGCTCGGCGTCGGCCTTACCGTGGCGGTGCTGCTCGACGCCACGGTCGTCCGGATCGTCCTCCTGCCGGCCTTGATGCTGCTGCTGGGCGATCGCGTCTGGTGGCTGCCGAGACCGCTCGCCCGAGTCATCCCCCGAATCGACGTTTAAGGTCAGCGCGAGCCGTTGACGCAACGCGTTGACTTCCAGTTAAGCCAGGCAGGGCCGCACGCGTGGCGGCTGATCGCTCGGATACGATTCGGCGGCTTAATTCCTCTGTATGGAGGCGGGGGAATCGCAAGCGACGACCCGTGGCTGCTAATTCCTTAGGCGAGGAGAAAAGCCCGGCAAAAGCCCGGGGAGTCGCCCCCGCGCGAATTGCGGCCATCGTGGCCCTGGCGATCGTCGTGATCGCCCTCGCCATCGTCCTCTTCGGCGGCAACGGCAGCCACAAGTACAAGCTCGTCTTCCAGAACGCCGCGCAGCTCGTCCCCGACAACCAGGTGCTGATCGGCGGCCAGCCGGTCGGCTCGGTCGAAAGCATCGACCTCACCGACGAGAACCTCGCCGAGATCGAGGTCAGCGTCGAACAGCAGCTGCACGAGGGCACGACCGCGGTGATCCGCGCCACCTCGCTCTCCGGCGTCGCCAACCACTACATCTCGGTCAGCCCCGGCCCGAACAGCAACCCGGAGCTCGACGACGGCGCCACGCTCGGCCTCGGCGACACGACGACCGAGGTCGATCTCGATCAGTTCCTCAACACCTTCCCGACCCCGGTGCGCCGCGCGCTCGGCCAGTTCATCCAGGGCAACGCCGACCAGTTCCGCGATCGCGGCAAGGACGCCAACCGGACCTTCAAGTACTTCGGCCCGGCGCTGAACCGGACGGGCGCCTTCCTCGGCGAACTGAACAAGGATCAGAAGCTGCTCGAGCGCTTCGTCGTCAGCTCGAGCAAACTCGCCACCGCCGTCGCCCAGCGCGGCCCGCAGCTCTCCAGCGCCGTCTCCAACGCCAGCCAGGCCTTCGGCGCGATCGCCAGCCAGAACGAGGCGCTCGACCAGACCCTGCGCCTGCTGCCGCCCTTCATGCGGCAGAGCAACACCACCTTCGTCAACCTGCGCGCCGCCCTCGACGACCTCGACCCGCTTGTCGAAACGGCGAAGCCGGCGACGAAGAACCTGGCGCCCTTCCTCGCCGAACTGCGCCCGGTGCTCTCCAAAGCGGTGCCGGTCTTCCGGGACTTCCGCCTCAGCGCCCGCCGCAAGGGCTTCGCCAACGACACCGCCGAAGCACTCGGCTTCCTGCCGGCGGTGCAGCAGCGCGCCTCGAGGGCCTTCCCGCACTCCGAAAAGGCGATCGAAGACTTCCAGCCCAACCTCAACTTCGCCCGCACCTACACGCCCGACATCTTCAACGGCTTCGGCACGCTCGGGCAGGTCACCGGCTACTACGACGGCAACGGCCACTACGCCCGCGCCCAACTCGCGCTGAACCTGTTCGAACGCGAAGAAGACGGCAGGCTCGACCCGATCGCGCCGAGCGAACAGTACGCGCCCTTCGGTGACTCCGCCGATGTCCGCCGCCCCTGTCCCGGCGGCGCCACGCAGGACGCGCCGGACGGCTCCAGCCCGTTCACCGACCCGCCCTTCGCCGGCTCGGCCGTGAGCACCTCCGAATGCAGCCCGGGGGACTCGCCGTGAGGAAATGGCTGCTTCCGCTCGGTCTGGTCGCCGCGATCGTCGTGGTCGTCGCCCTGCTCGCCGGTCGTGGGGACGACGACGAATACGTCGTGCGCGGGATCTTCGACAGTGGCGGCTTCATGGTCACCGGCGAGGAAGTCCGCGTCGCCGGCGCCACGGTTGGCTCGATCGAGGCGGTCGACGTGACGATGCCCGGTGAGATCGACAGCTACGAGGACGGCGAGCCGCGGGCGGTCGCCGGCAAGGCGGTTATCGCGATGCGGATCGAAGACCCCGGCTTCCAGGACTTCCGCGCTGACGCAAGCTGCAACATCCGGCCGCAGTCGCTGATCGGCGAGAAGTTCGTCGACTGCCGCCCGACCCTGCCGCGCGCGCCCGGCGCCGAGCCGGCGCCGCCGTTGAAGCAGATCCCCGACGGCGAACCGGGCGCCGGCCAGTACCTGCTGCCGGTCGAGAACAACAGCACCAGCGTCGACCCGGACCTGATCAACAACATCAACGAGCTGACCTACGCCCAGCGCTTCCGGCTGATCCTCAACGAACTCGGCGCCAGCCTCGCCGGCCGTGGCGAGGACGTCGAGGAGGTCGTCAAGCGAGCCAATCCGGTGCTGCGCGACGCCGACCGCGTCTTCCAGATTCTCAACGCGCAGCGCAACCAGCTCGCCCAGCTCGCCGCCGACTCCGAGCAGATCCTCGTCCCCCTCGCCCGCGAGCGCCGCGCCGTCGCCGGCTTCTTCACCAACGCCGGCGCCGCCGCTCAGGCCAGCGCCGAAAAGGGCCCGGCGCTGGAAGCCTCGCTGAGCAAGCTGCCGGCCTTCCTGCGCGAGCTGCGCAAGACGATGGCCAGCTTCGAATACTTCTCCGAGGCGGGCACCCCGGTCGCCGAATCGCTCGGCAAGGCCGCGCCGGCGCTGACCCAGGCGACCCGGGCGCTGACCCCCTTCTCCGCCGCTTCGACCGTCTCGCTGAAGTCGCTCGGCGCCAGCGGCGAGGTCGCCGGCCCGAAGATCCGCGCCGCCGACCCGGTCGTGAAGAAGACACGCGATCTCGCCCGCAGCGGCGCCAGTCCCACCACCGAACTCGCCCGCTTCCTGACCAGCGCGAAGAAGACCGGCGGCTTCAACAGCATCGCCGACCTGATCTACAACAGCGCTGCGACGACCAACGAATTCGACCAGTACGGACACTTCACCCGCAGCCTGGTGACGCTGACCAACTGCATCGACTACGTGCTCGCGCCGCAGAGCGGCGGCTGCTCGGCGAACTACAACGGCCTCAACGCCGGCACAGCCTCCGCCTTCGACTCGGCAGCGTTCTTCTCGCGGATTCAGGAGGAACAGGCTGAACGCAGCGGGGGCGGCGGCACCGCTGCGGGCTCGACCTCGAGCCTTCCGGCGAAGCCGGCTGGCGGGTCCAGCAGGCCGCGGGCCCAGCAGCCGGATCTCGGCGAGAGCGAACAACTCGGCGCCAAGGCCGGGGCCTCCGCGTCAGACCGTGCCCTCCTCGACTACCTCCTCGGCCCATGAGAAATCGATCCGGCATACAGGGAGTCGCGAGCAGCCCCGCGATCGTCGGCGCGGTCACGGTGCTGGTCGTGATCGTCGCTGTCTTCCTCGCCTACAACGCCAACAACGGCCTGCCCTTCGTCGCCACCTACGACCTAACGGCGCGGGTGCCGAACGCGAACGCGCTGGTCAAAGGCAACGAGGTGCGGATCGGTGGCTCGCGCGTCGGCGTGGTCAGGACCGTGACCCCGGTGCAGCTGGACAACGGCGCCGTCGTCGCCGAGCTCGACCTCAAGCTCGACAAGAGCGCCGAACCGATCCCCGCCAACTCGACGATGATCATCCGGCCCAAGTCGCCGCTCGGCCTCAAGTACCTGCAGATCGTCCCCGGCGACTCCTCGCAGGGCCTCGACGCGGGTGAAACGATCCCGCTCGCCGCCGCCCGCCCGGAGCCGGTCGACATCGACCAGTTCTTCGACACCTTCGACGCGAAGACGCGGACCGCGATCCAGCGCAGCAACGCCGGCTTCGGCAACGCCTTTGCCGGCCGCGGGCCGCAGATCAACGCCGCCCTCGGCGCTCTGCGCAGCGCCGCCGAACACGGCCAGCCGGTGCTGCGCACGCTGGTCGCGCCGAGCACCAACTTCGGCGGCTTCTGGGAAGCGCTCGCGGACCTCTCCGCCACCGTCGCGCCGGTGGCCGAGCAGCAGGCGAGCATGTTCGTCGCGCTCGACCGCACCTTCGCCGCCTTCGCCCGCGTCTCCCGCCCCTACATCCAGGAAACGATCGTCAAAGGCCCGCCGACCCTCGAAGCAGTCACCGCCGACCTGCCCGCGCTGCGCCCCTTCTTCCGCAGCAGCGGCCGCTTCTTCACCGCGCTGAAGCCGGGCGCCCGCGCCCTGGGTGAAACCTCGCCGACGATCAACGCCGCGCTGCGCGCCGGCATCCCGGCGCTCAACCGCTCGCCGGCGCTGTTCGCGCAGCTCAACCCGACCGCGGAAGCGCTGCTCGACTTCCAGGCCGAGCCCGGCGTCTTCAACGGCCTCGACCTGCTGATCGACACCAACAAGGTGCTCGACCCGGCGATCTCGTTCATCGCCCCGGCGCAGACCAAGTGCAACTACCTGACTCTGACCTTCGAACAGCTCGCCAGCGCCTTCGGCGAGGGCAACGGCAAGGGCAACTGGCTCAGCGCAATCTCCTTCGAGGCGCCGTACGGGCCGAACGCGGAGTCGACCCCGTCCTCGGCGCCGGCGGATGGGCCGAACACGAAGAACCACCTCCACTACAACCCCTACCCGAGGACCGCGGCGCCCGGCCAGGGCGGCGTCTGCGAAGCGGGCAACGAGCGCTATACCCCGGGCAAGACGATTATCGGCCGCGCGCCTGAACTGTGGGGCACGACGACGGTGAACGAGGAATAGATGGGACGCCTGCCGGAGAGAGACACCAGGGCCGGGGCCACGGACAGCCGCATAAGGTGGCGACCGAGCAACGCGGCGATCGCGCTGATCTTCATCCTCGTCTTCACGCTCGGCCCCTACCTGGCCTTCACCAAACACATCCCCTTCACCGGCTACGGCTACACGCTCAACGCCACCTTCTCCAACGGAGCCAACATCTCGGTCAACTCGCCAGTACGGATCGCCGGCGTCGACGTCGGCAAAATCATCGAGGTCGGCCGCGACGGCGACAACACCAAGATCACCTTCACCGTCGACGGGGCCGGCCGCCCGGTCCACAGCGATGCGCTGGCGCAGATCCGTCCGCGGATCTTCCTCGAGGGCAACTTCTACGTCGATCTCGACCCGGGCAGCCCCAGCGCGAGTGAGATGGACAGCGACGCGACGATCCCGGTCAGCCGCACGTCGACCTCGGTGCAGCTCGACGAGATCTTCACCGCGCTGCAGTCGCCCGTGCGCGCCGACCTCAGCCGCCTGCTGGAGAGCTACGGAGAAGCCCTGACCCATGAGCCGACGCCGGCCGAAGACGTCGACCAGCTGCCCGAGGTGCGGGGCAAGACCGGCGCCGAAGGGCTCAACGGGGCGCTCAAATTCGGCGGCGACGCCGGCCGCTACAGCTCGCAGGTGACCAACGCCTTCCTCGGCACCAGCCCCGGTGACCTCTCGCGCCTGGTCGCCGGCGCCGGCCGCGCCTTTGGCGCCCTGTCCCGCCAGGAGGCCGATCTGCAGGGCCTGATCGTCAACTTCGACACGTTTACCGGCGCCCTGGCCGCGCAGTCGACCAACCTGGCGACGACGGTGAACCGCTTGGCGCCGACCCTGCGGATCGGCCGCAAGTCGCTGGCAAACCTCAACCGCTCGCTGCCGCCGCTGCGCGCCTGGGCGATCGAGTTCAGGCCGGCGGTCGCCGAGCTGCCCGCGCTGATCTCGGCCGGCAGGCCATGGCTCGCCCAGGCGCGCCCGCTGCTCTCCGGCAAAGAGGGCGGCGGCGTCGCCCGGCTGCTGCGCGAATCGAGCCCCGGCCTGGCCGGCGCGGCGCAGGCGGGCAAGGCGAACACGATCCCGCAGATCAACCGGCTCAGCCTCTGCACGACCAAGGTCTTCGTGCCGACCGGCAACCAGCCGATCGAAGACCGCTTCGCCACCGGCGGGCCCAACTATCGCGAGTTCTTCTACTACCTGGCGAACTTCTCCGGCTGGGGTCAGAACAGCGACGGCAACGGCAAGTACCTGCGGCTGCAGCCCGGCGGGGGCGACGTGCTGGTCAAGCAGGAGGCTCCGAACGGAAACTTGAGCACCGACAAGCAAAACTGGGCTCATACGGCCGAAGCCCCGCTCGGCCGGCAACCCCAGCTCGGCGGGCGACCGCCGAAGAAGCCGGACGTGCGCTGCGATACCCAGTCGGCGCCCGACGTCAACGGCCCGCTGGGCCAGGTCGGCGCCCCGGACCTGACGGAAGTGGCGCCGGCGAGCCCATGACCGAAGGAGATCCCAAAGTGGGCCGCTGGCAGCACTTCCGCGCTTCGCTCGCGCGCCAGTCGCGCGGGCGCGGCAAAGACACGATCGCGATCGCGGTGCTGACCACGATCGCGGTCGTGATGACGCTGTGGATCTTCACCCAGCAGAAAGCCTCGCTGCCCTCGTGGGCGCCGTTCGTCGGTGAAGACTTCGCCCACCTCACGGCGGATTTCAGCAATGCTCAGGCCGTCACCCCGGGCCAGGGCCAGGCCGTGGTGATCGCCGGCATCCAGGTCGGCCGCATCTCCTCGGTCGAGCTCGAGGACGGCCATGCGGTGGTCGGCCTCGACGTCGAACCGGAGTACCTGAAGCTGATCCACCCCGACGCCTCGCTGCTGCTGCGGCCGAAAACGAACCTCAACGACATGACCGTGGAGATCGACCCCGGCAAGGGCGGCAGGCACATCGACGACGGCCACCGATTCCCGCTCGCCAACACCGAACCGAGCATCCAGTTCGAGTCGTTCCTCGCCAGCTTCGACACCGATACCCAGCAGTACCTGCAGCTGCTCGTCGCCGGCGGCGCCAAGGGGATCGGCGGCCGCGGCCGCCAGCTCGGCAACGCCTTCCGCCGCCTGCAGCCGTTCTCCCACTACATCGCCGACCTCAACCGCGCCGTGGCCCGTCGCCGCGTCGCGCTCGCCCGGGTAATCCACAACTTCGGCCTGTTGACCACCGAGCTCGGCAATCGCGACACCGCCCTGGAACGCTTCGTCAGCTCCTCCAAGGACGCGCTCGGCAACTTCGCCAACCAGCAGCAGGCGATCCAGGAATCGCTGACCGAGTTCCCCTCGACCCTGACGGCGCTGCGCTCGGCGCTGGAGAGCTCGAACAGCTTCTCCGAAGCCGCGCGCCCGGCGCTGCTCGGCCTGATCCCGCAGGCGCAGGCCTCGGTGCCGGCCTTCAAGGCGAACGAGCGGCTGTTCCGGCAGACGACCGGGCCGATCCGCGACCAGATCCGCCCCTTCACCCGCCAGGTTCGCCCGACGCTCACCCACCTCACCGAAGGGGCCGACGATCTCAATACCTCGGTGACCGGCTTCGGCAACTCGCTCGGCGCTCTCAACAGCTTCCTCAATGTGCTCGCCTACGACCCACCGGGCAAGAAGGAGAGCTTCCTTTTCTACCTGCCCTGGCTCAGCCACAACATCAACGCGAGCTACAACCTCAGCGACGCCGGTGGGCCGATCGGGCGCGGCCTGGTGATGATCACCTGCAACGGCTCCTATCTTGCCTACAGCCTCACGCAGCCGTTCAAACTCCCTGACGGCAGCCTCGACCAGCTGAAGCCCTACCTGAGGACGATCCTCGAAGGAGGGGGGATCCCCGCTCCGGAGGAAATCCCCTTCGACAACCCGTCCGGCCACTGCGAATACAGAGAAAGATGAGCAAGAGAGCCCCCAGCACCGCGCAGCTACTGGTGATCGCAGGATTCGCCCTGTCGTGCTTCGGCATCCTGCTCTTCCTCTGGATCACCTTCGGCGGGCCGACGCCGTTCAAAGCGCGGACCTACGAGCTCAAGATTCCCTTCCAGGAGGCAACGCAGCTCGCCCAGCAGTCGGATGTGCGCATCTCCGGCGTCTCGGTCGGCAAAGTGCAGACGATCGAGCAGTCGCCCGACGGCAAGGAGGCGCAGGCGACGATCAACATCAACGACAAGTACGCGCCGATCCCGAGCGGGACGCGAGCGATCCTGCGCACCAAGACGCTGCTCGGCGAGACCTACGTCGAGCTCACGCCGGGCGACACAAAGGGGCCGGAGCTCAAGGACGGCGACAGCCTACCGCGCGCCAACGTGGCCGAATCGGTCCAGCTCGATGAGATCTTCCGCACCTTCGACACTCGCACCCGCGCCGACTTTCAGACCTGGATGCAGGAAGGGGCGGTGGCGATCTCCGGACAGGGCCAGTCGCTTTCCAACGCCTTCGCCGAGTTCGAACCGTTCTTCTCGGAAATAGACCAGCTCTTCCGGGTGCTCGACACGCAGCGGCTCGCGGTCAAGCAGCTGTTCAGCAACGGCGCGACGACCTTCCGCGCCCTGCGCGGCCGCGAAGGTCAGCTGCAGAGCCTGATCCGCAACTCGAACGCGGTCTTCAGCACGACCGCGGCCCGCAACCGCGACATCGAAGCGCTGTTCCGCGCATTCCCGACCTTCGAGGACGAGCAGCGGCTGACCTTCAACCGGCTGAAAACGTTCGCGCGGGGCGCCGACCCGCTGTTCCGCCAGCTCGTCCCCGCGGCCGAACAGCTCTCACCGACCCTGATCGCCTTCTCGCGCCTGGCGCCGCAGGCCAAGGGCCTCTTCGAAGGGCTGGAAACGGTGATCGACCGGGCTCCGAACGGTCTCGGCTCGCTGCGCCGGTTCCTGCGCAGCGACTTCCCCGTCCTGCTGCGCGCGATCGATCCCTTCCTGCGCAACCTCAACCCGATCCTGACCGGCCTCGGCCTCTACAAGAAGGAGACGGCGGCGCTGCTCGGCAACGCTGCGGCGGCGAGCAAAGGCGTCTATCTCCTGCCCAACGGTGAACAGGTCAACTTCCTGCGCGCGCTCGGCCCGTTCGGGCCCGAATCGCTGGCCGCGTACCCGAGCCGCACGACGACCAACCGCAACAGCGCCTACCCTCAACCCGGGGCCTCCAGCCGCCTGGCCAAGGGTCTACTCAACTTCCACACGGGCCAGTGCAGCTCGGGAATTACCGCCAGCCTCGACCCGTCCACGCCTGAAGACTCGGACTTCAACGCCCGGACCGGCGGCGACGCTGCCCTCGCGGCTGACCTGTTCGCCAGGCTGAAGCGCTACGCCTTCGCCGAACAGGACGACTCCTCGACGATCCCCGCCCCGGGTTGCGACCCGCAGGCGCCGTTCAAGCCGATCTACGGCAGCGGCCCGGCGACGATCTACCAGCAGACCTTCGAACAGGGCGAATAGAGGCAAACAAAAGGGGCGGCCTTGCGGCCGCCCCTTTTGTCGCTTCGCCGCTTTCGGCGGCGTGTCTTCCTGCTACTGGCCTAGCGCTTCGGCTTACAGGGCACCGCGAGGCTGCCCTTTAGCACGGTCTGCGCGGCGACACCGGGGATCCGCGCTTCGTTCTTGAACAGCGTCTTCGGCGTCTTGACGATGAACTTGCCATCGGGGCACTTGGCCGAGGAGTAGTAGTGCTTCCTCTTGCCGACCTTGTAGGTCTTGCCGATCTTGAACCTGTAGTCGAGCACCGAGCCGCTGCCGCCGGCGATCACCGGGATCTTGGCGATCGCGTGTATGCCGGTGCCCTTCTTCTGAATCGTCACCTGGGTCACGATCGCGGCCGGGACCGGAACGGTCAGGAACGTGTGGATCAGGAGCTTCGTCTTGCGTGCGTTGCCGCCGCCGTTGAAGATCGTGATCGGGCTGGTCACCTTGATCGGCGCCTGTTCGGGGAAGGCGATCTCGGCGTGGGCGATGCCCTTGCCGAGTTCCGTCTTGCCGCATACGCGCTTAGCCGCCGTCGTGTTGCGCGCGGTCAGCTGGCCCGGCTTGCAGACCGGGTAGCCCTTGACGTCGATCTTGACGTCCTTGTCGATGTCGACGACGGCTTCCCGCATCGCGGAGGGGTGGGTCTTGTCGCTGGTCTTGATCTTGCCGAAGATCGTCGTCGTGACCGGCGTGTAGTTCTTCTTCGAAAGCGCCGTCGGCGTGGTGCCGCCACCGAAGGTGACGATCAGGTTGCCGGCGCGCAGCGTGGTCGAGGTCAGGGCACTCGCAACGGCCGTGACCCCGAGCGATAGCACCGCCGCGAGGGCGAGTGCCAGCATCAGGTTTCTACGCATTCTCTTCTCTCCTTTGTGGCCCTGCCCGAACGAGCTGCGGCCGTTGAAAAGCCAAATGATCCCACCAGAAAGCTAGCAGCGCCCGCGCGGAGCGAGATGAAGAGAAGAAGAAGGGGCGGCCAGATGGCCGCCCCTTCTCGGCGAGTCGTACGTGCTTCTGCGGCTCAGCCGCGGCGCGGCTTGCAGGGCACGGCGAGGCCGCCCTTGAGCACCGTCTGGGCGGCGACTCCGGGGATCCGCGCTTCGTTCTTGAACACGGTCCGCGGCGTCTTCGTGCGGAAAACGCCGTCCGGACAGCGTGCGCTCGAGTAGGCCATCTTGCGACCCCGGAACCGGTAGTTGCGCCCGAGCTTGAAGCGGAAGTCGAGCACCGAGCCGCTGCCGCCGGCGATCACCGGAATCTTGGCGACCGCGTGGACGCCGGTCCCGCGCTTGCGGATCGTCACCTGGGTCACGATCGCCGCCGGCACCGGGACCGTGAGGAAGGTGTGGATCAGCAGCTTCGAGCGGCGCGCGTTGCCCCCGCCGTTGAAGATCGTGATCGGGCTGGTCACCTTGATCGGCGCCTGTTCGGGGAAGGCGATCTCGGCGTGGGCGATGCCCTTGCCGAGTTCCGTCTTGCCGCATACGCGCTTAGCCGCCGTCGTGTTGCGCGCGGTCAGCTGGCCCGGCTTGCAGACCGGCAGGCCCTTGACGTTGAGCTTCACGTCCTTGTCGATGTCGACGACCGATTCGCGCATCGCCGACGGGTGGGTGCCGTCGGAGGTCGCGATCTTGCCGAAGATGACGGTCTTGACCGGCGCGTAGCCCCTGCGCGGCAGCTTCTTCGGCACGGTCGTGCCGCCAAAGGTGAGCACGAGGTTGCCTGCTCGTATCCTGGTGCTGGCCGCGCCGGCGATCGCCGTGACGCAAAGCGCGAACGCTGCACTGAGGGCAAGCACCACCATCGTGTTTCTACGCATAGCTGTATCTCTCTCCTTTGAGGGCCTGCCCGTTTTGAGCACAGCCATAGAAAGCCTTCGGAAAACGCTCCGGTAGTGCAACTACCACCCCGGTCTCTATCTAAACCCGCTCGGGCGGGCAAAAGAGCGGCCTACTGCCTGGAGGAGCTGTCCTCGAGCATCGAGAGCCGCACGCGCTCGCGCTCCTCGGCGGCGCCGTCGGGCCCTAGAAACGGCAACGTGATCCAGAACATCAGGTCGGGCAGCCGGCTGGGGAGGCGGGCGGAGGCGCCGTGCAGGATCTCGCTGTAGAGCAGCTCGTTGATCCCGCCCGCCAGCGAGAGCGACGTGATCCCGGGCAGCTCGACAGAGGTCTCGGCGCGGCCGGCGTCGAGGAAGCCGGTGAACTGGCGCAGGGCGGCGTCGCGGCGGGCGAGCGCCTTCGGCCCCGCGGCCAGCACCTCGACGATCGCGAAGCGTCCCTCGTCCGGATGCTCGGCGAGGTGTTTGAGCAGCTCCGCGAGGCCCGCGGCGACGCGCTCGGCCCAGGGTGAGCCCTGCTCGGACTCGAAGCCGCGCGCGGTGTCGCCGAGCAGGTTTCCGAGCAGCACGTCATATGCGGCGAGGAAGCAGTCCTCCTTGCTCGCGAACAGCTCGTAGAAGGTCTTGCGGGAGACGCCGGCGACGCCGATCACGTCGACCACGCGCGTCTCCGGGTAGCCGCGCTCGGCGACGACCTCGATCATCGCTTGCAGTATTCGCCGCTGCTGGGACTCCGTCACCGCCTCCCGCGGTAGCCCATGACGACCCCGGGGCAGCCGCTCGCTGGCGGTGCGTCTTCCGGAAGCCACGCACAGACTTTAGACCACGCCGGAGTTTCCGCCAATCCAGACGACCTCGTCGCGCCCCGGGCCGACGCCGACCAGGCGGATCGGGGCGCCGGCGAAGTCGGCGATGTAGTCGAGGTAGGCGCGCGCCTGGGCGGGCAGGTCCTCCTCGCTGCGGCATGCGGTGATGTCGGCCTCGAAGCCGGGCAGCTCCTCGTACTCGGGCTCTGCCGAGTGCAGGATCGACTGGTGGTAGGGGAAGGTGTCGAAGATCGCGCCCTCGCGCGAGCGGTAGCGCACCGCGAGCCGCAGCGTCTCCAGCCCGCTGAGCACGTCGAGCTTGGTGATCGTCAGCGCCGTCATCCGATTGAGGCGGACGGCGTAGCGCAGGGCGACCAGGTCCATCCAGCCGCAACGCCGCTCGCGCCCGGTGGTCGTCCCGTACTCGTGGCCCCGCTCGAGCAGGTGGCGGCCGACCTCGTCGTCGAGCTCGGTCGGGAAGGGCCCGGCGCCGACCCGCGTCGCGTAGGCCTTGGCCACGCCCCAGACCTGGCCGATGTCCGTCGGCCCGATGCCGGCCCCGACGCAGGCCGAGCCGGCGATCGGGTTGGAGGAGGTGACGAAGGGATAGGTGCCGTGATCGAGGTCGAGCAGCGTCGCCTGGGCGCCCTCGAAGAGGACGGTCTTGCCGGCGTCGAGCTGCTCCCAGCAGAGCCGCGCCGTGTCGGCGATGTGCGGCTCGAGCCGGTGGCCGTAGCCGGCGAACTCCTCGCTGATCGAGTGCAGGTCGAGGCGCGGATCGGGGGCCTCGGCGGCCGATTGGTCGGCGCCCTCGCGGGCGCCCTCACCGGCCTCCTTGCGCAGCTTGCGCCGCTGCACCAGGAGCTCGCGCAGCGCCTGCTGCTTCGGCTCCAGCGCGGCCATGATCTTCTTGCGCAGGATCTTCTCGTCGAGCAGGTCCTGGACGCGGATGCCGAGCCGCAACGCCTTATCTGCGTAGCAGGGGCCGATCCCGCGGCGGGTGGTGCCGATCGAGAGTTTGCCCAGCTTGATCTCTCCCGCCGTGTCGAGCAGCACGTGGTAGGGCATGATCAGGTGGGCGTTGGCAGAGATCCGCAGGTTGCCGAGGTCGACGCCGCGGCGCTTGAGGCCGTCGATCTCGCCGAGCAGGATGCGCGGGTCGAGCACGACGCCGTTGCCGATCATGCAGAGCTTGTCCGGATAGAGAATGCCGGAGGGGATCAGGTGGAACTTGAACTCCTCGCCGTCGCGGACGATCGTGTGGCCGGCGTTGTTGCCGCCCTGGAAGCGCACGACCGCCTCGGCGTTCTCGGCGAGCAGGTCGACGACCTTGCCCTTGCCCTCGTCGCCCCACTGGGCGCCGACTATGACGACTCCGTTCCAGGCATACGGCGGGATTGTGACTGTTAGGTGCCAGAGCGTTCCGGTAGGGCCTCCACTTAACTTTTTCCGAAGACACGCAGCGGCCGTCCGAGGTCGCAGGCTCGGAAAAGTACAGACGTTCCGGCCCTACCGGAACGGCTCCTCAGTAAGGCGCTTTCTCCTGCCGCCGATCCGCGCCGAACAAAGCCACTTGCTCACAGGTCTCGGTCAAGCGAGAGACCGTGCGCTGGCCGATTTGCTCCTCGAGCTTGTCGACCGTGAGATTGGTCGTCAGCATGATCGAGCGTTCGTCTTCGTAGCGCTCGTTTACGAGCGCATAGAGTTGCTCCAAGACCCAGTCCGAGCGTTTCTCGGCGCCGAAGTCATCGATGTGAAGAAGATCCACGGACGTAAGCCGCTCGAAGAACGTGCTGTAGGAATCCATGTCGGGCCCAGTCTCGTAGGTGCGGCGAATGCGTGCAAGGAGTTTTGGCAGCGAGTAGATCGCCACCGAATGCCCCTTCTGCAGAGCTGCCTTCGAGACGAGCATTGCGAGGGTGGTCTTTCCGGTTCCCGTATCTCCGAACAGCCATAGGCCGCCGCCCTCCTCGAGCCTCGAATCCAAGTCTTCGAGATGAATTCGCGGATTCGCTTGACCGGCCCCTCCGTCTCGGTCTGCCGCGCCATGTCGCTCACCGGGGGGCGGTCGAAGGAGACGCCGCGGTAGCGCGGCGGGATCGCCGAGGCTACGCCGCGCACGCGGCCGCGCTTGAGCCGCTGCTCGCGGCACTCGCAGGGTCGAGCGACGTCTTCGGGGCCGAGGATCCAGCCCGAGCCGTCGCAGACGCCGAGCGGGCAGGCCTGCTCGGCAAACGGTTCGTTGCGCGGGCGCGATGCCATCAGAACTCCGGCCCGGCGGGGGCCTCTTCGGGCGGCGGCCCTTCGCCGGCCGGCTGCTCGACCGGTTGCTCGTGGCCGCTGTGGTCGGCGAATTTGGGGAAGCGGTCGAGGAAGACCAGCTTCGGCGCCCCGATCGGGCCGTTCCTGTGCTTGGCGATGATCACGTCCGCGAGCCCATCCGGCTCGTCTTCGGGGTCGCGGTAATAGTCTTCGCGGAAGAGGAAGGCGACCAGGTCGGCGTCCTGCTCGATTGAGTTGTGCACCACGATGTTGTCGGCGACGAAGTTGTGCAGTCCCTCGACTGTGATGTCGAAAACCTCCTCGACACCGTCGGGCTCGATCGAGACGACCGGATCCCAGTAGGCGTCGCCGAGCGCCAGGTCGACCAACTCCTCGCAGCGGACGGCGGAGGCGACTCGCAATGCCCTCTCTCTGCTGAGGCCGCTCCTGTAGAGGGCCGTGCCGCAGTACCTCGTATCGATCGCGGCCTGCATCTCGCGGCCGGTGACGCCAGCCTGTCGCATGGCAGGCACCACCAGCTCCCGCCATGCCTCTTTGGGGATCAGATCGCGGTTTGGGTTTCTGGCCCGGCCGTCGAAGTGCTCGAGGATCGCACTAGCGTTGCGTCCCTTGCTTGCACCGAGCGCTCCGACGAGCTCGAGGAAGCGCACGAGCTCCATGCCGCCGCTGACGGTTACGTGGAATTGCGGCCGGCCCCTTTCCGCACTCTCATGACGCGAAACCCTGGCGTTGATGCCGAGTCGAAGCAGCAGCGTCTGGACATCGACAGCGAGGCGCTCGCTGCTGCTGGCGTAGTAGACATTGACGGCCCGGCGCGAGGACCCCCCAGCCAGACGCAGCCGTCAGTCGCCCACAGATGACGCAGGAAGGTCGCGATCGCCCACCGGGGTTGAGCGAAGACCGCATCCGGGACGCGCTTCTCGTGCGAGCGCAGTCCGAAGACACCGAGCTCGTCCAACCAAGCAGCGACGGGGTTGCGCTTGCCATGAGTAAGGCGCTCGGCCGCAGCAAGGTAGACCTGAAACCACCGCCGCTCGCGATGGACGCGGGGGCGGACAGCTTTGCCGAATACGCGCAATGAGAGATCGGCGACGAGACTTGCCAACTTGCGCTCGTTGCTCGTGTACTGCATCGCGTGTCGGGGAAGCGTGCAGCCGTCCCCGATCAGGTGGCCGAGCAGCGCCAGTTCGTCTTCGCTCATCGTTGCTTCGGTCGGGTTGGGCAAGCTGCTGGGAACGGCGATCGGATCTCCGGCGGTCAGCTCGTCCAGTCGCCGCCAGCCCGCGATCGTGAGGAACTTGTGGTTGCCGGTCGCCCGGATCGTCCGGCCGAGGCGGGTGGTGAGCCGGAATGCCTGCTTTTGCCCGGTCGAGAAGGCACGCTTGGCGAGAGCCGGGCGCAATTGCCAACTCTCGGGGTCCATTGCCAGGACTTCGAAGTCGGCTCGTCCCGCCAGCTCGCGGATCGGCCGTCGCACCCCCTCGCGGGGCAGATGGACGAGCGAGTCGCCGGTCAGGCAGCCCGACTCACGTAGGTCGGAGAGCATCGGCTTTGCCGGGTGGCGTTGCTCGGGTGCGCGCGAGAGCTGTGAGATCGCCAGCACCGGCACCTCGAGCTCGCGGGCGAGGATCTTCAGCCCGCGGCTCATCTGACCGACCTGCTCGACCCGGTTGGCGCGCATGTCGTCAGCCCGCATCAGTTGCAGGTAGTCGACGATCACCAGGCCGAGCCCGCCCTGGTCCTGGGTCTGCGCGTGCAGCCGCCGCGCCTTCGCGCGCAGGTCGAGCAGGCCGAGGTCGGAGGAGTCGTCGAACCACAGCGGCGCCTCCTCGAGCTCGTTGCAGGCGCGCACCACCTTGGGCCAGTCCTTCTGCGCGACCTGCCCCTTGCGCAGCTTGTCGCCGGAGATTCGCGCCCGGCAGGCGATGAAGCGCTGCGCCAGCTCGACCTCCGACATCTCGAGCGAGAAGAAGGCGACCGGCATCTGCCTTTTGACCGCGACGTTCTCGGCGATGTTGGCGACGATGGCCGACTTTCCCATTGCGGGCCGTGCAGCCACAATAATCAGGTTTCCCGGTTGAAAGCCCCCGGTGATCGAGTCGATGTCGCGGAAGCCGGAGGGGGTGCCGGTCATCTCGGTCTCGCCGGTGGAGAGCTTCTCGAGCCGGTCGACCTCATCGTGGAGGATCTCCGAGAGCATGCGGAAATCGCTCGCCTGCTCTTTGTGGGCGACTTCGAAGAGCAGCCTCTCGGCTCGCTCGGAGAGCTCGCGCGGCTCGCCCTCGCGCTCGTGCACCCACCCCTGGATCTCCTGGCCGGCGCCGAGCAGGCGGCGCAGCAGCGAGTTCTGCTGGACGATCTCGGCGTAGTGCTTGGCGTTGCCGGCGGCGGGCACCTTCGCGGCCAGCTCGGCGACGTAGTTGCGCCCCCCGGCTTCCTCGATCGCGTTGTGCTGCACCAGCGCCTCGGCGACGCTGAGCTCGTCGACCGGCTTCGAGGCCGCGTACTGGTCGTGGATGGCGCGGAAGATCGCCGCGTGCTTTTCGAGGTAGAAGTCCTCGGCGTTGAGCTTGACCTCGTCGATCACCCGGCCCAGCGCCGAATCGGCGACGAGCATCGCGCCCAGCACCGATTCCTCGGCCTCGATGTTCTGCGGTGGGACGTGGGTTGCGGAAGGCTGCGGCATCGACACTTAGTTAAGGGCTGGGGACGGCGGAACTCTCCCCGCCAAGCAAATCAGAGGCTTTCGGCGCCGGGGCCGATCTGGCAGCAATTAGGGAGAGAAACTCACCCGCGGGATCTCACCCGCGGCCTCCTGGCGCCGCTCACCGCGGCGCAGCATGCGCTGGGTCAGGATCGCGATGCTCAGCATCGCGGTGGCGCCGAGGCTGAGCTGCACGCTGAGCAGGCCCTCACGGGTCCAGTAGACGTCGCGCAGGTCGAGCAGCAGCGCCGCCTCGTCGAAGGTCAGGCCCATGCCGGCGCCCATCGGGATCGCCAGCCTGTCCTCGAGCGCGTCGTCGTCGCTCAGCAGCGCCGCGGTGCCGGAGCCGAAGGCGAGCAGGATGCCGGGCACGAAGTGGTGGATGTGGCGACCGCCGACGCTGACGTTTCGGAAGGGCCCCCAACCGTCGCGGATCCCCCAGGTCGAGAGTCGCACGAAGGCGAAGGCGCCGAGGAATCCGGCGAGCAGGTTGAACAGCACCGTTTCGCTGCGCGGCGTCGCTTCGTAGCCGCTGCGTACCACGCTGACCGTGTCGAGAGCGGCCGCGGGCGCCGCTTCGACCAGCGCCTCGCCCTCGGCGCGCTCATGCCTGCGACGCTGCAGCAGTCGCCCGAACTGGCCCGCGACGACGGTTCCGGCGCCCGCCAGCGCGACCCCCGCGAGGCCGACAGTCGCCTGCTCCGAACGGGCCCAGCGAAACCGCGTCCGCGCCCTGGCGCGGCGAGTGAGGCGAGTCGGAAGACGCGGCGAGGCCACCGGGCGGAGCCTAGCGCCGTGCAGCTCGAGCGCTCAGCTCTCCTCGGCGACGATCGTCTTCACCGCGGCGACGCTGCCGTCGGCGAGCTCGATCTCGACCATGTGGGTGCCGATCTCGCGGATCGGCTGCTCGAGCCGGACTTTGCGTTTGTCGATGCGCAGGTCGCGGGCCTCGCGGATTGCGTCGACGATCTCCTTGGCGCCGACCGAGCCGAAGAGCTTGCCGCCGTCGTCGGCGCGCTGCTGGATCGTCAGCACGGTTTTGGAGAGCAGCAAGGCCGCCTGCTCTTCGCGTTCGGCCCGCAGCGCCGCTGCCTTTTCCGCCTCCGCCTGCCGCTGCTGCGCCTGCTCGAGCGCGCCCGGGGTCGCCGGGGCGGCGAGCTTGCGCGGGATCAGATAGTTGCGCAGATAGCCCGGCGCGACGTCGACCGGTTCGCCACGCTGACCGAGAGTCTCGACGTCCTCGAGCAGGATTGCCTGCGCCATCGGCCTAGCGCTCTCCGACGTAGGGAAGCAGGGCGATCTCGCGCGCCCGCTTTACCGCCACCGAGAGCTGCCGCTGGTGCTTGCGCGAGAGCCCGGTCACGCGCCTGCCCCGCGTCTTCCCCTTGTCGGAGAGGAAGCGCCGCAGCAGGTTGAGATCCTTGTAGTCGACCGCCTCGGAGTTGATCCGCGTGTATTTGCGCGGGCGCACACGATCCGCGCCCCGCCTTCCGCGGCGTGGCGCATCGCTTCCGTTGTCGCGGTCTCGAGCCATAAAGAGCGGCCCGGGATCCTACAGAGGGCGGCCAGGCGCCGCCATGCCGCCCTCTGAACCTCTAAAAGGGAATGTCGTCGTCCGAGCCTCCGCCGCCACCGCCCGTGCCGGCGCCGGCCGGAGCCGCGTCGTAATCGGAGGTGTCGGCGGGGGTGTCGCTCTGCGGGGTGAAGCCGTTGCCGTTGCCGCCGCCACCTCCGCCGCTGCCGTCGCGCGAGCCGAGGAACTGGACCGAGTTGGCGACGATCTGCACCGCCTGGCGTTTGCCGCCGCCTTCTTTGGCCTCCCACTCGCGCCAGTCGAGCCGCCCTTCGATTGCCACAGGGCGGCCCTTGGAGAGGTAGTTCGCGCAGTTCTCGCCCTGCGCCCCCCAGACGGTCACGTTGAAGTAGTTCGGCTTGTCGACCCATTCGCCGGTCGAGCCGTCCTTGCGCCGGCTGTTGACCGCCACGCGCAGCTCGCAGACCGCCGTGCCGCTGCCCAGATGGCGCAGTTCGGGGTCCTGGGTCAGGTTCCCGGTGATGACCACCACGTTGATGTTCGAAGCCGCCACGGCTCTCACTCCTCAAGATCGTTTATCGAGACACCAGTCTAAGAGCGCAGGCGGCGCAACTCTCCCCCCGGAAGCCGGAATTTAGGACCTATCCCGTCAGCGATGGGCCCTGGGCGAAAAGACAGGTGGGCTACGCGGCGGAGTCGCCGGGCTCGCCCTCGCCGTCCTCGGCGGGCGCCTCGGGCGCCTCGGGCTCTGCGGCAGGCTCGGGAGCCTCGGTGACGGGCCCCGGCGTCTCGACGACCGGCTCCTCGGCCGCAGGCTCTACTGCCTCGGGCTCGGGCTCGGGCGTGGCCTCGGGCTCCGCGGCGGGCTCGGCGACGGCGACCGCTGCCTCGGCGGGGGCCGCCTCGGTTGCGGCCTCGGCCGCAGGTGCGGGAGCCGCCTCGGCGGGACGCTCGCGGGACGCGCCCGGACCGGGGGCGCTGGTCGGCGGCGGCGCCACAACGGGCGTGTCGGCGTCGACTTTGAAGATGCGGAAGCGCAGCACACCGTCGGCGATCTTGAGGTTGTGGTCGAGCTGCTCGAGCAACTCGGTCGGCGCCTCGAAGCGGAACCAGCGGTAGTCGGCCTCGGTGCGCCGGTTGATCTCGTAGGCCATCTTGCGCAGTCCCCAGACGTTCTCGTGCTTCAACGTCCCGGCGGCCTCGATCTGGCCCTTCGCCTCTTTCGCCACAGCATCGCGCGCCGGGGCGTCCTGTCCCGGGTCCAACATCAAGACCAACTCATATTCGCGTGGTGCGGCCAAACGGCGTCGCACTATAGCGACGTGGCGCTGGGGCGCTCAGTGGGGCGCGAACTCGGCCGAGCCGTCGTCAGGCGGCTCCGGCGGCTGTGTCGGCGCCGCTGGAGCGGGAGCTTCGGGGGCGGGTGGGGGAGTCGGCGGGACGATGGCTTCGGCGGGCGGGTCCTGTCGCGGGGTGGGGGTGTCCGGCCGGGGCTGGGTTTTTCGCCTGTTCCTCGGCCGGCCGTCCGAGGTCGCGGACGGGGCGAAAAACGGACGCCGCCCCGTCCGCACACCCCCACCCCGCGCCACCCGCCCGAGCCGCGGTCGTGGCCGACGTTTCTCCACCTCAACCGGAGCAGCCACGACGCGCGGCAGCCCGACATCGGCCGGAATCGGCTCAGGCGGCGGCGGCTTCAGCAGCGCCGGAACGAGCTGCAAGGCGACAAGCCCGGCGAGCAGTACAGCTGCTCCTTTGGCAACGGGTTGCCACCTGACACGTAGCCGCATAGCCATCTAAGTCTGTGGCGCAACGAGTTCTCCCCCCAGCTTTCATCCCCTCGCGAAGCGGCTCCGCAGAGTTGTTCAGTCCGCGACGCGGTCCAGATTCGTGAGCGAAGCGAACATAGGCACTCCCGTATGAACCCCGCCTACGCCACAGCCTCGCGCAACTCGTCGATGTCCTTCAGCTGCTCGTCCACCCAGTCGCCGGGGTTGCGCGAGTAGATGATCTCCTTCAGGTGCTGTGCCCGTAGACGCCGCTCCTCCGGCTCCATCGTCAATGCCCGGTAGATCGCGTCGGCCTGGTCCTGGATGTCGAAGGGGTTGACCGAGAGCACGCAGTCGGCCAGCTCCTCGTGCGAGCCGGTGTTCTCGGAGAGCATCAGCACGCCGTCGCGGGTGTTGACCGCCGGCGCCTCCTTGGCGACCAGGTTCATCCCGTCGAAGATCGAGTTGACCATCAGCAGGTCGAAGTGCTTGTAGCGGGCGACCGCCTCGGGGAAGTTCTCGTAGATGTTGAGGTTGATCGGCATCCAGTCGGTGGTGCCGTGGCGGTGGTTGACGACCGCGACCAGCGCCTCGATCCGTTCGAGGTACTCGGCGTACTCGGGCACGTCCTGCCGCGAGGGTTGGAGGTGGGCGATGAAGGTGACCTTCTCGCGAAACTCGGGGTGCTGGGTGAGGAAGGTGTCGAAGGCGGTGAAGCCGCGCAGCACGTTCTTCGAGAGGTCGGCGCGGTCGACCCGGATGATCAGGTGCTCGCGCCGGCGCTCCAGCACTTCGCGCTCGTACGCGGCGACCTCGGGCGACTCGGCGGCGCGCCGCAGCCGTTCGGCGTCGATCGAGAGCGGGTAGGCGCGCGCCCGCGTCTCGCCGCCGGCGTGGCGCACGATGCAGCGGTCGTAGTCGACCTCGACCTCGAGCAGCTCGTCGCAGCAGCGGATGAAGTTGAGGCAGTAGGCGTGCGTGTGGAAGCCGATGATGTCGTTGGCGAGCATGCCGCGGAAGATCGCCTCGCGGATCCGCCCCGGCAGGATCCGCCAGCTGTCGGGCTGCGACCAGGGAATGTGGACGAAGTGGTGCAGGAAGGCGTCGGGACGGGCGTCGCGGATCATCCCCGGGGCGGTGTAGAGGTGGTAGTCGTGCAGCATCACCAGCGGCCGCTCGCGCCCTTCGATCTGGCCCAGCACGGCGCGGGCGATGTCGCGGTTGACCGCCTGGTAGCCGTAGTCCCAGGCGTCAAGCTCCTGCTGGCGGATGTCCGGCGCGTTGGAGAGGTCCCAGAGGTAGTGCTGGATGAACCAGAGGATCGGGTTGGCGATCACGTTGTAGAAGCCGTCGTAGGCGTCCGGGTCGCTGCCGACCAGCAGCACGCGGTAGTCGATGCCGTCGATCGAGAGCTCGGCCGGCCCGCCGCGCTCCTCGGAGACGGCGACGTCCTCCTCGGTCATCGCCGAGGCGATCCAGAGCGCCTCGCGGTGGGAGACCAGGCCCGAGAGCGCTGTGACCAGCCCGCCGCCGCCGCGGCGCACGTTGCGCTCGCCGTCCTCGCCGCGCTCAAACTGCGCCGGCCCGCGGTTGGAGACGATGATCAGCGGATCATTCATCAACCGGCAGCTGCTCCGCTCCCGTGGGGACCTGAAGAATCAGATATGGACAGGTCCCCACTCCCGCGTCCGCGCTGCCGGGTGGGTCTCCAAGCCTGATCCATACCCTGGCAGGCTACCCGTCCAATTCCCCCAGCAACTCAAGCCAGTCGCGCAGCAGCCGGGGGGAGAGGAACTCGCGCCGGGCATGTTCCTTGCCCGCCTTGCCGAGCCGCTTGCCCAGCTCCGGGTCGGCAAGGATCTCGATGCAGCGCCGCGCGCACTCGGCGGGCGAGTCGACCAGGTAGCCGCTCTCGCCGTCGTCGATCTGCAGCGGGATGCCGCCGACGTTGCCGGCCACGGTCGGCCGTCCCTTCCACAGCGCCTCGGTGACGGTCAGGCCGAAGCCCTCGCGGATCGACTTCTGCAGGCAGACGTCGGACTGCGACTGGAAGGCGTTGACCTCGATCGCGCCGACGTTGTTGAGGTTGTTGAGGATCTTGATGTCCTCGTCGGCATCGGCGTATTCGACCGTCTGCTGGAAGAAGTCCCAGCCCTCGGGGTCGTCGGTCGCCATCGAGCCGACCAGCGCCAGCTGCACGTCGGGCATCTCCGCGGTGACGTCGCGGTAGGCGTCGATCACGCCGATCGGGTCCTTCCAGGGGTCGAAGCGCGAGACCTGGGTGATCAGCGGCCGGTCGACGTCGATCCCGAACTGGTGGCAGACGAAGGCGGCGTCGTCGGGAGAGAAGGCCATGTTCTTCGGTGAGAGCGGGTCGATCGCCGGCGGCACGATGCGGATCCCGTCGTGGCCGTTCATCCCGTTCGGCACGTAGGCGGGCATGTGCCAGACGGTCGCGTCGTACTCCTCGATCAGCGGCTGCAGGCGGGCGATCGGCGCCGGGTTCGGCTCAGAGACGTCGATGTGGCAGCGCCAGACCCAGTTGCGGCTCTTCGCGCCGGCGCCGCGGCGCAGCCCGATCGGCTGCGGGTCGTGGACGATGATCGTGTCCCACTCGCCCTTCAGCCCGTCGGCATTGATCTCGTTGATCTCGTCGAAGACCGCCCACTGCTCGTCGCTGAGCGACTCCTCGGCCCCCTGCAGCGAGTTGTGCAGCAGCTTGGTCGCGTTGAAGAACTCTTCCTTGCCGAAGATCACGTGCCAGTGGGCGTCGACGCCGACATCGCGCATCAGCGGCACGATCGTGTAGAGGATCTCCGAGACGCCGCCGCCGAACGCGGTCGCGCTGACGTGCAGGACGCGCTGCCCTTTCAGCGGCTCGGCGAGCTCGCGGATGCGCTCGCTCAACTCCTTGCCGGCGATGTGGGTGTAGTCCGAGAGGGACTTCTGGCCGAGGGTGACTTCCTGAAGCATCGGCGATTTCTACAGGCAACGGCGGTTGGACGACGCGCAGGCCGCTCAGCCGCCGGGCTCGGCGACCGGGCGCTTGCCCAGAGTGACCTCGACCTTTTCTCGATCCCCGTCCGCACGGAGGACGTCGAGCGTCACCGTCTCGCCCGGTCGGGAGGTCGAGATAAATCGGGCGAGGTCGTCCGGCTCGACCACCTCGTGGCCGTCGACGGCGACGATCGTGTCGCCGCCGGTCTCGTAGGGAATCCCCTGGAAGCGGAGTTTGTCGTCGCCGCCCTCGAGGCCGGCCTCGTCGGCCGGACTGCCCGCCACCACTTCGGCCAGGAGCCCGCCGTGGTCGACGTCGAGCCCGAGCTTCTCCGCGAGCTGTGGATACAGCGCCTGGCTGGAGACGCCGATGTAGGCGTAGTCGACGCTGCCGCTGCGCCGCAGCTGTGCCAGCGAGCGCTTCACGGCCGAGATCGGCACGGCGAAGCCGACGCCGTCGTTGGCGCCGGAGTTGGTCTCGATCTGCTGGTTGATGCCGACCACCCGCGCCGCTGCGTCGAGCAGCGGGCCGCCGGAGTTGCCGGGGTTGATCGAGGCGTCGGTCTGCACCGCGCCCTCGATCTGGAACTGGGTCAGCGAGCCGACCGAGCGGTCGGTCGCCGAGACGATCCCGACCGAGAGCGACTGCTGCTCGCCGAAGGGGCTGCCGATCGCCGCCACCGGCTGGCCGACCACCAGTTCGTCGTCGTCGCCCAGCTCCAGCGGCTTCAGCTTGAAGCCATCCGGCTCGACCTCGAGCAGGGCGACGTCGGCGAAGGGATCGAAGCCGGCGATCTTGGCCGGCACGACGTTGCGGTCGGGGAACTCGACGAAGACCGCCTTCGCCTCTTCGCGATCCTCGCCCTCTCCCTCGGTGACCACATGGGCGTTGGTGACGATCCTGCCGTCGGTGTCGAGCACGAAGCCGGAGCCTTCGGCGGCGCCCTGGTCGAAGATCGAGCGGATCGTGACCACGCCGGGGGACGCCTGGCGGTAGACCGCGGCCGCGTCGAAGCCGCCGCCGGCCGCCTGCACGACGACCTGGGTCGTCGTCTTCGCCGCGGACGCGCCGCTCCCCGAGCCGCCGTCCTCACTGCCGCAGCCACCGAGCAGCGCCAGCGCGAGCAGGAGCAGCGTCGCTCGGGCGCCTCTCTGACCCATGGGTGCAGTAACGCGCCCCGGCCGGCTCACGCGGGGGCCTTCGCCGGGTCGGCGAGGGCAGGCGCAGGCGTCCCCGGTGGAGCGAGCGGCAGGTCGAGCGTGAAGGCGGTGAAGCGACGGGTCGAGGAGATCGCGATGCCCCCGTCCATCCGCTGCACGAGCTCGCGCGCGATCGCCAGGCCCAGACCCGAGCCGCCGGCGGAGTCGGCCGTGTAGAAGCGCTCGAAGATCCGCTGCTGCACCCGCTGTGGAATGCCGGTGCCGTTGTCGGAGACGGTCAGCTCGGCGCGTTGGTCGGCGGAATAGATGGTCACGGTGACGCTGGTGCCCTCGGGCGTGTGGGTGAGGGCGTTGTCGAGCAGGATACGGATGATCTGTCGCACCCTCTCGGAGTCGGCCATGGCGATCACCTGCCGGTCCGGGGGCGTGCGCAGCTCCAGGCGCGAGCCGCGCAGTTCGGCGCGGGCGCCGAACTCGCGCACGACGTCGCGCGCGAGTGAGCTCAGGTCGACGCTGCGCAGCGCCATCACGATCCCGCCGGCATCGAGCTGGGAGAGGTTGAGCAGGTCGCCGGTGAGCTTGGTCAGGCGCTCGATCTGACGCCGCATCGTGCGCACGAACTCGACCCGCTCCTCCGGGCTCGGGTCCTCTTCGTCGAGCAGCTCGACGAAGCCGCCGAGGCTGAAGATCGGCGTGCGCAGCTCGTGCGAGGCGTTGGCGATGAACTGCTTGCGGGCGCTGTCGAGCTCCGCCAGGCGGCGCTGCATCTCGTTGAAGGTGCGGGCGAGCTGGCCGAGCTGGCCGGAGGAGTCGACGGGGATGCGGGTGGCGAAGTCGCCGTCGGCCACCTTGCGGGCCGCATCCTCGATCCGCCGCACTCGCTGGATCACGAGCTGCGCCGAGTAGAAGCCGAAGCCGACGGCGATCAGAAGCGCGATCGCGGTGCCGACCAGGATCGGCCCGGCGGCCTCGGATTGGCCTTCGATCGCGACCACCCAGACGTAGATGACGACCGACGTCCCCGCCGCGATCGCGACCGCCGTCGTCGTGATCCGGTTGCCGAGCGGGGTGAGCCGGAGCTGCTTCATTCGCGGAAGCGGTAGCCGACGCCGCGCACGGTGAACAGGTACTCGGGCTGCTTGGGGTCGGTCTCGATCTTTTCGCGCAGGTGACGGATGTGGACGTCGACCGTGCGCGGGTCGCGGTAGTCGGAGTCGCCCCAGACGCGCTCGAGCAGCGTCTCCCGGCTCAGCACCTTGCCGGGCGAGCGCGCCAGCGCGCTGAGGATCTCGAACTCGACGTAGGTCGCGGCGACCTCGTTGTCGTTCAGGGCGACCAGGCGGCGGGCGGGGTCGATCCGCAACGCCGCGTGCTCGATCGGCTCCTCGTCCGGCGGATCGGATGCCATCCGCGAGCGGCGCAGCGCCGCCTTGACGCGACTGCGGAACTCGCGCATCGAGAACGGCTTGGTGATGTAGTCGTCGGCGCCGACCTCGAGCCCCGCGACCTTGTCGGTCTCGCTGCCCTTGGCGGTCAGCATGATGATCGGCACCTGGCTGCTGCGGCGCAGCTGACGGCAGACTTCGACGCCGTCGAGCTTGGGCAGCATCAGGTCGAGCACGACGAGGTCGAAGCGGGCCTCCTCGAAGCGCTCCAGCGCCTCGCGACCGTCCAGCGCCGAGGTGACGTGGTATCCGTCCTTGCGCAGCGGATAGCTGAGCAGTGTCTGGACCGACTGCTCGTCGTCGACGAGCAGTATCCGCGTGGACCCGTTCGGCATGGAGAAATCGTACTTGCCGCCCTGCGCCCTCCCGGCACATGGGGCGGAAGTTGGTTCCTTGGACGTATGTGCGAGTACCAAGAACTAAGGTTCCCCGGCGGCCGGCCGATACGAGCAAAAGCAATGCAGCAGAGTCAGCTGAAAAGCCTTGTCGAGAACGGCACCTACCGGCCCGAGCCGGAGCTTGTGGCGCGCGCGATGCTGCGCCGCCGCAGCGTCCGCGAGCTTCTGGTCGGGCCGGCGATCAGCCCAGCTGGTCAAAGCCTGCCGGCGGCAGAAGCCCGCCGTCAGGCAGCCTGATCTCGACCCCTTCCCCGGCGACGACTTCGCCGATCCGGGTCACTCGCGTCCCCTGCCTCTCCACCCCCGCGGCGGCGGCCTCGAGCCGGCCGGGCGGTAGCGCGGCAAGCAGCTCGTAGTCCTCGCCGCCCCCCGCGGCGAGCTCGAGCGGGTCGCGGCCCGCGGTCGCGGCGACCTCGGCGACGCCGGCCTGGATCGGCAGGGCGCCGGCGTCGATGCGCAGCCCGGCGCCGCTCGCCCTGGCGACGTGCCCGGCGTCGCCGCCGAGCCCGTCGCTGAGGTCGATCATCGCCGTCGCCCCCGCCGCCGCAAGCGCCTGTCCCGCCGCCAGCCGCGGCCGCGGCTCGAGCTGTCGCCCGATCAGCCCACGGGCGCGTTCGTCGTTTGTCCGGCCTGGGTCGACAAAGGGCGAACGCGCTTGCTCCGGGCCCGCCAGGAGGAGAAGGCCGGCCGCGGCGCCGCCGAGCTCACCGGTGACGACGAGCGCGTCGCCCGGGCGGGCGCCGGAGCGGGTGACGAACGCGGCCGCATCGCCGGCGTGGCCGACGACCGTGACCGCGAGCGTCAGGGCCGGGGCGCGGGTGACATCGCCGCCGGCGAGCGTCGTGCCGCTCTCCTCCGCCAGCGCCGCCATCCCGTCGAGCAACTCGACGCAGCCGTCCTCGTCGAGATCGGCGGGGACGCCGAGGACGACGTAGGCCTCGCCCGGCTCGGCCCCCATCGCGGCGAGGTCGGAGAGGGCGGCGGCGAGCGCCTTGGCGCCGATCTGCGCCGGGCTGCACCACTCGCGCCTGAAGTGGACGCCGTCGATCAGCGCGTCGACCGACGTCGCGGTGGCGCCGCCGGGAACGGAGATCGCCGCGTCGTCGCCGCTGCCGAGCCGAACCCGCGACCCGGCCTGCGGCAGTTTCCGCCTGATCCGCTCGATCAACTCGAACTCGCCCATGTGCGCATTCTCCCCTCAGCGGGCACCCGGTGGCAGCCCCCGACCCCACTAAGGTGCGGCAGACGTGGCAGAGGAACGACCACTCCTACACCGGATCGGCGAGGCCGGCGCCAAGGTCGGCACCCGACCGCCGCGCAGCAAGCGAGTCCGCCTCGCGATCCAGCTCGGCATCGCGATCCTCGTCTTCGGCTTCCTCGTCCTCACCGTCGTCAACCAGTGGGCGGAGATTCAGGACCAGGGCGTCCACTTCCACCTTGTCTGGCTCGCCCCCGCCTTCCTCGGCCTGATCGCCTTCTACGTGCTCAGCGCGCTCGGTTGGGACCTGATCCTGCGCTTCCTCGATCACCCGATCGGCGTCGGCCGCGCGCAGGTCGCCTGGGGCCAGCCGCTGCTGGCCCGCTACGTGCCGGGCAGCGTCCTCTACGTGCTCGGCCGGGTGCTGCTCTCCGAGCGGGCGGGGGTGCCGCGCCGGCTCACCGTGGCCAGCATCGCCTATGAGCAGGCGATCTCGGCAACTGCGGGGATGGCCTTCGCCGCCTACTTCCTGATCAGCCACCCCGACCTCGAGGGCCAGCCGCTGCGCTGGGCGGTGCTGCTGATCCTCCCGCTGGCGATCGCGATCCTGCAGCCGCGCGTCTTCGGCCCGCTCGCGAATCGCGCTCTGCGCGCCTTCGGCCGCGATCCGCTGCCGGCAGTCATCCCGCTGCGCGGCGTGCTCACCCTGATCGCCTACTACGTGCTCGTCTGGGGCGTGGTCTCGCTCGGGATCTACTGCGTCGCGCGCTCGGTGACCAGCGTCCCGCCGAGTGAGATCCTCACCGTCGGCTCGGCGCAGGCGGTCGGCTACGTCGCCGCGCTGGTCACCCTCGTCGCCCCGGCCGGGCTCGGCATCCGCGACGCCGCTTTCGCCTGGGCGGTGAAGGGAGCAGTTCCCGGCGGCAGCTTCGCGCTCGGCTCGCTGATCGCGATCGCCGTGCGCGGCGTGATGACCGTGGTCGAGGTGGCCTACGTCGGCCTCGCCACGGCGATCGGCAGGCGCCAGGGATGGTCGGTCCCGACCGGGATCGTCCATGCCTCGCCGGAGGAGGAAGAGGCGGAGGCGCGGGACGGCGATCCCGAGGTTCCCGCGCCGGAGATTCTTTAGCGGTCGTGAGTATCCGCCGGTTCGAGGGACACCCTCCCCCTCCGATCGAATGCTCATAGCGGCATCCGGGCGGGGAGTTGGAACGCCGTCAGCGCCAGGATTAGGAGTTGGAGGGGGCGGTCGCGGGACAGGGCCACGAGGGGAAGGGCCCAGATCAGGTACCAGGGGAGGAGCCAGGCGGTTGCCAGGAGGAGGGCGAAGGAGGACCAGGCCGAGGCGCGGATCCAGTCCATGCCCCGCCAGGTCCTGAGCAGCAGGTAGAGGAAGGCGAGGGCGAAGAGGGCCAGGGCCGTGGCGCGGACCGCGCTGGGGTCGAGGCCGCTGAGGCGGGCGACGGTGATCGGGATGCTCATGTGGGTCGTGCGATCCTGGTTCTCGCCGGCGAGGCCGAGGGCGTCGAGCCAGTTCCAGCCGAAGGCGGCGTAGGAGGCGAGGCCGATCGCGATCGCCGCCGCCCCTCCGCCGAGCAGCAGAGCGGTTGGCCCACGAGTTGCGCCGTGTCGGACCTTGACCGTGCTGGAGCCCGGCGGAAGTCCAGCGCGCAGCGAGGCGAGCAGGGCGAAGGGGGCGGCAAGCGCCGCCGGGGCCTTGATCGCGAAGGCGGCGACGAAGGCGGCGCCGGCGCCTGCCTCTCTCGCGCTGAGCATCGCGGCGAGGCCGAACGTGGCGGCGAACATCGCCAGGCCGTCGTTGTGGGCGCCGCCGACGACGTGGATCAGGACCAGGGGATTGAGGGCGACGAAGGCAGCGGCGGGAAGGGGGGAGACGCCGCGGGACGGGGCGACGCGGTAGACGAGGGTCGCGATGCCGAGGACGGCGAGGGCGCCGAGCGCCTTCAGCGCCGCGACCGCGGCATTGACCGGCAGCCAGGCGACGGGGTAGGTGATGAGGGTGAACAGCGGGCCGTAGGCGCTGGTCGCGTCGATCCAGGTGACACGGGCGTAGGCGGGGTCGAAGGGTTCGGCTGCCGGCGCGTAGACGTATGGATCGAGGCCGTGGACGACCCCCAGGCGCGCGTAGTCGACGTAGCAGTAGACATCGTGCGAGAGCAGCACCGGCGCCACGGCAAAGGCGGCGACCAGGGCGAAGATCGCGCCCCACGCCCAGCGGCCGTCGACCGAATCTGCATAAAGGCACGTATACAAGCCCTTTTTGCAGATTCGCCTGCGGGGGCCGCTCAACCGGCCGCGGCGCCGGTGTCTACGCCTGCGCCGCCTCCTCCGCCGGACGGGGGCGGCGGTGGGACGGGGGTCGGTTCCTGGCCCGCGCCTGGGGCGTAGGCGTCGGGGTCGTAGCCGCCGGTCGCTTCCTTGCCCAGGCGCTCCGCTCGGCTTTCGCCCTCCTCGGCTTCGAAGTCCGATCCGGCGCCCTTGCTGTCCGGCGGCCCAGCCGTGTAGGTGCCGAAGAAGGGCGCCCAGCTGATCTCCTGCGCGGGCTGCTCGTATTCCTCGCAGGGGACTTCGGCGTCGGCGTAGAGCGAGTGCCAGATCTGCGCCGGGAAGGTGCCGCCGAACACGATCGAGCCGTGGACGCTGGTCATTTCGATCTCGTTGGACTCCGGGTAGCCGACCCAGACCGCGGTCGCCAGGTTGGGCTGGATGCCGGTGAACCAGGCGTCGGTGTAGTTGTCGGTCGTCCCCGTCTTGCCGCCCTGGCCGGGGCAGCCGGTGTAGGCGGCGGTTCCGGTGCCTTCGGTGATGTTGTCGTGCAGCAGCCGCCAGACCTCGTAGGCGGCGGCCTCGGGCACGACGCGGCGCGGGTCGGCGGCCTCGGGCTTGTCGATGCGACCGCCGGGGAACTCGACCCGGCGGATCGCGATCGGGTTGCGGCGGACGCCGCCGGCGGCGAGGGTCGCGTAGGCGTTGGCCAGCTCCAGCGGCGAGACGCCGATCCGCAGGCCGCCGATCCCCTCGGCCGGGATCCCGTCGAGCTCGGATTCGATCCCCATCGACTTCGCCGTCGCCTTGACCGCGCGCGGCCCGACGTCGAGGTCGAGCTGGGCGAAGACGGTGTTGTCGGAGGCGACCGTCGCCTGCTTCAGGTTGATCGTCCCCTGGTAGCCCTCGTCGGCGGTGCTCACCTCCCAGTGCCCCCACTCCTCGAGGTCGAGGTCGAGGTGCTTGGAGGTGTAGTAGGTCGAGTAGGGATCGATCCCCTGCTTGATCGCGGTGGTCAGCACGAAGGTCTTGAAGGTCGAGCCGGGCTGGCGGTGGCCCTGGGCGGCGAGGTTGAACTTGCTGTCGTCGTAGTCGGTGCTGGAGACCATCGCCTTGATGTAGCCGTCGCGCGGGTCGATCGAGACCAGAGCCGAGGCGGGGTCTTCGGGGTAGGGCAGAGCCGACTGCATCCCCTCCAGGCCGACCTCCTGCAGGCGTGGGTCGACGGTCGTGTAGACCTCGAGCCCGCCCTTGCGCACGGTGTTGACCCCGTAGCGCCTCGATCAGCTTGTCCTCGACGTAGTCGAAGAAGTAGGGCTGGCGCTTGGAGAAGTAGCCGCGGTCGAGGTCCAGCCCGAGGCCGAGCGCCTGCGCCCTGCGCGCCTGGCGGCGTGAGACGTAGCCGAGCCTCGCCATCTGGGAGAGCACGGAGTTGCGGCGGGCGCGCGCGCCGTCGGGGTTGAGCACCGGGTTGTAGGTGGTCGGCGCCTGCGGCAGGCCGGCGAGCAGCGCCGCCTGGCGCAGCTTCAGCTTCCAGACCGGGCGCGAGAAGTAGATCTTCGAGGCGGCCTGGACGCCGATCGCCGTGCTGCCCTCGATCGTCCCGTAGGAGGCGGTGTTGAGGTACTGGCCGAGGACTTCGCGCTTGCTGTGGCGCTTCGCGTACTCGATCGCCAGCTTCGCCTCGATGATCTTGCGTTCGAGGTCGCGGGTCGGGTTGGAGATGCAGAGGTTGCGCACGAGCTGCTGGGTGATCGTCGAGCCGCCCTCCACGGTCTCGCCCGCTTCGAGGTTCTTCAGCGCGGCGCGGGCGATGCCCTCCGGGTCGATCCCGCCGTGCTCGAAGAAGCGCTCGTCCTCGATCGCGACCGTTCCCTGCTGCACCCGCCCCGGGATGCGCTTGATCGAGACCGGCGTGCGCGCCTCGTCGGACTCGACGATCGCCGAGCCGGCTGCCGTCGCCGGCGTAGAGGACCGAGTTGCCGCCCTTCTCGATCGGCCTACAGGAGGCGAGCGAGGGAGCGTCGGCGGCGACGTCGAGCACCCAGGAGGCGATTCCGACCGCCGCCACCGCGAGCAGGGCGACGACGCCGAGGGCGACGAAGAGGAACTTGCCGCCCGCTCCCCCCCGGTGGCGCTGACGTCGGCGGTTGCGCTGCGTCATCGCAAAAAGGGTATCCGGGCAGCTGCGCCGACCCGGCCGCTCAGGCTTCGGTGTCGGCGGTGGAGAGGTTGTGCACGATCCCCTCGACCAGCATCTGGTTGGGGATCACGACCGAGGTGCCGTCGCCGGGGCTGACGTAGGTGTAGGAGAGGGTGATGTCGACGACCCGGCCCTCGACTTCTTCGAAGCTGATCCGGTCGCCGATCCGGAAGGGCTGGGAGACCGCCAGCATCACCCCGGCGACGACGTTGGCGATCGTGTGCTGGGAGGCGAAGCCGACGATCGCGGCCAGCACCGCGGTCGAGGCGAGGATCGCCGTGGCGACCCGCTTCAGCTCGGTGAACTGGCCGATCGCGATCCCGGCGAGGACGAGGAAGACGGTCAGGATCAGCAGCCGGCGCAGGAAGCGCAGGCGGGTCTTTCGGGACCGCGAGACCTGGGAGACTGGCGGCGTCATGGACAGCAACTTAGCCGCAGGGGACCCCGGGGGTCGATCCGCCGGAGCGAACAGCGGGGAGGCTCCGCCGGATCGACCCCCGGGGTCCTTCCCGTACGCCAACTGGGGCGCGGGCGCCGCCGTGTTGGGGGTGGTGCTGGCATTGGGGGTTGGAATTCTGCTCGGGGTGCCGGTGGTGATCGTCGACGGTCCCGGCGAAGGGGATCTCAGCACCCCGGCCAACGTCGCCGTGCAGCTTGCGACCGCGCTGGCGTTCCTGCTGGTCCCGCTCGCCCTGGCGGCGCGCTGGGGGGCGAGGACGCTGGGCGAGATGCTGGCGCGGCTGGGGGTGCGGCGGCTTCCGGCTCGGCGCGGCGCTGAAGTGGAGCGCGGCGGCGATCGGGGCGTATCTGCTCTTCGCGATCGTCTACGCGGGCATCTTCGGCGTGCCCGAACAGGAGGACATCGCCGAGGGCTTCGGGGCGCTGCCGGTGCAGATCCTGCTGATCGCGATCGCGGCGCCGGTCAGCGAGGAGCTCTGCTTCCGCGGCATGCTCTTCGGCGGGCTGCGAAACCGCTACCCGCGCTGGATCGCCGCCGCGGTCGCGGCCCTGGTCTTCGGCGCCCTGCACGCGCTCACCGGGATCAGCGCCGTGCCGCCGCTGATCGCCTTCGGCTTCATCCTCTGCCTGCTCTACGAGAAGACCGGCTCGATCCTGCCGGGGATCCTGCTGCACATGCTGAACAACTCCGTCGCCCTGATCGGCCAGTAGGATTTCGGCGGTGAAGCTCCGCCCGACCTCGCCGCTGCTCGGCCCTCGCCGCACGCGCGCTGCCGGGCGAAGGCTGCGCCGCGGTGCCCGCCGCGCGGTAAGATCGAGATCGGCACCTGAAGGGGCCGCGCGCGATCTCGGCAAGTCCCGGTGGCACGGTCGAGCCCTCGTGCCGGGCAGCGGGTCGAGGTCACTTCTCCTCGACGGCGAGCGGGTCAGCGCAAGCTCGGGCGGCAAGGGCAAGGGCGACGGCGTTCCGCGCGAAGATCCGCCGTGAGGCGGGCAGTACGCGGTCAGCGCCAGCCACAAGGACGGCGGCTGGCGGCGACGGCACGTGCGCAAGAGCTGGAAGGTCCGCTTCCGGCCTGCACAAGGCCAGTGCGGCGTCGTCGTCGTCGGGCGATGCGCAAGCTCGGCTACATCGCCAACAGCGCTGCTTCGGCGACCGCGCGCGGCGTGCTCGCCTACCGCAAAGTCAACGGGATGAGCCGCAGCTTCCGCGCCGGCAAGGGCCTGGTCAAGCGCGTCTTCGCCGGTCGTGGCGGCTACCGCGTGCGCCACCCCGGCGCCGGCCGTCACGTCGAGGCGCCGCTCGGCAAGCAGGTGCTCGTCTTCGCCAAGGGCAGGAAGGCCTACGCGATCTACCCGATCTCCTCCGGCAAGTCCTCGACCCCGACGGTCACGGGCCACTACCGGTTCATCCGCACCGAACCCGGCTACAACTCGCACGGCATGTACTACTCCTGGTACTTCTACGGCGGCTACGCGGTGCACGGCTACGAATCGGTGCCGCACTACCCCGCCAGCCACGGCTGCCTGCGCACCTTCGTCGCCGACCAGCCGGAGATCTACCGCCGGATTCGGTACGGCGAAGACATCTTCATCTGGTGAGCGGCCCAGATGCCTGACCTGGACGCGGCCAAGCGGACCCTGCTCGCCGAGCTGCGCGAGCACTCGCTGATCGTCGGCGAGGTGACGCTGGCGAGCGGGGCGACGGCGCAGTACTACGTCGATGCGCGGCGGGCGCTGCTGCGGCCGGCCGGGTTCCGGGCGGCCGGCGAGCTGATCGCGGCGGCGGCGGTCGAGGCCGGGGCGAGCGCGGTCGGCGGCCCGGCGACCGCGGCGATCCCGCCCAGCTGTGCCGCGCTCGCGGTCCCCGCCGGAGAGGGGCTCGTCGGCTTCTTCGTCCGCGCTGAGCGCAAGCAGCACGGCCTGCAGCGCTGGGTCGAGGGCCCGGTGGAGGAGGGCGACAGGGTGCTCGTCGTCGAGGACACCGTCACCACCGGCGGCTCGACCGTGAAGGCGATCGAACGGGTCGGCGAGCAGGGCCTTGAGCCCGTCGCCGTGATCGCCGTGGTCGACCGCCTTGCGGGCGGCGGAGAAGCCATAGAAGCGGCCGCGGCCGCCCCCTACCGGGCCCTCGTCACGATCGACGAGATCTACCCGGACCGCCCCGACAAGGGCTGAATCGAC